>NZ_LXVY01000043.1 GCF_001650735.1 Sphingomonas sp. TDK1 | reverse complement strand
AACCATGATCGCCCTGCTCGACGAACAGATTGCCGCTCTCGACCGCCAGATCGCCGCCTGCATCGCCGAAGACCAGACGCTCGCCCAGCAGGCCGCACTGCTCACCCCCGTCCCCGGCATCGGACCCACCGTCCTGGCCACCCTGCTCGGCGAACTCCCCGAGCTCGGCACCCTCTGCCGCCGACGAATCGCTTCCCTCGCCGGCCTCGCACCCCATGCTCGCGAAAGCGGATCCTGGCGCGGTACCCGCCGCATCTGGGGCGGACGACGCAAGGTCCGCGAGGCGCTCTACATCGCCGCGCTCAATGCCTCACGCCGCATTCCTGCCCTCACCGCCATGCGCGACAGGATGCGCGCCAAGGGCAAATCACCCAAGACCATCCTCATCGCCATCGCAAGACAACTTCTCGTCATCCTCAACGCCATGATCCGTAAACGACAGCCTATCACGCTCGCCTGACCGTCACAGTTGCCCCCAGCGCAAAATAGATAAGGTTGTTACCCGAACCAAAACCACTGAAGGTAACATCGCCATTGATCGTGCCGGCATTGGCCACGCCCGCGTTGAACGAATTTACCGTCACGGCGCCACCGGTGCCGCCGTTCACGACGCCGCCGGCACCGTTGATCAGATAGCCATAGGGTTGCACCTGTACGCCCACGCCCGACGAACTGATGGTGCCGGTGTTTGTTAGATAGATGCCGGTGCTCACGCCCGCGGTGGCCCCGCGGATCGTGCCGCTGTTCGAGGCGGTGTAGCCGACATTGCCGTTGAGCGTGGCGCCGATGGTGCTGCCGCTGATAGTGCCGCTGTTGGTCAGCACCGCATCGAAAACGTCCACACCGACGCCGCCCGTCGCGCTGATCGTGCCGGTATTGACCAGATCATTATACGACATCGAAACGCCGTTGCCGCCGGTCACCGTTACCGTCTCGTTGTTGACGAAGCGGTCGTTCGACAGCGTAATGCCGTACCCGAAGCTGGACATCGCGGCAGCGATCGCGCCGTCGTTGCAGAACGTGACGCGATTGCCGAAAGAATAGCTGATATCGGTGACCGCAGGGCCGTTGGTCGTGATCTGTCCCTGGTTCACGACCGCACCATTTCCGCTCAAGATCAGCGCCGTGTTGCTCACAAAGCCGGATCCAAGCGTCACCGTCGTGCCGGAGGCCGGGTCCAGCATCAGCCGCTGGAACCCGCTCAGCGGCGCAACGCCCGTGTTGAGCGTCACGTCTCCAGCGAACTTGACCTGTTCGGTGTTGGTGCCGCCCCCCGCGTTGATGCTTCCGGTGATGCCGGTCACGATCGACGCGCTGGCGGCGTCATAGCGCACGACTAAGATGTCGTCGCCGGACCCGAACAGCACGGACCCGTCGATCGTCCCGGCCGTCGAATCGATGGTGCTGCCACTGTTTCCGGTCACGACATTGCCGGTGACCGTCCCGGCGTTGATGAGTCGAAGATAGTTACTGCTGATGATCGCGGTGCCGCCGCTGCTGCTAATCTGGCCACCGGCGTCATTCTGGATATCGAGATAGGAAGAACTGATCGCCGCCCCCGATCCGCTGTTGGCGATGGTGCCGCTGTTCTTCAGGCTGTTGATCGTCGAGGAGACGATCGTCGCAACCGCGCTATTCGACTGGATGGTTCCGGTATTGGTCCAGGTGCCGGGCCAGATCAGATAAGGATAGCTGGTGCCCGCGGCGCCGGACGTGAACGCGCTGCTCGCCCCGCCATCGATCAGTCCGGCATTGGTTACCCTACCGACGGGACCGACGACGCTGCCCGAAATCACGCCGGTCGCGCGATTCATGATCGAGGTGAAGCCCGAAGAACTGCTTGCGTAGCCATAGGATGCCGCGACGACATCACCGCGCAACGCAACGCCCGAGGTTCCGATCAGCGTGCCGGCATTGTCGATATCGGCGACCAGCAAGGCAGAAGTGTTGCCGGGGGTCTGGCCCATGGCGAGCGCGGTTGCGCCGGAGACGGAAGCGCCCTCATCGACCTTAAGCGACAGCTGTGTAGTGGTGCCGCTGTAGGTGGAGCCCCCACCGCTCAGCAGCAAGATACCGCTCTGCGTATCACTGGAGATACGTCCGCTGACGGCAATGCTGGTGAAACTGGAATAAGTGGCATTCGGTATTTCGACAGTAACGGCAGGGGCGCCGGTGTTGATGACGATCCCGTCGCCGGCAACGTTCAGTACGGTGTTAGATGTCGTAATCCGGACGCCGTTGGCGTCGGTGCCGCTGCAGATCGTCGTACCGCCGACGACGGTAGGTTCGGGTGCGCATTGCGCCTCCGCGAGGACCGGCACCAGCACGCCCCATACAAGCGCGCTTGTACCAAACGCGAACGACACACGACGCCGACGCCACGACGCAGAACCTACCATTTTATCCCCCCTGACGGCATAACTGCCAAGTGCGATAAAGTGAATTTGCTACATCAAGTCCAGCGGTTTTCGTCCGTATCTGTCAGACTATCAGGTCAGCTGGTGGGACAACTTGGCATATCCGCGCATGCCGACGGGCTAGGCATTGCAGATCGCAAAGATCGGGCAATCTCACCCCGTCGCGCAGGCCGGCTTCGCGGGTCGCGATTGACGATGCTCTGCCTGGCCCTAGGATCACCGCATCCGTTTCCTGGGGGAGTATCATGCGGCTACGCGTTCTCGTCACCATTGCGGCAGTTGCCTACACATCGCCAACGGCACCTGCGCAGGCGCAAGGCCACCCTCAGGCGGAGGCACAGGCACTCGACCTTCTCAAGCGCGGTATTGCCTTCCGCACCGTTTCGGGCGCGGGAAACCAGACTCCCGCCTATGCTGCGCATCTCAAGCAGGTCCTGGTCGCTGGCGGCTTCGCCGACTCCGATGTGGAGATCGTGCCGGTAGGCGACACCGCCTATCTAGTCGCCCGCTATCGCGGCACCGGCAAGGCCAAGGGCGGCGCCAAGCCGCTGCTGATCTCCGGCCATATGGACGTGGTGGAAGCCAAACCCGCCGACTGGACCCGCGATCCGTTTACCCCGGTGATCGAAAACGGCTATATATATGGCCGCGGTGCCGCCGATATGAAGTACGACCTGTCGACAATGGTTGCGTCGCTGATCGACCTCAAGCGCACCGGCTTCCGCCCTGCGCGCGACATCGTGCTGCTGCTTTCCGGCGACGAAGAAACTAGCATGAAAACAGCGGCGCTGATGGCCGACCGCTTTGCCGGCGCCGAACTGCTGCTGAACATTGACGGCGGCGGCGGCGCACTCGACCCCGCCGGCAAGCCCACCTTCTACGGCATCGACGGGGCCGAGAAGACCTATGCCGATTTCGAGCTGGTCGTCACCAACGCTGGCGGCCATTCGAGCGCGCCGCGCCGCGACAACGCCATCTACAGCCTTGCCCATGCGCTCACCCGCATCGAGGCATATGGCTTCCCCGGCCAGATCAACGACATCACCCGCGCGAGTTGGGAAGCCGAGGCCGCCAAGGCGGATCCTACGCGTGCCGCGATGATTCGCCGCTTCCTTGCCAACCCACGGGATGCCGAGGCACTCGCCGCGCTCCGGGCCGATCCGAGCCTGATCGGGCAGACCGGCACCACTTGCGTTGCCACCATGGTCATGGCGGGCCACGCCACGAACGCGCTGCCCCAGCGCGCCACCGCCAACGTCAACTGCCGCATCTTCCCAGGCACGTCGGTGGAAGCCGTGCGCGAGACGCTCGCTGAGGCAGCAGCCGAGCCAGGGCTCACCATTCGCACACTGGACAGCGGAACCGTTGCCAGCCCGGCCTCGCCGCTGCGTCCGGACGTGGTGAACGCGGTTACCACGGCGATCCATGCCCGCTTCCCCGACGTACCGGTGGTGCCGGGCATGAGCGCGGGCGCCAGCGATTCCATGTGGTTCCGCGCCAGGGGCGTACCCAGCTACGGTATCAGCCCGATATTCACCACACCCGGCGAAAGCTTTGCACATGGCCTCAACGAAAAGTCACCGCTGGGCGAGATCGCACCGTCGATCACCTATTATCGCAGTGTGCTGACCGCGCTCTCCCGCTAGGCAACCTCAGGCCAGCCGACAGATGGTTTAGAGCCAGCCGATGGCGCGGAAGCTCGTCAGCCCGCCACGCGCCAGAATGATGTGGTCGACGAGGCGCACGTCGACATGCTCGAGCGCCCGTCGCAGCCGGCGCGTCGTCTCGCGGTCGGCGGCGCTCGGCCGCGGGTCGCCGCTGGGGTGGTTGTGCGCCATCACCACGGCGACGGCATCGAAGGCCAGCGCATCGCCGACCACGCGCCGCACCTCCACATCCACTGCATTCCCATGCGCCCCGCAGCTGTGTCGCAGGCCGAGCAGACCCGCGTTGGCATCGAGATAGGCAAAGGCAGCGATCTCCACCGCCGCCGCCGCGAGTGGGTGGAACAGCGCGTGCGCGGCGGCGACATCGGCAATACGGTGCGGTGCGGAAACGGCCATGCCTCGATCTGTCAGCAAAAAGGCTTTTCTGGCGTGCGAAAACGCCTCCGTTTCCGAGCAACGGGTTGCGATGAGCTCCGCTTGGCTGCGCCCCGCCCTCGGCCCATTCATGCGATCGGCGCTTTGCGTGGCGGCTGTGCACCTCTATTCGGCATAGCCGATCGGCTGAGCAGCGCGCCGGATGAATTTGGAAGGACCGACATGCCCCACCCCGAGCGGCAATATCTCGACTTGTTGGACCGCGTCCTCGCCAAGGGCGACGAACGCCTGGACCGCACCGGCGTCGGCACCAAATCGCTGTTCGGCGAGCTGCTCCGCTTCGACCTGAGCGGCGGGCAAGTGCCGATCCTCACCACCAAGCGCGTCTATTGGAAGACCTCGGTCAAGGAGATGCTGTGGTTCCTGACCGGGGGCACCAACATCCGACCGCTGCTGCGCGAGAATGTCAGGATCTGGAGCGACTGGCCGCTCGCCCGCTATCGTCGCGAGACCGGCGAAGACATCAGCCAGCAAGCCTTCGAGGATCGCATCCTCGCCGACGATGCATTTGCAGCGCAATGGGGCGAGCTCGGGCCCGTTTATGGGAAGCAATGGCGTCGCTGGAAGGATGCTTCGGGCGCCGAGCACGATCAGATCGCGACCTTGGTCGAAACGCTGAAGACCAACCCGTCCAGCCGCCGGATGTTGTTCCACGCCTGGAATGTCGGCGAGGTAGAGCAGATGGCGCTGCCGCCCTGCCACATGGTCTACCAGTTCCACGTCAACTCCCGCGGCGAGCTGAACTGCCTCCTGTTCCAGCGCTCCGCTGACCTTTTCCTGGGTGCGCCGTTCAACTTCACCGGAGCCGCAGCACTGGTCCATATGGTCGCGCAACAGGCGAACTTGACGCCCGGCACGCTGGTATGGGTAGGCGGCGACGTCCATGTCTATCTGAACCACCAGGAGCAGGTGCGCGCGCAGATCGCCCGCGAGCCGCTGCCGCTCCCCACGCTGCACCTGCTGCGCAAGCCCGATACGATCGACGACTATCGCATCGACGATTTCGAGGTCAGCGGCTACACGCCGCACCCGCCGATCCATGGCGAAGTGGCGGTCTGAAGGGGCGCAGGCCGGAACCGGGCGTCCGCCCTCGCGAACTTGGTCCGATTCGGAGCAATTTCTCCCCCCATTCCTTGCTGCGCATGCGCGGCCGTCGCGGCAAGGTTTCTCGCGCGCCCGCCGCGCCCTCCTTAGTGTAGGACAAAACCTCCTTAGTGTAGGACAAAAATCACCGGTGTTGGCAGCGACTTAGACCCTTATAACGCGCAAGTTTCCCATCGAAGCCAAGCCTCTCTCTTGTTGTTCCGGGGAGCAACTCCATGTATTATGGAGTCGGCAGCGCGTTTGCGGCGCGAGTCGGCACGATGTGACGTCGGGGGCGATCTACATGTGGCGAGGTATTGGCGGCGCAAAGCTGGCTTTATTGGCATGTCTATTGCTCGCCACCTTTGGCGTCCTTTTTGCAGTGACGGAAAAATCCCTCGCTCAAGCCGAAAATGGAAACGTTAGCACTAACGTTTCGGCGTCGAGAATATCCGCTGCACCTGTACGTACGCCTTCCACAGCGCCAACGACTGCCCAGCGACCGGTACTGACGCAGGCACAATTCGAGGAAGAGCAGGATCGCCTTGATCGCGAGGCGGCCCGGCGCAACCGGCCTTATGCCGTGCTCGGCCTTGCCGTTGCGGTGCTGGTGTTTCTCATCGGCGCCTATCTCCTCGCCAGCCGTCTGCGCGATCAGGTTGCAAAGATCCCGACTACCGAAACGACGGTCCCCGCGCTGCTGAACCTGCCACTCGGTATTCCCGAAGGCTCGGTGCGGGCGCTGCTTTCCCTGTTCGTCATCGTGTTCGGGTTCGCGGTCGTGGTGCTGCAGGAGCCGCTGGGTCTTCGCAGCGCCGAGGCGATTACCGGCTTCATCGGTGCGGTGATTGCCTTCTACTTTTCGACCCGAACCGAGCAGGCGGTGCGCGACACCACCGAGAAGGCGGCAGCAGCACAGGCCACGGCGGAGCGGGCAGCGACCGCGACAGAGCAGATGCGCGATCAACTCGGCAAGGCGCAGGACCAACTCACGCAAACCAGCCAGGCAGCCGATCACGCGAGCCGCACGGCAGAGGAAGCGAAGAACAGCGTCGCGAGCGCGTTGAACCAGAGCAGCGGGCCCGTCCCCAGCGCGACCGATGCCGCCGCCCAGACTGCGGCCGCGCAATCGCGACAGCGCCTGCTCGATGTCCAGGCCGATCTCACCAATCTCAAGTCGGTACTCGAGGCGGTCGGATCGGTCGCCAGCGGCCCCCAGATGGTTTCGCGCGCGGTCGACCTGCTGGATACGGTGAAGCAGGGCCTTGCGGTGATCGCCCCGTTACTCGCCGGCGAAACCGACGCAGGCACGCTGGCGAAGACCGCCGACGATATGGCGGATCTGGTCCATAAGGTGTTGCCGGACGCACCCGTGGTCTCGACCATCTTCGATCTGCTGTCCCAGGCCGCCGCGGCACTGGACAGCAACGGCGCGCCCGCCGGGGCAGCCGGAAGCGGCATCGGCCAAACCGCAATCGCCGCCGCGATCATGAAGATCGCCCCACTCGTCGGGCTGTCCGGCCCCCTCGGCATCGTGGGCGGGCTGCTCGCATCGGGCGCGTCGCTGGTAGGCGACCAGCTCCGCTTCGACCGGCTAAAGGCCGCGCTCACCGAGCGACCGTTCGACCTGGAACTGCTGCGCGCGGACCGGCTGAGCGACACCGCCATCCTGCAGGTGCTCGATTTCGCACCACTGATGAACAACGCGGTCACGATCGACGGCGTACGGGACATGCCTGCCGCAACTGCACTGTTCCGCCTGCTCGGCAGCAGTTCGAATGATGCGCCACAGCCCGCGAGCGCCATTGCCGCCGCCTGGTTGGAAGCGCCACCAGAAGACCTTACCCAGGCGATCCAGGCGTTCAAGGACGTGCCCGCCCTTACCGAGGCGATCGAAGAATATCGCACCGGCATCATCGCGCTGAACGCCATCGCCGCGCTGCCGCCCAGGCTCGCGGTCATGAGCCCCGATGCGGGGGCACCGGACAGCGACCTGCCGACAAGCGAATTCGTCAGCGCGATCAAACTCCTGCGCCAGATCCCCGGCGCGGCCGACGCGGTCGACCAGACCGTCTCGCTGATCGAGACGCTGCGCGGTGTGACAGGCAGCGGCGGGCTCGCCGCGCTTCTCAAGAAAGGCTTCGAGGCGGCGCAAGGACTTTTGCCGGAGGGAATACGCGCGGTGGCGGAAAACAAGATGGCGGAGGATGCAGCGGATCAGCAGGCCGAAGGGCAGCTGACGGAGGAACTCGCATGAGCCGCGTGCGACCTGCGCACCTGGCGCTGCGAGGCATCTTCGCGATGGGCCTGCTCCTCGCGCTGGGCGCCTGCAAGAGCGACCAGCAGATCCTGACCCAGCGCGATACCGATCTCGCGCTGCTCCACCAGATGGAGAAAGCCAAGGGCACGCCCGGCTATGCGCAATTCTGCGACCGGCCGCTGACCTGCACGAGCAGCGTCGCCGATGCCTGCCCCCGCATCTACGACCATATCGGCGCGGCGTGCCTGGCCCGTGCCGATGCGATGAGCGCTACCGCGCCGGCCGCACAGATGCGCAAGGTGACCGGCAGCGCCGAGGCCGCGTTCCGCAAGGGACTGGCGGGTGGCTCGGCCGATGTGCGTCGGGTCGCCGCCACCGGGCTTGGCGAGGCGCTCGAGCTGCGCCGCGCCTTCTCGCCCAATGTCGAGATCGACGGGATCAACGCGGCGCTGAACGCCAACGCCGATACGCTGCAGACCCTACCCGGCGATGCCGCCCAACATGCCGGCTATTACCGCGCGGGCGTGCTGCTGAACCAGGCACTGCGCGTAGCCGCCATCTCCAGCGCCCAGTGCCCGCAGCTGGCGGCTGCGCTTGCGGCGCTGCCCACCACACCCGGTGCGGATGCCACATTCAGCGACCGCCTTGCTCAACGCCGCGCACAGATCACCCAGGCCAGAACGACACGGAGCTGCTCCTGATGCCGCCCGAACTGCCTCCGCTGACGCGCAACTATCGGCTCGCCGCGCCGATGATGCGAGGCGACGAGATCGCGCGCGCGCAGGCACTGCTGAAGCCGACCAGCAGTGGCATCAAGGTCGACGGCATATTCGGCCTCGCCACCCACGGCGCCGTCCTGCAATTCCAGAAGAGCAAGGGATTGACCTCCGACGGCGTGATCGGCGGGCAGACCTGGCGGGCACTGCACGGTACCTCGGCCGGCGATGCGTTGGAGACCGAGGCCGACCAGATACTGTCGGATACACAGCGAGCCCGGCTCGGTGCCTTTCACGCGCGGTTCGCCGGCGGCTATAGTTGGCGGATCACCGACAAGGGGCTTGAGATCGAAGGGCTTGGCGTGCCCATGCTCGGCCGTGCCGAGGCGGCGCGCATCCTCGACAATTTCGCACAGCAGATCGCCAGCGCCAGCGCCGTGTACAAGGTACCGATCGAACTCGTGGTGGCGACGATCCTCGCCGAAAGCTCCGGCCGCCCTGCCGCGCGCCGCCTGGAACCGGGCTGCGACCACCGGAATCCGGAACGCACGCCCACGCGGGTGTCGGTCGGACTCACCCAGACATTGCTGTCGACCGCCCGCAGCGCCCTACGCCAACCCGGCCTGACGCTTGCCGACCTGGAAAACCCGGCCACCTCGATAAGTGCGGGCATGGCCTATATGTGGAGCCAGGCGCGCGAAACCGGCTTCGATCCACCCCTGGTGGCGGCGGCGTACAATGCCGGATCGGTGCGATACAACGGCGGTGCTGAAAACCGGTGGCGGCTGCGCCAGTTTCCGATCGGCACGGGCAAGCACTGCGACCGCTTCGTCCGCTTCTTCAACGCCTGCTGGGCGGATCCCCGGGTCGCGCAGGTGCCCAAGCCCGGCTTTTCCTACCGCACGCTGCTCGGCTGACGCCCACCTGGCATTAGCCATCGACCGTCGCCGCCACAAAGGACTATCAGCGGCGCGGGAGGGAAGCGTGTCCGTCATCACCATCGATTCGAACAGGTCCGGTACCGGACGGCAGCACCGCCGCGTGCGCGGCGCGATCCTGCAACCTCGGGTCTGCCCATGATAAGTTTTCACCTTGCCCGCGCCAACAATGGCGTGATCGGCCGTGACGGTCAGCTACCCTGGCGCCTGCCCGCCGATCTGAAGCGGTTCAAGGCGCAAACCATCGGACGCCCGATGATCATGGGCCGCAAGACCTTCGAGTCCTTCCCCGCGCCGCTGCCCGGCCGCCGCCACATCGTCCTCACGCGGGATGCCAGCTGGCATGCCGAAGGGGCCGAAGTCGCGCATGACGTGGACGCGGCGCTTGCTCTGTCCGGGCACGATGCTGCGATCATCGGCGGCGCGGAGATCTTCGCGCTTTTCCTCGACCGCGCCGATCGCATTGAACTGACCGAGGTGCATCTGGATGCCGAGGGCGATGTGCACGTCCCCCCGTTCGACCCCGCTGATTGGCAGGAGGCGGCACGCGAGGAACACCCCGCGGAAGGCGAACGCCCTGCCTATGCGTTCGTCACGCTGGAACGTCGCGGGTGAAGCGCCCGATCCTGCTCGGCGTGCTGGCAGTGCTGGCCATCGCAGCCGTCGCCTTCTTCGGCATCGCACCCGTGCTGGTGGACGCGAGCATGAACCGCGTCGCGCCGGTACCCCTGCCGCATGTCACCGCGCAGACCCGCGCACTGCATGCCGGCCTCCAGATTGCCGACATGCATGCCGATACGCTGTTGTGGCGGCGCAGCCTGCTGGACCGGGCAGAACGCGGCCAAGTCGATTTGCCGCGGCTGCAGGCGGGCAATGTCGCGTTGCAGGTATTCTCCTCGGTCACCAAGACGCCGCGCCACCAAAATTACGATGCCAATAGCGCCGACAGCGACAACATCACCCTGCTCGCCATCGCGCAGCTCCAGCCGCCGCGTACCTGGGGCTCGTTGTTCCAGCGCTCGCTATGGCACGCCGAAAAGCTCAAGCGCGCCGCTCGCGGCTCGGACGGGCACCTTCGCGTGATCCACACGGCCGCCGATCTCGACCGCCTGCTCGCCGACCGCGCCGCCGGGCGAAAGGTGACCGGCGGACTGCTCTCGATCGAGGGGCTGCAGGATCTGGAAGGCGACCCGGCCAATCTCGATCGGCTCTATGCGGCCGGGTTCCGCATGGCCGGATTCGCCCATTTCTTCGACAACGAAGCGGCCGGATCGATGCACGGGGTGGCGAAGGGCGGGCTGACCCCGTTCGGCCGGCAGATGCTGCGGCGGATGGAGGCGCTTGGCATGGTGGTCGACGTCGCCCATGTCAGCCATGCGGGGGTGGCAGACATCCTCGCTATGGCGCGTCGCCCGGTCGTCTCCAGCCATGGCGGCGTGCAGGCGACCTGCAAGGCCAATCGAAACCTTTCCGACGACGAGATCCGCGGCATCGCCCGCACCGGCGGCGTCATCGGCATCGGCTATTGGGATGCGGCGATTTGCTCCACCAGCACCAAGGCAGTGGCAGAAGCGATCGCGCATGTACGCGACCTGGTGGGAATCGACCATGTCGGCCTCGGCTCGGACTTTGACGGCGCGGTGACGACCGCATTCGATGCCGCGCAGCTTGCGGTGGTCACACAGGCGCTGGTCGAGCGGGGCTTTTCCGAACAGGAGATCGGCAAGGTGATGGGCGGCAACGTGTTGCGTGTGCTGCGCGCGGGGATGCAACCGGGCAAAGATTGAGCCCCTTTTCCCGGCGGTAGGGTCAGGGTGCAGGGATCCGGAACACGCGTTGGCCGCGGTGAACATTGCCCCACTGCAACCCCTCCCTTGAAGGAGAAGGGCTCGGAAAGCTCCCCATTGGCATCCCGCCGGCCAATCCCTATAGCCAGCGCCATGCAGCGGCTGGACGGCGGCTCGGCGGTTCCGCTTCCTCTTCGGGGCGCGATCGTCGCGCTCGGGAATTTCGATGGCTTCCATCTTGGGCACCAGGCGGTAGTAGGCCGCGCGGTGACGCGCGCGCGTACCGAGGGCCGCCCGGCGATCGTCGCAACCTTTGATCCGCACCCGCGCCGCTTCTTCCAGCCCGAGGCCCCGCCCTTCCGGCTGACCACGCTCGACCAGCGCCAGGCGTTGTTCGGTGCAGCCGGTGCAGCGGCAATGCTCGTTTTCCATTTCGACGCGACCCTGGCCCGCCTCACGGCCCGACAGTTCGCGGAGCAACTGGTCGAAACTGTCGGCGCCGCCGGGGTGGTGACCGGCGAGGATTTCACCTTCGGCAAGGGCCGCGAGGGGAATGTGGAAACGCTCGCCGCGCTCGGTCAAGACCTTTGCTTCTCTGCGGAGACGGTCGCCCCCGTCACACTAGACGGTGCCACCGTTTCCTCCAGTCGCATCCGAGAATTCCTGACAGCCGGTGCCCCCCGCGCCGCCGCCGCGCTGCTCACCCGCCCCTTCGCCCTCGCCGCCGAGGTGGAAGGCGGCGCCAAGCTGGGGCGGCAGCTCGGCTATCCCACCGCCAATATGCGGCTCGGCAGTTATCTTCGCCCGAAATACGGCATCTACGCCGTTCGCGGGCGACTGCCCGATGGGCGTGTCCTGAACGGTGTGGCGAACCTGGGCATCCGCCCAAGCTTCGATCCGCCGATCGAACTGCTGGAAAGCTTCTTCTTCGATTTCAGCGGCGACCTGTACGGGCAGATACTGGAGGTGGAGCTGATCGAATATCTCCGCCCCGAGGCGAAGTTTGATGATCTGGCGGCGCTTACGGCACAGATGGACCAGGATGCGGCGCGTGCGCGGGAAATTCTGACGCGGGGGTAAGGTGCCGCATGCGCGGCCTCAAATCCCTCCGTCCACTGCGTCGAACCCACGAGCCTGCAGCCCTTCGGCGAGCACCGCAATTACCCGGTCCACCAACGCCGCGTCGGTTGCCCGCACGACGAAGTTCGCACCGACACGTCCCTCCCGAAAGAAGGGATAGCTGCCGATCGACACGCCTTCCTGCGCGCGTTCGGTATCGCCCAGCAGGTCGGCGATCTCGCTTTCCGCTACCCAGCACCCGATCGTGCGCGAGACCACCGGCAGGCCGCCTTCCAGTGTCCCGGTCAGCGCGTCGAGCATACCCGCCGCGATATGGGGCACCCCGGCAAGGATGAAGATGTTGCCCCAGCGGATACCTGGCGCACCCGACATGCGGTTGACGATCAGGTCGGCCCCCTCCGGAACCCGCGCCATGCGCAACCGCGCGTCGGTGAGCCCGCCCTTGCTCGCATAATAGGTATCCAGTGCCGCGCGCGCTTGCGGATGAACCACCACCGGCACGCCCAGCGCCACGGCAATCGCGTCCACCGTGATGTCGTCATGCGTCGGGCCGATGCCGCCGGTGGTGAAGCAATAGTCATTGCGGGCGCGCAGCGCGTTGACCGCCTCCACGATCGCTTCCTGCCTGTCCGGCACCACCCGCACTTCGGCGAGGCGGATGCCCTGCGCGTTCAGCCAGGTGGCGAGTTGCGCTATGTTCTTGTCTTGGGTTCGGCCCGACAGGATTTCGTCGCCGATCACCACCAGGGCCGCTGTCCAGATTCGCGGAGCCATCAGAGCGCCGCCATCCGCTTGCGTTCGGCCAGTGCACGCATCCGCGCCAGCCGATCGGGCGGCAGGAAGCTGGCAGGATCATAGGCGCCCTCGAACTGCGGCACGCCTTCCGGCAGCGTCACCCAGGGCATGCGATCGGCCGTAAAGATGGCGGCGTCGGGCTGGACTCGCGCCGGTTCGTCGAGCGTCGCTACACGCACGCCCGCGCCCAGACGGCCCAGCCGCGGATAGAAGCTCCACAGCGCCGTACCGCACGTCACGCAGCGGACGATCTCGTGCGGGCCGCCGGAGGCCGCCTTCAGAACATGGCTGTGCGTCTCGCCAGTGAGCAGCTCCAGCTTCTCAGCTTCGATGAACAGATTGACGACGCTCGTCGAGCCAGTCTGGCGCTGACAGAGCGAGCAGTAGCAATTGTTGACGAGGATCGGATCGGCGGCCACGCGGTAGCGCACCTCGCCGCAGGCGCATCCGCCTTCCAGCCACGTCGCGCCTGATTCCTGCATCCGCATCCTCCCATGCCCTCTCGCCCTTTGCGCCCCAGGCTCCTATATCGCAAGCATGACCGAATATGTGAACGTGACGGCGGACATGCCGCAGGCGCGCAGCCATGCGATCAAGCTCCATGGCCCGGAAGGCTTTGCTGGGATGCACAAGGCCGGCCGCCTCGCCGCCGAAATCCTTGATGCGCTGGTGCCACACGTCGTGCCCGGCGTGACCACGCTTGAACTGGACGACATCGTCCGCGCGATGACCGTCGCCGGCGGCGGCGTGCCCGCGACGCTCGGCTATCGCGGCTATACCCATAGCTGCTGCATCTCGATCAACCATGTCGTTTGCCACGGTATTCCGGGCGATCGCGTGCTGAAGGACGGCGATATCGTGAATATCGACGTCACCCCCCTGCTGGACGGCTGGCACGGCGACACCAGCCGCATGTATCTGGTCGGTGACGTGCCGATCAAGGCGCGTCGGTTGGTTGACGTCACCTATGAATGCCTGATGCTCGGCATCGAGCAGGCCAAGCCGGGCAACCATCTGGGCGACATCAGCCACGCCATCCAGCGCCATGCCGAGAAGCATCGCTATGGCGTGGTCCGCGATTTCTGCGGGCACGGCCTCGGCCAGGTGTTCCACGACGCGCCCGAGGTGGTCCATGTCGGCCGCCCGGGCACCGGCCCCGAGCTGCGCCCGGGCATGTTCTTCACGATCGAGCCGATGATCAACATCGGCCGCCCGGACGTGAAGCTGCTCGACGACGGCTGGACGGCGGTGACGCGCGACCGCTCGCTTTCGGCGCAGTTCGAGCATTCGATCGGCATCACCGAAACCGGCTGCGAGATCTTCACGACCAGCCCCAAGGGCCTCCACCAGCCGCCCTATTAAAGGGGCGAACGCCTCTATCTGCGCGCCCCTCCCGCAAGAGGGAGGGGAACGCCGCAACAATCTTGCGCCGCCTCGCAACTTCCGTTATTCGCTGCTGCAGCATCAAGAGTCGGGCCGACGCCCGGCACCAACCTGCCCCGTGCAAGGTGGTGCCTCCATGGCAAAGTGGAGGGATGTGGCCGAACCCGGCAACACGGTGTCTACGCCACATTTCCCGTCGTCGCCCGCCTCCTGGAACAGGAAGAAGGCAGTAGAGCGTGACGACCGAAGCCCAGCAATTCGCCAGCGACAATTATGCCGGAATCTGCCCCGAGGCATGGGCAGCAATGGACGCCGCCAACCGGGGCCATGCCCCCGCCTATGGCGACGACCAGTGGACCCACACCGCCGCCGACGCCTTTCGCACGCTGTTCGAGATAGATTGCGAGGTGTTCTTCGCGTTCAACGGCACGGCGGCAAATTCCCTCGCGCTGGCGGCGCTCTGCCAATCCTATCACAGCGTGATCTGCTCGGCAGCGGCGCATGTCGAAACGGACGAGTGCGGCGCTCCGGAGTTCTTCTCCAACGGCTCCAAGCTGCTCGTCGCACAGAGCGAGGACGGCAAGCTGACGCCGGAGGCGGTGCGCGCGGTGGCGACCAGCCGCTCCGACATCCACTTCCCCAAGCCACGCGTCGTGACGATCACCCAGCCGACCGAGACCGGTCAGGTCTACACGGTGGACGAAGTGAAGGCGCTCTCGGCAGTTTGCCGCGAACTCGGTCTCAAGCTGCACATGGATGGCGCGCGCTTCGCCCATGCCTGCGCGACGCTCGGCTGCGATCCCGCCGATATCACCTGGCGGGCCGGGGTGGACGTGCTCTGCTTCGGCGGCACCAAGAACGGCATGGCGGTAGGCGAAGCCGTGCTCTTCTTCGACCGCGCGCTGGCACAGGACTTCGATTATCGTTGCAAGCAGGCCGGGCAGCTTGCCTCCAAGATGCGCTTCCTGGCGGCACCCTGGGTCGGCATGCTGGAGAACGGCGCCTGGCTCCGCAACGCCGCTCATGCCAACGCGTGTGCGCAGCAGCTGGCGGGGCAGATCCGCGGTCTTGAAGGTATCGAACTGATGTTCCCGGTGGAGGCAAACGGCGTGTTCGTCCGCGCTCCGGAGGCGGTACTGGAAGCACTGCGCGCACGCGGCTGGCGCTTCTACACCTTTATCGGCGGGGGGGCCCGCTTCATGTTCGCCTGGGATGCCGATCCGGCGCGGGTGGACCAGTTGGCCGCAGACATCCGTGCAGTGAGCGGGACGACGGCGATGGCAGCCTGAACGATCGTATTTCCTCCCCCAGGCAGACCCGGGGGAGGAAATGGAAGATCAGCCGACGAAGGCCCGCTCGATCACGAAATCGCCCGGCGCGTTGTTTGAGCCTTCCTTGAAGCCCTTGCCTTCGAGCAGCGTGGCGAAATCGCGGATCATGTCCATCGATCCGCACAGCATCACGCGATCGGTCTCCGGGTGGAGCACCGCATCGCCGGGCACGCCTTCGAACAGCTTGCCGTTCTCGAGCAGCGCACCGATCCGCTCACTGGTGTGGAACGGCTCGCGGGTCACCGTCGGCACATAGTGGAACTGGTGCGCGGCCTGTTCGCCGATCAGCGGATCCTCTGCCAGCTTGGCGACGAGTTCATCATGATAGGCGAGGTCGCTCACGCGGCGCACGCTGTGCACCGCGATCACCTGCTCGAACCGCTCGTAAATCTCGGGATCGCGCGCGACGCTGAGGAACGGCGCCAGGCCGGTGCCGGTCGAGAGCAGGAACAGGCGGCGGCCCGGCAGCAGCGCGTCGGCAACCAGTGTGCCGGTCGACTTCTTGCCGAGATAGATGTCGTCGCCGGGCACGATCTTCTGCAGCTTCGAGGTCAGCGGACCGTCCTGCACCTTGATCGAGAGAAATTCGAGTTCCTCGGCCCAGGACGGGCTGGCGACCGAATAGGCGCGCATCAGCGGCTTGCCGCCATCGCCCTCCAGGCCGATCATCACGAACTCGCCCGAACGGAAGCGGAAGCTGGCCGGCCGCTCGATCGCGAAGCTGAACAGATGCTCGTTCCAGTGGCGCACCCACAGCACCTTGGCGGTGGCGAAGGCGGGATGTTCGGGAAGCAGCGCGGGCGCGCGCGTATCGACGGTCATGAACAGCGGATCCTCGTAACGCTCTGGTCGGCCCGGCCGGATAGATAGCAGCCGGGCATGGAAAACGTGAAGGCGGCCCTGTGCCACCAGAAGCCGGGCGCGTCCAGAAAGTAGCGCTAGGCCGCGCTAAACCGCGCGTCCCATCGGGGCACCGGTGGTCCAATGGTGAAGCAGCGCCATGGTCTCCTCGGCGGTCAGCATCCCGCCTTCCGCCTCGATCCAGCAATCCTCACGCAGCGGCGGCTCGACCGCGCAAAGCCCATGCGCCATCAGCACCAACGGCCCTCGCGCTACCACCACGATACGATCGTCCGCCAGCGGCGCCGCATCGACGATCCGCCGTCGCAATTCCGCTGGGGCATTCATCGCTGGCAGCCGCATCGTTGCTTCCTCACCTCAACGGTTCAGACCCATCGCGGCCTTCAACGGCCATGAGCCGTAAATGTTCGAAGATTTGATGGGCATATGTCGTAAACCTGTCATCAAACAATAATGGCTCGTTTACCGAGGTGCCGTACCGGAGCGCCGATGCTCGACACCCCCGCCCATCTCCGCTTCCTCCTGGAATGGCTGACCGCCGCCGAACGCTCGCCGCCCTGGCTCACGCTGGAGACGCCGCTGGGCGAAGCGGTGCGGTGCTTTCAGGACGATCCCTCGCTGCGCCTGCTGCCGGTGCTGGATGCAGCGCATCGGCCGTTGGGCGCGGTGTTCGAGAAGGATGTGCGTCGGCTGCTGCTCAACCCCTTCGGCCACGCGCTGCTGCGCAATCCCGCCTATGGCCGCAGGCTGGAGTCGATGGTCCGCCCCTGCCCCACCGCCGATTATGCGCAGCCGCCGCGCGCACTCGTCGACGCCTACGCCGCCGCCGACGGGCAGGAAGGCATGATCCTGACCCGCAGCGGCCAGCTGTTCGCGGCGATCAGCAACCGGCGGATCATCCAGCTGGCTGCCGAAGACCAGGTTCGGGAGGCCGCCTTCCAGATGGCGCGGGCCCGCCGCATCGAGGCCGCGAGCGACCGGATCGAGGCGGAAGTGGGCGCGATGGCCGGCCAGCTTCGCGGGCTGGCGACGACACTCCGCACCAGCGCCGCCGCCACCGCCGAGCGCGCAACCGCCAATTCCGCTTCCGCTACGGCTCTCGCCGCCGCAGTCGCCCAGAGCCACGACAATCTCGCGGTGATCGCCCGCGAATCCGATGCGCTGGCAGCGACGCTCGACGCCATCGGGCGCGACACCGTGACGGCCCGCGCATCCGCTGCCGGGGCGGTCGCGCTCGTCGACGACAGTCGACTGGGCACGGCCGAGCTGGACGCCTTCGCCCAGACCGTCGGCGCGGTAACCTCCACCATCGGGGAGATTGCGGGACAGGTGAACCTGCTCGCGCTCAACGCCTCCATTGAAGCTGCACGCGCAGGCGACGCAGGGCGCGGCTTCACCGTTGTCGCGAACGAGATCAAGGCCCTGGCCGGACAGGTGCGCCACGCCGCGCAAAGCGTGAGTACCCAGGTGGCGGACGTTCGCGCGGTCGTGGACCGGGTAACCAGCAACCAGGCGCGCGTCGAGCAGGCGATCACCGGGATAGCCGACCTTTCCTCCAGCATCGAATGCGCGGTGCGGGAGCAGCATCAGGCGACGTACAGTATCGCGCGGAATGTCAACGAAAGCGTCTCGGGCACACGGGGCGTGCAGGACGATATCGAGACCGTCCGCGCATCCGCCCTCGCGGCATCGGACAGCGCCACTGCCATCGCGAATCTCTCCGCCGGCCTGCTCGTCGGGGCGGAAGCATTGTCCGACGGAATCGAACGGTTCCTCGTGGAGGTGCGAGCGGCCTGATTTGCCGCGCGATTGAGCAAGCGCTGCCCGATAATCAGGCAGATTCCCGCGCCGAAATCCGTTCGGCGCGTGCGGGCACGCTGGCTATTCCCGTTCTGGCATGCAGGTTGCTAAACACCCAGGAATCAGACCTGTCGCGGCCCAAAACCGCTGCCTGGGGGACCATGTGAAAAAGATCGAAGCCATCATCAAGCCATTCAAGCTAGATGAAGTGAAGGAGGCGCTGCACGAAGTGGGCGTCTCGGGGATCACCGTCACCGAAGCGAAGGGCTTCGGCCGCCAGAAGGGCCACACCGAGCTCTATCGCGGCGCCGAATATGTCGTCGACTTCCTGCCGAAGGTGAAACTGGAAGTGGTGGTGGAAGACACGCTGGCCGAGCGCGTGGTGGAGGCGATCGCCGCCGCCGCGCAGACCGGCCGGATCGGCGACGGCAAGATCTTCGTGATCCCCGTCGAGACGGCGCTGCGCATCCGCACCGGGGAGCGAAACGAAAACGCCGTTTGACGTGGGCGGGGGCGGCGGCGATGGAGGCCGCCGCACGAGCAATTTTATTGCCCGATTCGTCGGGCAGACGAAAGAGAGCGAAAGGGCAATACGATGGCGAATTCGGCCAGTGACATCCTGAAGATGGTGAAGGATCAGGAGATCGAGTGGATCGATCTGCGTTTCACCGACCCCAAGGGCAAGTGGCAGCACCTGACCATGGTCGCCTCGATCCTCGGTGAGGACGAGCTGACCGACGGCCTGATGTTCGACGGTTCGTCGATCGAGGGCTGGAAGGCGATCAACGAGTCCGACATGATCCTGAAGCCGGATCTGGACGCGGTGTGGGTCGATCCGTTCTCCGCCACCCCGATGCTGATCCTGGTGTGCGACATCGTCGAGCCGTCGACCGGCGAACTCTATGCCCGCGACCCGCGCTCGACCGCGAAGCGCGCCGAGGCGTATCTGAAGACCACCGGCATCGGCGACACCATCTATGTCGGCCCCGAAGCCGAGTTCTTCATGTTCGACGACGTGCGGTTCGAGAACAGCTACTCGACCAGCTACTACAAGATCGACGACATCGAACTGCCGGGCAATTCGGGCCGCGAGTACGAAGCCGGCAACCTCGGCCACCGTCCGCGCGCCAAGGGCGGCTATTTCCCGGTCGCGCCGGTCGACAGCGCCGTCGACATCCGCGGCGAGATGGTTTCGACCATGCTCGAAATGGGCCTGCCCTGCGACAAGCACCACCACGAAGTCGCCGCCGCGCAGCACGAGCTGGGCCTGACCTTCGGCACGCTGGTGACCACCGCCGATCGCATGCAGATCTACAAGTATGTCGTGCACCAGGTCGCCCAGGCCTATGGCAAGACCGCGACCTTCATGCCGAAGCCGATCAAGGAAGATAACGGTTCGGGCATGCACACCCACATGTCGATCTGGGAAAAGGGCCAGCCCCTCTTCGCCGGCAACGGCTATGCGGGCCTCAGCGACACCTGCCTCTACTTCATCGGCGGCGTGATCAAACATGCCAAGGCGCTGAACGCCTTCACCAACCCGTCGACCAACAGCTACAAGCGTCTGGTTCCGGGTTATGAGGCGCCGGTGCTGCTCGCCTATTCGAGCCGCAACCGCTCGGCCTCGTGCCGCATCCCGTACGGCACGGGCAGCAAGGCGAAGCGCGTCGAGTTCCGCTTCCCGGACGCGCTGGCCAACCCGTATCTCTGCTACTCGGCGCTGCTGATGGCGGGCCTGGACGGCATCCAGAACAAGATCCACCCGGGCGACCCGATGGACAAGAACCTGTACGATCTGCCCCCGGCCGAGCTGGCCGAAGTGCCGACCGTATGCGGTTCGCTCCGCGAGGCGCTGGACAGCCTGGAAGCCGATTTCGACTTCCTGCTGAAGGGCGACGTGTTCTCGAAGGACCAGATCGAGGCCTATATCGAGATCAAGCGCGCCGACGTGGCCCGTTGGGAAATGACCCCGAGCCCGGTCGAGTACGACATGTACTATTCGAGCTGATCCCGCGCGGATCGGCTGAAGAAGGGGCGTCCGGAGCGATCCGGGCGCCCTTTTCCTTTGGTACCCGACTTCGCAGCCAAGCGATTGAGCGCAACCTGCCACCGTGCTAGCCAGCTACGTCACCCAGAAGGACTCCGCCTCCATGCGTCTTCCGCGTCTCGCAGCCTTGCTGCTCGGCACTTCCCTGCTCGCTTCGCCCGCCCTCGCCCAAACCGCCGACAAGGCCCAGACCGCCGACAAGGCGAAGTACGGCCCGTGGGGCGTCGACCTCACCACGATGGATCGCAGCGTGAAGCCGGGCGACGACTTTTATGGCTATGCACTGGGCAGCTGGCTGCGCGACGCGCCGATCCCGGCTGACAAGGCGCGGATCGGCTATAACTACGACCTTCCCGACGAAACCGAGATCGAGGTGCGCAAGCTGATCGAGGATGCGGGGCCCTCGCCCAGCGATCCCGTGCTGCGGCAGGTCGCAACCTATTACCACGCCTTCATGGATGAAGCGGGCATCGAGGCACGCGGCACCGCGCCGCTCAAGCCCTATCTCGCCCGTATCGACGCCGTGCAGAACCGCCTCGACCTCGAACTGCTGATGGCGGACCATGGCTATGCCAGCCCCATCGGCATCGGCATATCGGCCGACGAGAAGGATCCCAGCCGCTACACCGTGATGGCCGGTCAAGCAGGCTTGGGGCTGCCGACCCGCGACTATTATCTGCTGCCCGGTGAGAAGTACGAGACGATCCGCAAGGCGTATCGCGCCTATATCGTCAAGATCCAGCAGCTTGCCGGCATCCCCGATGCCGAAGCCAAGGCGGATGCGATCCTGGCACTCGAGACCAGCCTCGCCAAGGACCAGTGGACGCCCGAGGCGCGCCGCGATCCGCAGAAGACCTATAATCCGATGGACCGTGCCCAGCTTGCGAAGCTGGCGCCCGAGTTCGACTGGGATGCCGTGCTCGGCGATCAGGGGCTAGGCAAGATGCCTATCGTTGTCGTGCGCGAGACGACCGCCGTCACCGCCGCCGCCAAGCGGCTGGGCGACGTGCCGCTCGCCACCTGGAAGGACTGGCTGCGCTTCCGCTTCATCAGCGATCATGCCGCGGTGCTGCCCAAGGCGTTCGATGCCGCGCAGTTCGATTTCTACGGCCATACGCTCCGCGACGTGCAGGCGCAGTCGGAGCGGTGGAAGCGCGGCGTTCGCGTGGTGAACGGCGCACTGGGCGAGGCGATCGGCAAGATCTACGCCGAGCGCCACTGGGGCCCGGCGGCGGAGGCGCTGTCCAAGGAACTGGTCGAAGATCTGCGCGCGTCTTACGCGGACAAGATCAAGGCGGCGGCCTGGATGGACGCGCCGACCCGCAAGGAAGCGCTCGCCAAACTGGCCGCGTTCGATCCGCGCATCGGCCATCCGGAGAAATATATCGATTATGCGTCGATGCGGGTCAGTGCCACCGACCCGCTGGCCAACGATCTCGCCTCCGACGATTTCGAGTGGAAGCTGCAGCTGTCGCGGCTCGGCAAGCCGGTAGATCGCAGCCTGTGGGAGATGACCCCGCAGACGGTGAACGCCTATTACGATCCGGTGATGAACCAGGTGACCTTCCCGGCCGCGCAGCTGCAGCCACCGTTCTTCGATCCGGCCGCCGATCCCGCGGTCAACTATGGCGAGACGGGTGCCACGATCGGCCACGAAATGGGCCATGGCTTCGACGACGAAGGCCGCCAGTTCGACGCCAGCGGCAAGCTGCGCGACTGGTGGACGCCGCAGGCCGCGGAGCGTTACACGGCGCACGCCCAGGCGCTGGTCAAGCAGTTCGACGCCTATGAGCCGATCCCCGGCGTCCACATCAAGGGCCAGCTGACGCTGGGCGAGAATCTCGCCGATCTGGGCGGGCTGGAAGTCGCCTATGCCGCCTATCGCCGCTACGTCGCCCGGCACGGCGAGCCCAAGGTGCTGGACGGCCTGACCGGCGACCAGCGCTTCTTCCTTGCCTATGCGGCAAGTTGGCAGGGCAAGGGGCGCGAGGGCGCGGTGCGGGCGCAGCTGCTGTCCGACCCGCACAGCCCGGACAAGTATCGCGTCAACGGCATCGTCCGGAACATGGACGCTTGGTATGCGGCGTTCGGCGTGAAGCCGGGGGATGCGCTGTACGTGGCGCCGGAAGCCCGCGTCCACGTCTGGTGAGCATGGAGCCGGGGGTCCGCACCCCCGGCCCGTGCATCAAGCAGCCGAGTTGTAGCGGAACACGCCGGCCGGCTTGTCCGCGCCCGTCTCCGCCACATCGTAGCGGGCAAGCAGCTCCAGCCGCTCCAGCGGCAGCGGGCCTCGCCACGGGTCGCCGACCAGCACCGTGATTCCGGCCGAAGCGCATCGATCGAGGAACGCCGTCATCTTCGCGGCAACGTCAGGCGCGTAGAAGACGTCGCCGACGAGCAGGACCTCGGCATCCGGCGGCTCTTCGCGGGTCCGGTCGCCTAGAATAGGCGCGATCTCGACCTGATTCAGGGCGGCATTGAGCGCGATGGCGACCTGCGCATTCGGGTCCAGCTCCGAGGCAGTCACCTGCACCGCCCCCGCCCGTGCGGCCGCGATGCCCACCAATCCCGAGCCCGCGCCGAGATCGAAAACGCGACGTCCTGCGACTGCGGCGGGGGTATCGGTCAGGTACCGTGCGAGCGCGAGGCCGCCGGCCCACCAATAGGCCCAATAGGGCGGCGTCTCGCCCAGGCGCCCGACACCGCTTGCCGGACCCGCCTTGTGCAGCCGGAGATGGGGCAGCCCAGGCACCGGCTCTACCGGCAGCTGCGCGCGGATGAACGCGGCGATGCTCGGGTCCGCCGTCACAGGGCACGCCCCAGCCAGGCGACACGCCCGATCAGCCGGAAGCTGCCCGAACCTACCCGCCGGACCGGATAGTCCGGATTGTCGCTCACCAGTTCCACCCCGCCCACGGCGGGTCGCACGCGCTTGACCAGCAACTCTCCCTCCACCCGCAGCACGAAGATGCCGCGCGGATCGATCCGGCACCGGTCGCGATCGACCAGGACCTCGTCGCCATCGCGGAGCGTCGGCGCCATCGACTCTCCCGAAACGCGCACTATCGATGCGGCCTCGCCACGGACGCCGAGCTGCTGCAGCAATGCCGGCGGAAAGCCGAATGGCGCGCGCAGCGTCTCCTCCTCCGCCCAGCCTCCCGGCCCCGCCGAGGCACCCAGGTCGATCCGCGGCAAGGCAATCAGCGCCGCCTGCGCCCGCCCGCCGAGCACCGTCTCGTCCACGCCGAGATATTCCGCCAGCCGCGCCCGATCGCGCTCGGGCAACTCGCGCGGCGATCCCCGCATCAGATACTGCTGCAAATAGGCCGGATTACGCCCCAGGACGCGCGACAGGCGCGCCAGCCGGAGCCCGCGCTCCGCCACGAGTTTCGCAAAATTCGCCCGTTGCACATCGGCTTCCATGCCCTCTTTCCTACACGCAGGATTTTTCCTACGCAAGCCACAGATGAGAACATATCGGGATCATCTGAGTCGAAGGAGGAGGGCGATGGATGTCCTTGCACAAGGAAATCGAAGCGTTTCTGGAGCGGACGCACATGTCGGCGACGCGGTTCGGACGATTGGCGGCGGGCGATCCGCGTCTGGTAGGGGATCTGCGCCAGGGGCGGGTGCCGGGGCCGGTCTTGGCGGCGCGGGTGCGCGCGTTCCTCGCCGCCCCGCCGGCCTGGCAACCGGCGCGGCGCGGCGGCGCGACGTCGGCGCGCGCCTCGAACGCGCGCTGACGGTTTCCGCTGCCGCGCATGGCTGCGCGATACGCGTGGTCGAAGCCGACTGGACGCCTTGGGCGAGCGTGACCTTCACCGGAGCACGACACCGGATCGTGCTGGAGGTCGAGGAGAGTCCGGCATTGCGCCATTGGCTGGCGGCGCTCCCGGAGCTGGAGCTGAAACTGGCCGGCCACCTCGTCGCCGATCTGGTGGTGGCGGCGCTGCACGCGCAGGACGGCCAGGCGCGCGCGACGCTGGAGGCGCTGACCGTGGAGGAATGCTGAGCGACACTCAGGCCTGGCGTGCAAGGCTCCGCAGGGCGGCCAGCGCATCGTCGAGCCCGCGATCGGTCCGCGCACGGGCGCGGGCCTGCGCGGCCTGGTTGCGACGAACGACGCCACGCTCCAGCCGCTCCAGCAATGCATGCACCGTCGCGTCGGTTTCCGGACGGACGAGCCGCTCGGCGGGATCGCGATTGGCCTGGGGGCGAAGCGCGGGCGTGGCTGCCCGTTCGCGGCGGGGCGGCACCGGCGGTGGCAACGGCACCGTAGGGATGGCCTGCGGATCGAAGGCGGCGAGCGGTTGATCGAGATCGGCGGGAAGGTCGCGCTCGGACGGCAGGACAGGCGCGGCGGAGACCGCATCGGCGTCCTTGTCCGCTGCCCATGCCGGCAGATCGAGTTCGTGCGTCGCGCGGAGGGGCTGGCGCGGTCGGGCGTCGGGATGTGCGTCGATTCGGCGAATGGCGGGCATCGGGCCGGGGCCGAAGCTCGCCACTTCGTGTTCCCGCCGCCCGAACAACTGCGCGCCAGCCATGCCGGCACCAATGCCCATCGCCCCCGTCACAAGTGCCAGGAGCGGGCGCGACGCAGCGCCGACCTGCTCCGGCAGGAAGGCGTTCCATTCGGCGCCGGAAAGCAGGCCGTGCACCATCGACGCCGGAAGCGCGACAACGGCAAGCGCCGAGACGCCGCCCAGCAGGAGGGCGGCAAGGGGGACACGGGGCAGGTTCATGCGTTCACCCGAAACGTGTGCGACCACGTGGTTCTCATGCCATACTTATGGCAAGCTTTTCATACACTCCGTCATACACTGCAATATTTACAGACCAGTTGCGCTCGGCCTCGATATACGCTCGGGCGCGTTTTTTGCGCGCATCCCATTGATCACGAACACCAAAAATTTTCGCAACGGCGCTGGCGAGGGCCGCCGGATCATCTGCCGTGAACAGAGTGCCGGTATCGCCATCCGCAATCAGCTCGCGGTGCCCGCCCACGTCCGAAGCGGCGACCAGACGCTGCTGCGCCATCGCTTCCAGCGGCTTGAGCGGCGTGACGAGATCGGTCAGCCGCATCTTCTTGCGCGGATACACCAGCACGTCGATCAGGCTGTAATAGCGCTCCACGGCGTCGTGCGGCACGCGGCCAAGGAAATGGATGCGATCCGCAACGGGCGAAGCAGCGGCCTGCGCGCGAAGCGCCGGCTCGGCCGGGCCGCCGCCGACCAGCAGCAGGTGCATCGCCGGCCGCGCCGCGACCAGCGCCGGCATCGCCGCCAGCAGCACATCCAGCCCCTCATAGTCATAGAAGCTGCCGATGAAGCCGATCGTCTCAGCGCCTCGCAGGCCGAGTTCGGCGGCCAATGCCCCGTCATGCGGCAGCGGCTCGCCGAACATTCCCATGTCGACACCGTTGGGAGAGACGACGATCTTGCCCGGATCGATCCCCCGGCCGATCAGGTCCCCGCGCAGCCCGTCGCAGATCACCGCCACCGCGTTTGCCCGGCGGACGGCATGGGTCTCCAGCGCCTTGGTGATTCGGTACCGAAGGCTGCCCTCGCGCCCGGTGCCGTTGCCAACGGCCGCATCTTCCCAGAAGGCTCGAATTTCGTAGAGCAGCGGCACGCCCGTCCAGCGCCGTACACGAATCCCGGCCAGCGCGCAGAGCACGGGCGAATGCGCGTGCAGCACATCGGGCTGGAAGCGCCTGACCACTTGGTGAACGCGACGCGCAAAGGCATCGATCTCGCGCCACTCGCCAAGACCCGGAAGTCGCTGGGCGACCGGCCGGGTGCGATAGAAGCGCAGGCCGTCGATCGTCTCCTCGCTGGCCGGCGCCGGGCCATGGCGCGGCCCGGTGACCGCCGCCACCTCCCAGCCGCGCGCCAATTCGGCCTTGAGGATGGCGCGGGTACGAAACGCATAGCCGCTGTGCAGCGGCAGGCCGTGATCCAGGAGGTGCAGGACTCGCATGCCAGCCTGCATGCCACGGCGCGCTTAACGCCGCGTCAACTGCACCAGCGCTAGGAAGAGGCCGGAAGGAACGGCCCGCCCGATGATCGACAATCTTTCGCTCGCCCTCACCCATGGGCTGATGCTGCTGGCGGCGTTCCTCCTGCTGCGCCGCCCCGACCTCGACAAGGAAGACGCCGCTCCCGCCGAACAGGAAAAGCCGCGCCGCCGCCGGGGCAAGCCCGGTGCGTGACTATATCTTCGTCCTGTTCCTGGCGGCGTTCTTCGGCACCGGCTTTCGCAAGCCGTTCCTGTTCGTGCTGGTCTACGCCTATATCGATATCGTAGCGCCCCAGCGGCTGACTTACCTCCTGCTCAATTCCCTGCCGATCTCGGCGATGGCGGCGGCGCTGGCACTGGGCGGCTTCCTGCTGTTCGACGACAAGCGCGATGTGCGCGCAGCACCGCGCCAGCTGATGATCGTGGCGCTGATCGCCTATTGCTGGTTCACCACGCTGCACGCCGACTTTCCGGTCGAGGCGAAGGACAAATGGGACTGGGTCTGGAAGGCGCTGGCCTTCGCCGCCTTCCTGCCGCTCACCCTGCGCACGCGCCTGCGCATCGAGGCGCTGCTGCTGTTCATGGTGCTTTCGGCCAGTTCGATCATCATCGTCGGCGCGATCAAGACCATCCTCTCGGGCGGCGGCTATGGCGAGTTGAACCTGATGGTCTCCAACAATTCGGGCCTGTACGAGGGCAGCACGATTTCCACCGTCGCGATCGCCATCCTGCCGCTGATCCTGTGGTTCACCCGGCACGGCACGATCTTCGCGCCGTACTGGCGAATGAAGATCTTCGCCTATGCCCTGTGCTTCGCCTGCCTGCTGATCCCGATCGGCACCTCTACACGCACCGGGCTGCTCTGCATCGGGCTGGTCGCCCTGCTGATGCTGCGGGACAGCCAGAAGAAGCTGCTCTATCTCGGCTGCGTGGCGGCGATGGGCCTGGCCGCCCTGCCCTTCCTGCCTTCCGCCTTCACCGAGCGGATGGGAACGATCAAGACCTACCAGGGCGATGCCTCCGCCTCCACGCGCCTCGCCGTATGGCAATGGACGATGGATTATGCCCGCAGCCATCCACTCGGCGGCGGGTTCGAAGCCTATCGCCAGAACCAGATCCGCTACGAGAAGGTGGCGGTGACGGACCAGGGCGGAGTCGCGGTGGTCGATCGCTCCCTGGAGGTCGACAAGGCCCGCGCCTACCATAGCGCCTATTTCGAGATGCTGGGCGAGCAGGGCTATCCCGGCCTGGCGCTGTGGTTGCTCATCAACCTCGCCGGGCTGTTCCGCATGGAGGTGCTGCGTCGCCGCTATGCCCGCGCCCGGGACGATGAAGCATGGATCGCACCGCTCGCCGCCGCGCTGCAGAACGGGCACATCGTCTACCTGCTCGGCGCCGCCTTTGTGGCGATCGCCTTCCAGCCCTTCGTCTACATGCTGATCGGCGCGCAGATCGGGCTCGACACCTATTGCGGGCGCAAGCGCGCCGCCGCGGACTGGCGGCCACTGCGCAAGGCGCGCGTCGCCGCGGCATGAGCGCCCGCCCCGAACTGCGCGCGTTGACCTCGGCGCGGGGAATCGCCGCATGGTGGGTGGTGCTCTATCATTTGCGGGTCTCGCTGGAAGGCTTGCCGCCGGCGGCGGAAACGGTGCTTGCAAAGGGCTATCTGGCCGTCGACTTCTTCTTCCTGCTATCCGGCTTCGTGCTGGCGCTCAGTCACGGCGAACGGCTTCGCGCCACCGGCTTGGCGGACGTTCCCGATTTTCTGCGCCGGCGTGTGGCGCGGATCTGGCCGCTCCATGCGGTGATGCTCGGCTTTGCGCTGTTGCTGTTGGGCGTGCTCCGCGCATCGGGCCGGGCAACGCCGGACTTTTCGCTGCCCGCATTGCCCGCACATCTTCTGCTGGTGCAGGCCTGGGGTTTTACCGAGCCACTGTGCTGGAACGATCCGGCTTGGTCGATCTCGTGCGAACTGGCCGCCTATCTGCTGTTTCCGCTTTGGGTCTGTGCAGTCGACTGGCGTCGCCGGGATGCGCGCATCGTGCTCGCCGGACTGGCCGCGCTGCTGTTGGTCCTGCATGCGGCATTCGCCATCCGCGGCGCAAGCGGGCTGGGGGACGACATCCGACACCTCGGGCTTATCCGCTGCCTGCTGGAATTCGCGAGCGGGACGTTGCTTTACACGCTCTGGCATCGGTGGCGGGAACGCCGCGCCGCCCTTGCCTGCTTCGGTGCCGCCGCGCTGATCGGGATAGCGTGGTGGTTCGGTGCACCGGAAACGCTGACGGTTCCCGCAGCCCTTGCCGCACTGTTGTTGGGGCTTGCCCTCACCACCGGCCGGCCGGGCCATCCGCTCGACGGCGTGTGGCTCCACCGCCTCGGCGAGATCAGCTACGCGACCTATCTCAGCCACTTCCTGCTGTGGTTCGCCTTCAAGCTGGTCTTTGTGCATCGGGAGACGATCGGCTGGCCGCTGGCGATGCTGTATCTGCTGCTGGTCCTCGCGGCGTCGGTGGCGCTCCACCGCTGGGTGGAGCGCCCCGCGCAGCGATGGATCAACCGTCTCGGGTTCAGGCCGGAGCGGTCACGTCTTCCAGCGCGGCGATCACCGCGAGGTTGAACGCCGGGATATCGTCCGGCTTGCGGCTGGTGATGAGGTTGCCGTCGCTCACCACTTCCTCATCGACTACGTCCGCGCCGGCATTGGCGAGGTCGGTGCGGATCGACGGCCAGCTGGTAAGCCGGCGACCGGCGACCACATCCGCTTCCGCGAGCAGCCAGGGCGCATGGCAGATCGCCGCGACCAGCCGGTTCGAATCCATGAAGCTGCGGGCGATCTCGACCGCCTTCGCATTCATGCGCAGCTTGTCCGGATTGCCGACGCCGCCCGGCAGCACCAGCGCATCGAACTGATCGAGCTCGATCTGGTCGAGCGTCGTGTCCGGCGTGATGCTCTTCCCCTTCTCGCCGCCGCTTTCGCCGGTGATCGGATCGGTCGTGATCGAGGCGAGCGTCACCTGCGCGCCGGCATCAAGCAGCGCCTGGCGCGGTTCGAACAGCTCCGATTCCTCGAAGCCGTCGGTCGCGAGCATCAGCACGCGCGCATTCTGGAGATTGGCCATGGGGCATCCTTTCCCGTTTTTCGGAAGATGCCCCGCCAACCCGGAGCCCCCGCCCCTTGTTCCGGAACGAATTGTTGCTGCGGCGCATTTGCCTAGGCTCTGCTCCAAGGAACCGCGATGGACAGCGCCGACATCGTCTATGTCGAAGACCAGGCCCCCGGCATCACCCGGCGCAAGATGCGCCACGGCTGGGGTTATTTCGACGCGGACGGCACCCGCATCACCGACCGCGACGAAATCGACCGGCTGAACGCCATCGGCCTGCCGCCCGCCTATGCGAATGCGTGGTTCTGCCCCGATCCCAACGGGCATATCCAGGCGACTGGCTATGACGTGAAAGGCCGCAAGCAGTATCGCTATCACGCCGGCTTTCGCGAGGCGCAGGAGGCGGCGAAATACGATCGCTGCGGCATGTTCGGCGAGCGCCTGCCCCGCCTGCGCCGCAAGGTAGAGGCCGATCTGCAGCTGCGCGGGCTGTGCAAGGACAAGGCGGTCGCTGCCGTCGTCCGCCTGCTCGACCTCGGCTCGATCCGCGTCGGCAACGAGGCCTATGCGCAAGAGAACAAGAGCTTCGGCGCCACCACGCTGCGCAAGCGCCACGTCAAGGTCGCGGGCGGCACGCTCAAGCTCCAGTTCCGCGCCAAGTCCGGCAAGCTGCGGGTGATGACGGTGACGGACAAGTCGCTCAGCCGCTTCGTCAAGCGGTGCCAGGACTTGCCCGGCCAGAACCTGTTCCGCTGGATCGACGATGCCGGCGAGGCGCATCCGGTCACCTCCAGCGACGTCAACGCCTATATCCGGGAAGCGATGGACGCGCCGTTCAGCGCCAAGCATTTCCGCACCTGGGGGGCGAGCGTCATCGCCTATCGCACGCTGGCGCAGGCGCCCGAGCCGATCGGGCTGAAAACGCTGCTCGAGCCCGTGACCGAAGCGCTGGGCAACACCCCCGCCATCGCCCGCAAATCCTATGTCCACCCGCGGCTGATCGAGCTGGCACGCGACAAGGCCGCCCAGGCACTGTTCTGCGCCGGGTTGCGCCTGCCCCGCACGACGCAGTACCTCGACCGCTACGAACGCGGCCTGATCGTCTTCCTGGAAACCGATCCTGCCGTACAGCCCGCCAAGGCAGCCTGACGAGACCCAATGCTGATCACCGCCCGCACCAAGCCCACCCATTTCGAACGCCAGCTCCAAGCATTCATCGGCGACACGCCCGACTGGATCGCCGACCATTGGCTGAGCATCCTGGTCGCGATCGGCATCGCGATCGGTATCGCGCTGTTCCTCCACACGCTGCGCTCCTGGGGCATGCGACTGTGCCGGAACAGCGACGGCAACGGCGCCAACTGGTACACGATCTTCGGCCGCACCATTTCGCGGACCAACAACTTCTTCATCGTGATGACCGCGATCCGTCTCGTCGTGAACGTGGCGGAAACCCCGCAGCTGCTCGACAAGTCGATCACCTTCCTGTTCACCATCGCGGTGACCTTCCAGGTGGCGATCTGGATCCGCGAGGTCATTTTCGGGCTGATCGAGCACCGCACCCGCGGCGACAGCCCCAGCGAGAGCCTGGCCAGCGCGGTGGGCATCATCCGGCTGCTGATCTCGATCGCGTTGTTCGCGATCGCGCTGGTGATGGTGCTCGGCAATATCGGGGTGAACGTCACCGGCCTGATCGCCGGTCTCGGCGTCGGCGGCATCGCCATCGGTCTCGCCGCGCAGGGCATCTTCGGCGACCTGATCGCGGCGCTGTCGATTCTGTTCACCCGCCCGTTCCGCGTCGGCGACAACATCAAGTTCGACCAGACCAGCGGCACGGTGGCCGAAATCGGCCTCAAGTCCACCCGCGTCCGCTCGTTCGACGGCGAGATGCACATCATCTCGAACCGCCAGCTGCTCGACAAGGAACTGCAGAACCTCACCGATCGGACGCGCATCCGGCTGCCGTTCAAGATCGGCGTGGCGTACGAGACTCCGCCGGAAAAACTCGAGCGGCTGCCGGAGATGTTCAAGGCGATCGTCGAGGCCAACGGCGCGACGGCGGTACGTAACGGCTTTGTGGGCTTCGGCGCGAGCTCGATCGATTACGAGCTGATCGCCGAGGTCGCGACCGGCAGCTGGGACGTGGGCCACCCGACCCGCGACCGTATCCTGGTGGCGATCATCCGCAAGCTGGCGGAAGAGGGAATCGCGATCCCCTACCCCACCCAGACCACCTTCACCGCGGCGCCAGACGGCAGGATCATCATGCCCTATCCGGACGTACAGCCGGTGGTGCGGATGGACAAGGAAGACGGCGAGCGCTGAGGGCCGCGCCCTTCTCTCAACCGTTACCCCGGCGAAAGCCGGTATCCGGTCGCCCCCCATCCCGTCTAAGGCCGATCCGCAAACCCCGATGGATCGCGGCTTCCGCCGGAATGAGCAAGAGGATCGACGGCGGCCGCCCCTCAATCGTACTTCGTCACCAGCCAGCTCCACACGCCCCACGCCAGCAGCGCCCACACCGCCAGCACGATCAGGATTCCGCCCCAGCTTACCGGCCGGTGGCTCGCTTCCTCGGCCGCCATGCGGTGCTCGGCGAATTGCTCCGCGGGGATCAGCCGCTCGAACAGCCAGACGCCGAGCGGGATCAGGATGGCATCGTCCACCAGCCCGAGCACGGGAATGAAATCGGGGATCAGGTCGATCGGCGACAGCGCATAGGCGGCGACCAATATGCCAACGATCCGCGCTGCCAGGGGCGTACGCGGATCGCGGATGGCGAGCCATACGGCGTGCGCCTCGGTGCGGACGCGGTGAGCGAGCGAAGGACCCATGGCCCTGAATCGCCCAGCCGCGTGCGCCGGTCAATGTGCGTTCACCGCTCCGCGGTCGTCTCGACCTTGGCGTGGCTGCCGGTTTCGTCCGACTTGATCTTGCCGCCGAACAGCATCTTGAGCTTGCCCGTCAGCGACATGTCGGTTTCCCACATCTCGGCATCGTCGATGTCGACGCGGAGCAGCGCGAGGTTGGGGTCCTGCTTGCCGCCCGGAAACCACGCCTCGACCTGGTTATTCCAGAGCTTGTCGATCATGCCGAAATCATTGTCGATCCGCGCATTGCCGGCGAGGCAGGCGAAGAAGTCATGCCCCTTGGACACGAACTGCAGCATCGCCGGGCCGCCCTTGGCCATGCGATTGTCCTTGCCGATGAAGAAGAAGATCGTGTCGACCTGATCCTCGTCGAGCTGCGCGGTCAGCGGTTCGCTGTGCTGGCCATCCTGCAGACCCACCATCAGAAAGGGGCTGTCGGCAAGCTTGGACCAGAAATGCTTCTTCAGTTCGACCGTGTCGGCCATGATCGTCTCCCGGTGTTGGATAGCTGCCGGGTAACGTGCGGGTCCGCTCAGGCGTTCCGGATTGCCGCGGCCGCGCCGATCAGCTCCAGATCATTGCGGTTCACCAGCGCCACCGGCGTGTCCGCAAGCTGCCTGCGAAAGGCGGTGCGCGCCTCCATGCGCCGGCGGAAGCCCGGCTCCTTGAGCTGCGATTCCAAGGCGCGGGCGATGGCGCCGGTCAGGTACACCCCGTCCCAGGCATCGAAGGTCAGCACCAGGTCGCCGACAAATGCGCCCAGATGGTCGACGAACATCCGGACCACCGCCGCGCAAACGGGATCACGGCTCACATTCCGCGTCACATCCTCGGGCGACGGCAACCGCTTGCCCCCGGACAGCGCCTCATAGGCCAGCAGCAGGCCATTGGCGCTCACCAGCGTCTCCACCTCCACCAGCATGCCGCGCGCCTTGCAAAAGCTGGCGAAGCGCTCCTCGTCGCCGGTCTGCGGCGCGAAACCGATATGGCCCGCCTCGCTCTGCACCGGCACATGATGTCCGTTCGCGCCGATGAGTGCAGCGACGCCGAGCCCCGTGCCGACACCGATCACCGCATAATTGCCATCCCCGGAAATCGGGCGTGGCGAGGGCCCGGAAAGCCCGGTAAACGCTGTCATCGGCAGCTGCGAGAGCGCCAGCGCATTCGCGGCGCACTCGTTCAGCGCCATTGGCTTCTGACGGAGCACCGCTTCCACGCCCGCCAGCGAGATATACCAGCGGCTTCCGGTCAGATTGATCAGGTCCCCACGCACGGCGCCCGCCACCGCAAGCACGCTGGGCAGGCGCGCATCGCGCAGACCGACATCTGCAAGATATGAGACCAATGCACTCGTGAAGGTCTGATGGTCGTGGTTGGAAAAACGTTTGATTTCGCGTGGGGCGGCGCCTTCCGGACCACCAGCCAGTCCGAACCGAACGGATTGTCGGCCAATATCGGCCACCAGCGCCACGCCGTTTTCCACTGTGGTCTCTCCCCCTGCCGACTTCTTCTCGAAGTTCGAACAGGCGATATCGCTAACAATGGTTACCGTAGCAATAAATAAACTGCAATTAGTGCCGTTCCCGCAAAGACTTCATGCCGCGCGCGGATCGGGACCAAAGCGATTTCCGCCGCTCGCGGGGGACCAGTAGAGCGCCACCGCCAGCACCACCAGCGCCACCTGCCCCGCCGTCGGCAGCAACGGCACCCCGGGATACAGTCCCATCGCCACCTGCGTGCGATCCAGGTCCCCGGCCACGCCGATCGCAGCGAGCACCAGACCCGGAATGGCCGGCAAGCCGACATCGTGCAGGCGCCGCACGATCAGACCGATCAGGGGCAGGAACAACAGCAGCGCCAGCCCTTCTTCCACCGCGACACGACGCCAGAAGAGCGCGACGTTCAACGGCGTGGGCGGATGGAAGAAGTGGAAGGCGAGGAACAACACCAGCTCGCCGATCGCGATCAGGATCAGCGCGCTGGTCAGTTCGCTCCGGGTGGACCGCCCCTGGAAGACGAAACTCTGGCCGATGGCGCGGAGGCCGTTCCGCAGCGACACCCCGTCGCGATAGCTGGCTGCTGTCATGGGGCGGAGGGTGCAGCGCGCCGCACCCTCCGGTCAAGTGCTTACAGCGTCTCGAAAAGACCCGCCGCGCCCATCCCGCCGCCGATGCACATCGTCACGACGACATACTTGGCACCACGGCGCTTGCCCTCGATCAGCGCATGGCCGGTCATGCGTGCGCCGGACATGCCATACGGGTGACCGATCGAGATCGCGCCGCCGTTGACGTTGAGCAACTCATTGGGAATGCCCAGCTTGTCGCGGCAGTAGAGCACCTGCACCGCGAACGCCTCGTTCAGCTCCCAAAGGCCGATATCGTCCATCTTCAGGTTGAAGCGCTCGAGCAGCTTGGGGATGGCATAGACCGGGCCGATGCCCATCTCGTCGGGCTTGGTGCCCGCCACTGCCATGCCGATATAGCGGCCCAGCGGGGTGAGGCCGCGCTTTTCGGCGAGCTTCTCTTCCATCAGCACCGCAGCCGAAGAGCCGTCCGACAGCTGGCTGGCATTACCCGCGGTAACGGTACCGTTCGGCACCACCGGCTGGAGCGCCTGCAAGCCTTCGAGCGTCGTTTCGGGACGATTGCCCTCGTCCTTGGCGAGGGTGATCTCCTTTTGCGAAACCTCCTTGGTCTCCTTGTTGACGACGTTCATCGTCGCGGTGACCGAGACGATCTCGTCGTCGAACTTGCCGGCGGCCTGCGCGGCGGCAGTGCGCTGCTGCGACTGGAGCGCATAGGCGTCGCACGCCTCGCGGCCGATGCCGTAGCGCGCGGCCACCACTTCGGCGGTCTGGAGCATCGGCATATAGGTGTCGTTGTGCAGCGCGATCAGCTCGCGATCGGGCTCGACGCGCATCTGCGGGGTCTGGACGATGCTGATCGATTCCACGCCGCCACCCAGCGTGATGTCCATATTGTCGACGACGATCTGCTTCGCGGCCGTGGCGATCGCCATCAGGCCCGAGGCGCACTGGCGGTCGATCGACATGCCCGGCACTTCCACCGGCAGGCCGGCGCGGAGCAGCGCGAGACGGGCGATGTTGGGCGCCTGGCTGCCCTGCTGGAGCGCGGCGCCGAACACCACGTCGTCGACCTGGCCCGGCTCGATGCCCGCCCGCTCGACCGCGGCGCGGATCGCATGCGCGCCCAGGGTCGGCGCCGGCGTAGCGTTGAACGCCCCGCGATAGGCCCGGCCGATGCCCGTGCGGGCGGTGGAAACGATGACTGCGGAGCGCATAGGGTTCCTCTCTTCTGAATTCTCAAGCCCCTCCCCTTCAGGGGAGGGGTTGGGGTGGGGACTATTCTGTCAGTTGCGGGCTGGTGGATCGGACATCCCCCCCCCCCCCCCCCCCCCCTGAAGGGGAGGGGCTTTTGTCTTTCAAACATACACCAGCGCGATCCACTCGGCGATCACCGCCGGCTTCTCCTCGCCTTCGATCTCGAGCACATAGTCCTGCACCTGCTCCCAGACGCCGGGCTTGCGCTCGACGAACTTCCTGAGCGTGAATCGACCGCGCACCCGCTTGCCCGAGCGCACCGGCGTGAGGAACCGGACCTTGTTCCCCCCATAGTTCACGCCCATTCGCGCGCCTTCGATGGCAGGCGCATCGGTGCGCGCGGCGAGCATCGGCATCAGCGAGAGCGTCAGGAAACCATGCGCGATCGTGCCGCCGAACGGCGTTTCGGCCGCGCGCACCGGATCGACATGGATGAACTGGTGGTCGCCGGTCGCTTCCGCGAACTGGTCGATCATCGCCTGGGTGATCTCCACCCAGTCCGAGACATGCTCGGCACCGATCCGTTCGGCCATCGCGTGCGGGGTGACGGTCGCCGCCAAGACTATCCTCTCGCGTAATTATCTTTCATAGGCACGCCATATCTAGTGGGGCCACCGGCCTCCCTGCAAGCTTTAGCCGACCGGAAACTGGAAAATGCCGACTGCCGTACCGTCACACCACCGCGAAACGATGGCCAAGCTGCACCGTGCGGCCGAACCCGATGTTCTAAAACCGCTTCTGGAGCGGGCACGACTCACCCCCGATTCGCGCGAGCGGGTGATGGATCATGCCCTTGCGCTGCTGGCGGATTTGCGCGCGGCGCAGACCCGCGGCTGGGTGAACCAGTTCCTCCAGGAATACCGCCTGAACTCGTCCGAGGGCGTGGCGCTGCTCAGCCTCGCCGAGGCATTCCTGCGCGTGCCCGACCCCGAGACCGCCGACCTGCTGATCGCCGACAAGATCGGCGATGCGGACTGGAAGGCGCATTCGGGCAAGTCGAACTCGGTGCTGGTCAATTCGGCGACCTGGGGCCTGATGCTGGGCCGCGCGCTGGTCGGTGACGAGAAGACGGGGGCGCTCCGCCGCCTGATCTCGCGCGCCGGCGAGCCGTTCGTCCGCCAGGCGGTGGGCGCCGCGATGAAGCGGATGGGCGAAGTCTTCGTGATGGGCCGCACCATCGACGAGGCGATGAAGCGGATGAAGAAGCCCGAGAACAAGGGCTTCACCGCGAGCTTCGACATGCTGGGCGAGGCGGCGCGCACCAAGGCCGATGCCGAGCGCTATTTCCAGGCCTATTTCGAGGCGATCCGCGCGGTGGGCCGCGATCCCAAGGCCGGTCATTCGATCTCGGTGAAGCTCTCCGCGCTCCACCCCCGCTACGAAGTCGCGCAATATGATCGCTGCGTGCCGGAGCTGACCGACATGCTGGCGCAGCTCGCCTCGGAATCGGCGGCGCAGGGCATCCCCCTCACCGTCGACGCCGAGGAGAGCGAGCGGCTGGAGATGAGCCTCGACATCATCGGCTCGGTCGCGCGCCGGCCGGAGCTGAAGGGCTGGAACGGCTTCGGCATGGCGGTGCAGGCCTATGGCAAGCGCGCCCGCGCGGTGATCGGCTGGGCCGACGATCTCGGCCGGCCGATGCATGTCCGCCTGGTCAAGGGCGCCTATTGGGACAGCGAGATCAAGCGCACCCAGGTGGAAGGCCTGTCCGATTACCCCCTGTTCACCCGCAAGGCGGCGACCGACGTGTCGTACCTCGCCTGCGCGCGCGACATGCTCGCGGCCCGGAACATCGCGCCCGCCTTCGCCAGCCACAACGCGCTGACCGTCGCTACCATTCTCGACTGGGCTGGCGACAGCCGCGACTTCGAGTTCCAGCGCCTCCACGGCATGGGCGAAGGCCTGTACGAGCGCCTGGTCAACGAACAGGGCTATCACTGCCGCATCTACGCGCCGGTGGGCGGGCATCGCGACCTGCTGGCCTATCTGGTCCGCCGCCTGCTCGAGAACGGCGCGAACTCCAGCTTCGTCCATCAGCTTGCCGACGAGCAGCTGAGCGAGGCCGAGCTGCTCGCCGATCCGGTGGAGAAGATCGCGGCGGTCGGTGGCACGCGGCACCCGAGCATTCCGCTGCCCGTCGAGCTGTTCAGCGCGTGGAAGAACAGCGGCGGGATCGATCTCGCCGAGCGGACGATCCTGGCCGAAACGGCGATGGCGATTGCTTCTAAGCCCCTCCCCTTCAGGGGAGGGGTTGGGGTGGGGCCTGTAACCTCAAGCGCAGGACTCGCTCCCAGTGCAGTCCCCACCCCCAACCCCTCCCCTGAAGGGGAGGGGCTTGTAAGGTCCGCCATCGACCGCGCCGCGGCTGCCTTCCCCGGCTGGGCCGCCACGCCCCTTGCCACCCGCGCCGCGATCCTCGAACGCCTCGCCGACCTGCTCGAGGAAAACCGCATCGAGCTAATGGCGCTGGCCGTGAAGGAAGCCTTCAAGACCATCCCCGACGCGCTCGGCGAGGTCCGCGAGGCGGCCGATTTCTGCCGCTACTATGCGCTACAGGCCCGCACCGGCCTCGCCCCGATCACCCTCCCCGGGCCGACGGGCGAGCGCAACGAGCTGCGCATGGAAGGCCGCGGCGTGTGGGCGACGATCGCGCCGTGGAACTTCCCGCTGGCGATCTTCCTCGGCCAGACCGCAGCCGCGCTGGTCGCCGGTAACGCGGTGGTCGCCAAGCCCGCGCCGCAGACCCCCGAAATCGCCCGCGCCGCCGTGCGCCTCGCCCATCAGGCGGGTGTGCCCGAGGATGCGCTGGTGCTGGTGACCGGCGGCCCTGATGTGGGCGCCGCGCTCACCTCGGACCCGCGCATCGCCGGGGTTGCCTTCACCGGCTCGACGCCGACCGCCAAGAAGATCGCCGCAGCGCTCCTCGAAGGCGAGGATCGCCCGCTGGTGCCGCTGATCGCCGAGACCGGCGGCATCAACGCGATGATCGTCGATTCGACCGCGCTGCCCGAACAGGTGGTAGCCGACGTGCTCACCTCGGCCTTCCGCTCGGCGGGCCAGCGCTGCTCGGCGCTGCGCCTGCTGCTGCTGCAGGAGGAGATCGCCGAAGGCGTGATCGAGATGCTGCGCGGCGCGATGGAGCTGCTGATCCTCGGCGACCCCGCCGATCCGCGCACCGATATCGGCCCGGTGATCGACCAGGCGGCGTACGACAAGCTGATGGCCTATCGCGACAGCGCCAAGGCCCAGTGGATCAAGACCGTGCCGGTACCCGCCACCGGCCTGTTCGTGCCACCGACGATGATCCGCATCGATCGCCCGGAAGATCTGACCCGCGAGTGGTTCGGCCCGATCCTCCACGTCGCCACCTGGAAGGCAGGCCAGCTCGCCGAGACGGTGGCGCGGGTCAACGCCAAGGGCTTCGGCCTGACGATGGGCCTGCACAGCCGCATCGCCCGCTCGGCCGAGCTGGTCGAGGCGGACGCGCGGGTGGGCAATCTTTACATCAACCGCTCGATGATCGGCGCGGTGGTGGGCTCCCAGCCCTTCGGCGGCGAGGGCCTGTCGGGCACCGGCCCCAAGGCGGGCGGGCCGCACTATCTGCACCGCTTCTGCGCGGAGCGGGCGGTGTCGGTGGATACCACCAGCGCGGGCGGCAACGCGACGCTGCTCAGCCTGGACGAAGGCGGGATTTGAGGGGGTTCACCCTCACCCTTCCCGCCGCCTTCGGCGACGGGCCCCTTCCCTCTCCCATTGGGAGAGGGAAGAAGGCGCGAAGCGCCGGAAGGGTGAGGGTGAGGGTGACCTGAAAGCTACACTCTAGCGCGGTATCACCCGGCGTGCGTGGCCATCCACTGCTCGACGACCGGCGCGATGCGGTTGCGCCACTTCGAGCCGTTGAAGATGCCGTAATGGCCGACGCCTTCGGCCAGATGATATTGCTTGTGCGATTCCGGCAGGTTGGTCGCGATGGTCAGCGCCGCCTTGGTCTGGCCGATGCCCGAGATATCGTCGCGCTCGCCCTCGATCGCGAGGATGCCGATGTCCTTGATCGCGCCCGGATCCACCTTGCGGCCGCGATGCAGCATCTCGCCCTTGGGCAGCGCATGCGTCTGGAACACCACGGCGATCGTCTGAAGGTAGAATTCGGCGGTCATGTCGCAGACCGAGCGATACTCCTCGTAGAACTTCATCGTCGCATCGGCGCTCTCGTCATCGCCCTGGACGAGATGCTTGAACATCTCCCAGTGCGAGATGAGGTGGTTGCCGAGGTTCATCGTCATGAAGCCGGCAAGCTGCAAGAAGCCCGGATAGACCTTCCGCCCCGCGCCCGCATAGGTCATCGGCACGGTGGCGATGACATTGTGCTCGAACCAGCTGTACGGCCGCTCGGTCGCCAGCGTGTTGACCGCGGTGGGTGCCTCGCGGGTATCGATCGGGCCACCCATCATGGTCAGCGTCGCCGGACGGTTCGGGTGGTTGTCCGCGCTCATCACCGCCGCGGCGGCATAGCAGGGGACCGAGGGCTGGCACACCGCCAGCATGTGCGGGCGCGGCGCGCCCTCGGCGCCGATATGCGCCAGGAAATCGATCACGTAATCGACATAGTCGTCGAGGTCGAAGCGGCCTTCGCTGGTCGGCACCAGCTTGGCGTCGCGCCAGTCGCTGATGTAGACGTCCGCCACCGGCAGCATCCGCTGCACCGTGCCGCGCAGCAGCGTAGCATAGTGGCCGGACATCGGCGCCACGATGAGCAGCTTCGGTCCGCCGTCCACGCCCTCGCGCACGAAGCGCTTGAGCTGACCGAACGGCTTGCGCAGCACGATCTCCTCATGCACCGCCACCTGACGGCCGTCGATCTCGGTAAAATCGAGGGCGAAATCCGGCTTGCCGCGCGGAGCGGACGCATGCGCGAACACCTCCAGCGCCGAGGCCATCACCGGGCCGCCGCCAAAATAGGCGAAAGGGTTGGCCGGATTGTTGAGCAGGCCCGCGCTGAAATTGGCCAGGGCACTAGCGCCGGCGAGCATGGAACGCTGAATCTCGTACGCGTCGTACAGCATAAATGTCCTTCCCCGTGCCCCGATCCCTGCAGCGGGGGTTTGTCTTGCCATGCATATAGACGTCCGCCTTGTGCGCCGCAACGTCGTAGCAATGCGGAACCGAGACGAAGGCAGGTGGTTCCCCTGCTCTGCGAACCGCGCTACGCGCTTTCGTCATGGCCGACACGACCCCGCCGCCTGCGCCGCGCCGCAAGCTCAGCAGCCTCCTCGTTATCTGGCAGTTCACCCGTTGCTATCCTCTGCAAATTGCAGTGGCAACGATCGCACTCCTCACCTCCTCCGCCGCGACCCTGTGGATTCCGCGGACGTTCAAGCAGATCGTCGACAACGGCTTCTCCGCGGGTGCCGATACGAGCAAGATCGGCGTGTATTTCCAGGGGCTTCTTGCGGTGATCCTGGTGCTGTCGATTGCGACGGCGGTCCGATTCTTTTTCATCTCCTGGGTGGCCGAGCGGACGGTGGCGGATCTGCGCGTTGCAGTGCACCGTAATCTGCTGCGCCTGCCGCCGAAATGGTTCGAGGAAAATCGCCCGTCCGAGATCGCCTCGCGACTCACCTCGGACACGGCGCTTGTCGAGCAGGTGGTGGGCTCCACGGTGTCGATCGCGCTGCGCAATTTCCTCACCGGCGTGGGGGGCGTGATCTATCTGTTCGTGCTCGCGCCGAAAATCGCGGCCTATCTGCTTGTCGGCATGCCGCTCACGATCCTGCCGATCGTGTGGCTGGGCGGTCGTGTTCGGCAATATTCGCGCACCAGCCAGGACCGAATCGCCGATATCGGCGCAATCGCCTCCGAAACGCTGGGGGCGATGCGAATCGTCCAGGCCTTCGGGCAGGAACGGCGCGAGGGCCAGCGCTTCCATGACGCCGTCGTGCGCAGCTTCGCCGCCGCGCAGAAGCGCTTCGCGCTGCGCGCGGTGATGACCGCGCTCGTGATCGGCCTGCTCTTCACTGCGATCACGCTGATCATGTGGGATGCCGTGTCGGGCGTTGCCGCCGGGCAGATCAGCGGCGGCGCGATTACCGCCTTCGTCATCACCGCCGGCCTCGTGGTCGGCTCGTTCGGTGCGCTGACCGAAGTGTATGGCGACCTGCTGCGCGCCTCGGGCGCCGCCAGCCGACTCGCCGAATTGCTCCAGCAGGAGCCGGACATCGCCGCGCCCGCCAATCCCGTTTCCCTGCCCAGCCCGGCGGAGGGAGCGATCGCGTTCGACGCGGTGACCTTCCGCTACCCCACCCGCCCCGAAGTCTCGGCACTACAGGACTTCTCGCTGTTCGTCGCACCTGGCGAGACGGTGGCGGTGGTCGGCCCTTCGGGGGCAGGCAAGTCCACGCTGTTCCAGCTTCTCCAGCGCTTCTACGATCCCGAGAGCGGTGAGATCCGCGTCGACGGCGTCGCCATTCCCAAGGCAGATCCGGGGGACGTGCGGGCCCGCATGGCGATGGTGCCGCAGGAAACGGTGATCTTCGCCGCCAGTGCCCGCGATAATCTCCGCTATGGCGCCTGGGATGCGAGCGACGAGGCGATCTGGGCGGCCGCCGAAGCCTCCAACGCCGCCGAATTCCTGCGCGCGCTGCCCGAGGGGCTCGATACCTTCCTCGGGGAAGGCGGTGCGCGTCTCTCCGGCGGGCAGCGCCAGCGGCTCGCCATCGCCCGTGCGCTGCTTCGCGACGCCCCCATTCTGCTGCTCGACGAGGCGACCAGCGCGCTCGATGCGGAAAGCGAGAAGCTGGTGCAGGACGCACTGGAGCGGCTGATGCAGGGCCGAACCACGCTGGTGATCGCCCACCGCCTCGCCACCGTACGCGCTGCCGCCCGGATCATCGTGATGGATTCGGGTCGGATCGTCGAGACCGGCACCCATGCCGAGCTCGTGGCGCAGGGCGGGCTCTACGCGCGGCTCGCGGCGCTGCAGTTCGCCGAAGCCGCTTAAACCAGGCATTTCCTCCGCCGCAACGGGGGTAGGAACCGCTCAGGCCGCCAGCGCCCTGCGCGCGTCGATCCAATCGGCGAAGGCGGCCACTTCCAGCGGCCGAGCGAACCAGTATCCCTGCGCTTCCTCGCAGCCCATGCCGGCGAGGATCGTGGCGGCGTCCTCGGTCTCCACGCCCTCGGCTACGACGCGGCGGCCGAGCTTGTGGAGCAGGCCCACCATCGTTTCGACCAACACGTAATCGGCGCCCCAGGGCGCACTGAGGCCGCGCACGAACGCCTGGTCGATCTTCACGACGTGCGCGGGTACCTGCTGCAGATAGGCCAGGCTGCTGTGCCCGGTGCCGAAATCGTCGATCGCCAGCGCAACCCCGGCCTCGGCCAGCTCACGCAGCATCGCCAGCGCCTTTTCCGGCTGCGCCATCATCGCGCTTTCGGTGAGCTCGATCTCCAGTTGCGAGGGCCGCAACTGGCGCGTCATCAACGCCAGCTGGATGCGCTGGATCAGGTCCGCTTCCATCAGATTGGCGGCGGAGATGTTGACCGACAGCGTCATGTCGAGCCCCGCCGCCTGCCAGGCGGCGAGCTGATCGAGCGCATGCTCCAGCACCCAGTGCGTCGTCGGGCGGGCCAGCGCGGTCTGTTCGATGATCGGGATGAACTCGGCCGGCGATACTTCCCCAAGCTCGGGATGGCGCCAGCGCAGCAGCGTCTCCGCCCCCAGGCAGCACCCGGTGGCAAGGTCGATACGGGGCTGATAGACCAGCCGCAGCTGGTCGCCCGCTTCCAGCGCCGCGCCGAAGTCCTGCAGCAAGTCGTAATGGCGCCGCATCGCATGGTCCCGCGCCTCCGAGTAGAGCGCGATCGCGCCGTCGGTGCGGCGCGCGTCCTGCGCCGCGCTGGCGGCGCCGCGCAATACGTCCTCGGCCGGCACCGCGCCCAGCCGGAACGGACGCACACCGATGGCCACGCTGGTGACGAAACGAACGCTCGAGTTTGCCCGGATCACTTCAAAGCCGCGTTCGAGCAAAGCGGTATAGGCCATTACCTCCGCGTCTGGGGGCGACAGGAAGGCGAATTGGGTGGTGCCGACATGATAGGCGGTCCGATTCGGCCCCAGGATGTTCTGAATGGCATGCGCTGCCTCCCGCACCATCTCGTCGAGCCGGGCCGCGCCCATCGCGCCGACAATCTTGGCGATCTGGTCGTCGCGCGCGAGATCGGCCACCACCGCGATGCGCGCCTGCCCCGGGCAGTCGAGCGCGAGGTCGACGAGATCGTCGCGGAACTGCGCGCGCGTCGGAAGCCCGCTGATCGGATCGATTCGGCCAAAGGCATGCTGTAACTCGATCTGCTCCATCACCATCGCGGCAAGGTCGGCCAGCGCCGCCAGCTCCTCGGGTGCGGCAACACGCGGCTCGGTGCCCAGCACGCAAAGCGCGCCGAGCCCATAGCCATCCTTGGTTACCAACGGCGCGCCCGCGTAGAAGCGCGTGCCATGTCCCGCGAGCAGACTGTCGGCATAGCAGGGATGGGTGGCGAAATCCTCGATCACCACCAGCTCGCGCGCCTCCGCGACTTTCGCGCAGGGCGCCTTGTCGCGCGGGATGCTGTCGTGCGCCACGCCGACGCGTGACTTGAACCATTGCCGGTCCCTGTCGGTCAGCGACACCGCCGCGATCGGCAGGCCGAAGATCTGCGCCGCCATGCGCGTGATGCGGTCGAAATGCTCGCTCGGGGGGGTATCGAGCAGCTTCAACTGATACAGCGCATCGAGCCGCGCCGCTTCCCGGTAATCCTGCACAAACGTTCCCTTCGCTACCCATTATAGAGGCAGCAGCCAGGATTTCGTATACAAGACAAACGCTTTGGTTAGTCGGCCAGGATGCTCTTGGCCACAGCCTCGGCCACCTTGATGCCGTCAATCGCCGCCGAGAGAATGCCGCCGGCATAGCCCGCCCCCTCGCCGGCCGGGAACAGGCGCGGCGTGTTGAGGCTGTGGAAATCCCCGCCGCGCGTGATGCGGATGGGGGAGGAAGTGCGCGTTTCCACGCCGGTCATCACCGCTTCGGGATGATCGTAGCGGGCGATCTGGCGGCCGAACACCGGCAGCGCCTCGCGGAATGCCTCGATCACGAAATCCGGCAGGCAGGCGGAAAGGTCGGTCGGCGTCACGCCCGGCTTGTAGCTGGGCACGACCTGTCCCAGCGCGGTAGAGGCGCGGCCGGCCAGGAGATCCCCGACCAGCTGGCCCGGCGCGTTATAGTTGGAGCCCCCGGCGATATACGCCGCATCTTCCCACTTTCGCTGGAGCGCGATCCCCGCAAGCGGTCCCTCGGGATAATCCCGTGCCGGATCGATCGCGACGACGAGACCGGAATTGGCGTTGAACTCGGCGCGCGAATATTGGCTCATGCCATTGGTGACGACGCGGCCCTCTTCGGAGGTCGCCGCCACCACCCGCCCGCCGGGGCACATGCAGAAGCTGTAGACGGTCCGGCCGTTCGCGCAGTGGTGCGACAATGCATAGGCAGCAGCGCCCAGATCCGGGTGCTTGGCGCAGTTGCCGAAGCGTGCCTGGTCGATCCAGCTCTGCGGATGCTCGATGCGCACGCCGATCGAGAAGGGCTTGGCCTCGATATGGACACCCTGGCGGTGGAGCATCTCGAAGGTCGGCCGCGCGCTATGCCCGACCGCCAGCACGACGTGATCGGCCTCCAGGAAGCTGCCGTCGTGGAGGTGCAGGCCGCGCATGCCGCGCTCCGCATCGAGTTCGATGCCCTCGACGCGGGTCTGCCAGCGATATTCGCCGCCCAGCTCCTCGATGGTGCGGCGCATGCTCTCCACCATCGAGACGAGGCGGAAGGTGCCGATATGCGGGTGCGCCTGCCACAGAATGTCGTCGGGCGCGCCGGCCTTCACGAACTCCTCCAGCACCTTGCGGCCCAGGAAACGGGGATCCTTCACCCGGCAATAGAGCTTGCCGTCGGAAAAGGTCCCTGCCCCGCCCTCGCCGAACTGGACATTGGACTCCGGGTTCAGCTCCGAGCGACGCCAGAGGCCCCAGGTATCCTTGGTGCGCTCGCGCACGATCTTGCCGCGGTCGACGATGATCGGTCGGAAGCCCATCTGCGCCAGGATCAGCCCTGCGAACAGGCCGCACGGCCCTGCGCCGATCACCACCGGGCGCAGGCCGCGCCACCCCTCGGGGGCATGGAACGGCGCGCGATAGGTCATGTCCGGCGTCGGCCGCACATCCTTGTCGCCGGCCAGCCGCGCCAGCACCTCGGCCTCGTCGGCGAGATCGACATCGACCGTATAGACCAGCAGGATGGCATTCCGCCGCCGGGCATCATTGCCGCGCTTGAACACGGTGAAGCCGCGCAGCTCAGCCGGGGCCACGCCCAGCCGCGTCGCGATCGCCGGGGCGAGCGCGTCGGCGGGATGGTCGAGGGGCAGGGAAAGTCCGGACAGGCGCAGCATCGAAACTCGGGTTCCAGCAGATTTTGGGGGTCAACGTCCTCCCTTAGCCGCAAGGCGCTCTGCGGCAAACCGGGATTGGCGCAGCGATCAGTCCCGCGCCAGCGAGTCCCGCAACGCCTGCGCTTCGCGATGGAGGTGCGCCAGCCGCTCCAGCGTCAGGTCGGTCTTGTCGACCACGGCCTCGCCCAGGCACCCGCAATCCTCGCGGATTGCGCTGCCCCGCTCGGTCAGGAACACCTGGACCTGGCGCTCGTCCTCCGGGTTGCGCTTGCGTACAACCAGACCGGCGGCCTCCAGTCGCTTCACCAGCGGAGTGATCGTGCTCGACTCGAGCCCGAGGCGCTCGCCGATCGCACCCACGGTACGGCCGTCCTTCTCCCATAGCGCATGAAGCACCAGATATTGCGGATAGGTGATGCCCAGCCGATCGAGGATCGGCTTGTAGATGCGCGTGATCGCCATGCTCGCACTGTAGAGCGAGAAGCAGAGCTGACCGTCGAGCGGAAGCGGGGCTGGCATAAGCGGAAACTCCTGCCCGCCGACAGCGACGGGACAAAATCATATATCGCGATAACGAATCCTCTGGACAAGGGGAGCAGCCTCGCCTATCTATTCGTTATCGCGATAATGATTATCGCAATCTTCAAAGGAGACACCCGATGTCGGTCGATGTGAAGTACAGCACCAAGGCAACTGCAACCGGCGGCCGTGACGGCAGCGCTCGTTCGGAAGACGGCGTGCTGGAAGTGAAGCTGTCGACTCCGAAGGAGCTGGGCGGCGCCGGCGGCGACGGCACCAATCCGGAGCAGCTGTTCGCGGCGGGCTATTCGGCCTGCTTCATCGGCGCGCTGAAGGCGGTCGGCGCCGGCATGAAGATTAAGGTTCCGGCCGACGTGAAGGTCACCGCAACGGTGGGTATCGGCCCGCGTTCGGAAGGCGGCTTCGGCATCACCGCCGATCTGCTGATCGACCTGCCGGGCATGGATCGCGAAGAGGCCCAGAAGCTGGTCGAGGCCGCGCACCAGACCTGCCCCTATTCGAACGCCACCCGCGGCAATGTGAATGTCGGCCTGACGCTGGCCTGACCGCAAGGAGCCCCTGCCCTTCCCGAGGAAGGACGGGGGCGCTTCGCTCTAGAGCACGATGCGACCCTCTTCCCGTCTGGGAGAGGGTTTTTTCGTGTGCGTCAGACTCGGGTATCCAGCAGCGAGCCCATCATCTGGTCCTGGGTGCGGAGTACCGAAAGGTTGGCGCGGAACGAGAACAGGGCCTTGCGCTGTTCCACATCCTCGCTCGCGAGGTCGACGTCGGGCGCCTCGATGTTCCCGTCTGCGTCGGCATCCTGCGATTCCGGATCGTAGCGCATCTGCGTGCCCGGCACCGCCGGCACGGGCTTGGCGTTCACGCCGCCTGCGGCCGCAGCGGCCTGGTAGATGGCGATCGGCTGATAGGCGTGGTTGACCGTCTTGCCGATCGCGCTCGCCGCCGTAACCGCCTTGGCGGTCTCGCCGGTGGTATTGGCATTGGCGACGTTCTGCGCGCTGACATTGATGCGCGCGACGCTGGCCTGAACCCCGGTAAGGGCAATGTTGGTGGCGATCATGGCGCTACTCCGATGCGCCAGTCTCGCATCGGGATGTAAACAAGCGGTGGCCAAACATGCCTAACCGCGCAGATACCAAAAAAGGGGCCGCACCTGTCCTTGCGGCAGGTGCGGCCCCGTTTCACCGCATCACTTGCGGATAAACGCCAGCAGATCCGGGTTCAGCACGTCCGCATGCACGGTCAGCATGCCGTGCGGATAGCCCTTATAGACCTTCAACTCGCCATTCTTGACCAGCTTCACGCCCAGCATCGCCGAGTCGGCGATCGGCACGATCTGGTCGTCGTCGCCGTGCATGAACAGCACCGGCACCTGGATCTTCTTCAGATCCTCGGTCTGGTCGGTCTCCGAGAAGGCCTTGATGCAGTCATACTGCGCCTTGGACCCACCCATCATGCCCTGGCGCCACCAATTCTGGATGACGCCCTGCGAAACCTTCGCGCCCGGACGGTTGAAGCCGTAGAACGGGCCGGTCGGCACATCGAGATAGAATTGCGCGCGGTTGGCGGCGAGCGCGGCACGGAAGCCGTCGAACACCTCGATCGGCAGGCCGCCGGGGTTGCTGGCGGTCTTCACCATGATCGGCGGGATCGCGCCGACCAGCACTGCCTTGGCGACGCGGCCCGGCTTTGAACGTGCGACATAGGCCGCGACTTCGCCGCCGCCGGTCGAGTGGCCGATATGCACGGCATTCTTCAGGTCCAGCGCCTCGGCCAGCTCCAGCACGTCCGACGCATAGGTCGCCATGTCGTTGCCGGTGTCGGTCTGGGTCGAACGGCCATGGCCGCGGCGGTCATGTGCGATCACGCGATAGCCGTGCTGCAGGAAATACAGCATCTGGGCATCCCAGTCATCCGCCGAGAGCGGCCAGCCATGGTGGAACACGATCGGCTGGGCGGTCTTGGGACCCCAGTCCTTGTAGAAGATCGTCGTGCCGTCCTTGACCGTGATGGTAGCCATATTCTCTTCTCCATGATGTGAATGGCCCTGGGCCATTGCCTGCGCTGCCGGTGCGATTGCGGCCACCGCACCTATCGCCAGCGCGCCCTCGAGCAGCTCGCGGCGCGTGACGCCCAGCATTTCTCCGAACCCGTTCATCCCCGCGCTCCTTTTTGAATCCGCGCCGATCCAGCAAGAGTGCGCCACGCACGCCCGATCGGCCGCGCTCGTCATGGCAGCAGCGTTTCGGCGGCGAAATCGAACGGAGGTATAGGGGAACCACCCCGCAGGTGGAGGAGAGCGGCACATGCACAGACGCAGAAAGAGCGCATGACAGCGCGGGGAGAACCCCGCAGCGCCCTACGCCCGATTGCCACCAACGATGTCATGAAGAGGGGAAATGGTGGAGCCGAGGGGGATCGAACCCCTGACCTTCGCAATGCCATTGCGACGCTCTCCCAGCTGAGCTACGGCCCCATTCCCCGGGAAGGCGGCCCCTCTATAAGGGCCTTGCCGGGTTGGCAAGCGCCTTTTTCGCGCTTGCCAACATTTTTCAGACTTACTGCTCGTCTTCGTCCTTGCCGGTCTCGACGCCCAGGTCGTCGTCGCCGCCGAGATCGACGTCGTCGTCCGGCGAGGGCTCCTCGTCGTCGGCACCGATGTCCAGATCGTCATCACCGACCAGATCCGAATCCTCGGCTTCCGGCTTGTCGCTATTGGCCTTCACTGCCTCGAACGGCAGCGGTTGCTTCGACTTCAGGATGGGCTCGGGCTCCCAGGCGAAACCGCAGTTGATGCAGGTGACCGGCTCGTCCTTGGTCAGATCATAGAAGCGCGTACCGCACTTCGGGCAGCTGCGCTTGGTGCCCCATTCCGGCTTCACCATGTGTTGCCTCTTCGCCTTTCGCTGTGTTCGGAAATTTCGGGATGTGATCCCGGAAAGTGGGGCGCGCCTTGCCATGCTGCAAGCCGCCTGTCAAAGCCGCGCCCATGTCGAACACCGATCCCCGCCCTCTCACCCTCGCCGCCCGTGGTCCGCTGCGTGGCACCGTTACCGTCCCCGGCGACAAGTCGATCAGCCACCGTGCGATCATGTTTTCCGCGCTTGCCGTCGGCGAAAGCCGGATCGAAGGCCTGCTGGAGGGTGAGGACGTGCTCGCCACCGCAGCGGCGATGCGCGCGATGGGGGCCCGGGTGGAGCGGGACAAGGACGGCGTTTGGCGCGTCCACGGCGTCGGGGTCGGCGGGCTGCAACAGCCCGGACAGGCGCTCGACATGGGCAATTCGGGCACCTCCACCCGTTTGCTGATGGGACTGGTGGCCAGCCACGGCATCACCGCGACCTTCACCGGCGACGCGTCGCTCTCCAGCCGCCCGATGGGCCGCGTGATCGAGCCGCTGAGCCAGATGGGCGCCGAGATCACCGCCAGCCCCGGCGGTCGCCTGCCGCTGATGCTCCGCGGCATGTGCCCGGCGGTGCCGATCGAATATACCCTGCCCGTCGCCTCGGCACAGGTGAAGTCGGCGGTACTGCTCGCGGGCCTCAACACGCCGGGCATCACCCGCGTGATAGAGCCCGTGCCCACCCGCGACCATAGCGAGCGGATGCTGCGCGGCTTCGGTGCCGAGCTGACCGTCGAGGACTCGCCCGAGGGCAAGGTCATCTCGATCACCGGCGAGGCCGAGTTGAAGCCCCAGCATATCGTCGTACCGGGCGACCCCTCCTCCGCCGGTTTCTGGATGGTCGCCGCGTCGATCGTGCCGGGATCGGACATCACCATCGCCAATGTCTGCATGAACCCCACGCGCACCGGCCTGATCACCGCGCTGCGCCTGATGGGCGCCGACATCGCGGAGACCAACACGCGCACCGTCGGCGGCGAGCCGGTGGCCGACCTCGTCGTCCGCCATGCGCCCTTGAAGGCGATCGAGGTGCCCGCTGCTCTCGCACCGAGCATGATCGACGAATATCCCGTGCTGTTCGTCGCGGCTTCGCTGGCCGAGGGCCGCACCGTCGCGCGCGGCGCCCACGAGCTGCGCGTCAAGGAATCGGACCGGATCGCCACGATGCGCACCGCACTGGAAGCGTGCGGCGTGGCAACCGAGGAATTCGAGGACGGCCTCGCCATCCAGGGTTCCGGCGGCAAGCCGCTCGCCGGCGGGGGATCGGTCGCGACCAAGCTCGATCACCGCATCGCGATGAGCATGACGGTCGCCGCGCTCGCCGCGGAACAGCCGATCGCGATCGACGACGTCGCGCCGGTGGCGACCAGCTACCCGAATTTCTTTCCGACGCTGGACGCACTGACCACCGACTAATGCTACGAACTGACGGCAAATCGCTTGACGTCCCGCGCGATGCTGGCGAGTGGACCGCATGATCATCGCAGTCGACGGCCCGGCAGCTTCGGGCAAGGGCACCATCGCGCGCGCCCTCGCCCGCCATTACAACTTGCCGCATCTTGACACCGGCCTGCTCTATCGTGCCGTAGCCGCAACGGTACTGCGCGAAGGGCTGGATCCAACCCGGGAAGCCGATGCCGTCGCCGCTTGCGGCTTCGACGATTCGCTGTTGCACGATCCGTCGCTGCGCAGCGACGAGATCGGCCAGACGGCGTCGATCGTGTCGGCGCATCCGCTGGTCCGTGCCGCGCTGCTTGCGCGCCAGAAGCGGTTCGCGCAGCAACCCGGCGGCGCGCTGCTCGACGGCCGCGACATCGGCACGGTGATCGCGCCCGACGCGGACGTGAAGCTGTTCGTCAAGGCGACGCCGATGATCCGTGCCCAGCGCCGGCATTTGGAGCTGCGCAAGAACGGCATCAATGTCAGCCTCGACAAGGTGCTGGCCGACATCCGCGCGCGCGATGAGCGCGACTCGAAGCGCAGCGAGGCCCCGCTCACCCAGGCCGATGACGCCGTGACGCTGGACACAAGCTTTTTGTCGATCGACGCGGCCGTGCAGCGCGCGATCGAGATCGTCGAGAAGAAGCGGGCGACCGCCTAAGCCCCGCCCCTGCAGGAGAGGGGTTGGGGGCGGGGCGGGATCTCACCGAGACCAGCAGTCGTTCCGAAACCCCCTCCACCCCCGACCCCTCCTCCCAGGACGAGGGGCTCAGTAGGAGCCCCACCCCGAAAACCTTGCTTTCGCGCCCCGTTCGCAGTAAGGCGCGCGCATCCTGCGGGCGGGTGCTCGTGGGGGATGGCGCTGGAAGCCGTGCTTCCATGCGCCCTTTTCGCGTTTCGGCGCGACTTGCTCGTCCTCCACTGGAACCCGCGCAAAGGATGTCGCGACCGGCATTCGGCCGCCGCGGCGATTCTGGCCCTCAAGACCGCCGGACCCAACCGGCTGGCCGGAAAAACGAACGTTAGGAACCTCTTTTTTATGGCCACTACGGCAACCCCATCCCGCGACGATTTCGCGGCACTGCTCGACGAAACCTTCGGTCAGGCGGACGGCTTCGAAGGCCGCGTCGTGATCGGCACCGTCACCGGCATCGAGAACGACCTCGCCGTCATCGACGTGGGTCTCAAGTCCGAAGGCCGCGTGCCGCTGCGCGAATTCGCAGCCCCCGGCCAGAAGGCGGACCTCAAGGTCGGCGACGAAGTCGAAGTCTATGTCGACCGCGTCGAGAACGCGAACGGCGAAGCGATGCTCAGCCGCGACCGCGCCCGCCGCGAAGCCGCCTGGGACAAGCTGGAAGCGGAATTCGCCCAGAACACCCGCGTCGAAGGCGTCATCTTCGGCCGCGTCAAGGGCGGCTTCACCGTCGACCTCAACGGCGCCGTGGCCTTCCTGCCGGGCAGCCAGGTCGACATCCGTCCGGTGCGCGACGTCACCCCGCTGATGGACATCGCCCAGCCCTTCCAGATCCTCAAGATGGACCGCAAGCGCGGCAACATCGTCGTGTCGCGTCGCGCGGTGCTCGAGGAAACCCGCGCCGAGCAGCGCTCGGGCCTGATCCAGAGCCTCGCCGAGGGCCAGGTGATCGACGGCGTCGTCAAGAACATCACCGATTACGGTGCGTTCGTCGACCTGGGCGGCATCGACGGCCTGCTGCACGTCACCGACCTCAGCTACAAGCGCGTCAACCACCCGTCGGAAGTCCTGAACATCGGCGACACCGTCCGCGTTCAGATCATCCGCATCAACCGTGACACGCAGCGTATCTCGCTGGGCATGAAGCAGCTCGAGAGCGATCCGTGGGATGGCGCGAGCGTGAAGTACCCGGTCGGCGCGAAGCTCTCGGGCCGCGTCACCAACATCACCGAGTATGGCGCGTTCGTCGAGCTGGAGCCGGGCATCGAAGGCCTGGTCCACGTCTCGGAAATGAGCTGGACCAAGAAGAACGTCCACCCGGGCAAGATCGTGTCGACCTCGCAGGAAGTCGATGTGGTCGTCCTCGAGGTCGATCAGGAAAAGCGCCGCATCTCGCTCGGCCTCAAGCAGGCCCAGCAGAATCCGTGGGAGCGTTTCGCCGAAGAGCACCCGGTCGGTTCGACCGTCGAGGGCGAAGTCAAGAACGCTACCGAGTTCGGCCTGTTCATCGGCCTGGACAACGACGTCGACGGCATGGTCCACATGTCCGACATCGCCTGGGGCATCTCGGGTGAAGACGCGCTGGCCCTGCACCGCAAGGGCGAGATGGTGAAGGCCGTCGTCCTCGCCGTCGAAGCCGACAAGGAGCGCATCTCGCTCGGCATGAAGCAGCTCGAGCGTGGCGGCGTCGCCGCTGCCGGTTCGACCGGTGGTGCGGATCGCCTCGGCAAGAACGCAGTCGTCACCGTCACTGTCCTCGAAGTCCGCGACGCGGGCCTCGAAGTGCAGGTTGGCGACGATGGCGCGACCGGCTTCATCAAGCGCACCGATCTCGGCCGCGACCGCGACGAGCAGCGTCCGGAGCGTTTCCAGGTCGGCCAGAAGTTCGATGCGATGGTGACCGGCTTCGATCGTTCGAAGAAGCCGACCTTCTCGGTCAAGGCGATGCAGATCGCCGAAGAGAAGCAGGCCGTGCAGCAGTATGGCTCGTCCGACTCGGGCGCGTCGCTGGGCGACATTCTGGGCGAGGCGCTCAAGGCCCGCAGCCAGAACAACTGATAAGAACGACCAAAGAAGGGGCCCGGGCGCCGCGAGAGCGGTTCCCGGGCCCTTCTTTTTTGATTTTAGGACAGCATCAACCACATCTTCTGGTTGATGCAGATTGGCAAAAAGCGCTAAGGTTTCCTTGGGGATAGCCGTTTCGCGGCCAAAGTGGGGCGCGTTCGCCAAGGGAGGGGCCCGGATGATCCGGTCTGAGTTGGTTCAATTGCTGGTACAGGAAAATCCCGGCCTATCGGTTCGGGAAGTCGAAAAGATCGTTTCGATCTTCTTCGATGAGATTGTCGGCCGGCTGAGTGAAGATGGTCGCGTGGAACTGCGCGGTTTCGGGGCATTCTCGACCCGCGCGCGCGACGCACGCTTGGGCCGAAACCCGCGGACGGGGGAGTCCGTGGAGGTCGACGCCAAGCGCGTGCCCTATTTCAAGCCCGGCAAGGAGATGCGCGTTCGCCTTAATATGTGATGCGCGCTTGACACGCGGCGTGCGGCAGCCTCTTGCCTGCCGCCCACGCGGACGTGGCGGAACCGGTAGACGCCGGAGACTTAAAATCTTCTGCCCCTCGGGGCGTGCGGGTTCGAGTCCCGCCGTCCGCACCATTTTTGCCGCCTTCACCATGTATCGGGGACCGGCTGCCTTGATCGCCATTCGGCGAGACGTCTGCCGGTCCCTTTGGTGACTCCTGGCGGCAGCGCGTCGAGATCGAATGCCCGCGCCTCGATGATTTCGAGCGACGGCCGGAAGGCGAACGCGACCTGCTCGACCAGAACGAGCGTCACCGTGTCGCGACGAAAGTTCGGACGATGCTGCAGCGTGCCCAGCGCGCGTGCCGGGCCATGCGACACCATGCCGATTTCCTCGCGCAGTTCGCGCAAGGCCGCTGCCTCGGCAGCTTCGTCCCGGCCCTGCCCACCGCCCGGCAGATGCCAGCCTTCGATATAGCTGTGGCGCACCAGCACGACCTGCCCCGATGAAGTAACGGCAATCGCCCGCACGCCGCGCGTGCGCGGCCGAGTCAAGAACCAGCCGGCCGTTCGCGCTGCCAGATATGCCCGCAGCGCCAACGCAAGCGATACTGCGGCGACGGGGTGCGAACGAAAACGGGGAAGCGCCATGGCATGCTGATAGGCTTGGCGGGCGTCGCGCGAAACCCGTCGGGGTTGGCAGCGGCGGCGCACTCCCATAGAGCTTGCCCCTTGTCGCCTGGGACCTGCTGATGCCACGCCTGCGCCTGTCCGTGATCGCTCTGATGCTCGCCGCCACCGCGTGCGGGGGCCCCCAAGGGCAGCGCAAGGACAACACCCCGGTGGTGGTCAGCGCGATCGGCAGCGAAAAGCTGCTCGTCGATCCCAGCACCGTCGCTATCGATGAGGCCCAGGCGGTGGCCTTGGCTGCGACGGCGCAGGGACTGGTGCGGTTCGATCGGAACGGCCAGATCGAACCTGCGCTGGCCGAGCGCTGGAACGTGTTCGACGATGCCCGGAGCTATATCTTCCGCTTGGGCGAAGCGACGTGGCCGGATGGGCAGCCGGTCACCGCCGGAGAGATCGTGAAGGTGCTGCGGCGCGCCGTGGCCGCCGGCAGCCAGAGCCGCCTCGCCCCCTATCTCGCGGTCATCGACGAGATCGTGGAAATGACCCCCCAGGTCATCGAGGTGCGGCTGAAGAGCCCACGGCCCGATCTGCTCAATCTGTTCGCCCAGCCCGAGATGGCGGTGTTCCGTCCGCGCGGCTTCGCAGGGTCCGGCCCCTTCCGGATCGTGCCCGGCAAGCGGGAGGGCCTGCTGCTCCGTCCCATCGAAGAGACCCCAAGCGACACCCGCACACCGCCCGCGCCGCAGGATTATGTGCGCCTGCGCGGGGAAGGGGCCGCAGTCGCCATCGCGCGATTCCGGGCGCGCGGCTCGGATCTCGTCCTCGGCGGGTCGCTGGTCGATTGGCCCATCATTGCGGCGGCCGGCATTGCACCCGAGAATGTTCGGGTCGACTCGGCGATCGGCCTGTTCGGGCTGGCGATCCTCAAGCGCGACGGGTTCCTGTCGACACCGCAGAACCGCGCCGCTGTGGCGATGGCCATCGATCGCACCGCCCTCACCTCGGCCATCGCGCCGGACTGGACACCTGCGGAAACCGTCCTGCCGGCGCAGTTCGATTCCGCCGCGCCCCCCGCCCCCGGCAGCTGGATGACCGTCGCCCCGGACCTGCGACGCGCCTTGGCGGCCCAACGCGTGCGGGAATGGCAGGCGGTGCATCGCGGGCCGGTGGATCTCACCATCGCGCTGCCGACCGGTCCCGGGGCGACATTGCTGTGGGGGCATCTCGCATCGGCGATGATCGGCATCGGCATCACGCCACACCGGGTGGCGTTGAACGACGCACGGGCGGAGCTGACCCTGGTGGACGCCGTCGCACCCTATGATAGCGGCCGTTGGTATCTGGCCAATGCGTGCCGCGCCTGCTCGGACGATGCTGCTACGCTGATCGCTGCGGCGCGCGATGCGCCCGATCTCTACAATCGCACCCACCGTATCGCAGAGGCCGATGCGATGCTCGCCAGCGATGTCGCGTTCATCCCGATCGCCCGGCCGCTACGCTGGTCGATCGTCGCGCTGCGGCTGGTCAACTGGCAGGGGAACGCGCGCGCCTGGCACCCGTTGAACCATCTGCGCAAGCAATGAGGTCAGGGATGGCACGGGCAACACGAATGCAAGAAGGGTTCGCGCAGCGGCTGCCGATCGGCACCGATGCCGCGGCGGTTCGCCAGCGGATCGAGGCGATGGAGCATCTGCTGGAGGGGATGATGACCATTCCCGGCACCAAGCGGAAGGTCGGCTTGGACGTGCTGCTGGATTTCGTGCCCGCGATCGGCCCCAGCGTGGCGGCAGCCATGGGCGCATACATGGCGTGGGAGGCACGCAATCTGGGCATGCCCAAGCGGACCATCGCGCGCATGGCCGGGAATATCGGCGTCGACTGGGCGCTGGGGATGATCCCCTTTGTCGGCGCGGTGCCGGACTTCTTCTTCCGCTCGAACACCCGAAACCTGCGGCTGATCAAACGCTATCTCGACAAGCATCACCCCGCGAGCCGGGTAATCGACCTTTAACGCGCCTGGAGCCCCGCCCGCGTCTTCCACGAGGCGGGGCTTACGCTGGTGGGATTATTTCCCGCGCCAGATCTTCAGTTCGGCAGCGTCTGCCGTACCACCCGTTCCTGCCTCGCACCGATGGTAGCGGAACCGCGTGTCGAGGCAGAGCCATAGCTCGTCCAGCCAGCCTTCGCGGGTTGTCGTCACCCGTATGGCGCTTGCCGGGATCGCGCGGTTCTTATCAGCGAACGCACGCTTGAAGTCACCGACGGTCAGCTGCCCCCGCGAGAGCGCGACCATGTCAGGGAAGCGGATCGCGCGATACATGCTGGTCGAGCGCTGGAAATACGCCTCCGGCGTCGTCCGCATGCAGGTGCCGTGCTTGGCCCATTCATGCTGGATCAGCTGTTCCGACGGCGTCGCGCACATTGTCTTGCGGATCAAAGCGGGCGGGAGGATGGGCGTGGCCTTGCAATATTGCGGCCACAGCTTGCCGCGCCCGTCCGGCCAGAGTCCATGCAGGGTGAAGCCGAAGCGATTCTCGCCGCCGCACTGGAAGGCCTTACCCGGTTCGTCGCCATGCGCCCGGCAAAAGCCCGGTGCCCAGGTGAGTGCGAGCGTGTAGCTGCCGATCGGCAGCACGCGCTGCGGCTCCTTGGCGCTCGGCAATTCGGGCAGCGGCCGTTCCACCTTGGCCGGCGCGACGCACATCTCCGCCTGCGCCAGCGCCGCCCCCGGCACCAATGCGGCGAGTATGCCGAACCCTGACAGAATCGCGTTCATGCCCCTTCTCCCTCAGATAGTCGCGAAATCGAGGCCGATATCGGCCGCCGGTGCCGACTGGGTCAGCCGGCCCACGCTGACATAGGTGACGCCCGTCTCGGCAATCGCCCGGATCGTATCCAGCCGCACGCCGCCCGAGGCCTCGGTCGGCACGCGCCCTGCGACCAGCGCAACTGCCTCGCGCAACACGGGCGGAGGCATGTTGTCGAGCAGCAAATGCGTTGCACCGGCGCCGAGCGCAGGCTCGATCTGGTCGATCCGGTCGACCTCCACGATGATCCGCGCAATGCCGGCCGCCACGGCGCGCGCCACTGCGGCTTCAACCGACCCGGCCACCGCGACGTGGTTGTCCTTGATCATTGCCGCATCCCACAGGCCCATGCGATGGTTGGTCGCGCCGCCCATGCGGGTCGCGTATTTCTCCAGTACCCGCAGGCCAGGCAGCGTCTTGCGCGTATCCAGCAACGTCGCGCCCGTTTCCGCGATTGCCTCGACATAGGTGCGGGTCATCGTCGCGATGCCGCTGAGATGCTGGACCGTGTTGAGCGCGGAACGCTCCGCGGTGAGCAGCGCCCGCGCGCGTCCGCGGAGCCGGAGCAACGCAGTACCGGCAGATACCCGCGCGCCATCCTCGACAAGCCGCTCGATGGTCACCTCGGGATCGAGCGTGCGGAAGAACGCCTCGGCGATCGGCAGGCCGGCGACGGTGATCGGGTCACGGCTATCCATCACACCGTCGAACCGAGCCTCTGCCGGGATCACCGCGGCGGCGGTAATATCGCCCCCCTGGCCGAGATCCTCGCCGAGGGTAGCACGGACGAACGAGTCGCAATCGAAGCCGGAAAGCGCGAAGGTCATGCGCGGGCTGTAGAATCCCGCGCCGTGCGCGTCTACGCGAACTGCAGCGGCGCGGGCCGCCCATCCAGATAGTTGGCTGCCGGATCGTTGAAGCAAAAGCCGCCCGCGGCCAGGCGCGCCAGGATCTGGCGGACATGCAGCATGCTGGTACGGCTTTCCTCGATGCGCGCGGGATCGCTGAGCATCGCTTCGCTGAGCACCACCCCGCGCGAGCGTCGCGCGATGATACCGGCCTCGGTCATCGCCGCGACCCGCCGATGCGCCGTCGAGGCCGGAATGCCGAGCACGCGGGCGACCGCCCCGGTCGACACCGGCTGGCACAAGGTGTCGGGCGGCGGCGCGCCATATTCGGCATGTGCCAGCGCCAGGCCGGGATTGTCCGCGAGCGGTCGCGCATTGGCGCTCAGGATCGCGTTGGCCAGCGCCATGTCCGTCCAGGAATGGAAACGGTGCGCGTGAAACTCGATGCCGGTCAACAATACATCATGGGCGGCCGCCAGTCCGGTGTACCAGTCATAGGGAAGATGTGGCCGGCTTTCCGGAAGCGTGGCCCCGAAGCTACGGAAATCCTCGACCATCCGCACAAGCGCGTCATGGTTGGTGCGGAACAGCGTCGCGATCTCCGGCCGGCAATGCACGGCTTCGGGTACGGTCACCCCGGCAGGACCCCGCTCGCAAAGGCCCATGGCGCACAGGGCATGGATGTGGCGACGCATCGTCTCGAACGGGCGCCCCAGCGAGGCGGCAAGCGCGTTGATGCTGATCGCCTTGGCTGCGCGCCCCTCGCCCCCGGCATGACCGGCACCATGCGGCGAGAGCATCTCGCTTGCCCGCGCTACCACCATGAAAATGATTGCGCGGTCCAGGTCACCGTCCAGCGCGCGAATGCCGCTCGCGATCATCGTCGTTTCCAGATCGGCGATCAGCCGCGCCATCAACCGTCCCCGCGGCAGCGCGCCGGGCCTTCGGTCGCTCGCGGGAGCGGATCGGATCATGTCCTGCATCAGCGGAATCGGCCCCAGCGGGAAAAAGAAGGCAAGTACTCATTCTTCCCACCCAAAATGAGTACCCCGCAGTTTGCGAATCGTTACTAGCCCATATCAATGGGCTGGTCGACGTAGCTGAGGTCGCCGTATCATAATGATGCATTCGACGCTGCCTGAAAGCTGGCCGCAGGGTTGGCATGTTGCCGCTACCATTTTGCGGGATCGACGAGAGAGTCTCGGCATGTCGCTGGATACGCTTGCCGAACGCACCCGAGTCGGGCGCAACCATCTGGAAGCAATAGAGTCAGCCCGTTTCGATCGTTGCGGTGCGCCAATTTACGCGGTCGGGTTTGCCCGCGCCGTCGCCCGTGCCCTCGAATTGTCGGAAGCACCGATCGTCACCGCCATCCGCGACGGCAATGCCGCTCATGGTCCGGCTGCGGCCCCGCCAGGGCGCGCGGTGCGCCGCCGCACGATCCCCAATCTGGGTATCGCCACGACGGCGGCGATGCTCGCTTCGCTCCTGTCGGACGTCCGCTCCTGATCGATCAGGCCGGCACCGGTCCCAGATCGCCCTGCCCCACGGTGCCGCTCGCAAGTTCCAGCATGCGATCGAGGCTCTTCTTCGCCTGGATGCGCAAGCTTTCCTCGATCTCGATCTTCGGCGTCAGATCGCGCAATGCGAGGTAGAGCTTCTCCATCGTGTTGAGCGCCATATACGGGCAGATATTGCAGTTGCAGTTACCGTCTGCTCCCGGCGCGCCGATGAAGTTCTTCTCCGGCATTGCCTTCTGCATCTGGTGGATGATGTGCGGCTCGGTCGCGACAATCAGCGTGTTGCCGGGCATGGTCTTGGAGAAATCGAGGATGCCCTTGGTCGAGCCGATATAGTCGGCGTGATCGAGGATATAGGCCGGGCATTCGGGGTGCGCGGCGATCGGCGCGCCGGGATGTTCGGCCTTGAGCTTCAAGAGCTCGGTCTCGCTGAACGCCTCATGGACGATGCACACGCCCGGCCACAGCAGCAGCTCGCGCCCGGTCTTGCGCTGGAGATAGCCTCCCAGGTTGCGATCCGGTCCAAAGATGATCTTCTGGTCCGCCGGTATCTGCGCGAGGATCTTCTCGGCCGAGGAGCTGGTGACAATGATGTCGCTCAGCGCCTTCACCTCGGTCGAGCAGTTGATGTAAGTCAGCGCGATGTGATCGGGGTGCTGCGCGCGAAAGGCGGCAAACTGATCGGGCGGGCAGCTGTCTTCGAGACTGCAGCCGGCATCCATGTCCGGCAGTACGACGATCTTGTCCGGAGACAGGATCTTCGCCGTCTCCGCCATGAACCGTACGCCGCAAAAGGCGATCACGTCCGCATCGGTCTCGGCCGCCTTGCGGCTGAGGTCCAGGCTGTCCCCGACAAAATCGGCCAGGTCCTGGAGTTCGGGCTTCTGGTAGTAATGCGCGAGGATCACCGCGTTGCGCTCCTTGCGCAGCCGCTCGATCTCGGCGCGGAGATCCAGTCCGCTGAGGCTGCCGCCGATGCCGTTGCGCGCGTCCATTCCCGAAACTCCCTTTGTTTGGCCGCCACATGGCCCGGCGGGGCCGCGGGATCAAGGGAAGGCGGGGGTTATCGGACGATGGCCGCCCGCCGTGCCGGCGGTAACGCTGCGCGCGATCGCGGTGCCCACCGGACTGAAGGCGATGGTGTCGGATGCAAGCTGCATCCCTAGCAACATTCCGATGCCCCACAGCCAGGCGGGATGGACCCGCCCCGCCCGCCGCCAGTCGGCGAACGCGCCGATCAACGGCAGGATCAGCACCGCGACGACGGTCGCCCACCAGGCGTGCGGCATGAACAGCGGCATCGGCAGCAGCCTCCCCAGACCGGGACCGGTGAGGATCGCCATGCCGCAATACATCAGGCGCCGATGCCAACCGGTCTGCCGCCGCATCGTCAGCGCCGCGCCGACCAGTCCGCCGAACAGCAGCAGTTGCAACGGGTTGCTGAACAGGAATTCGCGCACGTCAAAGAAGAAAGGCGCCCCGCGCTGCACCGAAAGGACCGTCATCACCGTGCCCAGCACCACCATCAGCGGCATCCAGAGCAGCGCAACCCACCCAAGCCGGCGGTGCAGCGCCATCGATCCGGTATCGGCGAGCAGATTCTGTGCGAGGTAGAGCGCGATCCAGCCGAAAAAGACGAACGCATGCACGTGGAAGATGATGGGCACAGCGAAACTGGAGCGACCCGCCGCAAGGTTGAGCGAGAATCCCGCGACATCGATCGCGGCCATGACGAACGCCATCACCAGAAAGAAGCGCGTGTCGCCCACCCGGACGCGCGGCGGATCCTGCGCAATCGTCGCCATCACCTACCCCCTCCAATTTGGCGAGAGTATAGCTCTACTTGTCGGATTCTACAATCTTGCGCAGTGCTACTCTACCCGTTTTGACGCATTACTCGGGAGGCAAGCGCCAGTCTTCGCCACTGCGCTCTACCCGCTTCCGCGCCGAGAGATCGAGCAGATGCGCCAGCACCGATCGCCCCGCCGCGCCGTGGAGCCGCGGATCGAGCCCGACATACATGCGCTCGACCATCGCCGGCACCGTGCCAACCCCTTCGCCGAGCAGCCGCAGGATCTGCCCTTCGCGCTGCTTCCGGTGCCCGGCAAGCCCGCGCACGAAGCGGCGCGGATTCTCGACCGGTTCGCCATGCGCCGGATAATAGAGGCGGTCCTGCGCGCGCCCCATCAGCTTGTCGAGGCTGGCCATATAGGCTGCCATGTCGCCGTCCGGCGGCGCGACGACGGTCGTCGACCAGCCCATCACATGGTCGCCGGTAAACAGCGCGCCGCTCTCCTCCAGCGCAAAGCAGAGATGGTTGGAAGTATGCCCCGGCGTCGCCACGGCGGTAAGCGTCCATCCCTGCCCCGCCACCTGTTCGCCATCGGCCAGCACGGCATCGGGAGCATAGGCGCTGTCGAAGGAGGCGTCGGCGCGTGGGCCCGCATCCGCCAGCACCAGCGGCGCGCAGCCGATGATCGGCGCGCCCGTTGCCGCCGCAAGCGCCGGCGCAGCGGGGCTGTGGTCGCGATGGGTATGGGTGCACAGGATGGCCCGCACCGGCCGCCCGTCGATCGCCGCCAGCAGCGCGGCGATATGGTCGGGATCGTCGGGGCCCGGATCGATGACTGCCAGATCGGTCGTACCGACCAGATAGGTCTGGGTGCCGGTGTTGGTGAAAGGCGAGGGATTGCCCGCGAGGATCCGCGTCACCAGCGGCTCCAGGGCGATCGCAAGGCCCGTGGGCGCATCATCGGTCATGCAGCCGCATTTGGGCATTCCGCGCCGAAGGGCAAGCCGATTGGGGAGCGGGACCGGCCCCGAAGGAGTAGGCCGGTCCCGCCGAGAACACCGCCGCGGGGCAAACTGCGGCGGGGCCCTACTTCAATTGTCGTTGTCGTCCTTGGCGTCTTCGCGCAGTTCGGCCAGCGCCTGGTCGATGCCGGCCAGCGCCTCCGCGCGCTGCGCTGCGCTCAGGCCCTGCTGCATTTCGATCGTGCGGCGGGCATGCTGCAGGCTCATCTCCGCGCTGCGCATCGCCATGCCCTTGCTGATCGCCGCCACCTGCGTGGCGTTGGCGCTCATTGCCGCGATTCGATCGCTGCAGATGATCGTGATCTGCTTGTTGCCCTCGCGGCGATGCTCGACGGTGGGGCTGGTGCCCTTGCCGCAGCTGCCGTTACGGATCTCGGGGATGCTCGCCTGGATCGCGGCCATATCCGGCATGGCGATGTCCTGGCGCTTCCCGTCGCGGCGGATGATCACCATTTTCTTGATGGCCTGGCCGTCATGAACGGTCTGGTCGACGCGGACGACGCGCTGCTTGTCGCCCGCCGCGTCCTGCGCGGAAAGGCCGAGCGCCGCTGCTGTCGTCACGGGGGCCACGGGCGCGACCGGCGCCACGGGTGCAACCGCAGGGATCGGCTCGACGGGTTCGACCGCCTCTACCGGTGCGACGGCTTCAACGGGGGCGACGGGTGCTACGGGCGCAACCGGCGCGTTCTTCGCCTGGATCGCCGCGCCCACGCTGTCGCGAAGCCGTTCGGCGGCCTGGCTGCCCGAGGCGGTCAGCGCCAGCGCGGCGAGCGAAACGGTGGTGATACCGGCCAGCCCCGCGCCGATGCGGATGGGGGAAAGCTTCCGGTGGATCGAGAGCATGCGTAATCTCCCTTTGACGTCATTTATCGTGTGGAGGTGACAGGCAGCCGAGACCGCGCCCCCATGCGCGGACTTGACGATCGCACGGCCATAGGCATGGCGCAGTGCCTGGGCGCGGCCGGCGAGCACCAGGGCATCGCAGGCCATTTCCTGGTCGGCACGGAAGGCGCGAAACGCCCGCCATGCAACCGGATTGAACCAATGGGCGGCCAGCACGATCAGCGCGGCCCAATTGGCGATCAGGTCGCCGCGCAGATGGTGGCCGAGTTCGTGCGCGAGGGCGAGATCGCGTTCGACCTCGTCATAGCGCTCGGAAAAGTCGCGCGGGAAGGCGACATATTTGCGGAAGATGCCGAAGGCGAGCGGGCCATGCGCGGCGTCCGTCTCGATCACCCGCACGCGGCCCTGCGCCACGGTACGGTCCACCCGCGCCCGCGAGAGCAGGTGACGGCAGAAGCGGCGATGCGCCACGAGATGATAAGCGAGGAACAGCAGCGCGCCGGCGCTCCACAGCGCGAGCAGCAGCAGCGTGACGTTCAGCCCTTCGGCCACCGGCGTCGGCGCGACCAGCGCGGCGGGCAGGTGATGGCTGCCGGCGCTCAGATCGATGGTGACCACCGCGCCCTGGTCGATCGTCGCCGGGAGCTTTGCGGGAACGAGTACCCCCATCGCCATCGCCGGCGCCTCGGTCGCCTTGCGGGTGAGCGGCGCGAGCCATTGGCTCAAATGCCACTGGCCGGGCAGCGGCGGCAGCAACATCCGCGCGGCGGGCAACACCCACAGGGCATAGGCGAGCTGCGGCCCGAAGGCGCGACGAACGGGGCCGCGCAGGGCAAGCGCGAGCAGCATCAGCAACGTGCTCGCGAGCAGGGTTTCGATCCACCAGCCGATCATTGCTTCAGCTCCTTCAGGAGAGCTTCGATTTCGGCGATGTCCTGATCGGTGATGGCGTCGCGCTCGGCGAGATGCGCCACCAGCGGAGTCAGCCGGCCGCCGAACAGCCGGTCGATCAGTTTGCGCGACTCTCCTACCACATAATCGCCCCGCGCGACGAGCGGGCGATAGCGATAGCGCCGCCCCTCCTCCTCGTGCGCGATGACGTTCTTGGCGAGCAGCCGCCCAAGCAGCGTCTTGACCGTGTTGGCGCTCCAATCGCGATCGGCGGGCACACGCTCGGTGACCTCTTGCGCGGTGAGCGGGGACTCTTCCCAGAGCACCTCCATCACTGCATGTTCGGCTTCGCTGATTCGCTCGGTCATCACGCCCTCACTGACTACACGTGTAATCGCTCCGATTACGTCTGTAGTCAATCCACTGAATGGCAGATGAACCGGGATTGCGGGGCTGAAAAGCGTCGGCCTGGCTTACACCCGACGCGCGGGGTTACGACGCATTCACCACCGCAATCCGCAGAACCCCGTCGATCCGCGATTCTGGCACGCCTCCTGCAAAAGATTGGGCACCCCCAAGCGTCATACCCAGACGCTTCAGGGCGGGTCGATGGTTCACCGGCATGGCCATCGACCCGCCCGCACCGGGTCTCTCTCCATCCCAGGCTCTTCCCCGTCATTCTGACGAAAGTAGCAACCCATTGGGGTCGCCGATCTCGCGCCTGCCGCGAGCACAAGGCGCCTGGCTGCGGCTTGACGTTCTTTGGGACCACCACCTGCCCCTCAAACGAAAAGGGCCCCCGCCGCCGGCGAGAGCCCTTCCCATCGATCGGTACGAACCGCGCGTCAGGCCGACGCCGCGACGCCCTTGTCGGCCATCAGCTGGGTCAGCTCGCCGCTTTCGTACATTTCCATCATGATGTCCGAACCGCCGACGAACTCGCCCTTCACATAGAGCTGGGGAATGGTCGGCCAGTCGGAAAAGGTCTTGATGCCCTGGCGGACGCCCTGGTCCTGCAGCACGTCGAAGCTGTCGAACTCGACGCCGAGATGGTTGAGGATCGCCACCGCGCGGCTGGAAAAGCCGCACTGGGGGAACAGGGGGCTGCCCTTCATGAACAGCAGCACGTCGCTGCCGTCGACCAGCTGCTTGATGCGGGCCTGGGTATCGTCGGTCATTGCTTACTCCTCGGGCGTCGCTTCGGTGGTCAGCTGGAGCGCGTGGAGCACGCCGCCCATCCGTCCACCCAGCGCCGCATAGACGGCCTGGTGTTGCCGCACGCGCGGCATGCCCCGGAACATGGGGGCGACAACCCGCGCTGCATAGTGGTCGCCGTCGCCGGCCAGATCGGTGATCTCGATCTGGGCGTCGGGGATGCCGGCGCGGATCAGCGCCTCAATCTCGGCAGCGGGCATCGGCATGTTACTGGGATTCCATCAGCTGGCGGCGGGCCTCGACGGTCTTTTCCTCGATCGCGCGGCGCACGGTGGCGTCGTCGATCTCGACATTCGCCGCGAGCATGTCGCCGAGCAGCTTGCGGATCACGTCCTCGTCGCCGGCTTCCTCGAAATCGGCCTGGACGACCGCCTTGGCATAGGCGTCGGTCTCTTCGGGTGTGAGGCCCATCTTGGCGGCGGCCCACTGGCCGAGCAGCTTGTTGCGACGCGCGGTGATGCGGAACGCCATATCCTCGTCGCGCGCGAACTTCGCCTCGAACGCCCGTTCGCGATCGTCGAATGTGCTCATTACATGCCCCTTACCTAAACTCGGGCCCGAGATAGGAGGGCCGGGCGGCGCTGGCAACGGGGGAGGTTCCGGATGGCGGTGGATCACCGATCGCCTGCCATCAAGCGTAAGACTGGAGAACGATAAGAACTACAGCCTACCCCTTGATCAGACGGCATGCTGTGATTGTACAGATGGCCACCATGAACGGGGCTACAGTCGATCAGAAACCGGCCGCCTATCGATGGCGGGGTGTCCTTCTCACCGCCTTTGGCGCAGTCGCAGTACAGCTGCTGTTTTTCGATGGCATCGGGATGTTCGACGGAGGGGGGATTTCTTCGTTCACGGAAGCGCTTCAGCAGGCCAAACGCCACCAAGCATCGATCGACGTCGATACATCCAGCTTGCGAGCAGCGTTCATGGCGATCGCGGCCGGCATCACCGCGACCGCAGCGATTGCGTTACGTGCCGACATCGGAAAGCGGTGGCACACAGGGTTGCTAATTCTGCTTACAACCTTTGGGGGGTACGCGTTGGACGCATCGCAAGGCCATCGCCTTATCGAACGGGAGATGGCCCGGCATGGCTATAATCGATGTGCGATAGCGGATCGTGAGCAAGGGCATGGGAAAAGCAAGATCTGGTTTGAGAATTATGTCTCAACGCCTGCCTCCTGCCAGCAGCGGTAAGCCGTAACGGCTCAATCCGCCACCCGCACCACCACCTTCCCGATCACCGCCCGCGCCGCCATCTTGGCGATCGCCGCGCCACCCTCGGCGAGGGGAAACACCTCCGTCACCCGCGGCGCGATCTTGCCGTCGCTCCATAGCCGGAACAGCGTGTCGACATGCGCGCGGTTGGCCTGGGGGTCGCGCGCAGCGAAGGCGCCCCAGAACACGCCGCACACGTCGCAGCTCTTGAGCAGCGTCAGGTTGAGCGGCAACTTGGGGATGCCCGCCGGGAAGCCCACCACCAGATAGCGCCCCTCCCAGCCGATCGCGCGGAGCGCCGGCTCGGCATAGTCGCCGCCGACCGGATCGTAGATCACGTCCGCCCCCTTGGGGCCGACCGCCGCCTTGAACGCCTCGGCCAGCGCCTTCGACGCTTCCTTGTCGAGCGGCCCACGCGGATAGACGAGCGTCGCATCCGCCCCCGCCGCCCGCGCCGCCTCGGCCTTTTCCTCGGAGGAGACCGCCGCCACCACCGTCGCGCCATAGGCCTTGCCCAGCTCGATCGCCGCGAGCCCGACGCCGCCCGCCGCACCCAGCACCAGCAGCGTCTGCCCGGCGCTCAGCTTGCCGCGATCGAGCAGCGCGTGGATCGTCGTCGCATAGGTGAGCAGTAGCGCCGCGCCGTCCTCGAAGCTGCGGCCCTCCGGCAGGCGGTAGAGCTGCGCCGGGCTCAGCACCAGCTTCTCGACCAGCCCGCCATGGCCCGGCACCGCGATCACTCGGTCGCCCGGCGCCCAGTCGGTAACGCCCTCGCCCACCGCTTCGACCACGCCAGCGATCTCGCCGCCCGGCGCGAACGGGCGGGGCGGCTTGAACTGGTAGCGGTCCTCGATGATTAGCACGTCGGGATAGTTGATCGCGCAGGCCCGCACGCCAACCAGCACCTGGCCCTTCCCCACTACGGGATCGGGCAGATCCTCCAGGCTTAGAGTATCAGGTCCGCCCGACGCCTTCGACAGCAACGCCTTCATGTCCGCCTCCACCAGCGATCCACGGGCGTTCGTGCGCAACCGCAGATTCGAATTTCGAAATCGCGGTATCTTGTGCCAGCGTCATGCCGATCTCGTCCAGCCCCTGCATCAGGCAGTCGCGGCGAAACGGGTCGAGCTCGAAGGCGAAGCGGTCCTGGAAGTCCGTCGTGACGGTCATCGTCTCCAGGTCGACGGTGATCTCGTTGGCGGTCGCCACCTGCACCAGCCGGTCGATCGCCTCCTGAGGCAGCACCACGGTGACGATGCCGTTCTTGAAGGCGTTGCCCGAGAAGATGTCCGAGAAGCTCGGCGCGATCACCGCCTTGATGCCCAGATCGGCCAGCGCCCAGGCGGCATGCTCGCGGCTGGAGCCGCAGCCGAAATTCTCGCCCGCCACCAGGATCGGCGCACCCGCATAGCGGGGATCATCGAACAGATTGCCAGGCTCAGCCCGCACGCTTTCGAAGGCGCCCTTGCCCAGCCCCTCGCGCGTCGTGGTCTTCAGCCAGTGCGCAGGGATGATAATATCCGTATCGATGTTCTTGGCGCCCCAAGGGTAGGCGCGCCCCGAAACCTGCTGGATCGGCTCCATCAGCGGCGCTCCGCCGACACGGTATTCAGATGCATGGACACAGCTTTCCTAACGAATGGCCGGCGGCCATCCCGAATTTCCGGCAATCGGCCGCCCGCGTCAGCGCGGTGCGACGACGGTCCGCTCGAGCGCCGGGATGGTCTTGATCGGCGTCTCGGGCCGCGGATAGGCACCCGCATAGGCCGCGGCGACACCGCTGAGAATGGTTCCGGCAATCAATGCGACGAGCGCCTTTTTCACGGCGTCTCTCCCCTTATTCGTTACGCCTGGTCCGCCATCAACGCGCGGACGTCGGTCAGGTGCCCGGTCACCGCCGCCGCCGCCGCCATTGCGGGCGAGACGAGATGCGTGCGCGAACCCGGACCCTGGCGTCCTACGAAATTGCGATTCGAAGTGGAAGCACAACGTTCTCCGGCAGGAACCTTGTCCGGGTTCATCGCCAGGCACATCGAGCAGCCCGGCTCGCGCCACTGGAAGCCCGCTTCCAGGAAGATGCGGTCGAGCCCCTCTTCCTCGGCCTGGCGCTTGACCAGCCCCGAGCCCGGCACGATCAGCGCCTGGCGGATGCGATCGGCGACCTTGCGACCCTGCACCACCGCAGCGGCCGCGCGCAGATCCTCGATCCGGCTGTTGGTGCACGAGCCGATGAAGATGTGCTCCACCGGAATGTCCTGCATCGCGGTGCCGGGGGTGAGACCCATATAGTCGAGCGAGCGCTGCGCGGCGGCGCGCTTCGAGGGATCGGCGAAGCTCTCCGGATCGGGCACGACGCCGGTGATCGGCACCACGTCCTCGGGGCTGGTGCCCCAGGTGAGCGACGGCGCGATGTCGGCCGCGTCCAGCGTCACGACCTTGTCGTACACCGCGCCCTTGTCGGTCGGCAGCGTCTTCCAATAGGCGACGGCGCGGTCCCACGCCTCGCTGGTCGGCGCCATCGGGCGGCCTTTGAGATAGGCGAAGGTCTTCTCGTCCGGCGCGATCAGGCCCGATCGCGCGCCGCCCTCGATCGACATGTTCGAGATGGTGAGCCGCCCCTCGATCGAGAGGTCGCGGATCACCTCGCCGGTGAATTCGATGACATAGCCGGTGCCCCCGGCCGCGCCGATCTTGCCGATGATCGCCAGCACCACGTCCTTGGCGCTGACGCCGTGGCCAAGTTTGCCGTCGACGCGGACTTCCATCGTCTTGGATTGCTTGAGCAGCAGCGTCTGGGTGGCGAGCACATGCTCGACCTCGCTGGTGCCGATGCCGAAGGCCAGCGCCCCCAGCGCGCCATGCGCCGAGGTGTGGCTGTCGCCGCAGACCAGCGTCGTGCCGGGCAGCGTGAAGCCCTGTTCGGGACCGACGACATGGACGATCCCCTGCCGCGCATCGAGCGCGTCGATATAGGGCACGCCGAACTCGGCGACATTGCTGCGCAGCGCAGAGAGCTGGCCGGCGCTGGCCGGATCGGCGATCGACAGCGGGTTGCCGGCGGCGTCGACGCGTGGGGTGGTCGGCAGGTTGTGATCGGGCACCGCGAGGGTAAGGTCGGGGCGGCGCACCTTGCGATCGGCCGCACGAAGGCCGGCAAAGGCCTGCGGGCTGGTGACTTCATGGACGAGGTGCCGATCGATATAGATCAGGCAGGTGCCATCGTCCCGGCGCTCGACGACATGGTCGGCCCAGATCTTCTCGTACAGGGTGCGGGGTTCACGCGACATGCGCGCGATCTAGTCGAATCGTGCGCGGATGCAAGCTTTAGGGACATTTTGTGCTGCTAGTAGAAAATAGTTCTCGATTGACCCGCGGCGTCCAGCGCATCAGGCGTTGCAGTGTCAGACGGCCTCTCGCATACCTTCCCCATGCATTGCCGACCCGATCGCCGCGCGTTACTTGCCGGGCTCGTCGCTTCGGGCATTGTCGGGAGGTCAGCAATGGCCGCGTCTGCGGCGGCGCGAACCCCTGGCATCGCGATCACCATCGATGATTTCGATCTGTCCGATACTCCCCTGCTTTCGGGAGAAGCGCGCGACGCTGCGATCCGCGCCGCCCTGGCGCGGCACGCGGTGAAAGCCGCTGGGTTCGTCGCCGGCAAATATGTGCAGGGCGCGCGCAGCGAGTCGGTACTTGGCGCATGGTCGCGTGCCGGCCACCTTCTGGGCAATCACAGCTTCTCGCACCAGTATTTCAGTGGGCGCGATCCCGACGCGTTCATGGCCGACGTCCTGCGGTGCGAACCCTTGCTTTCGGGCCATTCGGGCTTCCGCAAGCTTTTCCGCTTCCCGTTTCTCGCAGAAGGGAAAACGGCCGCCGGCAGGGACCGCATGCGCGCGCTGCTGAAAAGCCAAGGCTATGCCAATGCGCATGTCACCATCGATACATCGGACTGGTATATCGACAATCGGCTCCGGGCACGGCTGACCGCGTCGCCGAACGCCGATATCGCGCCCTATCGCCGCTACTATCTGGACCACATCTGGGCGCGCGCCAGCTTCTACGACCGGCTCGCGCAGAACATGCTCGGACACTCTATCAATCACACGATCTTGCTGCATCATCGGCTGACGACGGGCCTTTTCCTCGGCGACCTGCTTGCGATGTTCAAAGCCAAAGGCTGGCACCTCATCGACGCCCAAACGGCATTTGCCTCGCCGCTGTTCACGTCGGAGCCCGACGTGCTGCCCGCGGGGCAGAGCCTCGTCTGGTCGTTAGCCAAGGCAGATGGCCATTTCGGCACGTTGTTGCGCTATCCCGGCGAGGACGGCGCGTACGAAGCGCCGGGCATGGATGCAGCCGGGTTGTAGGCACGCCAGATCGATATCTGCTCTCGCGCGCCTACCCATGGGGACGCCTCCGGTCAGAACTTGAACCGGACACCGGCCCGGTAGACGCGGCCGATCTGGTCGTAGAGCGCCGGATTGTTGAAGATGGTCGATGGTGCCGGATCGCGGTCCAGCAGATTGTCGATCTTCCCGTACAGCGTCACGTCCTTCACCACATCGAACGTCGCGCCGACGTCGAGATAGAAGGAGCCCGGCATGTAGTTGTTGTCGATCGTGGGATATTTGGTGGTCGAGGCCGGGCAGTTGCTCTGGCAGACGATATACTGGTTGCCGATCGTGCCCGCGCTGAACCACCGCTCCTGCACCAGCAGCGAGAAGCGCCCGGCATCATAGGTCTGCACCGCCAGCCACTTCCAGTGCGGCGTCGCGCCCAGATTGTTGCCGGCATTGTCGACCGGGATGGTGCCCGGCAGGCCGGTATCGGTGATGTTGTTGATCACATGGGTGGCCAGCGCGCGCAGGGTCAGGTTGCCCGGAAGCCCCAGCGGCCGGGCCCAGCGATAGCTCGCCTCGATGTCGAAGCCCTCGGTGCGGATCGAGGCGAGGTTAAACGCCTGCACGTTGATGAAGTTGGGGCCGGCGGTGTTGCTCAGGTTGAACGCACCACAGGTCTCCGGCAGCACCTTCTGGTAGCAGAGCTGGACGATGTCGGTCGCCGCCAGGCTGGAAATCACCTCGTCGATCTTGATCTTGTACCAGTCGAACGAGAGGTTCAGCCCGCGCGCCCAACTGGGGTTCGCCAGCGCGATGCCGACCGTGGTGTTGCGCGCGATCTCCGGCTTCAGCGCGGTGTTGCCGATCGAATTCTGGATCGCCAGCACGTTCACCTTGTTGAACGGATCGAAGAAGTTCGGCAGCGTCGTCGTGACCGGCGCGGCGAACAGTTCGGACAGGTTGGGCGCGCGCACGTCTCGGGAGGTGACGCCGCGGATGCGGAAACCGTCGATCGGCAGATCCCAGGTGCCACCGATCTTCCACGCCCACACCGTGCCCGAGGTGCTGTAGTCGGTCACCCGCACCGCACCGTTCAGGTTCGCGCGGCCGAGCTTCTCGGAATTCAGGAAGGGCAGGTTCGCCTCGAAAAAGGCTTCCTTCACGCTATAGGCGCCGCTGCCGTTCTTGTAGTTGCCGGCATACCAGTTGTTGCCGGTCGTCAGCAGCGCGGGATCGTTCGGATAGTCGCCGCCCGGTGCGGTCGCCGCAAAGCCGGCGCCATAGGGATCGGCGCGAACCTTGTAATATTCGTGGCGGTACTCGCCGCCGAACGCGATCGAGAGCGGCCCTGCCCAGAGGTCAAGCGGCGAACCCGAGATGTTGATGCTCGCCACGTCCTGGGTCTGGCGGGTCCGCTGATAGGGCCCGTGCTCGGGCATGATATAGGCGAGCGCGCCCGCCGAGGGGTTGCCGCCGATGATGTTGAGCGGCTGGCAGCCATTGGCGCGGGCCGTGGCATCGCGGCAGACGATCGTGCCGTTCAGCGTCGTCGCGTCGATCGCCTGGTTGAAGCGGCGGGTGAGCATGATGTTGCGGACGTCGATGTCGGTATAGTTGGTACCGTGCTCGCCATAGATGTCGTAGGTCCAGGGCGTACCGGCCACTTCCACCTTGCCCTTGCCGCCCAGCACGAAGCGATATTGCCGGCGATCGGTATAGACGCGGCTATTGCCCAGCGCGGCGTTGCTGGTGCCGTACTGGAAGCTGGTGATGCCCGCGGTCGCGCAGGCCTGCTGGACTAGCGCCGGCACGTACGGGTTGGCGCATTGCAGCGTCAGGCCCGGCCGGTTCTGGCCGTTCACCGGCTGGTTGTTGGTCTTCACCTGGCCGATATTGGCGGTGAAATAGAGCTCGTTGTCCGGCGCGATGTCGAAGCCGACGCGACCATAGCCGTTGACGCGCTGGATTGCCGATTTGAGCGATCGGCCGGCATCGACGTTGCCGGACAGATCACCGCCCTGGCAGAAGCTGGAGATACAGCCGCTCACCGCGCCGCTGTTGGTGCGCGAGGGCACGCCGTTCGATCCGTACTGGAACTGGAAGGGCTGGCCGGCCTGATCGAAGGCGATGCCCTGCAGCGGACCGGCGGTGATCAGTCCGTATTTGGTGAAGGTGATCGACTGCGCCCAGTCGCGCACGATGAACTGCGGCATGCCGTCGTTGAGCACGCCGCGATCGATCAGCGAGCGCTGGGTGAACCAGTTGCGGCCATTGGCGAGCTTGGTGCCGAACTCGCCGCCGCCGATGCCCTCTTCCTTGTCATATTCCGCGCTGCCGACGAGGTGCAGCCGGCCGCCCAGCGCGCTGGTGCCGCCCGCGAGCTGGACGAGCCCCGTCGCGTCGTCGCCATAGGTGGTGATGCCGCCCTGGATGTTGCCGCGGATGCCGGTGAAATGGGTGTCGGTGATGAAGTTCACCACGCCGCCCACCGCATCCGAGCCATAGGAGGCAGAGGCGCCGCCGTTGACGATGTCCACGCGCTTGACGAGCAGTTGCGGGAACAAGCTGACATCCGGCACGCCGGTAACATTGGCACCGACGACGCGCTGGCCGTCGAGCAGCGTGAGCGTACGGATCGTGCCCAGGCCACGCAGCGAGAAGGAGCTGAGGCCCTGCTGGCCGCTGGAGGTGCTGAAGGTGTTGACCTGGGTGCCCGATGACCCCTGCAGCGACGGCAGCTGTGAGATGGTGGTGAAGACGTTGGGCTGCGCATTGGCGGCGATCTGCTCTTCACCCAGCACCGTCGTCGGCGTCGGCGCGTTGAAGCCGCTCACCGCGATGCGCGAACCGGTGACGATGATTTCGCCGGCCTCGGCATCGCCCGGGCGCGTCTGCGGCACGCTCGTCTCCGCCGCCTGGGGCTGCGGTTCGGCCGCGATCTGCGCGAGCGCCGGCAGCGGCGCCATCGCCATCCCGGCCACGATCAGCCGGATGGACGTGGTGCGCAACAATGTGCGGCGGCGATCCCTCTTATGTTCGAACATCCTCACCTCCCTTTTGTCGGTCGAAGGACCGTCGGGAGGCGGCGGCGAACGCGTGGCGAGGACGCGCCGAACATGCCGACGACGTCAGGTCGCACCCATTCACGACGCGGCGCAGCAAATGCACCGCGGCTGCCGATCGGCTCCTCTCCAGTCCAACGCCTTGGTTCGTCTCACAAATCGCGCGGAAGACTTGCCCGGGACACGCAAGCGCATGTCACGGCCCTGCCCCTTTCGAGCGATGTTCACGTTAACATCGCCACGCTATTGTTGACGCGCGGTTAAGTCAATAGTCCGTGTACATGGCATTGCGGGGATTGAGACAGGTGGAAAACTCAGACCAACGCGGCGCGGTCTTGCGACAGCGTCAGCGCGCCGCTTCCCTGGAAGAGACATGGGACGGATCATGCGCAAAGGGCAGCGGCGCTTCGCTGCGCAGCGCCGCGAGCAGCTTGGCGAAGTCAGTGGAGCAGCGGAAGCCGAGCACCTGCTCCGCCAGTGCCGAATCATAGACCCGGCCGATGCTCGCCGGCAGCGTCCAGCCGCGCGCAGCATAAAGCGCCGGCGCATCGGGGAAGCGCCGGGCGATCACCGCCGCCGCATTGGTCTTCAGAAGCGCGCAGTCGGCCCGCCCGAACGGCGTCGGGGCAGAAATCACGAACACACCGTGCCCCACCGTCGGCGCACGCTCCAGCGCGACCAGATGGGCACGTGCCGCGTCCTCCACCGTCAGCCGGCGGTGAAGCAGCTCGTTCGCCATGAGATTCTCCCCCGATGGCATGGCGTGGCCGTCATCGCCCTCCGGGAAGAAGCGGCTGGTGCGCAGGACGATCGTCGCCATGCCCTTTTCGAGCGATGCGATTCGACACAGCCCCTCCGCCGCAAGCTTGGTCACGCCATAGATGTTGCGCGGCGCGATCGGGCCGCTTGTTTCGTCCAGCCATACGGCCGATTCGCCCGATTCGTCGCGGATCGACTGGCTGATCATCAGCGAGGTGGTGGAGGTGAAGACGAACCGGTCATGTCCCGCGGCTACCGCGCAGTCGAGCAGGTTCAGCGTGCCGGCGACGTTCACGTCGACGAAGGTCTGGGCTGGGTAGCGGACGATATCCGGCTGGTGGAGCCCGCCGGCATGGATCACCGCTTCGATGCCGTGCGCGGCGAAGACCCGCTCGATCAGGGCGCGATCGGCCACCGAGCCTTGCACGTCGGTATTCGCGCCGGGCGCCACGTCGAGACCGATCACCTGATGTCCCGCTTGCCGAAGCATGGGCGCCAGGAAGCGCCCCAGCCAGCCCGACGATCCGGTAAGCAGCACCCGCATCAGGGACGGGCCCCATATTTGCGCGCCAACACCGCGCAGACGAACAGCTGGAGCTGGTGGAAGATCATCAGTGGCAACACGATCAGGCTCACCGCACCGCCGGGAAACAGGATCGTCGCCATCGGGATGCCGCTCGCCATGCTTTTCTTCGATCCGCAGAAGACGATGGCGATCTCGTCCTCGGTGGAGAAGCCGAGCTTGCGGCTGCCGAACATCGTGACGAGGATGACGATACCGAGCATGACCGCGTTGAACGCCACCACCAGCGCCAGATCGGCCAGCGAGACCTGCGTCCAAACACCCGCGACCATACCCTCGCTGAACGCGGCGTAGACGACCAGCAGGATCGATCCGCGGTCGACGATCATGGTCAGCAGCTTGTGCTTCAGGATGAAGCCGCCGATCAGCGGCCGCGCCGCCTGCCCCGCCGCGAAGGGCAGCAGAATCTGCATCGCGATCGATTCGAGCTGCGACAGCGAGAAGCCCGCGCCGCTGCCGTGCGGCAATATCAACGCGGCGAGCAGCGGTGTGATGATCACGCCGATCAGGTTGGACAGCGACGCGCTGCACAGCGCCGCGGGGATGTTGCCGCGCGCGATCGAGGTGAAGGCGATGGACGACTGCACCGTCGAGGGCAGCAGGCATAGGAACAGGATGCCGAGCGCGATCCCGCCCGGCAACAGATGCCCGGCGATCGCATAGGCGCCGAGGCCGATCAGCGGGAAGAACAGGAAGGTGCTGAGGAACACGATCAGCTGCAACCGCCAGTTGGTGAGCCCCGCCCAGATCGCCGAGGGTGCAAGGCGCGCACCATAGAGGAAGAACAGCAGCGCCACCGCGATCGTCACCGCTTCGCTCGCCACATCGGCCCATCCGCCGCGGGCAGGGAACAACGCGGCAAGGCCCACCGTGCCCAGCAGCATCAACAGATAGGGATCGATCCAGCGACGAAGGGCAGCCATGCGGGTACTCGCACCAGGGAAACTGCGGGAGCCCATGCGCGCGGCTGCACGGCGGTGCAAGCGCTCAGGCCGCAGCCAAGCCTATCGTATGATGCAACGGTTCGCCTGCATCGGCCCAATCGATGCGCCGCTTTACGAACGGATTGAGGAACAGGAAAGGCAGCTTCACGAACAGAAGTTCGGAGTGGATGAACGTGTCGACCGCGCGCTCCCACCAGCGCGGTTCGCGCTTGCCGTTCGCGCGCAGCCAGCCGTCATAGGGCGCCCAATGGCTCGGTTCGTCCTTCTCGATGATGCGGAAGATGCGGGTGAGCACCTTGTCGCTCAGCACTGCGGGGTGGTTCAGCAGGACATGGACCTGGCGATGCCCGCGCCGTTCGGTCAGCGAGACCACCCGGCAGAGCTTTTCGAACTGCGCGTCGTCGTCGATCACTGCCTGGGTATCCAGCGTGTCGATGGTGCGGCGGAACATGATCTCGACGAAGCGATCGATATGGCCGCAGGTCCGGTCCACCGCCAGCGGCATCCGCCCCTGCAGCTCGAACCAGCGCTTGAACATCTGGTAATGCTTGCGTTCGTCGGCGCGGTGCTTCTCGATGGCTGCGATCAGCGCGGCGTCGTCCGGGGCGCGGACGCGAACCGCATCGAGCACCCGATCGATGCTCGTATAGCCGCGATACTCGTTGTAGATGTAGATCGACCCCAGCAGGTCGAGATAGCGGCGGCGGAACGCAGACAACATGACCAGACGCTATGCGTCTGAAATGTTTCCGTCAATCGGCCGCCTTGACGAAGAAATGGTCAATCACGTCCTTCGCCAGCCGCGCGGGCCGCTTGGTTTCGGCGTCGAGGCAGCACCAGCTCGACTTCACCTCGGCCAGCACCTCGGAACCGCGCCGGATGATCGTCTCGTAAAAGGCCCGTGCGCCCTGCACCTTTTCCAGCAGCACCGTGGCGACGACATCGTCGTCAAGAAAGGCCGGGCGGCGATAGGTGATCTCGTGCTTCAGCGCGACCCACAGATGCTCGGCCACGGCCTCCACCGGCGCCAGTGCCTGCCAGTGGCTCACCACCGCCGCCTGCACCCACTTCAGATAGGAGGCATTGTTGACATGCCCCATGAAGTCGATGTCGTCCTGTTCGACGTCGACCCGGAATTCGAAGGGAATCGCAGCGTTGCTCACCCTTGCATCATAGACCAACGGGCCCGGACAAGCGACCCGCCGGGCAAGTATATTCCTACAGACGGTAACAGGGCGCGCGCGCCGCGCTTGCCGTAGCGGAAATGGTCAGGCCGGGCCGATTTCCAACCGCTTCGCCAGCGTGTCCCGGCGCGCATCGAGCTCGTGACGGGCGCGTTCGATCAGCTCCAGCTCGGTTGCCTCGAGCAGGTCGTCCACCACGCCGCGCAGGTGACGTCGCATCGCCGCGCGCGCACCGTGCGGATCGCGGGCATGCAGCGCGTCGAGGATCGGGCGATGCTCGTCATAGCGCGGATTCACGCCGTTGCGCCGCGCCCGATCGAACATGTTGGCGCACAGCGGCGAGCGGGTGCGCAGCTCCCAAAGATATTCCACCACGCTGCGGATCGCCGCATTGCCGGTGGCATTGGCCACCGCGATGTGGAAACGGTGATCGGCATCGAACAGCGTCGCGTTGCCGGTCGCGGGATCGGCCATCTCCTGCGCGATATGATCGAGTTCCGCCAGCTGGTCCGCGGTGATCGATACCGCCGCCAGCGCCGCCGCCTCGCCTTCGAACAGGATACGCGCCTCGGTCAGGTCGAAAGCGCCGATATCGAGGTTCAGCGCATCCTCGCGCAGCCCGCCCGAGCTGTCGCGATGCGTGACGTACAGGCCCGAGCCGTGCCGCGCTTCGATCCAGCCCTTCATCTCCAGCGCGATCATCGCCTCGCGGATCGTCGGCCGGCTGACCTTATACTCTTCGGCCAGGTCGCGCTCGCCCGGCAGGCGAGTGCCGGGGGCCCAGCGACCGCCTTCGATCCCGTCGGCGATCGATGCGGCCACGCGCTGATAGAGTTTGCTTCGGTTGAGTTTCATCACCCCCTCTCATAGGCGAGCGGCGGGCTTTCGCAAAGCCTTTGGCCTTACCAATCAGTCCCGAAAGCGGTCGGGCAAGTATCGATCGGAGTCCAGCGAGGTCGTTTCTTGGCGAAGCAGCTGGCAGGCCAATCGCGCTGCCGCGGGTGCCGTCTGAATACCGAACCCGCCCTGCCCCGCGCACCAGAAGAAGCCGGGCGTCGCCGGATCGAAGCCATAGACCGGACGGCGATCGGGCGCGAAGCTGCGTAGCCCCGCCCAGCGATGTTCCAGCGCCGCGACGCGCCAGTCCACCACCTGCTCGAAGCGATGGATGGCGGTGGCGACGTCGATTTCCTCCGGCGCGGCGTCGCATGCGGGGCTGTCCACTTCGTCATGCGGCGTGAGCCACAGCCGACCGCCCGCCTCGGGCTTGAAATAGAAGCTCCCCGCCAGATCGCTGACCAATGGGCAGCCCGGCGGCGGCGACGGATCGGTGCGGAGTTGCACCATGGTGCGACGATAGGCGCGGATGCCGATCGGCGCCGCGCCCGCCAGTTCCGCCACTTGATCCGCCCAGGCGCCAGCCGCGTTCACCAGCACCTCGGCGGCGAACCGCCCCGAGCGAGTCTGGAGCTGCCAGGTGCCGCCCGCGCGCGCCGCGCCTCCCAGCGCCGCCGAGCAATGGAGTTCGGCACCGGCCGCCCTGGCGCGGGCAAGAAAATGCTGATGCAGTGCGGCGACGTCGATATAGGCGCAGCCGGGCTCGTGCACGCCGTACGCCCATTCTGCGCGAAGGCCCGGCACCATTGCCTGCGGATCGACGCGATCCAGCACCACCCCGCTGCCTTCGAACGCCGCGAGGAACGCCTCCGCCCGCGCGGCGTCGCCAGCCCGTGCCAGGTGCAGCTCGCCCAGCGGATCCAGAAACCCGTTGTCGCGCAGCATCGGTCCGGACGCGGTGGTGAGCGGCTGGATATCAGGTCCACCATAGGTTTCGGACCAGAAGGCCGCCGATCGCCCGGTGGCATGATAGCCCGGCCGATCCTCGGCCTCCAGCAACAGCACGCGGGCGTGCGGGGCCAGTTCGGCGGCGAGGCTCGCCCCGGCGATGCCGGCGCCGACGATGGCAATGTCGTACCGCGTCACCGGCGCGGCGCCCTTGCGTCCAGGAAGAGGTCGATCGCGGCTATCGCGCGATCCCGCACCGGATCCACCTCGCGCAGGATCTCGTGTGCGCTTTCCGGCCCGAACCGCAGCAGCTCAGCATCGGGCAGGCGCGGCGCGATCCGCAGGGCGGCGCGCGCATCGACCAGCCCGTCCGCCTCCGCCACCACCAGCAGCAGCGGCACCTCCAGCGTTTCGAGCGGCCCCGCCTCCAGCGCCGCCATCGAGCGGAACGCCTCCACCAGCCACTGCCAGCTCGGCGCGCCGGTCAGGAGCGTGCGGTCCTGCGCCTGCCACCATAGCTCGTCGGCATAGCGATCGGGGTCATGGGTGAGCAGGTTGGCGCGGGTTTCGGTGGTGTAGGGCTTTTCGTTGCCCTTCCATGCCGGCCGGCGCGGGTCGCCCAGCCGGGCCAGCAGGCGCGCCATCGGAGCCGCCAGCCTGCCCAGCGCGCTGCGTACCGCCAGCATCGGCGCAATCAGCACCGCCGCGTCGGGCGCGATCGCCTTCTCGGCGAGGCCGCGTAGCACCAGATGGCCGCCCATCGAATGCCCCATCACGACATGGGGCCCGGGCGTCTCCGCCACCCACGCCGCGGCGAAGGCGCGCAGATCGGTGATATAAGTCGCGAAATCGTCGATATGCCCGCAATTGGCCTTGGGGGTCAGCCGTCCGGATCCGCCCTGGCCGCGCCAGTCGAACGCCGTGATCGACCACCCTTGTGCATGCCAATGGGCGAAGCTTTCCAGATACTTCTCGAACACGTCGCCGCGGCCGGTCTGGAACAGGATGCTGCCGCGCGGCGCGCCTTCACCGGGCCAGTGCAGGCGGCGGAGCCTCCAGCCGTCCGGCGCGCTCCAATGATCCACGCGCGCGCCGGCCGGGATTTCCCGCCGCGCCTTCAGGGAAACTGCCATTGCGCGTGGTTACGGTTTCGTAAGCCCGTCCGTCTACCAAATTGACGTATGGGGGCGTCTTTACAGCTGATTCTGCTCGGCGCGCTGGCGCTGCTCCTGGTTTCGGCCGGGGTCGAGGACGTGCGCTTCCGCACCATCGGCAACCTCAAGAACGCAGCCATCGCGCTGGGCGCGCCGCTCTGGTGGTGGGCAAGCGGCATGGCGTTTTGGCCGGACATCACCCTCCAGATCGGATGTGCCGCGCTGGTCTTTGCGCTGTTCGTCGGCGCGTTCGCGCTCAGCATGATGGGTGGCGGCGACGTCAAGTTGATCGGCGCGCTTGCCCTGTGGCTGCCACTGGCCCCGCTCCTGCGCATGCTGATCCTCATGTCGCTGCTGGGCGGTGCGCTCACGCTGCTGATGTTGCTCGGCAAAAAGCTGCGTCGCCGCAAGGCGCAGGCACCGATCGAAGTCCCCTATGGCGTGGCCATCACCCTGGCAGCGCTGATTATCCTTAGCGAACCGATTCTTAACCGGATTGGGTGATGCTTAACGCGGCCACAACCGGGTCGGCCTAAGAACGCGAAAAGGCGTGATTTACGATGGATGCTCGTAGGCTATTGCTGCTGGTAGGTGCGCTGGTGGTCGCCGCAATCACGGCGTTCATGGCGCGCAGCCTGGTGATCGGCTCGGGCGCGCCCGTCGCCGGTGCCGCGCCGAACGGCGCCGCCGCGGCCGCCGTGCCGCCGGTCAATACCACCGAAGTCCTGGTTGCCAAGCGCGCGCTGCCGGTGGGCACCATTCTCGACCCGACCGCGCTGGAATTCCGCCCCTGGCCCAAGGATCTGGTGCAGGGTGCCTATTTTGTCCGCGGCCAGAGCGAGCCCGCCAAGCTGCAAGGCACCGTGGTCCGCTTCGCCATCCCCGCCGGCCAGCCGCTGTCGCAAGGTGCGCTCGTCAAGCCGGGCGACCGCGGCTTCCTCGCCGCCGCCCTCGGCCCGGGGATGCGCGCGGTAACCGTGCCGGTCTCCGCCCAGAGCGCCGTCGCCGGCTTCGTCTTCCCGGGCGACCGGGTCGATCTCATCCTCACCCAGTCGGTCACCGGCGGCGGCGACGGGCCGCCGCTGCGCGCGTCGGAGACGGTGCTGCGCAACCTGCGCGTGCTCGCCACCGACCAGCGCACCGACAAGCAGACCGACGACAAGGGCAATACCGTCGTCAGCGCCTATTCCACCGTCACCGTCGAGGCGACGCCGAAGATCGCGGAAAAGATCGCGGTCGCGCAGACCGTCGGCAGCTTGTCGCTGTCGCTCCGCTCGATCGCCGACACGCAGAGCGACCTGGACGAGGCCATCGCCAGCGGCGCGGTGAACGTGCCCGGCGACCCCGCGAAGGAGAAGGCGTTTCTCGCGCATGTCGCCAGCCGGCCGCAGGACGATGGTGACAGCTTCGTCACCGGCGCGGACGTGTCCCGCTTCCAGCGCCGCACCGTGCCGGCCAAGACCGAGGGTGCCCCCATCGGCATGGCCCCGGGCGGAACGCCAGCCCCTCCCACCAGCTATCCGGGCGCCGTGCAGGCAACCGGCCCGGTCGTGCGGGTCGTGCGCGGCAGCGACGCGACGATCGTCCCCGTCGGCGGAAAGAACTGAGATGCAGCGCACCCTTCCCCTCCGCGTGGCGATCCTTGCCGTTCTGGCCGCCCCCGAGCCGGGCCTCGCCCAGACCCGTGCCGCCAAGCCCGTCGCTCGCATGGCGCAGCTGCCCCCGGGCAGCCAGCGGCCCTCGCGCGAGGTCCTGCTCTCGATCGGGCAAGGCGAGCTGGTCACCCTGCCCGCCGCCGCGGCCAATGTCTGGACGTCGAACCCCGGCGTCGCCGATGTCTATGTCGCCAGCGCCAGGCAGATCCATCTCTATGGCAAGGCGTTCGGCGAGGCGACGGTGTTCGCCACCAGTGCCAGCGGCGCCATCGTCTATTCGGCGAACATCCGCGTCAGCCAGAACATCAACAGCATCGATGCGATGATGAAGGCCGCGATGCCCGATTCGGACATCACCGTCACCACCGTCGGCCAGATCGCGGTGCTGAACGGCACCGTCCGCTCCCCGCAGGATAGCGAACAGGCCCAGCGGCTCGTCACAGGGCTGCTCAACCCGGGCGTGAACGCCAACGATCCCAACGCCTTGCTCAAGATCGGCGTGGTCAACCGGCTGCGCACCGCGACGCCGCTCCAAGTGCAGCTCCAGGTGCGCTTCGCCGAGGTGAGCCGCAGCTTCGTCAAGAACCTGAACGTCAACCTCACCAACCGCGATCGCGGCAGCTTCCTGTTCGGCATCAGCCAGGGCAAGCCGGGGACGATCACCACCTACAACGGCGCGACGCCCGATCCCGCGACGGGCGCCGCGCCGGGCAGCTCGATCTTCAGCTTTCCCGCGCCCAGCACCGGCAACACGATGCTCGGCGCAGCCGGTCGCTTCCTGGGTACCGATCTGCTTGCCAGCCTCGATTTCGGCGAGACGATCGGCCAGGTCTCCACCCTCGCCTCGCCCAGCCTCACCGCCCTGTCGGGCGAGACGGCGAACTTCCTTGCGGGCGGCGAAATCCCGATCCCGATCGCGCAGGCGCTCGGCACCACCACGGTCGAATACAAGCAGTATGGCGTCAGCCTCGCCTTCACCCCCACGGTGCTGGCGGACGGCCGCATCTCGCTCCATGTCCGGCCGGAAGTGTCGCAGCTCTCCTCCTCGGGCGCGGTGACGCTTGCCAACACCACGATCCCCGCGCTCACCACCCGTCGCAGCGAAACGACGGTGGAGATGGGGTCGGGCGAGAGCATGGTGATCGGCGGGCTGCTGCAGAACAGCCACAACAACTCGATCACCAAGACGCCGGGCCTGGGCGACATGCCGATCCTCGGCGCGCTGTTTCGCTCCAACGCCTTCCAGCGCAACGAGAGCGAGTTGGTGATCGTGATCACCCCCTATCTCGTCCGCCCGGTCAACGCGAACCAGATCCGCCTGCCGACCGACGGCTACAAGGCGCCCAATGATTTCGACCGAATCTTCATGGGCTCGCTGGCCGAAGGGAAGAGCGGCGGCGAGCGGCCGATGCCGACCATGGCGCCGCCCAGCGCCGCGCCGGCGACCGATGCGCTGACGCCCACCCCGATCGCGCCGCCGTCCGGCCGGCCCGCCAGGTCCAGGAAGACCGCGGCCGCCCCGGGCTTCGGCCTGTGATGCGCTTGCCCAGGAGAACCGCCTTGTTCCCGCGCCCCGCTCTCGCCCTTCTTGCCCCCGCGCTGCTGCTCGCAGGATGCGCCGGCTATAATGGCGGCCTCGATTCGGTGCACCAGCCGGTCGTCAGTCGCCAGGACCTCACGCTCGACCTCCAGGCCGAGGGCGGTCACCTCGCGCCGGGCGAGGACAAGCGCCTCGCCGAATGGATGGGCGCGATGAACCTGCATTATGGCGACCGACTCGCGATAGACGACGGGGGCGACGGCGCCACGGCGCGCGCGGAAGTGGCCGCTGCGGCCGGCCGCTACGGCCTGATGCTCGCCGATCGCGCCCCCGCCACCGGCAGGCCCAGCGACTCCGGCATGGTCCGCGTCGTGCTGACCCGCGCCAGCGCCGCGGTCCCCGGCTGCCCCGACTACTCCCATCCCAGCGGGATGACGGCGGACGCCAGCACCAGCTCCAACTTCGGCTGCGCCACTGCGTCGAACCTCGCCGCGATGGTCGCCGATCCGGCCGATCTGGTCCGCGGCGCGCCCGGCGCCCCCACCGCCGACCCGCAGACCATGACCAAGGCGATCGGCGCCTATCGCGCCGCCATGCCCTCGGGCGGCGGCGGCACGACGGTAAAGTCCGAGACGACCAGCGGGAGCGCCCCGAAGTGAACGCGCCCTTCAACCCCGCGCGCGCCGCTAGTCGCGAGCCTTTCACCGCCTTTGTATGCGACGAGGCCACCGCCGAGCTGATGCGCCCCATCGCCATCGAACTCGGCTGGTCGCCGGAAAAGGTACACAAGGGCGGCCTGCGCAACGCGGTGCAGACGCTTGCCGTCTCGGCCAGCCCGACGGTCCTGTTCGTCGACCTGTCCGAATCGGGCGACCCGCTGCACGACATCAACGCGCTCGCCGAAGTCTGCGAGCCCGGCACGATCGTGCTGACCGCCGGCGCGGTGAACGACGTGCGGCTATACCGCGATCTCGTCGCCAGCGGCATCCAGGATTATTTGCTCAAGCCGATCCATCCGGACATGCTGCGCGACGCGTTCCTGCAGGCGCAGACTGCACTGGCCGCGCCCAAGCATAGCGACGTCGCCACCGGCCGCCCCCACTGCGCCTTGGCGGTGATCGGCACGCGCGGCGGTTCGGGCGCCACCAGCATCGCGACATCGCTTTCCTGGCTGATGAGCGAGCGCCAGGCGCGCACCACCGCGCTGCTCGACCTCGACGTGCATTTCGGCACGGGCGCGCTGGCGCTGGACCTGGAGCCCGGCCGCGGCCTGACGGACGCGATCGAGAACCCCAGCCGCATCGACGGGCTGTTCATCGAACGCGCGATGGTCCGGGCATCCGAACGGCTTGCCGTGCTCTCCGCCGAAGCGCCGATCAACACGCCAATGACCGGCGACGGGGCCGCCTTCTACCAGCTGCAGGAAGAGATGCGCGGCGCGTTCGAGTGTACCGTCACCGATCTGCCGCGCCAGATGCTGGTGCAGCACCCGCACCTGATCGCCGACGTCCAGGTGGCCGTGCTGGTGACCGAGCTCACCCTCTCCGCCGCCCGCGACACGATCCGCATCCTCAGCTGGTTCAAGTCGAACGCGCCGCAGACCCAGCTCTTCATCGTCGCCAACAAGGTGCCGCAGCCCGCTCTCGTCGAAATCAGCCGCAAGGATTTCGAAGGCTCGATCGAGCGCCCCATCGACTTCGTGGTGCCCTTCGAGCCCAAGATCGCCAGCCAGGCCGCCAAGCTCGGCAAGCCGATGGCCGAAGTGGGCCGGACGCATCGCGGCTTCGCGCCGCTGACCGACCTCGCCGTCCGCATCCTCGACATCACCGATGCCGGAGAGGAAGGCGCGCAGAAGGCCGTGGCCAAGGGCGGCTCGCTGCTCAGTAAGCTCGGCGACCTGAAGGCGCTGATGGCGAGCAAGAAGAAATAGCCATGCCGCTGCTGCCGCTCCTCATGCTGGGCCTGGGTGTCGTCGCAGTGCTGGTGCTGCTGGTGCTGGCGCTGTCCGGCCCCTCTGCCCAGCGCGCGGGCGCGCGGCGGCTGACCTCGCTGCGCGACCGCCACATGGTGAGTGCTACCGGGGCCAACGCGATGGAAGCGCAGCTGCGCCGCATCTCCACCGCCCAGGCCAGCGGCTTCGATCTCACCTTCGCCCGGCTGCTGCCCAATCAGGAGCAGCTGGAAAAGCGCCTGGCGATGACCGGGAAGAGCTGGACCGTGGGCCAGTACGGCCTCGCCACGCTGGGCCTGTCGCTGGCGATGATCGTCCTCCTGCTGTTCAAGGGCGCACCTTTGCTGCTGGCGCTGATGTTCGGCGCGTTCGTCGGTCTGTGGCTGCCGCATTTCGTCGTCGGCTTCTGCATCAAGCGCCGTGTCGGCACCTTCACCGCCGCCTTTCCCGATGCGATCGACCTGCTTGTGCGCGGCCTGCGCTCGGGCCTGCCGATCACCGAGACGATGGGCGTGGTGGGGCAGGAAGTCGATGGTCCGGTCGGCGAGGAATTCCGCATGATCAGCGACAAGATGAAGATCGGTAGGACGCTGGACGCCGCGCTTCAGGAGACCGCCGATCGGCTCGGTACGCCCGAATTCCAGTTCTTCACCATCACCATCGCGATCCAGCGCGAAACTGGCGGCAATCTCGCCGAGACGCTGAGCAACCTGTCCGACGTGCTGCGCAAGCGCGCGCAGATGAAACTGAAGATCCGCGCCATGTCGTCGGAGAGCAAGGCCTCGGCGCTGATCGTCGGCTCGCTGCCGTTCATCGTTTTCGGGCTCGTGTGGTTCATCAACAACAACTACATGATGCACTTCTTCACCGATCCGCGGCTGATCGTCGCCGGCGGCGGTGGGCTGGTGTGGATGTCGCTGGGCGCGTTCATCATGGCCAAGATGGTCAATTTCGAGATCTGACGGCAATGGATCCCACCCCCGGCCCCACCCTGCTCGGCATCGACGTCACCTGGGTCGCGACTCTGCTCTCGGCCGTCGCCACCTTCGCTGTGCTCGTCGCCATCTATGCCGCCACCACGGTGCGCAATCCCATGTCCCGCCGGGTGAAGGCGCTCAACGAACGGCGCGAGCAACTGAAGGCCGGCATCGCCGCCGCCCCGTCGAAGCGTCGCGCCAAGCTGGTGCAGCGCAGCGATACCACCGATCGCATGCGCAGCGTGCTGTCCTCGCTGAAGGTGCTGCAGGACGAACAGCTCAAGGTCGCCCAGCTCAAATTGCTCCAGGCCGGCATCCGTCGCCGCGAATGGGCGGTGGCGGTGATCTTTGGCCGGCTGGTGCTGCCGATCGTCGTCGGCGGCCCGATGCTGTATTTCGTGTACGGCACCGACGCCTTCGCCACTTGGTCCCCGCTAAAGGCCTATGGCCTCGTCGCAGGCAGCTTCCTGCTCGCCTACAAATTCCCCGACCTCTACCTCAAGAACCGCATCCAGAAGCGCAGCCATGCGATCCGCAAGGGCATCCCCGACGCGCTGGACCTGCTGGTGATCTGCGCCGAGGCCGGACTTACCGTCGATGCCGCCTTCAGCCGCGTCGCCCGCGAACTGGGCCGTGCCTATCCGGAGCTGGGCGAGGAATTCTCGCTGACCTCGATCGAGCTGGGCTTTCTCACGGATCGTCGCGCCGCCTTCGAGAATCTCGCGATGCGGATCGATCTGGACGCGATCCGCGGCGTGGTCACGACGATGATCCAGACGGAGAAATACGGCACGCCGCTCGCCTCGTCGCTGCGGGTTCTCTCGGCGGAATTCCGCAACGAACGGATGATGCGGGCCGAGGAAAAGGCCGCGCGGCTGCCGGCGATCATGACCGTGCCGTTGATCCTGTTCATCCTGCCGGTGCTTTTCATCGTCATCCTCGGGCCGGCGGCCTGCTCGATCAACGATGCGCTGCTGAAGTGACGTTCACGGAACCCGCGCGCGTGTAGCAGGTTGTGGGCAGAACGCCCGGAGCCTGAAAACATGAGCGACTTACCCTATACCACGCCCTTGCAGTTCATCGGGCTCGCGCTCGCGCTGGTCGCCGGATGGCTGCTCGGGCTGGCGAGCAGCAGCAGCGGTCGCCGCTGGCGCGAACGCTATGAGACCGAACGCGACGCGCACGAGGCGCTGCGCAAGGACCTCGGCACGGCGAACACCCGCATCCGCGATCTGGAAGCGGCGAACGCGAAGCTGGAGCGCAACCTGGTCGACCGTCGCCCGACGCCGGTCGCCGATCCGGCGCCCGCCAAACGCGATTCGGCGATGCGTAGCTGGTTCTACGGCGGCACCGACGTGCTGGCGCGAATCCGCGGCATCGACGAGCATCGCGAGCGCCAGCTCAACCAGCTCGGCATTCAGCATTTCCGCGACATCGAGGATCTGCCGCGCGAGGACGAACTGCCGCTGGAAGATCGGTTGGGCCTGCCGCACGGCACGATCGTCGAAGAGCATTGGCGCGAACAGGCGGCGTTGCTCCGCGAAGGACGCACCGACGAACACGCCCGGCGGTTCGGGCAGGTGGTCTGAACGGGGGGGGCGTGGCCGACGATGTCCAGCCCTTCCGCCGGTAGCTGTATCCGGACGAGAATTACCGGAAAGGCGCAGCGCCCGCGTCTTTATCCGCGCTCGCCGGCGGCGCGCTCATATCATTGAGCTTCCAGCGATAGGGCTGCGTGACCTTTGCTTCCGTCGGGCGCCCGGCCCCGTCACGTGCCGGTGTATAAATGGCCCGCGAGACGACGAGCATGCAGGCGGCCTGATCCAGGTCTTCGTTGCCGCTGGATTGCTCGACATCGCAGCGGCTTGCGCGTCCCGCCGCGGAGACCGTGAGGGCAAGGCGCGTCACGCCCTCCGCATGCACGGCCTGCGCATAAAAGGGATAGTCGTCCGCATTGAGCGGCATGGAAAGGAGCTTGGGCTGGGTGGCGACGGGCTCCCCCGAACCCGGATCGTTCTGTCGCCGCTCCAGCAGGCAGCGGCGGACAAGCGCGATCCCGCTCCCAAGGCTTCGCTTGGTCATGGCGCCGATCGGCTCCTTCGAACCCGCGCCAAACAGCGTGACGAAGGAATATTGATCGGGTGCTGTCTGTTCCAGCGCCCCGATGTCGAGCTGGAATCCGGAAGCGGTGGGTTGGACGGGCAGCGCTACCTTAAGTTCGGGCAGGGTAAAGGTGCGTCCCCAGAACAGGCGCAATTGCGCCGGCGCCCCCGATGGCGGCCCTGCCGGCGTTTCCACGATCAGCACGGGCTTGCCCGGCGCGTCCTGCCTGATCGTCCAGCGCGGCATCGACGAGGCCGAAACGGCGCTGCACCCGCCTTCTCGGACGAGCGACCACGAAACATGTCCCGGGCGCTGCGGCCCCTCCAACGATATCATCAAAGCAGCGACAATCACGCGCCTTCCCCCATTGCGATCGAGGAGATCGAGCGGTCATCTAGGCACCCGTGCGTTAACCGCCGCCTATCGGGCGGGCCGCATTCCGTGCGAAACGAGCGCGGCCGTATAATTCTCCACCACTTCGGCAAGCGCGCGCCCGTCGCCGTTCAGCACCAGCGCGCGGTGGCGCAGAATATAGGGCGGGATGCCCACCTGTAGCTGTTCCAGCGGCTTGCGGTGCGGATGGAGCGGGCGGATCACTGCGCCGAACGGGATATCCCCCTGCTCCAGCGCGGCGTTCATCTCCGGCGTCAGCCGCGCCGGCACATACCAGTTCTCCGCAATCGAATAGGCCACGCCCGCACAGCTCAGCACCACGCTGCGATATACGACCCGCTCGTCCGGTCCTACGCCCAGCCGGATGCGCTGCTCCGGGGTGGGATCCTTATACGCCGCGCGATTCACCTCGGCGCGGATGGGGCCGCCGCAGCGACGCTCCAGCACGGCGGTGGCGGTAGGGCTGGCGAGAAGGTCGCGGCTAAGTGCCGCCGCATCGTCCGTCGCCGTCGCTACCGCCACTACCAGCATCACTTCCCTCGAATGGCCGCCTGCGCTGCCGCGAGCCGCGCGATCGGCACGCGATAGGGCGAAGCCGAGACATAATCGAGCCCCGTCTTCTCGCAGAACGCGATCGACGCCGGATCGCCGCCATGCTCGCCGCAGATGCCGAGCTTGATGTCAGGCCGGGTCGCCCGGCCGCGCTCGGCGGCGAGCGCGATCAGCTGGCCGACCCCCTCCACGTCCAGGCTGACGAACGGATCCTTGGCGTAGATGCCCTTCTCGACATAGGTCGTCAGGAAGCGCGAGGCGTCGTCGCGGCTCACGCCCAGCGTCGTCTGGGTGAGGTCATTGGTGCCGAACGAGAAGAAGGCACCGACCTCTGCGATCTCGCCCGCCATCAGCGCGGCGCGCGGCAGCTCGATCATCGTGCCGACCAGATAGTCGAGCGTGCGGCCCTTCTCGGCGAACACCGCCTGCGCCGCCTTGTCGACCACTGCCTTCATCAGCTCCAGCTCGCGCTTGGTGGCAACGAGCGGGATCATCACTTCCGGCACCGGCGCCGCGCCCGACTTCTCCGCGACCGCAATCGCCGCCTCGAAGATCGCGCGCGCCTGCATCTCGTAGATTTCGGGATAGGTCACGCCGAGGCGGCAGCCGCGATGGCCGAGCATCGGGTTGAACTCGTGCAGCTCGGCCGCGCGGCGCTTGAGCGTGTCGACATCGACGCCCGCTGCCGTGGCGACTTCGGCGAACTCGGCCTCTTCATGCGGCAGGAATTCGTGGAGCGGCGGATCGAGCAGGCGGATCGTCACCGGCAGCCCCGCCATCACCTCGAAGATCTCGAGGAAGTCGCTGCGCTGTTCAGGCAACAGCTTCTCCAGCGCCGCCCGCCGGCCGGCCTCGTCCTCGGCGAGGATCATCTGGCGCACCGCGGTGATGCGGCTCTGTTCGAAGAACATGTGCTCGGTGCGGCACAGGCCGACGCCCTCGGCGCCGAACTCGCGCGCGGTGCGGCAGTCGAGCGGCGTCTCGGCATTGGCGCGGACCTTGAGGCGACGGACTTCGTCGGCCCAGGTCATCAGCGTGCCGAAATCGCCCGAGAGCTCGGGCTGCACGGTCGGCACCTGGCCGGCCATCACCTCGCCGGTGGCGCCGTCGATGGTGACCATGTCGCCCTCGCGGACCTCACGGCTGCCGACGCGCATCACCTTCTCGCGCGCGTTGATCGACAGGCTGCCCGCGCCGGAGACGCAAGGCCGGCCCATGCCGCGCGCGACGACCGCCGCATGGCTGGTCATGCCACCGCGCGCGGTGAGGATGCCGCGCGCCGCGTGCATGCCGTGGATGTCCTCGGGGCTGGTTTCGACGCGGATCAGGATCACGGAGTCGCCGGCATTGGCGCGCTTCTCCGCCGTGTCGCTATCGAACACCGCGAGGCCCGAGGCCGCGCCCGGGCTGGCGGGCAGGCCCTTGGTCAGCACATCGCGCGGCGCCTTGGGATCGAGCGTCGGGTGGAGCAGCTGGTCGAGCGCCTGCGGATCGACACGCAGGATCGCCTCTTCCCGCGTGATCAGCCCTTCATTCGCCATGTCGACGGCGATCTTGAGCGCCGCTTTCGCCGTACGCTTGCCGCTGCGCGTCTGCAGCATCCACAGCTTGGCGCGTTCGACGGTGAACTCGATGTCCTGCATGTCGCGGTAATGGGTCTCGAGCCGGTCGAACACCGCCGCCAGCTCGCCATAGACCTCGGGCATCGCCTCTTCCATCGAGGCGGGCTTGGCGCCTGCCGCCTTGCGGGCGCGCTGCGTCAGGTACTGCGGCGTGCGGATGCCGGCGACGACGTCCTCGCCCTGCGCGTTGATCAGGAACTCGCCATAATAGGCGCGCTCACCGGTCGAGGGATCGCGGGTGAAGGCCACGCCCGTCGCCGAGGTGTCGCCCATATTGCCGAACACCATCGCCTGCACGTTCACCGCCGTGCCCCAATCGGCCGGGATGTCGTTCAGGCGGCGATAGACCTTGGCGCGCTCGGACTGCCAGGATCCGAACACCGCGCCGATCGCGCCCCACAGCTGGTCGTGCACGTCCTGCGGGAACGGCTTGTTCCACAGCTCCTCGACGATGCGCTTATATTCGGCGACCAGCGCCTGGAGATCGGCGGCCGCCAGCTCGGTATCGAGGGTGAAGCCGCGATCTTCCTTGGCGATCTCCAGCGCTTCCTCGAAGCGGCCATGGTCGAGGCCCAGCACGACATCGGCATACATCTGGATGAAGCGGCGATAGCTGTCCCAGGCGAAGCGCGCGTCGCCGCTCGTGGCGGCCAACCCTTCCACCGTCTGGTCGTTGAGGCCGAGGTTGAGGACGGTGTCCATCATCCCCGGCATCGACACCCGCGCGCCCGAGCGGACCGAGACGAGCAGCGGATCGGCCGCATCGCCGAACTGCTTGCCGGTGATCGCGGCGATATGCGCGATGCCATTCGCCACTTCGGCCTTCACGCTCTCCGGGAAGGTTTCGCCTTCCTCATAATAACGCGTGCACATCGCGGTGGAGATGGTGAAGCCCGGCGGCACCGGCAGCCCGATCGAGGCCATCTCGGCAAGGTTCGCGCCCTTGCCGCCGAGCAGATTCTTGTCCCCAGCACCACCGTCCGAAACACCGCCGCCGAAGCGGTACACATATTGCGTCATTCTGATCCCCTTCCGATCGAAAGCGCCCCTTCAAGACAGAAAGGGCGCTACCGCAGCTGCGAAGACACAGGAACCGCTGATTGCGTTGTCGGTGCCGGTTTATTTCGGGACGATGGCAGTTTTGCCCGATTTAACCAACGATTAATCGTACAATTAAGCGGCTCACCCTTCGATCTTAGCGAAATCCGCGACCTTGTGCACTGCATCACGCATGCGCGCGAGCAGGCTCAGCCGCGCGGCCCGCTTCACCGGATCGGTGTCGTTGACCGTTACCTGATCGAAGAAGGCGTCGATCGGCGCGCGCAGAATTGCGAGCGCGGCCATGGCATCCTCGAACTGCTCGGCGTCGATCGCAGCGCTCGCCTTGGGTTCGGCGTCGTCGAGGGCAGCGGCAAGCGCGGCCTCGGCGGGTTCGGGCTCGTAGGCGAACCCGTTCCCCTGCGAAAGCAGGGACCCAGGATTGCCCTGCCCTTCGCTACGCTGGGCTCCTGCTTCCGCAGGAGCACCGGCAGCCGCGACGCCTTCCTTCTTGAGGATGTTCGCCGCGCGCTTGTAGCCGGCGAGCAGATTGGCGCCGTCCTCGGTGGTGACGAACGCCTGCAGCGCCTTCACCCGCGCGAGCAGCCGAACGAGATCGTCCTCGCCGCCGAGCGCGAACACCGCGTCGATCAGGTCATGGCGGACACCGGCTTCGCGCTGCTGGACCTTAAGGCGGTCGGCGAAGAAGGTGGGAAGCGATGTGAAAACGCTTTCCATGGCGGCGTTATGCTCGGCCAGTGCCTCGTCAGAGGATTCCGGCGATACGCGCAGATCGGTCATCCCTCGCAGGCCTCGGGTGATACCCTCCCAAAGGTTGAGGCGCAGCCCGTTGCGCGTAAGCAATTCCAGCACGCCCAACGCCGCTCGGCGAAGGGCAAAGGGGTCCTTCGACCCAGTTGGCGGCATGTCCGCGAAGAAGAACGCGACAAGCGTATCCAGCTTGTCCGCCAGCGCCACCGCCACCGTCACCGGATCGGTGGGGACGTCGTCGCCCTGCCCGACCGGCTTGTAGTGATCGCGAATCGCCGCGGCGACTGCCGGGTTCTCGCCCTGCGCGGCGGCGTAATAGCCGCCCATCAGGCCTTGCAGCTCGGGGAATTCGCCGACCATGCCGGTAACGAGGTCCGCCTTGGCGAGTTCTGCCGCGCGGCGCGCGAGCGCAGGATCGCAGTTCGGCACGATCTTCTCGGCCGCCAGCCACTCCGCAAGCTTGGCGACGCGCTCGACCTTGTCGGCCACCGTCCCCAGCTTCTCGTGGAAGACGATCTTCTCGAGCTTCGCCGCCTGCTCGGCCAGCTTCACCTTCAGGTCGGTCTCATAGAAGAAGCGCGCGTCGCTCAGCCGCGCCGCCAGCACCTTCTGGTTGCCCGCGACGATCTTCTCGCCGCCATCGGCCGCGTCGATATTCGCCACGCAGACGAAGGCGTTGGCCAGCGTGCCCGCGCTATCGCGGCACACGAAATACTTCTGGTTCACCCGCGCGGTGAGCTGGATCACCTCGGGCGGCACCGCCAGGAAGGCCTCGTCAAAGCGACCGAGCAGCGGCATCGGCCATTCGGTGAGGCCGGCATTCTCGAACAGCAGGCCCTCGTCCTCGATCAGGCTGAGCCCGGCCTTCTGCGCCGCCATCTTGGCGCCCAGCGCGATGATGTTACGCCGCTCGGCACCGTCGACGATGACATGGCAGGCACGCAGCTTCTCGACATAGTCGTCGGCCGAACCGATCGTGATCGTGCCCGGATGGTGGAAGCGATGCCCCACCGTTGCCGCGCCGCTCGTCACGCCGGCGATCTCGCACGGCACCACATCGCTGCCGAACAGCGCAACGATGCCCTGGAGTGGACGTACCCAGCGCAAGGACTCGGTGGAGAGCGAGTCCGCCCCCCAGCGCATCGACTTGGGCCAGGGGAAGGCGCGGATCACCGCGGGGATCGCGGCGGCGAGCACTTGCGCCGTCGCGCGCCCGGGCTTGTCGACCACGGCGAACAGCACCCCGTCGCGCTCGACCAGCTGGTCGGCAGTCAGGCCGGTCTTGCGGAGGAAACCTTCCAGCGCCTGGGGCGGCGCGCCGACGCGCGGGCCCTTGGTCTCCTCGGAGACGGCGGCGGTCTCAGCGGGCAGGCCCTTGAGGATCAGCGCCAGCCGGCGCGGCGTCGCGTAGGACACGACCTCGGCGGCCTTGAGCCCGGCCTTGTCCAGCTCGGCGGCGAACAGGCGCGCGAGATCCTCCCGCGCCTTTTCCTGCATGCGCGCCGGGATTTCTTCGGAACGGAGTTCGAGAAGGAAGTCAGTCATGGGCAATTCCAAGTGCACCTGCGTTGCCAAGTGCCCAGTGTTGGGAAGCGAGCTGCGTGCGGCCCTGGGCTCCTGCTTCCGCAGGCGCACCGAGAAGGGAACGGCAGGCGCGCATCACGCCGCCCACCCCGGATAGGCGGCTTCCCACTCGGGGCTCTTTTTCTCGATCCACGCCGAACAGGCGCCCTTCGCCAGATCGCGTACCCGGCCGATATAGGCCTGGCGCTCGGCCACCGAGATCACGCCGCGCGCGTTCAGCAGGTTGAAGATGTGGCTCGCCTCGATCGCCTGCTCATAGGCCGGGATCGGCAGCTTGGCCTCCAGCGACCGCTCGCACTCGGCCGCGGCCTTGCGGAACAGGTCGAACAGCGCATCGGTATCGGCGATCTCGAAGTTCCACTTCGACATCTCGCGCTCATTCTCCAGGAACACGTCGCCGTACGTCACGCCCGCGTCGTTGAAGGCGAGATCGTACACGCTGTCCTTGTTCTGGATGTACATGGCGAGGCGTTCGAGCCCGTAGGTCAGCTCGCCCGCCACCGGCTTGCAGTCGAACCCGCCCATCTGCTGGAAATAGGTGAACTGGGTGACTTCCATCCCGTCGCACCACACTTCCCAGCCCAGGCCCCAGGCGCCGAGCGTCGGCGATTCCCAATCGTCCTCGACGAAGCGGATGTCGTGCTTGGTGAAATCGATGCCGATCGCGGCCAGCGAGCCGAGATACAGCTCCTGCAGGTCGGGCGGGCTCGGCTTCAGGATCACCTGATACTGGTAATAATGCTGGAGCCGGTTCGGGTTCTCGCCATAGCGGCCGTCGGTCGGGCGGCGGCAGGGCTGGACGAAGGCGGCGTTCCACGGCTCCGGCCCCAGCGCGCGCAGCGTTGTGGCGGGGTGGAAGGTGCCGGCGCCCATGCGCATGTCATAGGGCTGCAGGATCAGGCAGCCGCGCGTGCTCCAATAGTCATGGAGCGTCAGGATCATGCGCTGGAAGCTGAGAGGTTCGGACAAGTTGGTCACCCTGTAAGGTTTGGGGAGCGCTTTGGCGCAGGGCGCCGAGGGGGTCAACCGGGAGGGGAAGCTGGCCCCTCGCCCTCGGCCGTCATCCCGGCGAAAGCCGGGATCCATTGGGGTCGCCGACGCAGCTTCATTACCGACCGCGTGGCGTCTGGATCCCGACTTTCGTCGGGATGACGGCTGTAGGGCGATTGACTCCCCTGCCCCCGGCCCGCCAAGCCGCGCCCATGTTCCGCGCGCTTCTTCTCGCCGCCCTGTTCCTCCTCGGCAGCTGCAACGCCGCGCAGACTGACGCCAAGCCGGCGCTCTGGGCAGTGCGCGACGGCGATACCACCGTCTATCTGTTCGGCACCGTCCATTTGCTCCGCCCGGACCTGCGCTGGTTCGAAGGACCGGTGCGCACGGCATTCGACGCGAGCGACACGCTCGTCCTCGAACTGGTGATGCCTCCGCAAGCCGAAACCCAGGCGCTGCTCGACAGGCTCGGCCGCACCCCCGGCGATCCGACCGTCGCCGCCCTCCCCGCGCCCGAGCATGCCAGGCTGGAAGGCGCGCTCCGCCAGGCCGGGCTTTCGCCGCAGTCGCTCGACCGCGACGAGCCGTGGCTGGCCGCCCTCACCCTGTCGCTGCTGCCGCTCCAGAGGCTCGGCTATGACGATGCGAGCGGCGTCGAGCAGGTGCTGCGGGCCGCCGCGAAGAAGGCGGGCAAGCGCGTGCAAGGGCTGGAGACCGCCGAGCAACAGTTCGGCTATTTCGACCATCTCTCTGCCGCCGCGCAGGGTCGCCTGCTCGGCGACACGCTGGCCGGATTGCCCGAAACCGGCGCAACCATCGACGCCGCGGTCGCCGCCTGGAGCAAGGGCGATGCCGATGCGCTCGCCGGCCAGCTCAACGCCGATCTGTCCGGCAACCCCGAATTGCGCGACACCCTGCTGCTCCGCCGCAACCGTGCCTGGGCAGATTGGATCGCCACGCGGCTGCAACAGCCGGGCACCGTGTTCGTCGCGGTGGGGGCCGGGCATCTGGCCGGGGAGTCGAGCGTGCTGGCACTGCTATCCAGGGCCGGCAGGAAGGTGGAGAGGCTGCAGTGAACGCTGGTCGGCCGTCTGTATCCTGCCTTGCGATTCGCGCCCGCTTCCACTATAGGCGCGCGCTTGCCGTGGCAGGGTCATCCCTGGAGGCCTGCCACTGCATACAGGTTGAAACATTTAGTGCATTGGAAATCGACACATGAGCGACACGCTTACGCTGTCGGCCGAATCGCGCGACCGGGCTGGCAAGGGAGCCTCCCGGGCGCTGCGTCGTGAAGGCCGCGTCCCCGCCGTGATCTATGGCAACAAGCAGGATCCGAAGAGCGTCCACGTCAACGAGCGTGAACTGCAGAAGCTGCTGAACACCGGCCACTTCTTCAATTCGGTGATCATGGTCAACGGCGAGCGCACGCTGGCCAAGGACGTCGCCTTCGACGTCGTGACCGAGCGTCCGCTGCATGTCGACTTCCTGCGCATCTCCGAGCACGCGACCGTCACCGTCGAAGTGCCGATTGTCTTCGTCGACGAGGACGAGGCCCCCGGCCTGAAGCGCGGCGGCGTGCTCAACATCGTCCGTCACGAGCTGGAGCTGGTGGTCGACGCGGCAGAGATCCCCGACCAGATCGAGATCTCGGTCAAGGGCCTCGAAGTCGGCGATTCGCTGCACATCTCGGCCGTGACCCTGCCCAAGGGCGCGACCCCGTCGATCACCGATCGCGACTTCACCATCGCCACCGTCGTCGCGCCGTCGGCGCTGAAGTCGGCAGACGGCGAAGCGGAAGCCGAGTCGGCCGAGGGCTGATCGGCCTTCCCTTCACGGGTTCAAAAGATCGCCTCCGCACCCTAGGTGCGGGGGCGATTTTGTTTTTCGGGAGTGTAGGTGATGCAGCTATGGGTGGGTCTCGGCAATCCGGGGCCGCAATATGCGATGCACCGCCACAATGTCGGGTTCATGGCGCTGGACGCGCTGGCCGAGGTGCACGGCTTCTCCGCGCCCAAGAAGCAGTTCCAGGGCTGGACCCAGGAAGGCCGCATCGGCACCGACAAGATCGTGCTGCTCAAGCCCGGTACGTTCATGAACGAGAGCGGCCGCGCGGTGCGCGCCGCGATGGATTTCTACAAGCTGTCGCCCGAGAACGTGACCGTCTTCCACGACGAGCTCGACCTGGTGCCGATGAAGGTGAAGGTGAAGCGCGGCGGCGGCACCGCGGGGCATAACGGCCTGCGCTCCACCGACGCCCATCTGGGCCCCGATTTTCGCCGGGTGCGGCTCGGGATCGGCCATCCCGGACACAAGGACCGGGTGACCGGCTATGTGCTCGGCAACTACGCCAAGGCCGAGATCGAGCCGCTCAGCGACATGCTGGGTGCCATCGCCGCCGAGGCGCCGTGGCTGGCAGTCGGCGACGATGTGCGATTCATGAACGAAGTGGCACGGCGGCTGCAGGACTGACCCTGCGGAAACTGCGATTTCTCCGCAGTTCCAGCCGGTTGCGGCTTGATACCGGCGACGGCCATGGCATGCTCCGCGGACATCGACAAAGGGGATCCCGATGCGCCTTGTCCTGCCTGCAATGCTCGCCTTGCTGCCGATCGCCGCGCCCGCCTGGGCGCAGACCACCGCCCCTGCCGCGCAGCAGCCGGTGTACGAACTGCGTATCTACTACCCCGCGCCGGGCAAGGCCGAGGCGCTGAACGCCCGATTCCGCAATCACACGCTCAAGCTGTTCGAGAAGCACGGCATGCGCAACGTCGCCTATTGGAACGAACTGGCACGCCCCGAGGCCCCGGAGGGTCGCGTTGTCTATATCCTGTCCTACCCCAGCCGCGAAGCGCGCGAAGCCGATTGGAAGGCGTTCGTCGCCGATCCTGAATGGCAGAGGGTCGCCGCGGAGTCGGAAGCGAACGGCAAGCTGGTGACCAAGGTCGACAGCATCTTCATGACGGTGGCGGACTATTCGCCACTGCTACCCCAGGCCCGCTGAGAAGGCGAACTCATGGGCTGGCTGATCGAAGCCGCTATCCAGAGCGTCGCGGAGATCTTCGGCTATCAGCTGGGACGGGGCAGGCCATGGTGGGTCGAGGTGCTTGCCTCGCTGGGCTGCCTCCTCACGCTCGGCCTGGCGGCGGGAGCGGTGATGCTGCTCCTCCGCTGACCGCCAGGCACCCACCCAAAAGAAAGGGGCCCGGTTTCCCGAGCCCCTTCCGATAGCTGCGAGGGCGGTCGTTTACTGCTTCGCGCCGACCACTTCGCCGACGATGCGCGTGTCCGCACCGTTGATCGTGCCGGCCGCACCGAAGACCAAGCCGATATTCCCGCCTTTGGCACCGTAGAAGGAGCCGGCGACCGTGCCGGTCACCCCGTTGGCGCCCGAAAGGCTGCCGGTGAACTGGTTCTGGCTGATCGGAATGCCGCCCTGCACGGTGAGCGCAGTATAGGGAGTTTGCGCGCCGCTGGTCGGCACCGTCGTCAGGTTCAGGGTGGTGGTGACCAGGCCCGTCGCGAAGTTGACAGTGACGGTGGCGGTGCCGCCGACGCGGTTCAACGTGGTAGCGTTGTTGGCGACGCTCACCGCGCGGCCGACGATGCGGGTGGTGTAGGTCGCCGTGCCGGTGGTCGGCATGTCGTAGGACAGGGTCGGATAGCCCCAGACCGAATAGGTCAGGCGCTTCTGACCGGTGGTCGAATCAGCGCGCCACCAGTTGGCGTAGCTCAGCACGGTCAGCGAGCCGAGCAGGCTGTCGCTGGTGACCACTGCGGGCGTGGAGGTGGTCGCCGTGCGCACGCCGATATTGTTGAGCACTTCGAGCTGACTGAAATTGCCCGGCAGCGCGCCGGTGGCGGTGCTGACGATGCGATAGACGAACTCGGTCACCGTCGGCGAAGGCTGCGTCACGACATTGGTGCCGGTAAAGCGCGATTCCTCCGAGGCCTCGTCCATGACAAAGGTGCCGTTGGTCAGGTCCGCGGTAGCCGCGAGCTTTACGCGACCGGTCACGGTCTGGGTCTCCGTCGCGGTGGCGGACAGCGTCACTGCCGACGTTGCCGGATCGCCGGTGTAGTTGGTGGTCGCGTTCAGCGTATTGAACTCGGTCGCGGTCGTAAGCGGGAACGCGGTATAGGTCGGCGTCGGCGAGGGAGTCGGTGTGGGCGAGCTGGTCGGCGTGGGGGTCGGCGTCGACGAGGAGTTCCCACCGCCGCTGCAGCTTGCGAGCACGGCCGCAGCCGCGGCGCTGCCCAAAATGACATAACGGCGAATCATACGAAAACTCCTCGAGAACCTGGCGCACGCAGGAAAAGACTTGGCCCCCTGTACCCCAGATGAACGCCCCTGCGTCAAGGCTGGACGCGTTACACTGGAAAAACCCGCCGCCTGCGCGTATCGACCCCGCCATATCGCCGGCGCACCCGCCGGCCCTTCACGACAGGATCGAAATACAATGGGTTTCCGTTGCGGCATCGTCGGCCTGCCCAATGTGGGCAAGTCCACGCTTTTCAATGCGCTGACCGAGACGGCCGCGGCGCAGGCGGCCAATTATCCCTTCTGCACGATCGAGCCGAACGTCGGCAACGTTGCGGTACCCGATCCGCGCCTCAACAAGCTGGCCGAGATCGCCGGCTCGCAGAAGATCATCGAGACGCAGCTCGGCTTTGTCGACATCGCAGGCCTGGTGCGCGGCGCGAGCAAGGGAGAAGGCCTGGGCAACCAGTTCCTCGGCAACATCCGCGAGGTGGATGCGGTCGTCCATGTGCTGCGCTGCTTCGAGAATGACGACATCCAGCATGTCGACAACCGCGTCGATCCGATTGCCGATGCCGAGACTGTTGAGACCGAGCTAATGCTCTCCGACCTCGAAAGCCTCGAGAAGCGCGTGCCCAACCTCGCCAAGAAGGCGGCGCAGGGCGACAAGGAAGCCAAGGCCGCAGCGTCGGTGCTCGGCCAGGCGCTCGACCTGTTGCGCGACGGCAAACCTGCGCGCCTTACCCAGCCCAAGGACGAGGACGAGGCCCGCCACCTGCGCCTCGCTCAGCTGCTCACCGCCAAGCCGGTGCTGTACGTCTGCAATGTCAACGAGGAAGACGCGGCCAACGGCAATGATCTCTCCGCGAAGGTCTTCGCCAAAGCGGCGGCCGAGGGTGCCCAGGCGGTCGTCGTCTCGGCAGCGATCGAGGCCGAGATCGCGACCATGCCGCTGGAGGAGCGCGGCGAATTCCTCGGCGAGCTGGGCCTGGAGGAAACCGGCCTAGCCCGCGTGATCCGCGCCGGCTACACGCTGCTCGACCTCCTGACCTTCTTCACCGTCGGCCCCAAGGAAGCGCGTGCCTGGACCGTCCATCGCGGCGCCACTGCGCCGAACGCGGCCGGCGAGATCCACAGCGATTTCGAGAAGGGCTTCATCCGCGCCGAGACGATCGCCTATGACGATTTCGTCGCGCTCGGCGGCGAAGCCAAGGCCCGCGAGGCGGGCAAGCTGCGCGCCGAAGGCAAGGCGTATGTCGTACATGACGGCGACGTGATGCACTTCCTGCACAGCTGAGGATGCTCTTCGCCCCCTCCTCCGAGGAGGAGGGGGCTAAAGAAGGTTATCCACACGCCTTGACGATCAGCGCGGCCAAATGCTCGCGCAGGAAGGGCTTGGCGAGCACCGGCCGATCACGATACGCGCCTTCCAGCCCGAGCACGCCATAGCCAGTGGCAAAGGCGTAGGGGATCGCCCGCTCCTGCAAAATATCGGCTACCGGGAAGGATCGGTGACCGTCGAGATTCACGTCCAGGATCGCCAGATCTGCCTCGACTCGCCGTGCTGCCTCCAGCGCATCGGAAAGCCGCATGGCAACCTCCACCACTTCGTGGCCGAGTTCCTCCAGCATGTCCTCGATCAGGAAAGCGATCGTCATTTCATCTTCGACGATCAGGACACGCAAGACCCTACCCCTATTCCACGGTAACCGCAGCAAGCGGCGCGGCGACGGTGCAGCGCAGCCCCTCCGGCTCGAAGTAAAGCGTCACCTTGCCGCCAAGTTCCCCGGCCAGCCCCCGTTCGATCAGCCGAGAGCCGAAACCGGGACGAGCAGGCGCAATCACCGGCGGACCGTTACGCTCGCGCCATTCCAGGCGCAGCTGCTCCTGATCGATCCGCCATACGATCTCCACCCGCCCCTGCTCGTTGGCCCAGGCGCCGTACTTGACGGCATTGGTGGAAAGTTCATGCATTGCCAGCGCCAATGCCAGCGCCGTCTTGGGAGACACGCGCACGTCCGCCCCCGAAAGCGTGCAGCGCGCCGGGTCGTGCTGATGCGGTCGCACCGCCTGTTCGATTGCCTCGCAAAGCGATGCGCCGGCCCAACGTTCTCCGGTCAGCAGGTCATTGGCCTGGGCCAGTGCCACCAGCCGCGCGGCGAACTGCTCCTGCGCAACCGCGAGGTCGGGAGCGGCGCGGAATGTGCGCACCGCGATCGCCTGCACCATCGCCAGCGTATTCTTCACCCGATGATTCAGTTCGTTGATAACAAGGCGGAGATGCTCGTTTGTGCGGCGTTGCTCGGTGATGTCCGACGCAGCCCCGAACCATTCGACCAGTCTGCCGGCCTCATCCGTCAGCGGCACCGCGCGGGAAGCCACCCAGCCGATGCTGCCATCAGCCTGGTGAACCCGATGTTCCAGCGCCAGCGGCGCCTGCGTCGCCACGGCGTCGTCGATCGCCGCCTGCACCCGATCCCTATCCTCGGGATGAAGGTAGATGTTCCGCCAATCCGCCAGCGCCGTATCGGCATGAGCGAGGAAGGTGCCGCCGTCCATGTGCAGCAGTTCCGACCAGTCCGGACTCATTCGGTAGATCGCATCCGAGGTCGCCTCGACAAAGGCGCGCAGCCGGCCTTCGCTCTCGCGGAGCTGGCGTTGGGCGATCACTTTCTGCGTAGTCTCCACGACGATGGCGATCACGCCCGCAGGCGTGCCTGATTCATCAAGTACCGGCGAATAGTCCAGATCCATCCACACCGGCTCCAGCTTGCCGCGCCGCTGCAGCGCCAGTTCCTGGTTGCGATAGGCGAGCGTCCGCCCGCCTAGGCCGATACGCATCACATTGTCGTTGAAGTCGGCGATCTCCGACCAGCCCTCGCGTACCTTTGATCCCAGCAGCGCCGGGTGCCGGCTGCCGGCGAATTCGGAATAGGCATCATTATAGATCATCACGCCATCCGCTCCCCACAGCAGGACGATGGGCACCGGCGAGAGAAGCAGCATCTGGGTAACGGACTTGAGGCTCTGCGGCCAGCGCGAGAGCGGCCCGATCGCGGTTGCCGACCAATCGAAGTCCCGGATCATCTGCCCCAGCTGCCCTCCCCCGATCGGATACCCCGCCTCGCCCATGCACTGTGCTCCTTCGTGCAGGGCGACACGCCTGCCTCTCGCGGCAGGACAATGTTTCCACTCCGCAATCGTTCATAACCAGGCGCAAGAGCGATGCGTTATGTCCGACCGGGAGGAACCAAACACTCCGTCAAAAAGGAAATGACGTTCCCACCTCGGCTTTAGAAATGTTTCTATAATGGTTCCGAAACGGGGGTGCGAAGCACTCGGGGGGACATTCATGACGATCACCGCGCGGGTCCGCAGCGGCGCGATTGCGCTCATTCTGCTTCTGGCGATCGCCTTTGCCGTCTCGGCATGGCGCATTCACACGATCCGCATGGGCGGGCCGATGCATCGCGCCTCGATGCAGATCGCCGACCTCAATGCCGACATCCTGCCGCCGCCCGAATACATCATCGAACCCTATCTCGAAGCTACGCTGCTGCTTGACCATCCCGAGCGCCTGGATGCCGCCCGCGCGCATCTCGCGGAGCTGCGCAAAGCCTATGACGAGCGTCACGCGGTATGGGCCCAGTCGGAGCTGCCCGAGCGCCTGAAGCGCGCCATTCTGAACGACACGCATACCCCGGCCATGCAGTTCTGGCAGGAGGTACAGGGGCCCTTCCTCGCCGCCATCGCAGCCCATGATCTCGTTGCCGCCCGTGCCCGCTACGCCGCGCTTACCACCGCCTACGACGCGCACCGCAGGGCGATCGACGCGCTGGTCCGCGCCACCGCAGAGGAACAGACGGCGCTTGGCGATCGATCGGCGGGGTCGTTGATCACCTCGATCGTGGTGCTGTCGTTTCTCGCGCTGGGGTTGTTCGGCACGATCGGCTGGTTCGCCTGGTGGCTGGTCGGGCGCGTCGCACGGCCATTATCAGAAGTCGCGACGGCGACGACCACCTTGTCCCGCGGGCAGGATATCGCCATCCCCTATCGCGACCGAACCGACGAACTGGGCGACATCGCCCAGGCTGTGGCCCGCTTCCACGCCGCCGCACGCAGCCGCGCGGAGATGGATGCGGCGCATCTTGCCGAGCAGGAACACGTCGGCGAAATGCTGGGCACCGCGCTGGCCGCGCTGGAAACCGGCGATCTCCGCCACCGGATCCACACCCCCTTCCCGGGCATCTACGAGCCCGTGCGTGTAAGCTTCAACCGCGCTGCCGGCGCACTCTCGGAGATGCTGCGCACTGCGATCCAAAGCGCACGCAACATCGGCACCGGGTCGAGCGAGATCGCCACTGCCTCGGAAGACCTCGCCCGCCGCACCGAGACCACTGCGCACACACTGCAGGAAACCAGCGCCGCGATCCAGCTGATCGAAAATCGGCTGAAGAGCAGCAGCCAGTCGGCCGAAACGACGATGGCCCGGGCGGAGCAAGCCGGCACCGCGGTCCATGCCGGCCGCAGCACCGCGCAGAATGCAGCGAACGCGATGAACAATGTCTCCGAACGCGCCAACGCCATCGACACGGTGGTGGAGGGCCTCGACAAGATCGCCTTCCAGACGCGCGTGCTGGCGATGAACGCCGCGGTCGAGGCCGGTCGCGCCGGCGAAGCGGGACGCGGCTTCGCCGTGGTCGCCGATCTCGTTTCCGCGCTCGCACTGCGCGCCGAGGAAGAGGCGAAGCGTGGCCGCGAGCTAATCAACGAGACGCAGATCGACGTGGCGCTGGCGGCCAGCGAAGTAGGTGCGGTAGACACCGCGCTGGGCGACATCGTCGAAAATTTCGAAAGCGTGCAGGCGCTGCTTCAGGCCCTGCGCGAGGACAATCGCTCGCAGGCCAGCGCGATCTCGGACATCACGCGATCGGTAATGGAAATGGAAACCGCCACCCAGCAGAATGCTGCAATGGTAGAGGAAACCTCCGCCGCCGCGCGCTCGCTGGATCGCGAAGCGAGCACGCTGCTTCGCAACGCCGAGGCGTTCCGGGTTGAGGAAGAACGCACGATGCGCAGCAACGCCCCCGCGCCGGCCTATGCGATGATGGATTGAGCCCGGATCGTCCCACCTGTGGGCCAGGCCGTGTAAAAACGGCTTCGCAGTAGCTGGTCGGTAGTTTCGGCGCGGCGCGTTGAAGGTTGAGCGTTGGCGCTCAGCTCTGGATCGCTGCGATCAG
>NZ_LXVY01000042.1 GCF_001650735.1 Sphingomonas sp. TDK1 | reverse complement strand
TTCTGCCTCACACGAGGCATCCAGCTTTGGCGCGGGGTGGAGCAGCCCGGTAGCTCGTCAGGCTCATAACCTGAAGGCCGCAGGTTCAAATCCTGCCCCCGCAACCAACTTCTCAAACGAGCCCCGACGTTTCCGCGTCGGGGCTCGTTTGCGTTCCCGCGCTCTGTACGTCGCGCGGCCGGGGCTTAGACCGCGGCTCCTGCCGCCTTGCCCGATCGACACGCTAACCCCCGGTGGCCAGAAATTGCCCTTCCGCTGGGTACACCCAACTTCGGTATGATTGCGCAGCTATTCCCGCGAGGCGCAGGAGGCCCTTCCTTGCCGAAGGAACGTTTGATGGCCGAGAAGACGAAACACGTAGATGGTGTTGCCCCCTATGCAGGACCCGCTGGTGGTTGGGGCGCCCTGCGCGCCGTAGCGGTCGCCGTTAAGGCGGAGATGGGCGCGAGTTCGAACACGCTGGCCCTCATGCATCTCAACCAGCCGGACGGTTTCGATTGCCCAGGCTGCGCGTGGCCTGACCCCAAGCACAGCTCGTCTTTCGAATTTTGCGAAAATGGTGCCAAGGCGGTCACTTGGGAGGCGACTGCCAAGCGGGTGGATCCTGAGTTCTTCGCATCCCACACCGTGTCTGAGCTGTGGAATTGGTCCGATCACGCGTTGGAAGAAGCGGGGCGCCTTACTCATCCGCTCCGCTACGATGTGGACAGCGATCGATTCGTCCCGACCGGGTGGGACGAGGCGTTCGCGCGGGCAGGAACCATCCTTCAGAATCTGGAGACGCCCGACCAAGCCGAATTCTACACCTCCGGACGTGCTTCGAACGAGGCGGCGTTTCTGTACCAGCTGTTCGTGCGTTCCTATGGCACTAACAATTTCCCCGACTGCTCGAACATGTGCCATGAGGCCACCAGCGTCGGGCTGCCCCAGTCGATCGGGGTCGGCAAGGGCACGGTGACGCTGGACGACTTCGACCATGCCGATGCGGTGTTCTGCATCGGGCACAATCCCGGCACCAATCATCCCCGCATGCTAAGCACGCTGCGCGAAGTTTCGCGGCGAGGCGCTCCGATCGTAGCGATCAATCCTTTGCGCGAACGCGGGCTCGAGCGGTTTCAGAACCCACAGTCGCCGGTCGAGATGCTAACCAATGGCGCGACGCCGCTGGCATCCGCCTATCACCTGGTGAAGGTCGGTGGTGACGTTGCCTTGCTCAAGGGCGTGATGAAGGCGTTGGTGGCAGCGGATCGGCGCCTGCGTGCCGAGGGTGGACCCGGTCTGCTCGACGATGCGTTCATTGAGCAGCACACGGTGGGGTTGGAGACGCTGCTCGCCGATCTCGACTCCCTGACATGGCCGGAGCTGGAACGCCGTTCGGGCCTAACGCGTGACGCCATGGAGAGCATCGCCGATTTGTACGGCCGGTCGCAGCGGGTGATCATCTGCTACGGAATGGGGATCACCCAGCATCGCCACGGCACAGAGACCGTGCAACAAATGGCGAACCTGCTGCTGCTGCGCGGGAATATCGGTCGCGAAGGGGCCGGCATCTGCCCGCTGCGCGGCCACTCCAATGTGCAGGGTGACCGCACGGTCGGGATTACAGAGATACCCACCGAGGACTTTCTGGAGCGCCTCGACACGACTTTTGGGATTACCAGTCCGCGCACCCACGGCCATAACGCCGTTGAGGCGGTCGCAGCGATGCGGGATGGCCGCGCCAAGGCCTTCATCGCGCTGGGCGGGAATTTTGCCGCGGCGATGAGCGATCCACAAACGACCTTCGCGGGCTTCAAGAATCTCGACCTCAACGTCCAGATTTGCACAAAGCTCAATCGTACCTGCCTGCTAACCGGCGGCGAGACCCTGATCCTGCCCTGTATCGGCCGAACAGAGCAGGATATACAGGCGGGGGGCCTGCAGGCGGTAAGCGTTGAGGATTCCATGTCGATGGTGCATGCCTCGCGTGGCTTTCTGAAGCCGGTGTCCGAGGACGTGCGCTCGGAACCTTCCATCATCGCTGGTCTCGCCAAGGTCACGGTGCCTGGCGCGCCGATCGACTGGGACCTGCTGATCGGTGACTATGATCGCATTCGCGACGGGATCGAGGCCGTCTTCCCGGACTTCGCGGATTTTAACCGGCGTGTGCGGGTGAAGGGGGGCTTTCGCTTGCGGGTCGGCGCTTCGGACCGGGAGTGGGACACGCCCGACGGCAAGGCGCACTTCCTCGTCTATTCCTCGTTGCAGGAGGATCCGCCGGTATCGGAGGACCTGTTGACGCTCACCACCATTCGCAGCCACGACCAGTATAATACGACCATCTATGGGCTGAACGATCGCTATAGAGGTGTGCATGGCCGGCGCGATGTCGTTTTCGCTAATCAGGAAGATCTGGATCAACTCGGGCTCGCACATGGCGATCTAATCGATGTCGTCTCGGGTGACCGCGTGCTGGCGCGCCAGACGATCCTGGCCCACACGATCGCGCGCGGTTCGTTGGCGGCCTATTATCCTGAGGCGAATTGCCTGCTGTCGCTTGCAGATTACGATTCGCGTAGCGGTACGCCCTCGTACAAGTCGATCCCGGTCCGGCTTCGGCGCGCTTCGGAAGTCTAGGGGCTGCGGTGCGCGCTTCTCCGGGCGCGCACGATCAGCGGCACCATAGGGCGCCCCTGGCCAGGTGCGGCCTCGGGCAGGGGCCGGGGGGAAGCGGCGCGCCCGATTGCCAGAGCCCCAGTTTTCGCTGGATGGTCGGCATTTCGGAATCGAGCACGGCCAGCATGTTGCCGTCGCCATATCGGGTCGCGCTGCGGTAGCGTAGCCGCTGAGTGTAGCGGTTCGCGGGATCGAGGCGGGACACGGTTACCCAGAAGGCGAAGGGAGCATCCTGGGTTGGCTCGGCCGAGAGTATGGCGCCACGCAATGGGCCCGTCTCGACATAGCGGATTTCCTGGTTGTTGTTCCGATTGGTCCGCTTCTCATAGGCGATCACGAAATCGTCGGCCGTGCGATCATAGGCGAGCGCAATTGTTGCAGTCCGTTGGTCTCCGTTGATGCTTTTCAGGCTCGCCAACCGGAGCAGCAACAGCGGATGTCCGGCTGAAGGAAACACGATTTTCACGACCTCCAGGTAATGTGGTTCAGAAAAGAGATCCGGCCGTAGGTCGACCGTCAGTGCGCGCCCGAGGATCGGCGAACAGCTTTTGCCCTGGTCACGGCTGAGGCAAAGGCGCAGGGGGCCTGGCACGGTATCGTCGTCGGTGATCGGATCCCGAATGTCCGGCGCTTGCGTGCTCGTGAAGGTCCAGTGCGAGCGGGTTCCGAACGGCTTTGCGAGATCTAGGGGGTAGTGCTGCGGAGGTTGTGCGGTCGCGGCCGCGCCCGGCATGCTTGTCGCGATCAGCATCAGCACTCCGGCGATGATGCATCGAATCCGTACACCCATCGCGTTCCCTCCTTGCAACTGCCCCGGCTACCGTCCTTGATCGCGATTAGCCACCAAGTCCGATCATGCTGATCTGCCGCCCATAATCCGCCTCCCCCCGATGGGTTGCCCGGCGGAAGCTGAAAAAGCGATTCTCGTTTGCATAGGTATCGAGTCCGAGTGCTTCGATCATGCGCAGCCCTGCCAGGGCGAGGCGATGGACGACATAGGCTTCCAGGTCGAACTGAAAATGCTGGGGACGGCCATCTGCGAAGAAACGCTCATTAGCCGGATCCTGCTCGGCGAAGCGGCGGAAGAAATCGCTATCGACCTCGTAGCTCGCGCGGGCAATGCAGGGGCCGACCGCAGCTGCGATTCGTTCGCGGCGCGCACCTAGTGCCTCCATCGCCTCAATGGTCGAATCGGTCACGCCGGCGATCGCGCCCTTCCAGCCAGCGTGCGCCGCGGCGACAACTCCGGCCGCCCGGTCGGCGAACAGTACCGGGGCGCAATCAGCGGTGAGAACTCCCAAGGCGAGCCCCGGCCGATCCGTAACCAACGCGTCCGCACGCGGGCGCAGGGCTTCGTCGAAGGGCGAGACAATAGTCACCGCATCGGCAGAGTGGACCTGGTACACGGTGGCGAGCCGCGCGCTCGGCAGCACTGCCTCAACCGCACGCCGACGATTCTCGGCAATGACATCCGGTTCGTCGTTCGAGCCGGTGCCGACGTTCAGTCCCGCGACGACGCCCGTCGAGACGCCGCCGAGGCGTCCGAGAAAGCCGTGCGGCACGCCTTCCAGCGCGCGAGCATGATTTACTTCCACCCCGCTCACAGCTGCCGCCGCATAAGCCGATCCTCATCGGCGTGGTTGCCTACCATGAAGGTGTAGGGTCCGCGATCCTCGAAGCCGTATCGTTGGTAGAAGCGCTTGGCCCGGTGGTTGTCGATATAGACGGAGAGCCAGAGCTCGCCTGCGCCGCGGGTGCGCGCGGTGGCGAGCGCCCAATCCATCAGCGCTTGCGCGGCGCCGCTGCCCTTGGCGCGCTCGCGAAGATAAAGCTGGCGAAGCTCCATCGCGGGACCATGCGGATTGGCAGGAAGGCTGATCGGACCGAGCTTGCAATAGCCGATAATGCCGTCGGCATCCTCCACGACGCGAAACGCGAAGGTGGGATCGGCCAGCTCGGCTACCCAGCCGTCGACCGAAAATTTGGCAAAAAAGCTGGCCAGGTTTTCTGGTGCGTAGAGATGCGCGAAGGTCGCCGAAAAGCTTTCGCGGAACAGCGCGTCTATCGCGGCCGCGTCGGCAGGCGTGGCATCGCGATAGATCATGCGAACCCCGCCGGCACCGGCCAGCCCGGCGCAGTGAGCGCGAGTACCTTGAACAGCGAACCCATCTGATCGTCGGCTACCAAGCGGTTGCGATCGGCGGCGATGGCGTCGCCGTGCTGGGGCGAGGTCCGCGCAAGCGCTCGGGCGCGCTCGTCGATGCCGAGAGCCTTCAGGAAATCGCCCTGCGTGACCGGTCCGTGGACCGTCAGTCCCTCGGCTTCCGCCGCTTCCTTGAGCGTGCCGAAATCGACATGTGCGGTGAGGTCCGCCTCGCCGGGCGCGTCGAAGGGGTTGGCGAAAGCGTGGCCGCGTACTGCCTGCAGGGTGTCGCCGATGGCCGGACCTTCGTAGCCATAATCGAGGATCAGCGCCGCGCCCCCCTGCGCCAGCAGCCGCTGGGCAAGTGCGCGCAGCAGTGACACGCTGGCGGGCGACGTCTCGAGGATCGAACCGGGGGCAGCGTCGCGCAGGGATGGCGGGATGACGGCGTCGAAACCGCGATCGCCGGTGACCGGGAGAAACAGCGTATCCTGACAAGCAACCAGCCGCTCGCGCCAGCCCTGCGCCGTATGCACCAACTGGCGGATCGGCAGCGCGTCGAAGAATTCGTTGGCTACGACGAGCAAGGGCGCGTCGTCGGGCAGGCCGACCGGATCGAGATGCCATTCCGCCTGCGGTACCCGCTCCTTCTGGGCGGCACGCAGCACCGGGCTGGCTTCGAGGAAGTGGACCGGCGGTGCGAAGCCGGCCTTGTCCATCGCCCGCAATGCATCGGCAGCGAGCGTGCCGCGACCTGGCCCGAACTCGACATAACGTGCCGCCTCCGGGCGTCCCGCGCGATCCCACAGGTCGGCCAGCCAAAGGCCGATCAGCTCGCCGAACATCTGGCTGATCTCGGGCGCGGTGGTGAAGTCGCCGCGCGCGCCCAGCGGATCGCGCGTGCCATAATAGTGCGCGTTGGCCGCGCCCATGAACTGTGAGAGCGGGATCGGTCCGGCGAGCGTGATCGCCCGCGCGAGCCGCTCGGGCAGCGCCGGCTCGGCGGCATTGTCGCGGCGTTCGTCGGGCCGGGCGTTGAGTGGGTTGGTCATGCCGGCCAATTCAGGCGACGCTCGGCCCGGTGATCGCCTCGACCCGCTTGCGGCGCGCGGGGGCGGTAGCGATCAGGTACAGGCCGCCGGCGATCATTGGCAGGCACAGCCACTGGCCCATATGCAGACCGGTCAGATCGACCAGCCACACGAGCTGGCGATCGGGCTCGCGGAAGAATTCCACGAAGAAGCGGCACATGCCGTAGCCCAGCAGGAAGATGCCGGTGAGCTTGCCCGGCTGGTAGCGCGAACCCGTGCGCCAGAAAAAGAACCACAGCACCGTGAACAGCAACAGGCCCTCTAGACCCGCTTCGTAGAGCTGGCTGGGATGGCGGGCCGGCTCAGGGATGCCGGCGGGCACGGTGCCGCGGAACACGATCGCCCAGGGCACGTCGCCGGGCTTTCCCCAGAGCTCGCCGTTCACAAAATTGGCGAGGCGGCCGAAGAACAGGCCGAAAGGCGCGCAACAGGCGACATAATCGTGGATGCGGAGCCAGTTGAGCTTGTGCTGCCGCGCCAGCCAGACAATCGCCAGCGAGGTGCCGAGTACGCCCCCGTGGAAGCTCATCCCGCCCTCCCAGAGCATCAGGATTTGCAGCGGGCTGTAGAACATCTCGGGTGCGTAAAAGATCACATAGCCGAGCCGGCCACCCAGGATGATGCCAAGCGTCGCGTAGAAGACGAGGTCGTCGGCATGGCGGCGGGCCATCGGCGCGCCAGGTGCCGCGAGCAGCTTCATCAGATACAGCCAGCCCAGCAGGATGCCGCTGATATAGGCCAGGGAATACCATTTGATCTGGAAGAAGCCGAGATTGATCGCCACCGGGTTTAGGTGGAGATCGGCGAAATGAAGATGTCCGCCGGCAGCGGCAAGCAGGGTGGGCAGCACGTTATATCCCCGGCGTGAAAAGCAATCGCCGCCCGCGATAGAGCCAAAATGCAGCAAACCCAAGGGGGAGCGATCATGCTGATCGAAAGCCCATGCTGGCGCGGGCGCGCGTGCCGCGATAGAGCGGGCCGATGGCTGGCAAATCCACACCCCGCATCAGGCTCGATCGGCGCAGGCTGTTGATCGGCGGCGGGGCCGGACTCGGGCTGGTCATCGCTTGGGGCCTCTGGCCGCGCAGCTATGCACCCAACCTCACGGCGGGCCCCGGCGAGAGCCTGTTCGGAGCATGGCTGAAGATCGGCCGCGATGGCCAGATCCGCATCGCGGTGCCGCAGGCCGAGATGGGGCAGGGCGTCTACACCGCGCTTCCGCAGATACTTGCCGACGAGCTGGGCGCGGACTGGAAACTGGTCGGCGTCGAGCCCGCGCCGCTTAACCCGCTCTATGCAAATCCGCTGGCGGCGCAGAGCCTGTTCGCCGCCACGCTGGGTGCGCTGCCGGAAAAGGTGCAGCGCAGCCACGCGGCCCGCGCGGACCTGATGCTTACCGCCTGCTCCACCTCGGTGCGCGCCTTCGAGGAGGATCTCCGCCAGGCGGGTGCGGCGGCGCGGGTGCTGCTGTGCAAGGCGGCGGCGCGGCGTTGGAGTGTAGACTGGCAGGCGTGCGGCACGGCGGGCAGCACAGTAATCCATGGCAGCCAGCGACTGGGTTTTGGCGAACTGGCGGAAGCGGCGGCCCGCGAAAAGGCCCCGGCGCGCCCGCCGCTGCGGGGGGGCGATGCCGGCCGCCTCTATGGTCAGCAGTTGCCGCGGCTCGACGCGCCGGCCAAGATCGACGGCAGCGCCAATTTTGCCGGCGATGTGCGCCTGCCCAACATCGTGTTCGCCGCGATCCGCCAGGGACCGATCGGCGACACGGAACTGGTCCATGTCGATCGCGCGGCAGCCAACTCCGTGCGTGGCATGCTTTCGATCGTCACCACCAAGCAATGGGTAGCAGCGGTGGCGAGCAACTGGTGGGCGGCCGAGCGCGCGCTGCAGGCAATGCGGCCGCGTTTTCGCAATCCCGCGGCGGTGGTCAATGACGACTCGATCGGCGCCGCCTTGGACGCTGGGCTGGAAGGCGACGGCGTCCGCATCGAGGCGAAGGGCGATCTCGCCGGCGACTTTCGCGGCGCACGGGTGGTGACGGCAGACTATCGTGTCGGCCTCGCCCCGCATGTGCCGCTCGAGCCGATGACCTGCACCGCCGATTATGCCCATGATCGGCTGTCTCTGTGGCTGCCCACCCAGGCGCCCGGGCTTGCCCGTGCCGCAGCCGCGAAGGCGCTGGGGATCGATCCAGCGCGGGTTACGGTGCACGCGATGCTCGGCGGCGGCTCGTTCGGGGAGAAGCTCGAAATCGATGCGGCTGCGCAGGCGGCGCTGATCGCGCAAGCGGTGGGCCGGCCTGTGCAACTGACCTGGCCGCGAGATGAGGACCTTCGCCGCGATCGTTTTCGGCCGGCGGCGAAGGCGCGCCTGACCGCCAAGCTGGGGCAGGACGGTACCATTTCCGCTTGGCTCGCAAAGATAGCGGCGCCTTCCACCGGCCGCGAACTGGCGGCCCGGCTGCTCGCGGGCGATGTAGTTGCGGCGGCAGCGCTGGCCATGCCCGGCAAAGGAGATCCGTCCGCGGTCGAGGGTGCCGCGCCGGTCTATGCCATTTCTACGCTTGCCATCGATCACCATCCGGCGGAGATCGGCGTGTCAACCGGCTATTGGCGCTCAGGTTCGCACAGCTATACCTGTTTCTTCGCCGAGAGTTTCGTCGACGAACTTGCCCATGTCGCCAATCGCGATCCCCTGTCGTTTCGTATGGCGATGCTGGGCAACCAGCCGCGCCTTGCGCGCTGCCTGCAAACGGCGGCTCAACTGGGCGGGTGGCAAGGGGGCGAGCCGGGCAGCGGCCAAGGCCTTGCGGCGCATGTCTTTCGCGGATCCTACATTGCGGTGATGGCCGAAGCGCATCTGACGGCGCAGCGCGAGATCGTGGTCGAGCGGCTGGTGGCGGCGGTGGATTGTGGGCGGGTGGTCAATCCCGATCTCGTTCGGCAGCAGATCGAGGGCGGGCTGTTGTTCGGCCTGAGCGCCGCACTCGGCACGGCGGCTACGTTCAGCGAGAATATCGCCGATGTACAGAGCCTTGCCGATCTCAACCTGCCAACGCTGGCGAACACGCCGGACATCACCGTCGAGATCCTGCCCAGCGGATCGGATCCCGGCGGGGTAAGCGAGCTCGCCGTGCCGCCAACCGCGCCCGCCATCGCCAACGCGCTGCAGACCGCCACCGGCACGCGGTTCCGCCGCCTGCCATTGCTATCGGACACCGAATGACGCCTCCAGACAATCATCCCAAGATACCACCTCTCCGCGTGGGGGTGCTTCTGGTCAATCTCGGTACCCCAGATGCGCCCGATGCCGGATCGGTGAAGCGCTATCTTGGCGAGTTCCTGTCGGATCGCCGGGTGGTGGAAATCCCGCCGCTGCTCTGGCAGCCGATCCTGCGCGGCATCATCCTGCGCACCCGGCCGAAAAAGTCCGCGCATGCCTATCGTCAGGTGTGGCGGGAAGACGGCTCGCCGCTCGCCGCGATCACGAAGGCGCAGTCGCGCGGGCTGGCGGGCGCGTTCGGGCCGGACGTCACCGTCGTGCATGCGATGCGCTACGGTTGCCCGGCGATCGGCGAGCAGATCGCGGCGCTGCAGGCGCAGGGATGCGAGCGCATCCTTGTCGCGCCGCTCTATCCGCAATATTGTGCGGCGACGACCGCAACCGCCAACGACGTGGCCTTCGCCGCGCTGATGGCGAAGCGCTGGCAGCCGGCACTGCGGACGTTGCCGCCTTATTATGACGATCCGGCCTACATTCAGGCTTTGAAGGCCGGCGTGGAGGAAGGGCTCGCCGGCCTCGACTTCACCCCCGATGCGGTGATCGCCAGCTTCCACGGCATGCCACAGCGGACACTGGAACTGGGCGACCCTTATCATTGCCATTGCCGCAAGACCGGGCGGCTGCTTGGCGAAGCGCTGGGGCGGGAGCTGATCGTCACCTTCCAGTCGCGATTCGGGCGCGCCAAGTGGCTGGAGCCGGCAACGGACACCACGCTCGCGGCGCTGCCGGCGGAGGGCGTCCGCCGCGTCGCGATCGTCGCGCCAGGTTTCTCGGCGGACTGCCTCGAAACATTGGAGGAACTGGCGATCCGGGGTCGCGAGACATTCCTCGAATCCGGCGGTACCGATTTCGCATATTTGCCTTGTCTCAATGATAGCGCCGCGGGCATGGAGTTGTTGAAACATATCATCGGGCGCGAACTTGCCGGCTGGGTGAACCCCGCCTAGCCAATTCTTGGTTTGACTGTGGAGAGGAAGGCACATGGCACGAGTAGCGATCGTCACCGGCGGCACGCGCGGGATCGGCGAGGCGATCAGTTTGGCGCTCAAGGATGCCGGGATTACCGTCGCGGCGAATTACGCCGGCAATGACGAGAAGGCTGCAGCCTTCACCGAACGCACCGGCATCAAGGCCTATAAGTGGGACGTGGGCGATTTCGACGCCTGCGCCGCCCGCGTCCAGCAGGTGGAGGCCGAACTCGGCCCGGTCGACATCGTGGTGAACAATGCGGGCATCACCCGCGACGGCACCATCCTGAAGATGACGCGCGACATGTGGGAAGACGTGATCCGCATCAATTTGGGCGGCTGCTTCAACATGGCGCACGCCGTGTTCCCGGGTATGCGCACCCGGAAGTGGGGCCGGATCGTCAATATCGGTTCGATCAACGGGCAGGCCGGGCAATATGGCCAGGTGAACTATGCCGCCGCCAAATCGGGCATCCACGGCTTCACCAAGGCGCTGGCCCAGGAAGGCGCGCGATTCGGCGTGACCGTAAACGCGATCGCGCCGGGCTATATCGATACCGACATGGTCGCGGCGGTGCCGGCGGACGTGCTGGAGAAGATCGTGGCGAAGATTCCGGTTGGCCGACTCGGCCAGGCGCACGAGATTGCGCGGGCCGTGGCATTCCTCTGCGCGGAAGAAGGCGGCTTCGTCACCGGGTCGACGCTGTCGGTCAACGGTGGCCAGCACATGTACTGAGCACAAAAACAGGGGGGCCGGATCCTCGCGAATCCGGCCCCCGGCGTCTCTCGATACGCTACGCGAGAGCAAATGTACGCGTACAACTCGCTCTGATTAGAGCGGTTCCCTTGAGCGAACGCTGAACGAATTGGTTATTTCTCGTTCATCTTCGCACTTGCAGCACTATTCGGCTGCGCCCCAGCCGTTAAGAAGGGCGGATGCGCTTTCGGCTCCGCACCCTCGCCCTACCGCCGCTGGCGCTGTCGATCCTGTTCCTGTCCGCGTCGGGCAAGGAGCCGCGAACACCGCTGGGCACGCACCCGGTCGTATCGGCTACCCCCGTGCCGCTGGTGCCGGGGGATCCCACGCGCCGGACGATCGGGCGGCTCGACTATCTGGGCGGCGTACGGCTTACGAGCCCGGATCTGGGCTTTTCCGGTTTCTCCGCGCTGAGCGTGACCGGCGATCGCTTTACGCTGATGAGCGATCGCGGGAACGTGGTGCGGTTCCGTATGGGCGCCGACTGGCGCCCCCGGGAGCCGCACTTCATCGGCGAATTGCCGGCGGGCCCCGGCACCAGCGTCTACAAGTCGGATCGCGACAGCGAATCGCTGGCGCACGATCCGAAGACCGGTGCCTTCTGGGTCGGATTCGAATCGCACAACGCGATTTTCCGATATGATTCGACTTTCACCCGCGCCCCTGCACGCGCCTTCCCCAAGGCGATGCGAAACTGGCCGACCAATGGCGGCCCCGAATCGATGGTGCGGCTGGCGGATGGCCGGTTTCTCGTCATCGGGGAAACCGCGCGTCCGCCCGGTGGGCCGCTGGATCAGCGCGAAGTCCTGCTGTTCCCGCAGGATCCCACCATCGGCGACGTACAGCCGGTGCACCTCGCTTATGTGCCCCCGCCCGGCTATGATCCCAGCGACGCGGCAGTGCTGCCCGATGGGCGGCTGCTGGTGCTGGTGCGGCGATTCGCCGTCTCGTCGCTGTTCACGGTGAAGATCGAATTGGTCGACATTCGTGGCGCGCGTGCTGGGCAGGTATTGCGCGGCACCGAGATCGCCGATTTCTCCCCGCCGTTCCAGCACGACAATTTCGAAGGGCTGGCCGTGCAGCGCGAAGGCGATTCGCTCGTCTTGTGGATGATCTCCGACGATAACGAGCAATGGTGGGAGCAGACGCTGTTGCTGAAATTCCGGTTGAATCTCTAGCGCGGATCGACATTCGGGATTCCCAAACGAGCTGATCGCTGATTCATAGGCATCCGTGTTGAGACGCGGAGCAAGTGATGGCGG
>NZ_LXVY01000041.1 GCF_001650735.1 Sphingomonas sp. TDK1 | reverse complement strand
GACTGCACACCGCCAACGAACTGGACTCCTGCGGTCAGAACGAGTGGGCGCCTCGAGCCACGCTGGGCATGTTTTTGGCAGTAGTGAACGGGCGACAGAGCTATTCGACAAAGCTCAGTCGCCCGTTCGCGGGATCGAACCGTAGTCAGAAGAAATCTTGGCGCTGATCAACTTACTTGGTGTCAGCTCTTGACGTTCGGAAGGTCCGCTAACGGCGCGAACAGAACCGGTGTATCAGCTCGCGCCAGCCCTCGGCCGCGCGGGCAACGCCGCGCGCAATACACGGATTGCCGACCGCAGGAAGATCAGGGCGATAATCCCGCCCACGCCCGTGTCGAGCATGCCCAAGTCGGCAGGCTCAAACAGGCCCTCAGCTGGAGCTGGGATCGATCTGCCGAGCGCAGGGCCACGCCTTAGTCAACGCCTCGTTGGCTCCGGCCGCCATGTGCTTGTCTCTGAGATAAGTCTCTGATTCGGCCCAGCGCAGATAAGCTTGGCGGAGACGCTGACGGTCATATCTCGGGGCGCCGCACACGGCGCGACGGACGATCAACTCATCGAGCATACCCTGCAGATAGGCTCCGCACTCGGGCGCCCCGCGTCTGCATTGCTCCAAAAGGGCGGAGCCGGTTGCGGAAGGCGGAACATCTTGAGTCACGCCCGATCCCGGTGAGACAACTAAGCTTGCGAGCGAAAAGTAGAAAATACCGAGGTTCATAATCTTCGGCCTCCTTGGGTCAAACCTGTTACGAGAACTTTCATGCAGAGCTCGCAGTTCACGCCTTTCGCCCTCTGCTGAAATAGGCGTAAAACTGTTCAAGCGCGGCGGTTCCCTCCGCCAGCCGTTCGTTGTCATCATCCGTTCGGGCGCAAATTCCGGCGATGAGGGCGCCCAGGCCGGCCGTCTCCGGCCGATTGAAGCGGCTGTCAGCGATGTCGAGGTCGTGAATGATTTCGCCGATCGCGACCAGCGCGGTATCATTGTCGAGTTGTGTCCGCACGAGCAGCGTCTCGAAGGTGCAGCGCTCGCCTTCGTGGGTGAACTCGGCATTCGCCATGTCAAACCTGAGTTCGTCCGCGGCAGGCTCGTAGCCTTGGCCGTCGACGAACTTGAAAGTCGCTTCGGGGTCGATGAAGCGCTGGATCAGCCAGGCCGACGCGATACGATCGACATGGATGCCGCGCCGGGTGATCCAGACCCGCTGTCTCAGGTCGGCGGTCGCGATCACCGCCTGACACGTCGAACTGACGTCAGGGTGCCGCGTCGAGCGCGTCACCAGGTCTGCGAGCGCCGCTTCGGCAGCTTGCCGGCCGTGGGTGCCGAAATAGTCGATGGCCGCGATTTCGGCCAGACGCGCGCGCAGGCGAACAATCTCGCGGGCGACCTGCCCGTCGTCGATCGTGCGCGCCTCGCGGGCGAGGTCCTCGTAATCGGAATCGCGAACCGCATCGAACAGGGCTCGCACGTCCGCGTCTCCCAAGCCACCGACCAGCGCAGCCTCCAAAATGATGGCCTCACCCCCGCCCTCGGTGATCTCGCGCAGCAGGTCGTCGAACAGAGCTGCCGTGTCGTCGCGAAGCGGTAGCGCGTGAACGGCGTTCTTCAGCGGAGTCGCCCCGATCGCCTGCAGCCGCCGCCAGACTTTGACGCGCAGATAGGCGGGCTTGGCGGGCAGTTGGTGGATCAACAGCAGCCACGGGGCGCGCGAGCCGGGGAACGAAATCATATACAAGGTGTATCATTCAATGACCACAAATGATACAGGTGAACGAGCTAGCGAGTTGAGGAGGTGGTATGACCTGGGTCGCCTGCGATTGGTCACCTGAAACTGGAAGTTGGTCTGGTCGGAACGAGGTCCCTGGCGCGACTCCGGGCCTAGCGGCATGAGCGCCGGAACGGACATCAATACGACGGTCGATCTCTCGGAACCGCGCCCGGAGGCCGCGCCGCCCAACCTGACGCATGCGCAGTTGTTCATTCGGTTTCTAAGGTTCGGCTTGCTGGCCTGGGGCGGTCCGGTCGCACAGATCGCCATGGTGCGCCGTGAACTGGTCGACGACGAGCGCTGGATCTCCAGCGAGCGCTTCAACAGGCTGCTGGCAGTGATGCAGGTGCTGCCGGGCCCCGAGGCGCACGAACTCTGCGTCCACCTGGGGATGCGCGCCAAGGGAAGACTCGGGGGCATCCTCGCTGGCCTGGGCTTCATGCTTCCCGGCTTTCTCCTCATGATGGCGCTGTCATGGCTCTATTTCCGTATCGCCCTGATCGACACAGCGCTCGGCGCGGCGTTCCTGGGGATTCAGGCGGCGGTGATCGCGTTGATCGTCGCCGCCGTCCATCGGATCGGAAAGCATATCCTGCTGGACGGTCGCCTGTGGATGCTCGCCATCATCTGCGGCCTGGCAGCCTTCGCCGGCGCTCCGTTCTGGATCACCCTTCCGGCCTCCGGGGCGATCTACGCGCTATGGGCGCTCGGCCTGCGAGTATTCGCTGCGCTTGTCGCCGCCGGGGCGACGGCTCTGACGATTCTGGTAATGCTCTTGGCGCCCGATGCCGCAACGCCAGAGGTCCAAACGGCGATCGGTGACCCCGGCCAAGCGCCCGTTTGGCTGTTGTTCGTTTCCGGCTTGAAGGCCGGCCTCCTCACTTTCGGCGGCGCCTACACCGCGATCCCGTTCGTTCGCAACGACGCCGTGGGTCAAGGTTGGATGAACGATGGCCAATTTCTGGATGGCTTGGCGCTGTCGGGCATCCTGCCGGCGCCTCTGATCATCTTCGCAACTTTCGTCGGCTATTTCGGCGGCGGACCGCTCGGCGCCGTAGCCATGACCGTCGGAATATTCCTCCCGGCATTCGCATTTTCGCTGATCCTCTACGACCGTTTGGAATCGGTGCTGGAAGCCAAGCGGCTGCATGCCTTTTTGGCAGGCGTCTCAGCCGGCGTGGTTGGCCTCATCGCCGCTACGACGATCGACTTGGCGACGGTCACAGCCCAGCGCGTCCCGGATCTGATCATTGGCGTGTCTATCTTCGCGGTCGCTTTGGCGTTGCTCTACACATGGAAGAATAAGCTCAACGTCGTGGTCGCGTTGGCCGCCGCCGGGTTAGCGGGCTGGGTCTTTTTCGCTCCGGCGAGTTAAAGCGTGGCCGACTACAACTATCGTAAGTCCCCCAAGCATCGAATAATCAGTTACGAAACGGAGCGTGCGATGAACCGCAGACATATGGTCCAGATCCTGGCAGTCATGGCGCTATCGCCGACGGCGATAGCGACCAAGGGCGCTGCCCAATCCGACAAGCGGGAGGTCATCTCGTCCGCGGCCGGCGTACAGGCGACCGTGGCTCCCGACGGTGTCGTGCGCATCGCCTGGTCGCGAACCGACGTCCCGGTGACAGTGGACGGCGCCCCCCTCGCGCCGGCCGCCGGTTTGGGTTCCTGGGCCGCTTTCAAAGCGCACGGCGACGACCATGTCATGCTGATGGGCGACACCGTGGTGTTCGAGGACGAGATCACGGCCGCCATGGACGCCGCCTTCGCCGCCGGCCTGGAGGTCACCGGTCTTCACAATCACTTCATCTTCGACGATCCGCCCGTCTATTTCATGCACGTCGGCGGCACGGGGCCGGCGCACGACCTGGCCACCGGGGTGAAGGCCGTGTGGGACGCCATTCGAGCCGTTCGTGCGGAGACGCCGACACCTCGACGACGCTTTCCTGGATCCACCCCGACCGTTGCCGGAGAGTTCGATGTCGCTTCATTGCGGCGCTATTTCGAAGTCGATCCCGAGCTGAACGGTGGCGTGGTCAAGTTCACCTTGCCGCGCACGGGTCGCATGCATGGCGTCGAAGTCGGAGGATCGATGGGATTGACGACGTGGGCGGCCTTCTCCGGAAGCACCGCGATGGCGACTGTGGCCGGGGACTTCATCATGACCGCTGAGGAGGTGCAGCCGGTGCTCCGGTCGTTACGGGCCGGAGACATCCATGTCGTGGCTTTGCACAATCACATGATTGGGGAGACCCCCGCGTTCTATTTCGTCCACTATTGGGGCAAGGGACCCGCAGAGGACTTGGCTCAGGGAGTCAACGCGGCGCTGGCCGTGCAGAAGGGCTCGTAGAAGGCATCTCGTCGTCCTCAGGCGACATCAATCTTCACTTGTATCACGCCTTTGATGGGGCGCGCCGTTCCTGTGAACTTGCTCCGGCCAGCCTCAACTGGGGGCGGTGATGAACGGGTGAAATGATGAGCTCTCCATGTGAACCGATCTCCGCGTTTGACGCCGAGGCCCTGCGCCTCCGCCCGCGGCTGTGTTCGGCTGTCGAGGGCTTGCGCGGTTTGAAAACGACGAGCGACATAGCGCTTTTAGCTCCCCGCGCTGGCATATCGAGAGACAGATCGGGCGTGATCGAGCGACGTGGGGGAGGTTCGTCTTATCGCCGAAGGCGGGCGGCGAACAAGGGTGGAACTGGAGCACCGTCATCTCGACCGGCACGGCGAGGGCCGGGGCCTTGCCGCTGGCGTTCAGTCCGATCAGGGCCGAAGCGGCGCGCTGGGGCGGGTTGGCCTCTCACTCCATCCGACAGAGGCAATACATGAACTGCTGATGCGTACCCCAATGCGTCTCGTGCAACTCCCTAACGCTGTCCAGGAGACGGAACTTCGGCCCAAACTCGCCGTGAAGATGTTCGGCGTCGTAGCGGACTACGTCCAGGCCGCTGCACTTGTCCGGACCGTCCGGCCCGAACGCCGCGACAATCACGTGGCCCCCGGGCCTGACAGAGCGGGCGATCTGCCGAACATATGCGGCTCTGTCGCCTGCGCTGGTCAGGAAGTGGAAGACGGCCCGGTCGTGCCAGACATCGTAGCGAGCCGGTTCCAGCTCAACAGCCGTATTGTCGCCGGTGATCCAATGCACCGCGGCGGCGGACATACCCAGACGGGACTTCGCCACGTCAATCGCCGCCGGGGAGATGTCGAGGACCGTGACGTCGCTGTAGCCCTGCGCGACGAGATCATCGACCAGCGTCGCTTCTCCGCCGCCCACGTCAATGATCGCGCTGCTGGCGGATGGCGCAGAGTCTGCAATGAGCCGTAGCGAAACCTAAAGATGGGGTCGATACCAGCTGACCTCTTCCACCGCCTTGTTCAGATAAACGGTTTCCCAATGCGTTTGATTAGACACCGCCGCCCTCCTGAGCCTTGCTTGTGAAGCTAGGGAACTAAACTTCCGGACGCCATATGATGACGTTCGTCAAGGGATAGGGAGCCACTTCGATGCGAAGAGGATGAGAGTGCGGTTGCCGAAGCTCACGGGCGCACTCAGCGCGACCATCATCTGCGGTTCCTGCTCGAATTCCGCCAGTCAGATCTCGGATGCGAGACCTGCGGCGCGGGCGATGATCGAGGGATACTTCACAAATGTCTCGATCACCTCGGATTCGGCGACGAGATCATCGTCCTGTGCGGATCCGTGCGCCTCGGCCCTCCTGGGGCTGGAAAGTTGGCGGGACCGCCCTGCGAGGGAACCGGCTGCGGACTTCGACGGGGAGTCGGATTCTGGTCGCCCATGGTGCTCGCTATGACTACGGCGTAGGCGATTGAACGCCGTCATCCACAACACGATCGGTATGTTCAATGCCGGGCCGCCAGAACGTCGGTGCATGGCGATACAGAACGGCCAGCCCGCACGTCAGAATAGAGATCACCAACGCCATGGCCGCGCCCATGCGTAGGACATCATCCGCCCCCGTCGAAAAGACCGCTACCGACAACGAGAGCATTGAGATCGCTATGAAGGTGATGATCGCCGGCCAGTTCGGCCTTCGCTCGAGTGCGGCGACCGCCTCCACCTTCGCAACCGGGATATCGCCGACCCGTTCCAGTGCGTCCGCCACGGCATCCTCCCGCTGAACCTCCGGGGTTTGCGTCTGATTCGGAAAGGGAACCACGCGCACGTCTTCGTCCATGGTCAGCGACTCCGGTTCTTCATTGTTTTGAAGGTCAGCGCCAGACGTTCGATGGCGTCCTTTTCATCTTCAGGCGCGCCTTCGAAGACCGCGCGGGTCAACTCGCAGATCTGTTCGGGTCTCGGCGCCAGGCCCGCCGCCCGAGCCTCGCGATCTACGGCCACAAGCAGGCGGCCAAACCGGGCCCAATCGAGTCCGGCGCCATATTGGCGTGGCCGATCACCGGGGCCGTGCAGCAGCCAGTGAGGGTCGGTGCCGAACTCCTGGTGCAGAGCGTCCAGCAGCCAGATCGGAGGATCAGACTCACCGCGCTCCCATCCCAGATAGGTGCGGCGGGGGAAACCGAGCCGGGCTGCGAAGGCGGATTGATTGAGACCACTTTGCTGCCGCACGGCGATCAGCCGCCGGGCGATGCCAGGGTCTGGATCATTGATGGTTGCGGTGTTGGTATTTCGCACACTATGGTCCCTTAGTCGCACAAGATGGAGCCAAGGCGATGATAGACGACAAAAGGCATGCACGGATCAAGTCCGCTTTGAGTCTCAAACGCATCAGCCTGTCGGACATTGCCCGGTCGCTGGCTGTGACGCCCTCCACGGTGTCCATAGTGTCGCGCGGTTTCAGGCGCTCGCGGCGTGTCGAGCAAGCCATCGCCGACGCGCTGGGACAGCGTCCGGAAGAAATTTGGCCTGACCGCTACCGCAGTGGATCGGCTGATCACCACAAGGAGACCGCCATGCCCGCCCCCTGATCAAGCTTCACACAATCCACGCCTGAAAGTGAAAAGGCCCGCGCTCGGCAAAAGCGCAGGCCCTTTCGGAAGATTGGTTCGTCGTTTCCACAGCGACCCCGCCAATCTCCCCGAAAGCGTCATCGCCGTCAAGGAATCTCCGTCGCGTCAGCGCGACGGAGACCGCCGACGCGCGCGCCCCTTTCAGGCTCCCATCATCAAGAATTGAACAACGGGAGCTTCCATGTTCGACCCGCGAGGCCTGCTGCGCCTCATCCTCACCACGGCCTACGGCAATCGGCAGATCGGCCGCATGATCTGCTGTTCCTACACGACCGTCGCTCGCTACCGCTCGCTTGCCCTGGAGATGTCCCTGACAAGCGAAGGCCTTTGCGCACTTTCTGACAGCGATCTGATGCGCCTCTTCAATGCGGGCCGATCGGCGCCGATGGCCATTGGACAGTTGCAGCCAGACTGGGCGGCCGTGGCCGTAAAGGTCAAGGCCGGCCACCATCTCAAGGATTTGCACGACACCTACGTCGAGACGGCGGGCGACCAGCCGACCATCTCCTATCGCGATTACTGCCGCAAATTCCGAGAATACAACGTGGCGGCTCATCCGATCATGCGACAGCGCCACCGGCCTGGCGAAACCATGATGGTCGATTTCGCCGGGCTTCGGCCGCGCGGGCGAGACGATGACCCCGCCGACCGGGTCCCGTTCGAACTGTTCGTCGCGGTGCTGCCCGCCTCTGACTACACCTTCGCCTGCGTCACCCGTTCACAGCGTGCGGGCGACTGGATCTGGGCGAACGAGCAGGCGCTTCGGTTCTTCGGCGGCGTCCCGCAGGTGATCATCTCCGACAACCTCAAGGCCGCTGTGATTTCCCACAAGCGCGGACAGGCGCCTGAGATCAATCCGACGTTTCAAGCCTTTTGCGACCATCATGGAACGATCGCACGCCCCGCCAAGGCTTACAGTCCCACGCACAAGGCGAAGGTGGAGATCGGCGTGAAGCTGATTCAGCGCCTGTTGCGGTTGGCCCTCGCAGATCGCCCGGCGATGTCACTCGGTGAGATGAACGCCTTGCTGGCCAGCCTGCTCATCCGCCTCAACACCAAGGCGCTGCGGCGCGCGCCGGGAGAGTCTCGCACCACTCTGTTCGAGCAGTTGGACCGTCCGGCGTTGCGGCCTCTCCAGGCGGAGCCGTTCGCCTTCTTCGAGGTCAGGCGTCAGCTGCTCCTCGGACCAGACTATCACGTCATGCACGATCAGCGCCGATACTCGGCGCCGCATACCCTGATCGGGCAGCGGGTTGATGTGCGCGCGAACGCCGCCACGGTCGAGATCTGGCACGACGGGAAGCCGGTAGGCGTCCACCCGCGCCTGGCCGTAGCGGGCGAGGCCTCGACTGATCCAGCCCATATGCCACCTAACCATTTGGCGCGGCGCGCGGGGGAGGACGAAGATCTTGTCCTATGGTCCCGTCTGCATGGGCCCGGTGTTCAGGCTGTGGTCCAGGGCGAAGCTGGGCGTCCGTTCTTCGGCGCGGCCAAGACCGCCGTCTATCGCTCGTTTCGGGCCTTGGCGCACCGCGTCGGTCCGGTGAGGCTGGAAGCAGCCTGCGCCCGCGCCGTGCGGTGCGGCGAACCCCGACTGGCCCATGTGCGCAATGTCCTGGATCGGAATCTGGAGTTCACGGACCCGGCAGACTTCATCACGCCCAAAACAGCCGCTGCCGCGACGAATGAGAACGTGCGCGGTCCCGACTATTTCGCCGGAGACGAGTCATGAACACCACCCACATCATCGACAAACTCCGCGACCTCGGCCTCAACGGCATGGTGGAAGCGGTCGAGCATCACGCGGCCACGCCGGCGTTCGCCGATCTACCGTTCCACGATCGGCTAATGCACCTCTTGCAGGCTGAAGCGGCGTATCGTGACGACCGTCGCCTGAAACGCATCCTGAAAGCCGCCCGACTGAAGATCCCTGCCGCGGCCGAAGACATCGACTACCGCTCCGCACGAAACCTGGACCGGGCCCAGATGGCCGAGCTTCTGACCTGTACCTGGGTGCGCCAAGCCGAAAATCTGATCCTGACGGGCGCAACAGGGACCGGGAAGACCCATCTGGCGTGCGCCTTTGGCGGTCATGCCGCCCGCGTCGGTCTGACGGTTCGGTACTATCGCACCCATCAACTGTTGGAGGACATGGCGATCGCCCATCAGGACGGCAGCATGAACCGCCTGCGCACGGCGATCGCCCGCTTCGACCTGTTGATCCTGGACGACTTCGGCCTGACGCCTCTGACGGAGTCGGGCAAGCACCACCTGCTGGACATCGTGGACGCCCGAACCCGATCGGCCTCAATCCTGCTGGCGGGCCAACTCCCGTTCAAGGACTGGCACGGCTACATCGACAATCCGATGGTGGCCGATGCCGTTCTCGATCGGATGGTCAACACCAGTCACCGGATCCAGCTGTCTGGTGAATCGATGCGCCGACTGACCTCGCCGGCGGCGTGATTCCAGGAGCCCGCGGCGCCCAGCCGGCGCCGCGGGCCGTCCGGCTGCGGAGTCCGCCGCTGACCAGCGTGCTCGTCATCCGGCGCCCAGCTTTGTGGCTCCCTCTAC
>NZ_LXVY01000040.1 GCF_001650735.1 Sphingomonas sp. TDK1 | reverse complement strand
CAACTGTTCAGGGTTGTGACCAACGCGGAAGGGACCCTTGCTCCCTATCGGGCTCCAGACCCTCGGGGGGGACGGGCTCCCTTCCGCAACCTCTTCATACCACCATCCCATCAGACGGGGGGGGCATACTCAACGGGAACCTCCGGCTAGCCGGGGCTACGCTGATCACCGATATCGTGAACAAGGGCACCGGCGCCTTTGCGGGTATTACCGGCACGGTGACCGCCGACAGCAATTCCAGCCTGCGCTATGCGATCAATGCGGATACCAGCACGACGCTGACCCCGGGCAATGTCGGGCCATTCAGCAATGTGGGCTACCAGCTGTCGAACGGCGCCACGCTGACGATCACCGCGCCGACGGCGCAGACCCAGGGCAATACGCTGCAGCTTGCCGGCAGCGGCACCGTCGACGTGAACGCCAACATGGCGATCAGCAGCGGCTCGGCCATCCAGGTGACCAATGCGCTGACCTATCCGGGCGTGACCAGCAGCGGCACCATCGCTTCGCTGTCGATCACCAGTCGCGGCACGATCGCGGTTTCGCGCGCAACCGGCACGACCAGCTACACCCCGTCGGTTGGCGTGAGCCTCGCGTCCGGCGACAGCTTCACCAATCTCGGCACGATTACCGTCACCGATCACAACAGCTCTTCCAACGCCGCTGCGGTCATCGGCGGGGCCAGCGTCACCAATGCGGGCACCATCCTGCTCGACGGCGGTACCGGCGTTTCCGCCAACTACGCCACGACGCAGATCGTCAACAGCGGCACAATCCGCCAGACGGCGGGCGGCGCCAAGGCCACCGGGATCTCCGGTTCCTATGCTCTGGTCAACAGCGGCACCATCGCGGTCGGCGGAATCGCCGTGGTCGCATACAACCGAGGGCAGATCGTCAACAGCGGCATGATCGCGAGCAGCGGTGGCGTCGCGATCGGCGGTACCGGCAGTTCGACGAGCGCAGCCATCACCAACCAGGCGGGGGGCACGATCAGCGGGTCCGGCGATACCGCCGTCCAGCTCTATTCCGGTACCTTCGTCAACGCGGGTACGGTGATCGGCTCGGTCGATATGGGCTATGCCTTCCCCTATTATCCGGGAGCGTCCACGCGCTCTTATTCCAGCAGCGCGTTCGTCGCGGCAGGCGGCTCGATCGCCGGCGACCTGCGCTTCGGCGATGCTGACGACCTGCTGCTGCAGACCGGCGACACGATCGGCGTTTCCGGCACGATCGACGGCGGCGCGGGGACGAATGTCTACGGCCGCGTCCTCAAGGGCAGTGGGACCGTCGCGCTGAGCACGGCAGGTCTCGTCAACTTCCAGGACCTACTGGTTCAGGCGAGCGGCACCGACACGGTCGTGACCACGACGGGCACTGCCAACGGCAACCTCTATGTGGTGGGCAACGGAAGCATCGCGAACCAGGCGAATGTCACCGGTGCGCTGACCACCGGCATCTCCAACCTCTTCGGCTATTATTCCGGCGTGAGCGCGGTGCTGCCGTCGGATCAGGTGCTTGCATCTCTCACCAATGCCGGCACGATCGGCGGCGGGGTGTCGGCCACGGTCGGCAGCTTCGGCAATAGCGGCTCGATCGACGGCGGCGTATCGGCGATGCTGGCCAGCTTCACCAACAGCGGCACCATCGCGATGTCGCGCGGCTATGCGTCGACCGTGTCTCTCTACAACGGCAAGGCGCTCTCGTTCGCCAATAGCGGCACGATCACTGCCCCCGGCGCTGCATCTTGGTATCAGCCCGCCGTTTCGCTTACGGCAGGCAGCAGCGTGTCCTTCACCAACAGCGGCACGGTGCGCGGCGGAATCGATGCCACAGCGGCACCCTCGGATAAGGCGACGACGGTAGCGGTAAGCGCCACCAACAGCGGTACGCTCAGCAGCAGCACCTGGGTTCCCGCGCTGGCGGTGAGCCTCGGTCCGATTGCTGCCGGAACGGCGCGGATCGACAATGGCGGGACCATCACCGCGCAGATTTCCGATTCTTCCTTTGGAACTGCCATCGGCGCCGGCCTGTATGGCATCACCGCGCCGACGTACCAGGGCAGCGTCGACACGGTTGCGACCTATACCATCAGCAACAGCGGCGTCATCGCGGCGAGCGCCGCCGAGGGCACCGCATCTCGCCGGAGCAGCGCGATCGCGCTGGTCGTCGATGGTGGGGGGCTCTCCGGCACCATCACCAACGCCGCTTCCGGCACGATCACGGCGGAGGCGGACCGCGCCGCCGCCGTCACGGTCGACAGCGGCGCGCTGAACCTCACCAACGCCGGCACGATCATCGCCAAGGGCAAGACCATGTCCTACGCGGTATGGGGCGACACGGCCGACGACCGCGTGACCAACACCGGCACGATCATCGGCGATATCGTGCTGGGCGCAGGTGCCGATACGGTCATCAACGCCGGCACGATCACCGGCGCCGTTTCGCTGGGCGACGGGAACGACAGCTTCCTCCAGACCGGTGGCGGGGCGGTCAGCAGCCTAATCGACGGCGGTGCCGGCACCAACAGCTTCACCGTCTCCGGCGGTAGCGAAGCCGCGCCCGCGCTGTTCGGCGATATCCGCAACTTCCAGCGTTTCACCCAGACCGGCGGCTTCGCGCGGATCGGCGGCACGGCGGTGTTCGGCGCGATCGACATGACCGGCGGCCGGCTGGTCGGCCAGGCCGGATCGGTGATCACCGCGCCGCAGATCACGGTCGGGCAGGGAGCGACCTTCGGTTCGGCGGGCATCGTCAACGGCAATATCGCCGTCGCGGGCACGCTGAGCCCGGGTGCCTCGCCGGGGACGATGACCGTCAACGGCAACGCGGCGCTGGGCAGCACGTCTACCGCGCTGTTCGAACTTTCCGCGGCGACCTCGGACCAGCTGGCGGTGAACGGTACGCTGTCGATCGCGCCGGGGGCCACCCTGCAACTCGTGCGGATCGGCAACCTTCGGCAGGGCAGCTTCACCCGGCTTTTCAGCGCGACCGGGGGCATTACCGGCAGCTTCACCACCGTGCTGCAGCCGAGCGATCCGGTGGGCATCGTGGCGATGCGCGGCGGAGAGATCGACCTGATCGGCGCCTTCCGTGATCCCGGCACCGTTGCCCCACAAACGAGTGGCAGCATCGCCTATCTCAATGCGACGCTGGCGGTGCAGCCTGCGGATAGCGCTCTGTTCAACGGACTCGCCACGCTGGTGACCGCCGACGACGTGGCGAATGCCCAGGCCTTCGCCCGGCTGACCCCGCAGCCCTATGCCGCGGCGGCGCAGACGCAGGTCGACGACGCGCTTGCGCTCGTCACTGCCACGCGCGGCCCCGGTTTCGCGGCGAGCGGCGACACCCCGCGCGCCTTTACCTTCGGCGCGACGCTGGGCCAGTGGCACCGGCTGAGCGACGATGGGAAGACCGGCGGCGTCGCGGCACATTCGCGGACCTATGGGATGCTCGGCGGGGTCGGCATGGGCCACGCGACATGGAGCGTCGGCGTGTACGGCGGCTATGTGAACGACCACCAGTATCTGGATGCGCTCGGTGCTCGTACCCGCGCCAACGGCGCGGTTGTCGGCGTGCAGGCGCGTGCCAAGACCGCCGGCGGCCTCAGCTTCGCCGGTTCGGTGTCCTACATCGCGACGGTCGCGACCACGACCCGAACGCTGCCGGTCGGCACCGCCAGCGGGCGCTACGATCTGCACAGCTGGGTGCTGGACGGATCGCTGGCGCGTGCGTTCGCCGTGAAGGGCGGATGGGCGGTTCGGCCGCAAGTCGGCATCAGCTACGTCCGCACCGTTCGCGATGGGCTGGCGGAGCGGGGCGGGAGCCCGTTCGCGCTGAACCTCCGCCGCGACCGCAACGTCGCAGGCTTTGCGGACGGCGCGCTTTCCTTTGGCCGCGCGGACGAATCGACGGCGGCGTCCGGCCGTTCGTGTCGTTCGGGCTGCGCTATCAGATCGAGGGGCTGCGCGCCGATGCGCTGGGCGGCTATGCGGGCGGTGCATTGGCGCTGCAGGGCTTCAGCGCGACGCGGGCGCGGGTGGTCGGCACGGCAGCGGGCGGGGTGAGCTATCGCCTGCCGCACGGCATCGAGCTGTTCGCGACCGCCTCCTCGCAGACCGGAACCGACGATCATCAGGAAACCGTGTCGGGCGGCGTCCGCCTCCGCTTCTGAGGCGAGGGGGCGCGTGGCGGGGGCGTGCGGCCAACGTCGCGCGCCTTTCGCCGCGGCTGGGGCGGCGGCGTGCCGGATCTGGCGGCACGCAATGTCCGGCTGGACCAGGCGAGCGGCTTTGGCGGGGGGCGATTGGAGGGCGGGCCTGCTCGGGATGCCACCGATGCAGGGCGCACGGGCCAGTCGCGACGCCGCATGGACTGGACATCCACTCGCCATGGAGGTGGTGGCCGAGTCCGATCGGATCGACAAGGGGGCGCCGGCATCATAGGCCGGTCACCCGACGAGGCGCGGCGGATCCGGACGATCTACGTTGACGACCATGCCAGGGATGTGGCAGTCGGCCAGTGGATCGAACGCGGGGCTATACCGGCATTGCATGCCGGGGGGCTCCAAAGCGATCAGAGCAGCGCTAAGTCGTTGTTTCGCGGGTGTAGCTCAATGGTAGAGCAGAAGCTTCCCAAGCTTACGACGAGGGTTCGATTCCCTTCACCCGCTCCAATTTCCGATTTCAGGAAATCCCACAGAGCTTTGTAAAACCGCGGCACTGGGCCTCTTCCTCCTCCTTATGCCAACTGGCTCGCGCCTTTGGCGCGCGAGATTTCGGCAGCGCGGTGCCGCCAAGAAGCGCAGCCGCCGCTCCGATCATGCCACAGGTCCGCGTGACGCGTGCAAGCGGCGAGACACCGCGCCTCGGTCGGCTGCCGCCGAACGCGAGGGCGAAGCTTCTGGAGACGAACCTGTCATCCAGGCACGCGGTGCCGGGCGGCGGCTTTCGCTCCTGCGCGCGCTAGAGCGTTTTCACCCTGGGCGAAGACGCTCTAGATTGTCGATTACAGCATTTTCCGAGCCATTGACCGTAAGCGGTCAACTTGAAATGCTCTAGCGGCGTGCCTGCGCCGCTGCGGCCGAGGCTACCGAGTCGATGGCTGAAACGACCTCTTTGAGGTTGGTGACGTAAAGGTCGTGATCGCCATCCACAATTTGCAAGCGGCCTCTTCGCCCGGCGCGCGCCGCTATTTCCGATGTTGCCACAAATGCGCGATACAGGCGTCCGCATATCCCTGCCGCCTTGCACTGGAAGCGCTCGGTCGAGATCATGATGACGTGCGGCATGGGCGGCGGTGGCGCGTCGTCGATCGTGCGGCTTACGTCATGGACGTCGATGTGCTCGTTGTTCTCGCCTGCCATCCATGCGGCGTCCGCGGCGCGCTGCGCTGGCGACATGACGGGATCGGCAAACCGCGTCCATTCCCGGGCGGTGCCAGGCTGGTTGCTGGTCACAAAGCCTGCGACCGCGTGCGAACCGGCATAGGATCGCACCAGCAGGCCGCCCATCGAGGTGCCGAACAGGATGTATGGGCCGTTCACGCCGGCCCGTGCAAGTGCGTCGAACAGATCGGCCCGGAAATCGGCTGCCTTTCGAGGCACGGACGCCGCAGAACTGCGTCCTATATTGCGGCGGTCATAGTCGCAGACCAGATAGCGCTTCGAAAGCGTCGTGAAGAGCCCCGCCATATGATCCCGGCGGCCGCCATCGCCCGGTTCAAGCAGGATGGTGAATTTCCCTCGCCCGCTACAGCGAAGGGCGATAACTCGTCCGCCGGATAAGGTGAACGTCCGGTCGAAGCTGGCAGCGGGGGGCGGCGGACCTCCGGCGGCGGCTATGGCGACTGCCAGCAACGGTAGAGCTAGCACGTTGCGCCAAGATGTCATGCCCTAGACTGGCGGCGACCTGGGCGAATGACAAGCGTCCGCATCTTCGCGTCACGGCGGGAGAGGCGCATGCCCGCGCTCGGCGGACTGCGATATTCACTGGGACGATACCTGCGGTAGGAAACCCGCGGCCTATCCGGCCCGGAGCGCGGAACCAGCGGCGCAGGCGGTCGAACGGCCATGGTGCCGCCTCGTCGCTGTCGGTGGCGCCCACCGGCTTGGCATAGGATCGCGCCGGCAGGGCCGACGCCTGCCCGGCGGCACCATCCGTACCGGTCGACGCAAGCTTCGGACAGACGACGCCATGGCCTTCCTCGTCATGGCACGCCCAGATGTTGAGGCCCGGCCAACCTGGGGTGGCGCGCATATCAGAACCTGTTCTCGCGCCCCTGTCCGGCGTCTTTGTTCCGAAATGGCACGTAGCCACGCATGGCCGGGGCCCCGCGTTCCCCTCCCCAAAACGCAAAGGGGCATCGCCCTGCGTCGCTGCATCTGGATCATTCTGGTTAAACTGCGGGAATAAAGGTGATTCGCCGGTCTGTCAGGCGCAGGCGGCCAGGTTCGGCAAATGATCACGCGCTATTTTGTTCCATGCTTACAGGTTTGCTTGGAAAAGAAGGGCTTTGGCGGTATCATCGCGGCAGAAAAACGTAATCTCCCTTGCGCCTCTCGCTCCCCAGGATTGGACGTATGACCAGCAACCGTGGCTCGAACGAACCCCGCGTGTCGGTACTGCTGCCCTGTTATAATGGAGCCGCATATATCGGGCAGGCTCTCGAATCCATTATCAATCAAACCTATCCGGATTTTGAGCTCGTCGTCGTCGACGATGGGTCCACCGACGAATCTGCGGATATAATTCGTACGTTCGTCGCTGCCGACACCCGTGTGCGATTGGTGGGAAAGGCCAATGGCGGCATCGTCTCGGCGCTGAATACGGGGCTTGAAGCGTGCCGCGGCGAATATATCGCCCGAATGGACGCGGACGACGTTTCCTTCCCCAACCGTCTTGCCGATCAGGTCGCCTGGCTGGACACGCACCCCGCCTGTGTCTGCGTGGGGGGGTACGCGGTTGACGACCTGGTTCCGACACCGGAAAGCATCCGGACCACCGGCGGGCGCCACGCTTCCACGGACTTGTCGGTATTTCCGCCCAGGGTAGCCGTATCGATGCACCCGCTCATCATGGTGCGGCGCGACGCGGTTGTGAAAGCCGGCGGGTATCGCGATGGCTTCAAGCATGCGGAAGACTATGACTTGTTTCTTCGGCTAGGCGAGCTGGGTTCGATCGACAATCCTCCCATCGACATGCTCTATTATCGGCGTCACGAAGGCGCCATTTCCATCCGTAATGTCGAGGAGCAAGAGGCCGCTGCCGTAAGGGCGGAATTGGACGCAATACAGCGTTCCGGCGGCAATTTGCCGCCCCGGCGTCTGGTGGATGTGTATCGTGACTTGCGTGTCTTTCGCCGTAACCAGTCGGTAAATCCGGAACAGGCAACCCGGCAAATGCCCGACATCGTCCGTGCTATATTCAACATGACGCCTGCGTGCCTGTTTTCGAGCGGCTACTTTCGACTGAGACTGATGATGGGCGTTGCCTTGTATCGCTATTGGAAGCGACGTCAGGCGATTGCGAAGATATGATAGGCGACGCTCCGGTGGTGGAAGCGGTGCCTGCACCGCAGAAGAGCTTACGCGCCAAGGCGATCACATCGGTAATCTGGTCCGTTGCAAGGGTGGGCGGCGACCAGATCTTCAACTTCATCGTTTTCGCTGTCCTAGCTCGCTTTCTAAGCCCGGCGCAGTTCGGCATCTTCATCGTGGCGATGATCACCGCCGAAGTTGGCAAAGTTATTGCCCAGGGCGGCCTGGTGAGCAGCTTGTATCGTGTGCCGGTCGTTACCGCCCAAGTCGCCGATACGATATTCTGGACGAACACGGCGATTTCCATACTATATGCTGCCGCAATGGCGTCGAGTGCCAGATACGTGGCGATCGCGCTCGGCAGCGCCGAAGCCGCACCGCTCATCTTCGCGCTTGCGTTCGTGGTTCCGGTTTCCGCCGCAGGCGCGACCCATATGGCGCGGAATCTTCTCGAATTTGGCCACAAGGCGTTAGCCGTGCGGTCCCTGCTGGGGGGATTGGTGGGTGGTGCGCTCGCAATTGCGGCCGCCTGGCAGGGATGGGGCATCTGGGCGCTGGTTGTCCAGCGTCTCAGCGTGGAGATCATCGGCACGCTGGTGGCCTGGTACTCTTTTTCCTGGAGGCCAACGTTTCAGTTTTCTTTTCGCGTCCTTCGTGAACAATATGGCTTGGGACTGGGGGTCGCAGGCTCTCAGCTTTTGTTCATCGTCTTGAACCGGTTGCAGGATGTCATCATCGGGCGGATGATCGGGCTTTATCAGGTCGGCATCTATCGTACGTCCTGGAAGACGATCGAAGTCATCGTTCAAGGGGCGATCATTCCTGTGTCGACGGTAAGCCTGCCGGTACTCTCCAAGTTACGCGACGACGAGGCTGCCGTTAAGCGCAATTACCTTAAGATGCTGTCCGCCGGAAGTCTGTTGGCGTTTCCCGCGATAACGGGCGGTGGTGCCGTGGCCGGCGTGCTGATCCCCTTGCTGTACGGTCGCCAGTGGGAGCAGAGCATTCCGGTCGCGTGGGTGCTGGCGTTCATGGCTCCAGCGTTTGTTCTAAATTCCTTTGGGGACGCCGCGCTGACGGTGAAGGGACATCCGAAGGTCATCCTCTGGCGCGCCATCGTACAGATAGTCCTGACGCTGCTTTTTTGCATACCTGCTGCGCAATATGGAATAATCTGGTTCGCGGTCGCATTTGTCGCTCATGAATATGTCGCTCAGATATTCCAGTTAACGATGTTTGCTCGCGCGACATCGATCAGGGTCACCGAAATCGTCGGAGCTGTCAGGATTCCTGTCATTGCCTCGATTGCTATGGTTGCGGTGTTGGGCGCTCTGCAATGGCTGGTGCCGATAGGGCAGTCCGCGTCCGGTGGTGTGCAAATCGTCTATTTGCTCGCGTTGGTCGGCTGTGGAATTCTGTCGTATGCCGGCTTGGTTTTTGCGCTTATGAAGAAGAGTGAGCGGCGCGAGGCGTTTTCGATACGAACGTACCTCCCTGGCGATCACCTTATAAAATCGGACGGTGGCTAACGCGTTCGGCGCTCTTCCCGCAGAAGCGCACGGCGCGGTCCAACCTGCCCATCAGACCCTGCTATGGTCGCGCGGCCTCTGATGGGCGGGGAGCGCGCGGCGTGACCTTCAATGCGTGCGGAAGGCCGGGCAGGGCGCGCGCGTCGACCTTTCGCCCGACCCTGCTCGCTATCGACTGACCTTCAGGGAAGGCGCGCTAGAGCATCTTCACGATGGG
>NZ_LXVY01000039.1:6928-8392 GCF_001650735.1 Sphingomonas sp. TDK1 | reverse complement strand
CTATGCCAACCAGGCGATGCGCTGCGACGCGCTGACGCCGGTGTGGCTGAGCGTGCTGGTCGCTGCCGGTGCGCTGCTGGTGGCGCTGACGCTGGTCAACCCGGCGTCGCGCTGGGTGCGGCTGGGCCTGGCGGTGCTCGCGGGCGGGCTGATCGTCGCTGGCTTCGTTCATTTCTTCCCGCAATGCCTCGGGCGGCCGGAGCAGGTTTCCGACGAACTCTACCGCACCTGGCTGTCCAATGTCCGCGAGGCGCGGCCGATTTATCGCCATCCCGCCGACACGGCGGTACCCGTTGCCATCGTGGCGGGCCTGGGGCTGATCGGCGCGCTGCTCGCGGGTCCGACGGTGGTCGGCTGGGTTGCGATTGCGCTGTTCACGGCCTTTGCCGCCGCGATGCTGCTGTGGCAGATGCGCGCGGCGCCCGGCGCGCAGTTGCTGGCGGTACCGGGCATCACCGCGCTGATCTGGATCCTGGTGCCGCTCGCGCTCCAGCGCGGGCCGCTCTGGCTGCGGATCGGGGTGGCCGTGCTCGCCTTTGCCGTCGTCGGCGTGCTTGCAAGCGGCGTGAAGATGCCGTGGGCGGCGAACAAGAGCGCGTCGAAGCCCGGCAGCGACAAGGTGCGCCAGGCGAACATCGCCTGCACCCGCACCTCCCAGCTGCGCACGCTGAACGCGATTCCCGCCGCGACGATGTTCACCCAGGTCGATCTCGGCCCGCGACTGATCGTGGTGACGCACCACAATGCCGTCGCCGGCCCCTATCACCGCAATGGCGACGCGATCCTCGACGTCCACCATGCCTTCGCCGGCACGGCGGACGGGTTCCGGCCGATCGCCGCGCGCCACAAGGCTGCGTACCTGCTGCTCTGCCCGAACATGGCAGAGACGACCGTGTACCGTTCGCACAACCCGGTCGGCTTCTACGCCCAGCTCGCCAAGGGGCAGGTGCCGGGCTGGCTGGAACCGGTGCCGCTGCCCGATGGCTCGCCCTACAAGCTGTGGAAGATCCGCTACCAGGGGCGGTGACCGCGCGCCCGGATGGACGAACGGGGCATGGCGCGGCTACAGCAATCGCCATGCCCGCAACCCCCGCCTGGCCGCCGCAATCCGCCCCCCGCCTGTTCGTCGACGGCCCGCTCGAACCCGGCCTGCGCCGCATCGACGGTCCGCAGGCGCATTATCTGGGCTCGGTGATGCGGCTGAAGCCGGGCGAAGCGGTGAAGCTGTTCGACGGCACCAGCGGCGAATGGCTTGGCATCGCCCGCGATATCGGCAAGCGCGACCTGACGCTGGAAGTGACCGAGCAGCTTCGTCCGCACGAATCCGTGCCGGACCTGTGGCTCTGCGCGGCACCGATCAAGAAAGGCCGCATCGACTGGGTGGCTGAGAAAGCCTGCGAGCTGGGCGTGGCGCGTCTGGTGCCGGTGCTCACCCGCCGCACCGTGATCGACCGGCTCAACCTC
>NZ_LXVY01000039.1:5150-6888 GCF_001650735.1 Sphingomonas sp. TDK1 | reverse complement strand
GGTCGAGCCGGTGAAGCTCCCCGCCCTGCTGCGCGACTGGCCGGCGGACCGTGCGCTGTTCTTCGCCGACGAGACCGGCGGCGTGCCTGCGCTGGAGGCAATGCGCGCCCATCCCGGTCCCGCCGCGATCCTGGTGGGACCCGAGGGTGGATTCGACGCGGAGGAACGCGAATCGATCCGCGCCGTTCCGCACGCCATCGGCATCGCGCTCGGTCCCCGCATCCTGCGGGCGGAAACTGCGGCGGCGGCGGCGGTGAGCCTGTGGATGGGGGCCGCCGGCGACTGGTAACCGAACGGTACAAAAATCCGCTGGCATCGTTTCGCCGGCATCGCTAGAGGCGCGAAAATGAGCACCAAGACCGTTTCGAACAAGACCGCGGCGGTCATCGAGGATCGTGCCCAGCTGGTGGAGTATTTCGCCAAGGGCGAAAAGCCGGCCGAGCGCTGGCGCATCGGTACCGAGCACGAAAAGTTCGTCTACTGGATGGACGGCAGCCACCGCGCGCCCAGCTATGAGGAGCGCGGCGGCATCCATGCGCTGCTGATCGGCCTCACCGAATTCGGCTGGAAGCCGGTATATGAGGGCGAGCACATCATCGCCCTGTCCGGCCCGGACGGCGCGATCAGCCTGGAGCCCGCCGGCCAGTTCGAGCTTTCCGGCGCGCCGCTGGAAAACCTGCACGACACCTGCGCCGAAACGGGACGCCACCTCCGCCAGGTGAAGGCCGTCGGCGACCGGCTCGGCATCGGCTTTCTCGGCATGGGCATGTGGCCGGACAAGACCCGCGCCGAGCTGCCGATCATGCCCAAGGGCCGCTACGAGATCATGCTGCGCCACATGCCCCGCGTCGGCTCGATGGGCCTCGACATGATGCTGCGCACCTGCACGATCCAGGTGAACCTGGACTATGCCAGCGAAGCCGACATGGCGAAGAAGTTCCGCGTCGGCCTGGCGCTGCAGCCGCTGGCGACCGCGCTGTTCGCCAACTCGCCCTTCACCGAGGGCAAGCCCAACGGCTATCTTTCCTATCGCAGCCATATCTGGTCGGACACCGATCCGGCGCGGACCGGCATGCTGCCCTTCGTGTTCGAGGACGGCTTCGGCTATGAGCGCTACGCCGATTACGCGCTCGATGTGCCGATGTACTTCGTCTACCGCGACGGCAAATATATCGACGCGGCGGGCCTCAGCTTCCGCGACTTCCTGAAGGGCGAGCTGTCGGTCCTGCCCGGCGAGCTGCCGACGATGGACGACTGGGCCGACCATCTCTCCACCGCCTTCCCCGAAGTGCGGATGAAGCAGTTCCTCGAAATGCGCGGCGCCGATGGCGGCCGCTGGGGCCGCATCTGCGCGCTGCCGGCGCTGTGGGTGGGCCTGCTCTACGATTCGGGCGCGCTCGATGCCGCCTGGGATCTGGTGAAGGGCTGGTCGATGGAGGGCCGCGAGGCGCTGCGCAGCGCGGTGCCGAAGCTGGCGCTGGATGCGCCGCTGCCGGGCGGCGGCAAGCTGGTCGACATCGCCGGCGAGGTGCTGGAGATCGCAGGGGCCGGCCTAAAGGCGCGTGCCCGGCTGAACGGCTCGGGCGACAACGAATCCGGCTTCCTCGATCCGCTGCGCGAGATCGTGCGCACCGGCAAGGTGCCGGCACAGGTGCTGCTCGATCGGTATAACGGCGATTGGGCCGGGGACATCACGCGGGTCTATGGCGAGGCGAAGTTCTGAGGGCCATTGATCCTC
>NZ_LXVY01000039.1:4857-5030 GCF_001650735.1 Sphingomonas sp. TDK1 | reverse complement strand
CGGCGCCACCTCCCCCTTGCGGGAGAGGATAGAGAGTTTAGCGTTGCCGGCTTTCAAGCCTGCTGACGGCGTCGTCATGCAATGCCTTCGGCGACGCCTGAAGCTGCACCTGCGCGCCAGTTCATGCGCTGCTTCTGCGCCCAAACGCTCGCGGCCTCAACGACGCCCACTTC
>NZ_LXVY01000039.1:4287-4774 GCF_001650735.1 Sphingomonas sp. TDK1 | reverse complement strand
CCCGCGCCGGCACGCCCGTACCGTCCCGCACGTCCGCCGGGAGCAGCGCTTCCGGCAGGTCCTGGTACGACACCGGGCGAAGATAGCGGTCGATCGCCAGCGTGCCCACCGAGGTGCTGCGGCCGTCCGAGGTCGAGGGGAACGGACCGCCATGGACCATCGCGTCGGTCACTTCGACGCCGGTCGGCCAGCCATTGGCCAGGATGCGCCCGGCCAGGCGCTCCAGCGCCGGCAGCAGCTCCTGCGCGACGGCGATGTCGCCCTCGTCCATGTGCAGCGTGGTGGTCAGCTGGCCTTCGAGCAGCGCCACGACCGCCTTCAGTTCCGCCACATCGGCGCAGCGCACCAGCAGCGAAGTCGCGCCGAAAATTTCCTCGGCATGGCTCGGATCGGCGATGAAGTCCGCACCCTTCATCGTGAACAGCGCACCGCGCGCACAGGTCGGGCCCTGCGGCTCGACGCCCTGCGCAACCTGCTCCACGGTCGC
>NZ_LXVY01000039.1:3888-4206 GCF_001650735.1 Sphingomonas sp. TDK1 | reverse complement strand
CCCAGCATCGCTTCGCCGGCCGCGGCCTGGAAACGCTCGAGCGCCGGGCCGTCGATCGCCAGCACGAGGCCGGGGTTGGTGCAGAACTGGCCCGCGCCCATCGTCACCGAGGCGACATAGCCCTTGCCCAGCGCCTCGGCACGGGCTTCCAGCGCCGCCGGCAGCAGGAAGACGGGGTTGACGCTGCTCATTTCAGCATAGACGGGGATCGGCACCGGGCGGCTCTGCGCGATGCGGACCAGCGCCAGGCCACCGCCGCGCGAGCCGGTGAAGCCCACCGCCTTGATGCGCGGATCGCTGACCAGCGCGCTGCCCAGC
>NZ_LXVY01000039.1:3451-3695 GCF_001650735.1 Sphingomonas sp. TDK1 | reverse complement strand
CGACGCGCCGAACACTGCGACGGGGCCCAGCGGCACCATGCGCAGGCGCAGGTCCGGCTTGGGCAGCGGCGCGCGATCGGGAATCGCATGGTCGATGCGGACGCGGAGATAATCGCCCAGGCGCAGTTCCTTGGCGAACAGGCGCAACTGGCCGGCGGTGCGGCCGCGCTCACCCTGCAGGCGCGCCTGGGGCAGGCCGGTTTCCTGCATCGCGCGCTCGATCAGCGCGTCGCCCAGCGCCTCG
>NZ_LXVY01000039.1:3004-3277 GCF_001650735.1 Sphingomonas sp. TDK1 | reverse complement strand
GGGCGACGCGCTTCGATGCGATGAACAATTCTCCGGTCAGCGCCATGGCGAGATCTCTCCGATTTGGTCGTGAAGTTAGCGGTAACAGTCGTGGCGGGACGTAGGCGCTGGACGCGCGCGGCGCAACCGCCCGGGCGCTCCAATGCCGACAGCCCGGGCAGGAAATCAAGCGAATGCCTGCCCCTTGGCAGCGCTAATACTCCGGGCAGACGCAACGCGCTAACCTAAATTAGCCGTGTCCCGGATATTTCAAACCTTTGCGCAGTTGGGCCT
>NZ_LXVY01000039.1:2316-2991 GCF_001650735.1 Sphingomonas sp. TDK1 | reverse complement strand
GGCTTCAGGTTCCACCGCGCCAAGCGGCGGCGATCGCAAGCAGGCGACGCGAGCGCTGCAGGCGCTCAACTTCTTCATGGCCGACATGCAGGCGGGAATCGGCCCGTTCCTGGGCGTGTTCCTCCAGCAGCGCGGCTGGACCGCCGGCCCTATCGGCACGGTGATGACCGCGGGCGGGATCGCGGGCATGGCGATGACGGTGCCCGCGGGTGCGTTCATCGATCATACCGAGAAGAAGCGGCTGGTGGTGATCGTCACCGGCATCTGCACGGTGCTCGCCTCGTTTCTGATCCTGCTGTCGCAAGCCGGCTGGGTGGTGACCGTCAGCCAGGTCGCCACCGCCATCGCCGGCGCCGCGATCGGCCCGGCGGTGGCGGGCATGACGCTGGGGGTGGTGCGACAGGCCGGGTTCAATGCGCAGAACGGACGCAACCAGGCGTGGAACCATGCCGGCAACATGGTCGGCGCGGGGCTGTCCGGCTGGCTCGGCTGGAAGTTCGGCATGCCGGCGATCTTCTACCTCGCCGCGGTGTTCGGCGTGCTCGCGATGATCTCGGTGCTGATGATCCCGGAACGCGCGATCGACCACGCCGCTGCGCGCGGCCTCGAAGCGCGCGACGGCGAGGAGCAGGACGAGGGCCAGGCAGAGGGTTTTGCCGCGCTGTTCCAGACGAA
>NZ_LXVY01000039.1:1486-2239 GCF_001650735.1 Sphingomonas sp. TDK1 | reverse complement strand
GCGGCGCTGTTCACCGCCACCACCGTGGTGGTTGCACAGGCGGTGATGATCGTTGCCTCCTTGCTGGCGATGCGGATGGCGGCCGGGCGGGGCTATTGGCTGGTGCTGCTGATCTCCTTTGCCTCGCTGCCGTTACGCGGCCTGCTGGCGGGCAGTTTCATCGAGCATTGGGGCGTGTGGCCGGTACAGGCGCTGGACGGCATCGGCGCGGGGCTGCAAAGTGTGGCGGTGCCGGGGCTCGTCGCCTGCATGCTCGATGGCACCGGGCGCGTGAATGTGGGGCAAGGGGCGGTCATGACCGTACAGGGTGTCGGCGCTTCGCTGAGCCCCGCGATCGGCGGCTGGCTCGCCCAGGCGATCGGCTATCGCGCCGCCTTCTATATCCTCGGCAGCTTTGCGCTGGTCAGCCTGGCGCTATGGATCGGCTTCGCCGCCATTCTGCGCCCGGCCTGCGCCGGCGCCCGTCCCGAACAGGGCCGATGAATCCTTCGACGATCGCCACCTGGGGCATCTGCGCCGCCGCGACGGCCGGCGTGATCGCGCGCCCGTTCCGCTGGCCGGAGGCGATCTGGGCGGTTGCGGGCGCGGCACTGCTGCTGCTCCTGGGGTTGATGCCCGCCGCTGCCGCGCTGGGCGCGATCGCGAAGGGAGCAGACGTCTATCTATTCCTGATCGGCATGATGCTGCTCAGCGAAACCGCGCGCGAACAGGGCCTGTTCGATTGGGTCGCCGCGGCGGCCGCCGCCCATGCCC
>NZ_LXVY01000039.1:513-1440 GCF_001650735.1 Sphingomonas sp. TDK1 | reverse complement strand
CGACGCGACCGCGGTGGTGCTCACTCCCGCCGTCTATGCCGCCGCCCGCAAGGCGAAGGCGGATCCGCTGCCGATGCTGTTCGCCTGCGCGCTGATCGCCAATGCGGCCAGCTTCGTGCTGCCGATCTCCAATCCCGCCAATCTCGTCTTGTATGGAGGCAGGATGCCGCCGCTGGGGCAATGGTTCGGCTCCTTCGCGCTGCCCTCGATCGCGGCGATTGCGGTCACCTTCGTGATGCTGCGCTGGGCCGAGCGCGCGCGGCTGGCGGGCAGCTGTGCGACCGAGATCGCGCGCGCGCGCCTGTCCGGCGGCGGCAGGGCCGCACTCGCGGGCATCGCCGCAACGGCCATGCTGCTGCTCGCCATGTCCGCGCTGGACCAGCCGCTGGGCCTGCCGACCTGCATCGCGGGCCTGGTGACCACCCTGCTCGTCTGCGCGCTGGCAAGACGCTCCCCCGTCGCCCTGGCGCGCTCCGTTTCCTGGAGCGTATTGCCGCTGGTGGCCGGGTTGTTCGTGCTGGTCGAGGCACTGGACCGCACGGGCGTGATCGCCCTGGTCGCGCAGGCGCTGCGCAGCGCGGCGGCCGATCCTGCGCCGGGTGCGGCGGCGGCCGGGACCGTGCTGGCCTTCGCTTCGAACCTGATGAACAATCTTCCGGCGGGCCTGATCGCCAGCGAAGCAGTGGCGCAGGCGCACCCGCCACGGCTGATGGTCGACGCGCTGCTGATCGGCGTGGACCTAGGCCCGAATCTGTCGATTACCGGCAGCCTGGCGACGATCCTGTGGTTGCAGGCGATCCGGCGCGAGGGCGAGGAGGTCGGCTTCTGGCGTTTCCTGAAGGTCGGCGCGGTCACGATGGTGCCGGCGCTGATCGCGGCGCTAGGCGCGCGATTGCTGCTCGGCTGAGCAGTGGCGGAGACGGAGGG
>NZ_LXVY01000039.1:0-459 GCF_001650735.1 Sphingomonas sp. TDK1 | reverse complement strand
TTCGAACCCTCGGTACGAGTAATCCCCGTACGGCGGTTTAGCAAACCGCTGGTTTCAGCCACTCACCCACGTCTCCGGAAGCGCTGAGGTCGAGCCCTATAACGAGCCCTTCGTCCGCAATCAACGGGGATAACCACATGGACGCGAAATCGAGTCGATCGGGCGCCCATTCATTGCCGCGACAGCCCCTTCCCCCTAGGATAGCCGCCGAAAAGCAGCAGGGTTCGGGAAAATTTGATGATGCGATCGGGTTGGTTCACGCTTCTGGCAATTGCCGTCACCGGGCTCGGCAGCGTCCCCGCGTCCGCACAGATGACGACGATCGACCCCAATACCGCGATCGATTCGGACCTTAAATCGCCGTCGTCGGGGCAGCAGCAACAGCAGAGCGCACCGCCACCGCCGACTCAGATGCAGGAATCCTATCCGCCGGCCGACACCTGTCTCTTATACACATCT
>NZ_LXVY01000038.1 GCF_001650735.1 Sphingomonas sp. TDK1 | reverse complement strand
CCATTTAGCGCGAGCGTTTACAGGCGGGGCGCTGTCGTAAAAACCTGCTGCAAAAAGGTAGCGTAGGACCACCGAGCTAAGAATCAAAAAGGCCCGCCAGAGGCGGGCCTTGAGGCTCCTTTGACGATGAGGGGGGGCTTGCGCCCGCGTTCTCAAAGCCGGAGATGCCGATATAGCGATGTTGACGGCATCGTCAACTTTCTGCTGACAGGATTCAACGTTGCCCTTCACCCTCGACCAACTCCACGAGTTGCCGATCGTTATCTCCGCTCCCCGCTTCGCAACCTACCTGCAGGCGATGGGCAATGATCGGGAACGAGCACTGGAGATGTACGAGTGGAACCTGGACCTCTCCGCTGCTCTGATCGTCCCGCTGCAGGTCTGCGAGGTCGCGATGCGGAACGGCATCGCGGAAGCAATCGAAGCCGTGCACGGAGCAAACTGGCCGTGGAACAACGGCTTCATCCGCAGCCTTCCGCAACCCAAGCGGCAGACCGACTACAATCCGGCTTCAGACCTGATGCGCTGCGCTGCTCCCAACAACAGGCAAGATTATTGCCGAACTGAAGTTCGCCTTCTGGGAGAAGATTTTTACCGCTGGCCAGGATAGCCGCATCTGGAACGCCCATTTTCGTGCCTGCTTCCCTGGCGCACCGGCCGCGCAAACCATCGCACAATGCCGCGTCGTCGCTCACACCGATTTGCGCATCATACGACGGCTCCGAAACCGGATCGCGCACCATGAGCCGATCTTCACCCGGAATATCGCTGACGATTACCAGCGCATCCACGACATGATCGCCTGGCGTAGCCAGACCGCTGCCGCCTGGATGGACAACAAGCAATCGGTTCTCGCGCTGCTGCCTCGCCGACCATAGCTGCTCGCTCCTCAACGCGGCTTAAAAGCCGCGGTTGATGAGGCGTTGCACCTTCTCCATTTCCCTGGCGGCCCGCATCATTGGACTGTCCTGCAGTTCACGCATCAAACGCACCGTTGGGTTGTTCTGAAGCTCCTCGATGGCGCGCATCGTGGGGCTGTTCCGAAACTCCTCGATCGCTCGCAAGGCCGGGCTTTCCTGGTAGCGACGGGCCGCCTCCTGAGCCGCCCGCATACCCGGGCTGTTCATCATCTCCTGGGCGGCGCGGAAACCTGGCCCCAGCGCCTCCTGCATCTTCCGGTGTGCTTCCACGATGTTGCGGCCCGTGCGGGGCGAGTAGGGCGCGCTCACGCGGTGTGCCGGCATCGATGCGGCTGCACGCCTGGCCTGAGCCTCCACCATATACTCGGCCTTGCCGGCCTTCCACTTCACCTGCAGCCGCCGAATGTTCGACGGCTCGGGCTTATCGAGAGCACGCCGGATCGCGGTCGTTGGCCGAAGCGACGGGTTCGCCACGATCATGTCCGCGACCTTCTTGAGGGTGGGACCGTCGTCCAGGCCGGTGCCAACCGGCCGGCCACGGCTCCGCTTGTTGCTATTCATGGTTCATCCTTTCGTTTGCTGCGCAGCAAGATGACCGCGAAATTGGCAAGTTCAAGCGATAAGAAATCAAGATAAATAGCGAGGATAAATAGGGATGATAATTGGCATGACTGCAGCGACAGCGAGGATAATTCCCAACATTATCCTCGCTGCCGCTACGGTCGGCCGCGCAGACTCTCTCGTGCCTCGCTGAAAACCACCAACCGCTCGGGCTCTGCCGCAAACCAGGCGTAGCTACCCCATGCAAGGCTATCGACCGTCTTCTTGAACGGTCCGGCGCTACGGTCGAGATAGGCGGTCACGAACGCGACATGCTCAGCCGGGAAGCCGGCTTCGGCGACAAGCTCCTCCAGCGCGTCCTTGCGACGCTGACTGATTGGTCCATCGGTCGCGACCACCTCTACGAACACCAGCAGCGGATGCACCGGCCCAAGGTCGACTAGGATCGTGTCGGGCAGGTTCTTGTCGGCCTGGATCGCGAGGCCAATCGATCGCGCTAGCGCATCGTCGCGCGCGACCACCTTGTTCCCGCTCTCGCTGAGGAACACCACGGCAGGGGCGGTGAGAAAGGCGGGCGCAAACACCTCCACCACTGCCTTGGTGATTTCGGAACTCGGCCCCGGCTTCATTCGGCGCGTCTCCCCATTGGGGAAGGTGACAAGCACCTGGTCCGCGCTGGCGCCCGCGCCCTGGCGCACAATCGCCAATCGGGCGAGCGCGCCCTTGTTCAGCGCTTCAGCCTGCCACGTCGCAATGCGAGCCTGCAGCGCCTCGCCGGTGAGGGCAGGATCGAACAATGCGGCAAAGCTCGCCTTCAGAGCGTAGCGCGGCTTGCTCGATGTGGTGGGAAGGTCCGTGCGCTCAATCACGGCACCGATTGCCACCAGCCCCTCGCGCAAGGTCTCGTCGCGGATCGGCTCACGGGTGTTGTCTTGATACCAGCGCCGACCCTCGGTCTGGCTGCCAGTACGTAAGACCCCTGTCGCATAGGCGCTGCGGCTCGCATCATCGACAAGAACCGCCTGCTCGTCGGTCATGCGATAGACGTGCTTGGGACCAAGCATCGTCCCGCTGCCCTCGATCGCGTCGATATAGAGCGCGACGAACACCGTGCTCGCAGCCAGCATCCGGGTCAGATAGGCGCGGTTGGGCGCGCCATCGGGGAAGATCTCCTGCAGGCGGGCGTGAACGTCATCGCGGGTCAGCATCGGCATCATGGCGCAACCTGCCCATAAAGCCGCGCGAGTTCGTCCTCGATCTCGGCACTGCAGGCTCCGCGGCCAACCAGCGCCTCCACCTGTCTCATCGCCGCAGGAGAGGGCAGGGGCAGCGCCTCCATCTCAAACGCCGACACGGCAACGCTACCGTTGATGCAGCGGAAGAGCTGGTCAACGATCCGGCTGTTCAGCACCGCCGCAACCGTCGCTGGCGATACGGCAGGACGTGCGACCGGGCGGACCATGTTCAGATGGTTCTCGACCACCACACCGCCGTGCTGGGCAATGAAGTCAGCCGGCAACTCGGCCGCGATCAGCCGACGTGCCTGCTCCTTGGAGGTGGTGCGCTGAACGAGGACGCACGCCTCCTCGACCAATAGCCAGGCGTCGCCACGCTCGATCTTGAAATAGGGCGCGTGATTGCGCTTCTCGGCTCGGAACGCGAACCGGCCGTCAGCAGACACGGCTTCGGCCCATATGAGCGGATGCACGCCGCGGGCAGAGCGCTGCCGCATCTGGTCCTTATAGCGGTTCCACACCAAGGGACCGGTGGACACGCTGTAGCCCCAATCGGCAAGCCGCGCCGGCATGGCCTCCGCCTTGGCGATCAGGGCACTGTGGCGCGGCTCACGCGGCGCAAGCCAAGGTTGCGATGCGGGGGAGGGGAGCCCGATCGTGCCGTTGCGGATAAGGCGTGCCTCGCGCTCGCTCGTAACCTCGACATAATGGACCTGAGCGCGCCCGGGCTTGGCGCCGCGGCGATAGGCGGCCAGCAACGTCTCCTGCAGCACGTCCTCGAACACGCCGCGACGGGCATGAACGAAGTCGATTGCGGCCGGGGGAGCCTCCTTCGCCATCAGCTCGCGCAGCGCGGAATAGTAATGGCCGGACAGGAAACTGGTGGGGGTGAGATAGGCGATCGTGCCACCCTTCTTGGTCCAGCGCACGGCAATGTCGGTGAAGACGCCATAGAGGTTGGCGTGGCCGTAGAGGCCGCGCGCGAAGCGTTGGCGCTGCGCCGGAGTGAGGGTGACGCGCCCATAGGGCGGGTTACCAATCACCAGGTCAAAGCGGGCGCTAGGCGCCTCCTCCAGCGTGTCGGCTACGCGCACGACAGTCGGCGCGGGGCGACCTGCAGCCGAAGTCACGTCCGCCAGCAACAGCTCGATCGCGTTCTGCCCGAAGCCGGCGGCATATGGGTCCAGCTCCAGCCCGACCAGGCGCGTGCCGATCTGCCGTAGCACGAACGCCGGCTCGGCTTCGGGAAGCGCGGCAATCATCCGTTCGGCTGCAGGCAACAGGAACGCGCCCCCGCCGCTCGCCGGGTCCAGCACGCGAGCGCGGGTCCAGTCGATCCCCTGTTCCTCGGCCATGTCGAGCAAGCGGTTCGCTAGCGCCGGCGGGGTGTAGAACGCCCCCAATGCCCCACGCTCCCGTGCGGCCAGCAAGGTCGTGTAGAGGCCCGTCAGGAAATAGACGGCCTCGGTGATCGGCAGCGGTGCAGCCTCGCGGCCCACCACCTGCGCCAGCTCGGCAACGGCACGGTCGAGCCGGCCATAAGGCTTGGCGAAAGGCGCGCTGAGGCTCGCATGGGGTCGGGCTTCAGCGCTGTAAGTCTCGATTGCGACGCGGGTGAACAGCGCCGCCATGTCGCGACGCTTAGGCTCGGGAAGCGTCTCCGCCCACGCCCGCGCGAGCTGACGCGCGCGGGCTAACTCGTACCGTTGGGCTTCAAGGTCTGCAGGCAGGTCACGCGGAAGGGCCGGGGCAAGGCTCACGCGGCGATCGATCGGTTGCGATAATCGCGCAGGACGCGCTGCACCGTCGATCGCGACACGCGGAAGAGGCTGGCAAGCTGCGCCGGCGAACCCTGGCCGGATTCCGCCTTGGCGATGATCTCGGCCCGCTGCTGGCCGGTGAGGCTCGGACGGCGCCCAAGATGCCGGCCGGCTTTCCGCGCGTGCACCAGCCCGTTCATGGTCCGCTCGCGGATCATGGCGCGCTCGAACTCAGCGAAGGCACCCAAGGTCTGGGTCATAAGCCGGCCTGCTGGCGTCGTCGTGTCCACGGCCTCCGTCATCGATCGGAAGCCAGCACCTGCAGCCGTAATCGCCTCCAGCGTGAACAGAAGATCCCGCAGCGAGCGCGACAACCGATCAAGTTTCCACACCACCAGCACGTCGCCGGGCTTCAACGCACCGATCGCGCGTGCCAGCTCAGGGCGATCGGCCTGGCCACCCGATGCCTCCTCCCGAAACACCGGATCGCATCCCGCCGCGGCGAGCGCGGCGAGTTGGGCATTTAGGTCCTGATGGTCGCCGCGAGACACCCGCGCATAGCCGATTTGCATCGTGGCGTTCTGACACGGGATTCTGACACCTGTAAACCCATGTGTAAACGCTCGCGCCTGTCTCTTATACACATCT
>NZ_LXVY01000037.1 GCF_001650735.1 Sphingomonas sp. TDK1 | reverse complement strand
GGCGTGACCTCGCTGTCGACTGGGCTGAGCACGACGAATAGCACGGTCGCGGACCTCTCGACGGGCGTCGCGAGCAACGTCGCGTCGTTGTCGACGGGCGTGTCCACGGCGAACAGTGGCGTAACCTCGCTGTCGACTGGGCTGAGCACGACGAATAGCACGGTCGCGGATCTGTCGACGGGTGTCGCGAGCAACGTCGCGTCGCTGTCGACGGGCGTGTCCGCGGCGACCAGCGGGGTGACCTCGCTGTCGACTGGGCTGAGCACGACGAACAACAACCTGGTGTCGCTGTCGACAACGACGGCGCAGGGATTGAGTACGGTTCAGTCGTCGATCATGGCGTCGATGAGCTCTGCGATATCGCCGCTCCTGCCGGTGGCGGGTTCGGGTACGCAGGTCGTTGGAACGTTCGCAGGCGGCGCGAAAGTGGACAACACGTTCCAGACTCGCGGCCCGGCTGGTGACGCGGTCAAAACCGTGAACGCCCTCGACTGCCGGAAGGTCGACGGTATCGACACGACGGCAACGGGTCTCTGCAGCGTTGCCGCAGGGGACGGAGCGAGCGCCTATGGTTCCAACGCGCAGGCGACGTCGGCGAACGCAACCGCGATTGGCTTCCGCGCCGTGGCCAGCGGCGTCGGTGCAACGGCGGCGGGCTATAATAACAAGGCCATTGGCAGCCAATCGATTGCCATCGGCTATGCCAACGTCGTCACGGGCGCGAGCTCGGGTGCGATCGGTGACCCGAACATTGTCAGCGGCAATAGCAGTTATGCGATCGGCAACAACAACAACGTCGCATCGAATGGCGTCTTCGTCCTCGGCAACAACGTCAATGTCGGCGCGGGGAATGATGGAGCCGTCGTCCTTGGCGATCGCAGCACCGCCAGCGGCCCGAACACCGTCTCGGTGGGTTCGGCCGACCAGACACGTCGGATCACAAATGTCGCGGATGGTATCGCCATGTCGGATGCTGCGACGGTTGGACAGTTGCAGCAGTCGACCTCGTACCTGAGCAACCAGATCGCGGGCGTTCAGAACCAAGTCTTCGACCTTGCCCGGCAGACCTCGTTCGGTATCGCAGGGGCAACGGCTGTCGCAATGATCCCGGACATCGATCCCGACCAGCGTGTCTCCATCGGCATGAGCGTTGCCGGGTACAACGGCTACAAGGCCGTCGCGCTGGGCCTGACCGGGCGCATCGGCGACAACGTCAAAGTGAAAGCGGGTGCATCTATCTCTGGAGGCAAGTCGGTGTACGGCGCCGGCGTAGCCTTCGGCTGGTAATTGTACCGCTGCTCCGGGATTCCTTGTCCCCCAAATAGTCCCGGAGCGGGGAGGTGCGGATGCATGCCCGCTCGCACCTCCCCATTTTTTGCCCGCAGCCAAGAGACATGAGCACTGCATGCGCATCGGAATCTCCATTTTTACCGCCGCCGGCCAGAACATCTGGAACAACGGCATCGGTCAGAATGTGTACCATCTCGCCACTTTGTGCCGGCAGTTGCCGTTCGTGGAGGCGGTCTATCTCATCAACTGCGGTGATCAGAACGAGCCGCCGGCCGGCGCTGGCGATGTGGGCAGCAAGTTCCCGCTCCTTTCGCTAGCCGAGGCCACGGATCTGGTTGACGTCGTGATCGAGCTGTCGGGCGCGATCAACCTCGAATGGGCCGATCGGTTTCGCGCAAGGGGGGGGCGTATCGCGTTCAACAATTGTGGCCAGCCCTATGCTGCGCTGGTCGACCACACGACATTTTCAAGCGTGGGCTGTTTTCTGAAGCCGGACCGCTGCGACGAGGTCTGGCTGCTGGAGAAGGATGCGGCGTTCCTGCCGATGATGCGCAGCATGCATCGCTGCCCGGTGACCATCGTCCCGTATCTCTGGGCGCCCAATTTCCTGCAGGAAAGCTTCCAGGGCGACGGCGAGAAGTTCGGCTACAAGAAGGGGACGCTGTCTTCCCAGCCGGCAAACGCCGCAATCTTCGAGCCCAATCTTTCGCCGATAAAGATGGGGATACTTCCCTTTCTCATCGCGGAAGCGGCCGATCGACGTGCGCCAGGAACTATCGGTCGCGTCGATTTCATGAACGTCGCCCAAATGGTGGGCCATCCGACCTTCAGCGGACTGATGGACAACAGCGGTCTTCACAAGGCAGGCAAGGTGTTCATCCACGCTAGGGATTATTTTTCACACGTCATGGGGCGGGGGGGCACCATCGTGATCAGTCATCAATTGGATTGTACGCAGAATTATCTGTACCTGGATACAATTTCAGGCGGGTATCCGCTCGTGCACAATTCTCCACTGTTTGCTGGCGTCGGATATTACTATCCGGAATCCGACATTGCGGCGGGTGCGGAGCAGGTTTTGCGGGCCTGTCGCGAGCATGACCGGGAACTCGACGCCTACAACGCCGCTGCGGCGGCCAAGATCTTCAGCCTGAGCCCGTTCAACCGACGGAATCAGGATGCCTATGCGCGGCGGCTGCTGAGCCTCGTCGCACGCAGGGAGGGCCGCTGAGCATGTCCAGCACGAGCAAGCGAGCCGCCGAGCGGGGGCTGAAGGTGGGGGTGACCCTGTTCATTCGCGACGGCGAGCAGAGCCTGTGGGAGAATGGCATTTTCCAGAACTGCTATTTCCTGGTCATGCTGCTCAACCAGTCGCCGGCGGTGGAGCGCTGCTTCATCGTCAACGGAGGCTCGGGTGACCCGGCAAAAGCAGGGGACTTCCTGCAACTGGCGCCGGCGCCGGTGATCGGCCTCGACGAGGCCATGAACGAGCTCGACGTCGTCATCGAACTGAGCGCGCAGCTAAACCCGCAATGGGCGCAGCAATTTTCGGAGCGGGGCGGCAGCATCGTCGGGATGCGCGTGGCGAACGATTTCATCATCGACATGGAGCGGATGGTCTTCAAGTTGCCGCCGGGTCTGGTCGTTACGCCGGTACCCTATGACGAGATCTGGACGCTGCCGGCGTTCGCGGACACGTGCGGCGCCTATTACGAAACCATCGCCCGTGCACCCGTGCGCGTGATGCAGCATTTGTGGAATCCAACGATTCTCGAACGCGGGCGCAAGAACGCCGGCCTGGCGGGCGCGTTCGAGTATCAGCCCGGTCGCCGCCGCTGGCGGCTTGCCGTGCTCGAACCCAATATTTGCACGGTCAAGACCTGCCATTTGCCGCTGCTGCTGTGCGACGTCGCCTATCGGCAGGATCCGAACGCGATCGAGCTGCTTCTCGTGTACAACGCCATGAATATCAAGGAACATCCGGACTTCGTGACCTATGCCAGGTCGATGGATCTGGTGGCGCAGGGGCTTGCGACCTTCGAACCGCGATTTCCCATCTTCAACGTGATCGGGCATTCCGCCGACGCGATCGTCTCGCATCATTGGCACAATGCGCAGAACTATCTCTATTATGAAGCGCTCTATGGCGGATTCCCGCTGATCCACAATTCGCATCTGCTCGACGGTTGCGGCTACCGCTATGGCAGTTTCGATCCCGAAGACGGCGCGCTGGCGTTGCGGCAGGCCATTGCCGAGCATGACGGCAACCTGGAGGCGTATCGCCGACGGGCCCAGGCATTGCTGGCGAATTTGGATCCGGTCGCCGAAGCCAATGTCGCGGTCTACGGCGCGGTGCTGCAGTCGATCGTCGACCGAAAGCGCGCGGCGTGAGCGGGCGGGGGATCTGGCTGGGCAGGCTGGCCGTCGCGGTGCCCCTTTCGCTGATCGGGTTTCTCGCGGGACACGTAGCTGCTGCCGTACAGCGCCAGTCGCCGCCAGCAAAGGAACCGTTGGTGGTTGCAGCGGCAAGAACCGTGGGCGTGAAGCGTTGCCTGCCGACGATCAGCGCCATTGCGCAACGCGCGACCGCGGGCGCCACGATGCAGGACATCATCGTCGACTGGGACCGCAAGGTCCCCGACGAAGCGCCGTTCTTTTCGCTGACCGGGCTGGGGAACGGCACCATGCGCGCCGTCCTGACGATCGCCGCCATTCCTGCGCCTGCAGGTTGCGCGGTACTTGTTGAGCGCATCTCGTTCGCGGCGCGCGATTGTGCGTCCGTCGCGGCATCGGATCTCGCCGGATTTCCGTCCGGCCAGCTGATCGCGGGAATCATGGTGTACCAGAATCCGAAGCAGGCGGGCGAAACCTATAGCCTCATCAGCAACAATAACGGCTGCCTCATCCTCCGTCGGCAAGCTTCGCTCAATTGGGGGCAATGATGATGGCGCGTCGTCCTCTTCGCATCGGCATCACCATCGGCTTGCGTGCGCCGCAGGAGACGCTCTGGAGCAACGGCATCAAGCAGAATGCGTTGTTCCTGGCGAAGCTGCTGCGCAACTCGACCCTGGCGCACCATGTCGTGCTGCTCAACACGACGGATGTGCCGATCACCCCGGCGCTTCCCTGGGACCTGACGGCATTTCCCACTGCGCCGATCGAGCAAGGCTGCGATGGGCTGGATGTGCTGATCGAGCTCGGCGGCCAGATTTCGCCCGACCAGACCGCGCGGATCAAGAAGCAAAAGACGAAGCTCGTAAGTTATTGTTGTGGGCCGGAGTATGTCCAGAACATCGAAGCGATGATTTTCGGGCGACCGTTGTGGGACTCGATTTTCATCAATCGGGAATATGACGAGCTTTGGACCATACCCCAGGTCACGGCCACGACCGCGCCGTTCCTGCAGACGTTCCGGCGCTGCCCCGTGCGCGAAGTGCCGTTCGTCTGGGATCCCATGGCGATCGAAGGCGTCGCCGCGGCGCTTCCAGATGCCGGCGAATATCGCCCACGCGGGGCGCCCCGCAGGCTCACCGTCATCGAACCGAACATCGATGTCCTGAAATTCTGCCTCTACCCGATCCTTGCGGCGGAACAGGCGTTCCGTGCCGCGCCCGATCAGTTCGAGAAGCTCTACGTCGCCAACAGTGCCAACATGGTGCATGCCGACCGCGAGTTTGCGGGCCTGATGCGGCACCTGGACATCGTGCAGGCAGGCAAGGTGCTGTTCCTAGATCGGGTGCGGACGCCCGACTTTCTCAGCAGCCACACCGACATTGTCGTCTCCCACCAATGGGGGCTGCCGCTGAACTATTTCTACCTCGAATGCTGCTGGCAGGGGTATCCGCTCATCCACAACGCCCCCCTTATCCGTGATCTCGGCTATTATTATCCGGAAAATGCCGTGGACGAGGCCGCCCGGCGGATCCTCAACGTCTGCACGCAGCATGATCAGGAATGGGAACGCTACCGCCATCGACAGCGCCGCCGAATACAACGTTTCCTCGCGACCAATCGAGCCTTGGCCGATCGGTATGATGACCTGTTGTTCGGGCTGCTGGGCAAGTCCAGCGCTGCTGGCCGGAGGCGGTAGGGAATGCCTTGCACCGCCGCGAAGGGCGCAACGCGCACGCCAGACGGGGAGAGGTAGTCACTGGATTTTACCCAACTACATGCGACTGGAGGCATCTTCTGCGACCTTCCGGCGCCGTCAAACGCCGGGCAACCGGGAAAGAGGTGTAACATGTTGGAATTTGCGGTTCGATTTGCGGCAGGCCAAATGGGGGAGACGGATTGCCTTTCGGCCGGTCGAGCGGCATTGCATGCCTGAAATGCCCGATTCCCCTGTTCGGCAACTTATCAACGCAGCACGGGTCCGGATCGCCGAGGAAGGCATGCGCGGCCTCAGCCTCCGCTCGATCGCCCAGAATGCCGGCATGTCGCTTGGCTCATTGAGTTATCGCATCGGCGACAAGGCCGGTCTCATTGCACAGTTGCTGGAGGCGGAGCATGCCGATCAGGAACGTCTGCTCGCGGATTGGCGCCATCGACTTCACGGCCTGAATCTGGCGGTGCCATCGGTGCTCGCGTCGGTAATCACCGCCTGGTTTGAAGACATGACGAAGTTGCACCGCGTGTCGGCCATGACCGGGTGCGAGTTGCTGCTCGAGGCGGGCGCAAATTCGGATAGCTATTCAGGCATCACGCGGATTCTCGATGTGCAGGATGCGTTCTGGGTCGAGATGCTGACAGCGCATCTTCCGGCCGACGAGGCGCAGCTTTTCGGTTGTGCGATCGCGAATTACATCCGGGACGAGCTACCGTTCGCGCTCGCGGCGGGTGCCGATGCCGATTACCACCTGCTTCGAGCGAGCACGATCCAGTGTCTGGCGTCGCGTTTGTCTAGCACCGGCAGAGGCCTGCCGGATCATTTCGCGCAGTTGGTTGCGGCTGCGGGGGGCGACAGTGCCGAGGTGCCGTTGCGGGTCGATCTCGCCCCCGGCTCGAAGCGCGCGGAGGTTGCGGCGGAAATTGCGTCGCTGATCGCTGAGCAGGGGGTCGCCGCCGTTTCGCACCGCGCAGTGGCGGCGCGCGCCGGCGTATCGAATTCCAGCGTCGCGCACTATTTCCGCACCCGCACGGATTTGCTGGACGCCGGCTTCGGCGCGCTCGTCCTGCAGATGCGCGACGAACTTGCTACGTGCGATGCCGCAACGCAGTTTCAATCCTGGGCGGCGCTGATGCGGGCCAGTCATGCCATTGCGCTTGCAGCGGCACGCGATCCGCAGCTGGCGCCCTTCGCCCTGGACATGCGCCGGCGGCGATCCGAAAACGGTCGCGAAACGCTCCGCACCGCCTTGATCTGCGGTCGTCCCATCGACGATGCCTCGATCCAGGCGGCCGCGCTGGTTCTCGTCGGCAATTTCATGGCGATGCAGGCGCGCGGCGGGTTCGATCGCCCGGGGTGGCTAAGTATCGCGGATCTGGCAAAGATGCGGCATCAATCTGGCGTCGGTAGGCCGGTGTGAACTCGGCTGGCGCCCGATCATCACGCCAGCCGTGCAGCAGGCGACGAGGACGAGAATGCCGAGCATCAGGAACGCCTGAGGATCCGCGTGGATGCTTGCCTTGCTGAACGATAGCCAGCTGCCGACCATGGCTCCGGAGAGTCCCAGCGCGATCTTCGTCGCCATGGTAAAGACGCTGAAGGCAGCCGTAAAACGGGCCGCGCCTTGCTGGCGATCCTGCTGAATCGTTTCGGTCAGCACCGCCCAGCTGAGGAACGCCACGCCGCCGGTGCCCAGGCCGAACCAGGCAAGCAGCAGTGTCACCGCGTCTCCCATCGTCTGCGCCCAGGGAAGCAGGAGCGCGGTGGCGCCGCTGACGGCATAGGCCCAGCCCAGGGCCGTCCGGTTTCCGCTGCGGCGTGCAAGCGGGGCCCATAGCCAAACCGCTCCCAGCCGTGCGACCGTCGCGATCAAAAGCGCCAGGGGACCGACCGCGCCGTCGACGACGTCGATGTGCAGCAGCGCCTTGCCGGTTGCAGCGATCCCGGCGAGGCCCAGCAACGTCGCTGCGGAAAAGCGCAGCACGCCCGGAGCGCGAAAGACGCAGTGCTCCGCTTGGGAGGGCTCGACGTACAGCGCGTCGCCCCGCAACAGCAAGGGAAGCGGGAGCATCAACACCAATGCGGCAAGGGCGACCCCGCCCAGAAGCAACGCTGCGCGATGCGGATCGTTGTCCGCGCCGAACTGGATCAGTGCGACAATGCCGCTGATCGCCAGCGTTGCGGTGGCCGAACCGATGGCGCGGACGCGTGCGGCCATCAGGTCTGCGCCATGGGCGGAAATGCGGCGGGTCAGTCCATTATGCGGCACGTCGGCGAGGCTGTAGGCGAGCCGAAACAGGAGCAGGAGCGCCCCTGCCGCCAGCAGGCTGTTCGGTGCCACCAACGGGAGGCCCGCAAAGCTTGCCGACGCCACGAGAATGGCCAGCATGGAAAGCCACGGCATTGCCCGGCGCAACCAGGCGAAGCGCACGATCCCGCGGCCGATCACACCGTCGCAGAGCGCATTGGCGAGGGCGCTGGCGAGGAACAGGCCGCCGGCCAATCCGGGAGGGACGCTTAGGAAGCGTATGACGATGTAAAGGGCGAGGATTTCCTCGCCCGCCCAGAGCAGGCTGATGCCGAGATGCACCGAGGCAAAGGCTGCCAGCATGGGCTTATGTTTCGAATCCGCAATCGTGGGGGAACGCATTCGAACATTGCTTTCTGATGTAGATGAAGGCGCGCGGCGGTAGCGGGCAGATCAGTTCCCGAGCGGCGCCACGCGCGCGACCGCCTTGCCGGGCAGCCGCACGACATAGGGCGTTCCATACGCGTTGCCCGCCTTCTCGAAGTCGGTCGAAACCACCTGCGCGCCGCTTTCGAACGCAGCAGTAGCGCGCCTGATGTCGTTGACCTTGGCTTCGTAGGTTTCGATATCGGCGCGCGTTCGCACCATATAGCCCTTCGCGACCGCGCTTCGGATCGCGGCGCCGCGCGCTAGCGCGTTGTCCTCTAGCAGGAATGCGGCATGCGGCTGGCCCGGCTTCGCATCAAGAAATGCCAGACGCCCCTTCAGGCCTTCGTGGCCCCGCAGGTACGCCGACGTACCATCTGGGCCGGTCGCGGTGATCAACTGGAATACGAACTTGCCGCGCGCCTGGCCCAAGGTCGGCCAATGTCCGGCGAGCACCGCTTCTTCGAGGGTCGCATGGGAACCACGCACATCATCGGGGGTGACCAGACGGTCGCGGCCGATCGTCGCATTGATCGTCTTGTCGATCTCGTCATAGGTGTCGGCGGTGAAGGGCGGCAGGCGGGACGCACCGGGCAGCGGCGGCGGCGCCTGGACCTTCGCTTCCACCAACACGAAGATCGGCACGTGGCGCGGATGCGCGTCCGACCAGGCCTTCAGCTCGGCAAGGCATTGGCGGAACGTCGGACAGGAACTGCGAACGTCAATGTCTGCCATGTGCAACACCTTCAAGCCCGGTGCCGCGAGCGCCGCCTGGTCGAACGGCAGCAGATCGGTGGCACCCTGGCTGCGCAGGAGGCGATAGGCGGCCGGGTCGGCATAGGCGCCGCCGTCGGGATCGGCCTGCACGTCGAGCTCGACGGCGCGCACGCCCAGGTCTAGCTGGTGGGTGAGGCTGGGATGCCGATAGTTGAGCGCTTCAGAGAAGCGCACGACGTTCGGGTGGGCGATCATCAAGGCCTGCCGCTGCGCGGCCGGCAGCGCGGCGAGCAGTGCCGACATTGGCGGCAGGCGCGTATCGAGGAGCTCCAGAATTCTGGGATCGACGCCGATCGCATAGCTGTTGTGAGTGCCGAGCACCTGGATGCGGTTGAGCCGCGTCGATTCCGGGATCTCGCGCGCTTCCTGGGTGCGGTCGCGGGGAGCGGCGCCGGTGCCTGCGATGGGTGCTGCGAGCAGCGCGATACTGGCAAGCGCGACCAGGGAGCGCCGGAGCAAGGGGAGGGGCCGTCGCATCAGAAGCGGAAGTTCACGAAGCCGCCCAGCGTGCGGCGGGCATTGGGAGAGCTGTAATGAAGCAAGCCGAGCGCGCCGTAGATCTGCCAGCCGGTCGAGAAATAGGTGTCGAACAGGTTGCGTGCGAAGATGCCGAGCTCGACGCCCGACCGCGCGTGCAGGATGCTCAGCCGCGTATTGGCGAGGCCGAACGCAGGAACGTAGGAATAGCCGGGCTGGCCGACGACGGTCCAGGTGCCGCTGCGATAGGCGTAATCCGCACGGGCGCGCAGGCGCAGCCCGTCCGCCACCGGATGCTCATAGTCCACCGCTGCCGTAGCAGAGACGTCCGGTGCATTGGGCAGCCGCGTGTTGGTGTAGTTGGTCGTCGCGTTGTACACATAGTCGCTGAAATAGGCGTCGGTGTAGGTCGCCGAAGCGCTGATCGAGAGTGATGGCACCGGGCGCGCTGCGATGCTGGCCTCGACGCCCTGGCTACGCAGGCCGCCCGCATTGCCGATCGCCGTCACGAGCAAGGATCCGCCCGCACCGTCTGGAATCCGTGTGAGGATCGTTGCCTGGAAGTTGGTGAAATCGGATCGGAACAGGTCGGCGTTGAACCGCAGCCGCCGTCCGAACCATTCGGATTTGATGCCGACTTCCCATGCCTTCACCGTCTCGGAGGCATAGGGATCATACTGGTTGCCGACGAAGGCGATGCCCGCCGGCTTGTAGCCGGTCGAGTAGGTGCCATAGACCATCAGTGCAGGGGCGATCTGAACGATCGGCGAGATCCGGAAGGAAACGTCGTCGCCGCGCACGCGGCCGAACGAAAGCACCGGCCGCGCGCTGGTGGCGATGAACCGCGGCGAGAAGCCGAGCATCGCGATCGGGTCCGTCGTCGTATAGTCCAGCCGCTGCGCGTTGTCGTCATGACTGTAGCGCGCGCCGAGTTCGAGCCGGAACCAGCGCGTCGGGGCGATGGTGAGCTGGCCGAAGGCGGCCGCGGTTTCGTTGACGGCGTGGAAAAGCGAGGTGTTGCCGGGCGCACCGATGGCACCGGAAACCGCAAAGAGCGTATTGATCGGCCTGCCGTTGGTGAAGACGGGAGTGCCCAGCGTCGCCCATTGCAGCTGCGACTGCGTTGCCTCCAGCCGGTTGTAGAATCCGCCCACCAGATAGCGAACCAGTCCGGCTTGCGGGGACGCGAGGTGCACTTCCTGGCTGACCTTTTCGGTTTGCAGGCGACCGACATTGTACGGGACGTAGGCGAAGCGCTCGATCGGCGTCAGGTTGGCTGGTGTGTCGTTGTCGTAGCGCGTCTGGCGATAGGCGGTGATAGCGGTCAGGTCGTGACCGCCGATGACGGCATGAGCCCGCACCGACGCACCCCATTCCTCCGAAGCGAGTTGTCCGTAGATGCCGTCGGCGGTGTCGGCGTTCCTGGGGCCGGGCGTGACGCCAAGTCCCCCGAGGATCGCCGCCGCCGGTGCCGGCTGACCGGATACGGGGGTGCGGACGTCGCTGTCCCAGTGATGGGCATAATCGCCGGAAACCAGCAGGTCGAAACGATCGTTGGGTTGGAGCAGCAGGCGAGCGCGTCCACCATATTCGTGTGTCGCGCCGACAGGCTTTCGGAGAGTCGCGTTCCTGCCGAAACCATCCTGCCCCTGATCAAAACCGGTGATGCGCAGCGCTCCCTGCTGTCCCAGCGGAAGGTTGACCGTTGCGTTCAGGATCCTTTCGTTGTGCGCGCCGTAGCTCGCACTGGCGCGCACCGACGTCAGCGCCAGTTGCGGACGATTGGTGGTCACCGCAATAACCCCCGAAGTGGAGTTCTTGCCGAACAGGGTTCCCTGTGGACCCATCAGCACATCGGCGCGCGCCACATCCGCCAAGCCGATCAGGCCGGTCGCGCGCTGGCCGTCCATCACGACATCGTCGACCACGATGTTGACCGACTTGGCGTTGGAAAAGTCGAAGGAGGTAGTGCCGACGCCACGGATCTGGAAGGCCGCACCCTGCGTCGGATCATATTGCACTCCGGGCGCCAGATATTGCAGATCAGTCAGCGACGTGTAGCCCGCCTTGTTGATCGCTTCCCCGGAAACCGTTTGAATCGCCATTGCCACCCGCTGGCCGTCTTCGCGACGACGCTCGGCGGTGACCACCACCTCCGGTAACGCATCTTGAACGGCATGATCCGGAGAGGGCGCGACTGTTGACGTGTCATCGGTTCTCGCCAGCGCGCAAGGGACCGGGCAGACAAGCGTGGCTAGAAACGTGGTGTAAACCAAACGAAACGAACGTACCGAATCAGTATGCCGAGTGTACAAATTCTGCCCCCGAAATTTTCGTGGTTCGTTCCCGATATAACATATTGGCTTTGCCGTTCTAGATCATGTGTACGGCATGCTCACATGGGCGCGGCCCGCGGCATGGTAGCGGGCTGCCGCGAGCATGGGGGGCTGGCTGGCCGGGCTGTGAGCGCGTGGGGTGGCCCTATACCGCAGGCCCTACTGGCAATGAGGGCAAAAGGAGGATGGAGCCTGCACCCCAGGGGTATGGAATGCGGCAAGGCCGATCCAATCAGCGCCCGGCTCCCCGGTGAGCGGGCGACCGGATCCGCCTATGAGTTCCTCCTGCTTGAGCAGATGTGACGAAGATAAAAGGTTGAGAACCGACCCAGAAAAGTGGCGCGAATCGGGTCTAAAAAGTACCAATATGGTTCATCTAGCGACAGTTCGTGTCGAGGTTTCGGACCGAAATTTTTGGTGGGCCACGAGTGGGTTACGGCACTTTGGGGGGGCACGAAAAATGGCGGTTTTCTGGGGCTGTTTGAGGTGGATGTGAGTTCGGCCAGGTCTGCCAGTAGCTAAGCGGCCATCGCATCCTGAAAATGCAGGAAAGTCGTCCCGCTGCCTAGGCTATCCAGCAGGTCCGACCACCACTGTGCCATCGCCACGCGCTCCTTCCAGTGCCTGCCGCGATGGTAAGCCGCGCGCACCCTGTCGCTGTCGCCGTGCGCCAACGCGCGTTCGATGGCGTCGTAGGACCATTTGCCGGATTCGTTCAGCAAGGCGCTCGCCATCGCCCGGAAGCCGTGTGCCGTCACCTCGTCGCTGGAGTATCCCAGACGGCGAAGTGCAGCGTTGAGCATGTTGTCCGACATCGGCCGCGTGGGACCGCATCAACGGGAAGACATAGTCATTGGGCTCGGTGATCGAGCGGATCTCAAGCAGGATGGCGATCGACTGAGTCGAGAGTGGGACATGATGTGGCTTGCGCATCTTCATCTTCTCGGCCGGGATGGTCCACACGGCGGCGTCCAAGTTGATCTCCTTCCACCGGGAATGGCGCAGTTCCCCAGGGCGGACGAACACGTGGGGCGTTAGCTGCAGTGCCCATTTGGTCATTCCTTGGCCTTCGTAGCTGTCAATGGCACGCAGCAGCCTCCCGACATCCTTCGCTTCGGTGACGGCGCCATAATGCGTGACGGTCGGCGTCAATAAGGCGCCACGCAGGTCCCGTGTCGGATCGGACTTCAATCGGGCAGTGGCGATCGTGTAGCGGAACACGGCGCTCGCCAACTGGAGGGTGCGCCGTGCGGTCTCCAGCTTGCCGCGCTTCTCGATCTTCCGGATCGCGGCGAGCGCATCGATTGGCTCGATCTCATGGATCGGCATCTTGCCGATCGAGTTGTCGAGCAGGCTGAGGAGATATTCGCTGCGTGACGCGGTTGCAGGAGCCCATGCCCGGTCACCATCACGCCGTCTCTTCGAGCAGTATTCGTTGGCGACTCGGGTGAAGGTAATGTCCGCAAACGCTTCCCTCCGGAGTTTCTCGCGATGTCGCTCCACGCGCAGGCCAACCTCAGGGTAGGAGCCGAAACTGAGCTTTTTTTCGACGCCGTGGCGCTTGTACTTCATCCGCCAAAGACGGGAGCCGGACGGCGACACGACGAGAAACAGGCCTAGCTCGTCGTACAGCTTGTAGGCCTTGTCGCGAGTCTTGGCCTTTCGAATTGCAATATCGCTCAGAGCCATGGTTCGGGCCTTCCGCAGCGAAGCCCGACCGGGTGGGGCCTCATGCCAAGTTTTAGGTCCGCAATCCTGGGAAAAGGGCCCCACTTGGCCTTGCGCTTCAGTGGAGCTGAACGAGAGATCACGAACCCGACGGCCAAAAAATACCGCAGATTTCTGCGGTTTACAAAGCCGTATGGGATTTCCTGGGATCGAGAAATGGTGCCGGTTGCAGGAATCGAATTTCGCCGAAAAACGACGAATAATTCAAGCATCTAAGCTGATACCGTCAGTTCCGGTACCGTGCGAAGTACCGTCACCGGGAAAGTCTTGCCGGGTTCGATTCCAAACTAGCCGACGATTTCAGGTTCGCGTTGGCCCAATCGCGCTCCAAGAGATGGCAAATCTGCCCGCAGCGATGCAAATTCAAGCAATAAGGAGAAATATTTTACTGCGCCCGGGCAGTGATATGCGGCCAACAATCTAACCGCTTTGCGCTAAACGGTCTCAGCCGCAACGGTAGCGAAGGCAGCAATCTGCACCGGTCCTGCACAGGCACTCCCATGAATTTCCTCAGCGTCAGCGCAAGCGATGGATTAGCGTCGCATATCCACGCTGCTCCTGAGCAAGAGGGAGCAACACGTGCGCTTCAGTTTCGTCCGCAAGGCCGGTGCCGCCTTGGCCCTGATCATCCTGTTCGACAGGCTTTTCGTCGACAGCTTCGGCGGGGCAGGAGTCGGTGTGTTCGCCGGCGCCTGGCTGCTCGCTATCATCGCCACGCGACCGGACATCGGCAGGGCGCGATCCGCGTGGCCTGGGCTCGCGCTGGCGGCGCTTTTTGCGATGTCGCTATTCGACGAGCCGGGGGTGCTGGCCTGGTCGATGTTCTGGTGTGCGATCGCCTTCGCTGCTCTGGCGCCCAGGGCCGGACGTTTCGACGATGCTTGGCATTGGGTTGTTCGCCTGTTCCTCCATGGCGCTACCGGCTTTCTGCGGACCTTCACGGACCTGCATCGCATTGCCAAGCAGCGACGTGGTGTAGGCGCTTCTCCGCGTCTGCTCGCGACTACGCTGGCCCTGCCGCTGCTCGGCGGCATCGTCTTCCTGATCCTCTTCGCCGCGGCGAACCCGCTGATCGAGCATGCCTTCGCCTCCATCCAGCTGCCCAGCCTGTGGCAGCTCGCGCTGTGGAACTTCGTTGCCTGCTGCGTCTGGCCGATGCTGCGTCCCGGCACACTCGCGCTGCGCGCCGCACGACGCGTGCCGGATCTGGAGCCGATCCTTCCCGGCACGTCGCTGCCGTCGGTGCTGATCGCCCTCGCGCTCTTCAACCTGATCTTCGCAGTGCAGAATGCCCTCGACATCGCCTTTCTGTGGGGTGGGGGCGCGTTGCCCGATGGCATGACGCGGACGGACTATGTGCATCGCGGCGCCTATCCGCTGATCGTCACGGCCCTGATTGCCGGCGCGATGGCGCTCGCCATGCTGCGGCCGGGCAGTGCGAGCGAGCGCAATCCCTGGGCGCGACGGCTGGTAGCCCTGTGGGTCGCGCAGAACCTGGTGCTCGTCGCCTCCAGCGCGCTGCGGACGGTGCAGTATATCCAGGAGTCGATGCTCACCTCCTGGCGGATCGCGGCGCTGCTGTGGATGGCGCTGGTCGCGCTCGGCCTGGTGCTGATCTGCTGGCGCATCCTGCGCGGGCGCAGTGCGCGCTGGCTGATTAACTGCAACGCGCTGGCTGCCGGTATCGTGCTGACCGTCTGCTGTTTCGTCGACATCGAAGCGATCGCGGCCCGCTGGAACGTGCAGGCCGCCGACCCGGCGAAGATCGACCTCTGCTACCTGCATCGCAGTGGGGACAGTGCCCTGCTGCCCCTGATCGCACTGGAACGCCGGCCGATGGACGCCGAGAAGTTGGACCGCGTGCGCTATGTGCGCACCGAGCTCCTCCGGGATCTCGAGATGCGGCAGGCGGATGGGCGGTACTGGACATGGCATGGCTCGCGCCGCCTGGCAGCGGCTCGGGCGATCGTCGGACCGGGGGCGCCGCGTCCGCTGCCTGCCAATTACAGCCGGGACTGGTGCGACGGCAGCATCAGTTCCCCGCAAGTCCAATCTTGACGGGGGAGGCGCGCGCCATGATCCAGTGCCCCATGCCCCGTACGATCCTGGTCGCGGATGATGATCCGCACATCCGCCAGCTGCTGGTGTTCGCGCTGGCCAAGGCCGGGCTCGATGCGATCGAGGCGGAGGATGGCGAGGCTGCGCTGGCCGCCGTCGCGTCCCATGCGCCGGACCTGATCGTGCTCGACATCAACATGCCGCGCATGGACGGGATCGAGGTCTGCCGGCAGCTGCGCGCCGGTGGCGACCTGCCGATCCTGTTCCTGTCGAGCCGGGACGACGAGATCGATCGCGTCCTCGGGATCGAGCTCGGCGCCGATGACTATGTCGTGAAGCCTTTCTCGCCGCGAGAAGTGGTGGCGCGCGTGATGGCGATCTTGCGGCGGGTGGGCAGCCGCCCGCCGGACGTTGCCGCAGCGGCGGGCCCGCTCCAGCATGGACGCCTGACGCTCGATCCCGATGGCTGGCAGGCGAGCTGGGCGGGGGAGGCGGTACCGCTCACCGTCACCGAGTTCGGCATCCTGCGCACGCTGGCGGCGATGCCGTCCAAGGTGTTCAGCCGGGATGCGATCATCGACCGGCTGCACGGGCCGGGTTTCGCCATCACCGATCGCACGATCGACAGCCACATCCGCAACCTGCGGGGCAAGTTCGCGCGGATCGGTGCGGAGGACGTGATCGAGACCCGAGCCGGTATCGGCTATCGGCTCGGCACCTGCGGGGCGGGATGATTGCGCGGTTCAAGGCGGTCGTGCGGCGCCATTGGCCGCGCCTGCGGCTTCGCACGATCCTGCTGCTGACTTTCGTGTTCGTGGCGGCCTTGCCCGGCTTCGGCGCGCTGTTCCTGCGGGTCTATGAGAACAGCCTGCTGCGCCAGACCGAGGCCGCGCTGATCGCGCAGAGCGCGGCGCTGGCAGCGGCGGGTGCTGCCGAGTGGCCGGGTGTGCACGGGATGCCGGCGAGCATGGGCACGATGCCCAGTGCGTCCACGCTTGATCTGCGCCTGACGTCGGTCCTTCCCGAGCGCCCCGCGCCCATCGCTGGCAGGGGCGCGGCCGATCCGGAGACGCGTGCTTGGGCAATGCGCTTGGCCCCTGTCATCCGTGCGACGGCAAACACGACGCTTGCGTCGATCCAGTTACTAGATCCGCAAGGGCGCATCCTTGCAGGCGGCGAGGTGCGCCTGGCCTATGCCGCGATGCCGGAACTGCACGCGGCGCTGGCCGGTCGCGCGGTGACGACCCTGCGCCGCAATAGCGCCTACCGGCCGCATTACGTGCTCGAGTGGCTGAGCCGCGCCTCCGACCTGCGCCTCCACCATGCGCGGCCCATCGTCGTCGATGGCCGGGTGGTCGGCGTGCTGCTGCTGGCACGCTCGCCGCGCGCACTGTTCGTCGGCATCTATGAGGATCGCGGCAAGATCCTTCTCGGCATTGTCGTGATCTTTGCGACTCTGGTGGTGCTGAGCGGCCTGTTGTCGCGCGGCATCGTGCGGCCGGTGGAAGCACTAGGGGAGGCGACCCGGGCGGTCGCCAAGGGGGGCGGAGCCGTGCCGGAAGCGCCCACCACCGCCGCGATCGAGATTCAGGCGCTCTACCGCGACTTCGGCAGCATGGCCGAGGCGATCGAGCGACGTTCGCGCTATCTGCGCGACTTCGCCCATGCTGTCAGTCACGAATTCAAGACGCCGCTGGCGGGCATTCGAGGTGCCGTCGAACTGCTGCAGGACCATAGCGACATGGCTGTCGCGGATCGCGAGCGCTTCCTCGCCAACATCGCCGACGATGCGGCCCGGCTGAATCTGCTCGTCAGTCGGCTGCTCGATTTGGCGCGTGCAGACATGGCGACGGCAGAGGAGGGAGCGCGGACCGATGTACTCCATGTGATGCGCTGCATCGCTGACGCCTACGGGCATGAGGGCGCTGGGCTCGCTGTGCACGTTTCGGAGAGCCCTGTGCCGCTGGTCGCGATGCCCTCTAACGTGCTGGAAGCGGTGCTGGTGGGGCTGATCGAAAACAGCAAGGAGGCAGGCGCCACGCAGGTGACGCTCGCAGCCCGATCAGAGCTCGCAGGTGTCACGGTGATCGTAACGGACGATGGTCCAGGGGTGCCCTTGGGGGACCGCCACCGCATCTTCGAGCCGTTCTTCACCACACGCCGCTCGGATGGTGGTGCTGGGCTTGGCCTGCCGATCCTGCGCTCGTTGCTCGACACCAACCGGGGGGAGATCGATTTGTATTCGTCGTCCGCAGAGGGCGCCTCTTTTATGATTTCGCTCCCGGTTGGATTGTGAGGGCTTCGACCTGCTAGCGACTGACATTGGGACAAAGCCGTCATTCCGCGCCAGCTTCCATAATATCAGCTCCAGCCAGAAGCCGACATTGAGTCGTTCGTCAGAACCGGACCGTTTAGCAAACACCGCCAGCTTGTTGATTGAGCGAGCTACTCCGTCGCGATACAATCACGGTGAAATGAGGGGGGCGATGGCAAGCAAGTGGAAGACTATGCGGCCCGAAACTGCACGGTCGCTCGCAATTATGGTCACTGCAGCCGGCACAGCTTGGTCGTTGCGGACCTATGACCCAGGGGCATGGAAGCCGTTAGGCGCGATTCTGGCCTATTGGTGGGCGATCATCCCCGCGTGGATCGTCTACGTTGTGATAGAAATCCAACTGATGCGGTGGCTTGGCGCAACGACCGAGGAGGGGAAGCCCGAGGTCTATGTCGACCCAGTAGAGCGACGGCTAGACAACATCGAAGCAGCGATCAACCGGCTCCATCGGTATGCACAGGGGCTTGACCCGGAATTGAAGGAGGAATTCGAGCTGGAGCGCGAATTCATGAGCGGTACGGGTGGCATGTTCGCGGGAATGAACCATTTTCAATACGTGCGGGATCGAGAGAACGCCGGTAAGCGGACCATCCGGGGCCACAACATTTGGCGTGACGAAACGCCCATAGATGAGGAAGGCTGATAGAATAGGGCGCTACACGAACCGACGCCGTTATAGTTGGGAACGAGGATATCGGAAAACCGGATGGGAGAAGCCGCGCAGCGAGCCCGTGCAGACGCCAGCGGTAACGGTCTTCCTCGGCCTGTTCCTTGGCTTTTTGGCGACGCGCTTCAGTTTTACGTTTTGGGTCGGGGTTCTGCTCCTGTCGCTGGCTGCGCTCATCATCCTGCTCTACCTTTTCGTTTTCGTCGGAGGATTGTTCATCAAGAAGCCAATTCGGTTCTTGATGAGTGACAAAAAGCCTGAGGACCGGGGGTCCAGGCTTTGAAAGAGGGAAGATGGCTGCCCGTAGCTACTCCGTGCCCTAGCAACCCAGAGGGTATATACACCCCTCCGGTCCCCTCGCTCATTCATGTCAGCTCGCGCCCGCAGCGGGGCTTCGTCGGGGGCACTGCACGAAAGTGACATGACGTACGCCAGAGGCAAACGAAGGCGGAACGTCATCTGCAGGTGAAGAAATGTCGGCGTTGCGTCGCATATGCCGTGGGGAACGCCCAAAGTTGGGCGCTTTGCCGATCGTCCGCTTCGATCAACACCATATGCGGCTTCCGTCAGTACCGGACGTTCATTGGAGCGGAATTGAACGACCGGCTCTGGTCGGCTGCCGCCACCCTGGGGTCGGTTCAGCCGAACTGGGAGCAAGGGAACTTCCGCCAGACGGCCGTCAAAGATTTCTCCGCGTTCGCTGCTGCACGATGTCGGCGGAGTCGGCATATAGCGGCTTGTAGATCTCGGCAGGCGCCTTCCATTCTCGAAGGAGATCGAGGGGATCCTGACGACCGATCAGGTTTCGGGCAAGGCTGACCCGCTCCAACACGTTCGTTTGGGCTTTGCTTGGGAGTGTCGCTGCGCGTTGCTCGGCTTGGGAGAAGAACTGCTCGATGTCCATGACCCTTGACCATCGCTGGATAGCGCTTTGCAGGGCTGCCAAACTTTCCTCGTATGATTTGGCGATGTTGCGTTCGTCCTCGCGGCGGCGGCATTTCTCCTGTTCCTCCAACCATGCGCGGTGTCGAAGCTCGGCCCGGCGCGCGGCTTCCTCCGCCATTTCCAAAAGCTGTCGCTTTTGCGCCAGAACGGCTTTGACGATGGTTTCGGGCGAGAGCGGTGCTGTCTGATCCTCCGATTCCTGCCAGCTTTGCGACCAGTCGACGCCGGAGTCTGCAGCATAGGCGACGATACGGAGCCGACCCGACGGCACATCCTCGAATGTTGTCCAGCCGGAGCCGTGGGACCGCTCCAGGCGTGCAGCAAGCTCGGGGCTGTCTCGGACGAAGCCATTGTTCGTATAGCGCATATTTACGTGCTCGGTCATCTCGAGAACGATGAGACCGATGCTCACCCCTTCTGTCTGAACGAGAGTGGGTCGATCGGGCCGCCATGGCTGCGGATACGGGTCGTACTGCCGTCCCTTTATCGGTGCCTCTCTGGGGTCGACCTGCAGGCGGCGGGCGGCAGAATTGAGCCCGCTGAGTACCACGTGGTGACCAGCTTCCTCGAAGTTATTGTACAGGGCATTTGCTAGCAGCAGACCACGATCGAGTGCTTCGGAGGTGGTACGTAGGTCGGGCATGGCGCGTTTGTACGGTCGGAGGAAGCCATCATCCCTGGTCGGGCGGCTATTCAGGAATTGCGCCTTCGTGCCGCGCAGGAGCGTGTGCATGGCCGGAGGCGTCTTGTTGCCGGTTATCGCTTTTTTCCGAGGTGCGCGGGCGGCGGGGTTCGGCTTGGGGAGGGGCGTGCCGTTGCCGGTCCATGTGGTGGGCTGTCCTTCCACCGCTGCGGGTAGCGGCGGGACAGGATCGACTTTGCCGAGCTCGAGGCGTGCCCAGTGGCCCTGCGCCGGCCTTGGTACGCCCATTGCGGTGCAGATCTGTACCAGCTTCCCGTAGGAGATGCCGAGCTGTGTCGATACCTTGGTCATCGGCATCGCCCAGATAAGGCGGTAGAGTTCCTCACGCGTGACCATGTGCCGCTCCGTTGCGATCCAACCTGCCGTTTCGCCAGTGCTGTGGTGGTCCTAGCGCCTTGGCCAGACGGATCTGAATGGGCCTGAGGCTATTCGTGTTCAGCCGCGCCTTTTGATCGACAGGCGGCTTGGTGGACCATGCTGGGCGTCTCACGCCAGCGGCATGATTGCGCTCGCACGCCGTTGCGCGGCGCCGAGTCGCGCTGGCCGTCTCGGCCCTTTCGGGTTTTGATCGCGGACGCGAGCGTCGATCCTGTGGATCGGCGGCCGGCAGGTGCCAGCAGCGGAACGCGGGTGCGGGGCGCGCGCTGGCGCACGCCTGCGGCGACACCAGGGCGCGCGTGCTTTTCGTGCCCGCGTGGCACACTTGCCCGGGCGGGAGGCACGGGCGGCGGCTGGCGCACGTGCCGGCGCGCGCACGCCGCCCGCGCGGCCCACCCGGTTGCAAGGGTGCGGTTCTTGTCCGGGCGCCGGTGGCGCCCGGCAGCGCGGTCGCGCTGACAGGATGGTCGCCGCGCTAAGGCGCGGCGGCGTTGGTGCGCCGGCACGCGGACAGGGCAGGGGGAGCGTCGCTCGCCTCTAGTCCTGCCGCGGCATGCCGCAAGCCGGGCGGTGCCCGGCTCCTCCACGGTGTTTCGGCCCTCCGGGTGCAGCCTGCCTCTGCAGGACTGCCGGTTCGCTCCTGCCGCTCCCCCCGCCCTTCCGGCGCCGGTTGCGGTGTTTTGAAAAGGAGCAGGACCATGGGTGTTGGACACGAGAACCGGGCGAGCCTCTATGCCGAGGTGACGGGACGGGTGATTGCCGAGCTGGAACAGGGACGGCTGCCCTGGGTGCAGCCTTGGGATGCTGCGGCGTGCGGGTGTGCGATGCCGGCAAATGCGGTGACCGGGCGGCGCTACTCTGGGATCAATGTGCTGATCCTCTGGGCGGCCGTGATCGAGGGGAAGTATGGCTCGCAGCGTTGGCTTACCTTTCGACAAGCCCAGGCGGCGGGCGGCAGCGTACGGCGCGGGGAGCGGGGGACGACGATTTGTTATGCGGATCGCTTCACGCCGAAGGACGAGGCTGAGCGGGCGCGCGACGAGGATCGAGAGGCGCGGCAGCTGGCGTTTCTTAAGCGGTTCACCGTGTTCAACGTCGACCAATGCGAGGGACTGCCCGAGCGGCTGACGGTGGTGGAGCACGCCGAACCGGTGGCCGAGGCGGACCGCATTCCCGCCGCGCATGCACTGATGGAAGCATGTGGGGCAGATATCCGGGTCGGGGGCGGTGAGGCCTATTACAGCCCGGGCGGCGACTATGTCGCGGTGCCGCCGCAGCTCGTTTTCTACAACCGGATCAATTGGTATCGGACCTTGCTGCATGAGCTTGGGCACTGGACCGGGCATCGTTCGCGGCTGGATCGTGACCAGTCGGGGGCGTTCGGCAGCGCTTCCTATGCGCGCGAGGAGCTGGTTGCCGAGATGGCCAGCGCGTTCACCTGCGCATCGCTGGCGATCCGGCCGACAGTGCGGCATGCCGATTATATTGGCAGCTGGTTGGCCGTGCTGCGGCAAGACGAAAAGGCGATCTTTCGGGCGGCGAGCGCGGCCAGCAAGGCGGCCGATTACCTGCTCGGGTTCGTCTCGGACGAGGAGGTGGGGCAATGATGCGCTGGCTTCGTCTGCGGCGGATGCGCCGCGCATTTCGTGCCCTGCCCGAACGGGATCGGGCGATCTTCGGATCGGTGCGGTTTGATGATTGCAACCACGTCGAGGCGGCCGAACGGCATGGCTGCACGGTACGGGAGGTTGAGCAGGCCATTGCCCGTGTGATCCTTGCCCTGGATCGCGCCGAACGCGGCAAATGGCCGAGATAAACGCGGCACCTCGCCCGCTACCTGAGGGCGAGGTGTACGCCGCGGCATCAGCGCGTTAGGATCGGTCCATGAGGACCAGCCTCGATCATTTGCCGCCAGCCAAGCAGCGCGAGCTGGAGCGTGTCATCCAAATCCTGTTTCAGGAATTCGGCGACGCGACCGCCGTTGCGACCTCGGACTGGAAGAAGCAAGGGCGCATCCTCAAGGTCATTCTGTACGGCAGCTACGCGCGTGGCGGATGGGTTGATGAGCCTTATACCGCCAAGGGCTATCAGTCAGACTTTGACCTTCTGGTTATCGTCAACAACGACAAGCTCACCGATCGCGCCCAGTTTTGGACGACCGCCGACGACCGGCTCAACCGCGAACTGGCGATCACCAAGACGCTCCGCACGCCCGTCAATTTCATCGTCCACACCCTGCAGGAAGTGAATGACGGTCTGGCGCATGGGCGCTATTTCTTCATGGACGTCGCCCGCGATGGCATCGCGCTATATCAGAGCGACGACACCGAACTCCACCAGCCCAAGCCCAAGACGCCCAAGCAGGCCCTGGCTATGGCACGTGAGTATTTCGTCGAATGGTTTCCCAGTGCTGCCAGTAAGTTGGACCTCGCTGGCGATGCGCGTCGGAAGGGATATCTGAAAGACGCGGCCTTCCTGACCCATCAGGCCACGGAAAGCCTTTACCATTGCGTGCTGCTGGTCTGCACCTTCTATACGCCCCACGTGCACAATCTGACTTTCCTGCGCACGCAGGCGGAGCGCATCGACCCGCGCTTGGTCGACGCATGGCCGCGTGATCAGCGCGGCGACCGCGCCCGGTTCGAGAAGTTGAAAGAGGCCTATGTGAAGGCGCGCTACTCGAAACATTACCGTATCAGCGAGGAGGAACTGGCGTGGCTGGGTGAGCGCGTCGAAACGCTTGGCCAAGCCGTGCAGGTGATCTGCGAAGAGCGGATCGCAGCACTGGAACGCAGCGCCGCCGCCTGACCTAGGCGGCGACTTTCCCAGCGTTCGCGATCGACAATTCGCGCTGCAACTGCGGCGCTTCGCTGCGTTCGGCGCAGCGCAAGTCGCGGGCGATCGCGACGCTGATCCACTCGATTTTCCACGCCAGATCTAGCACGTCGCCGCGCTCCGCGCGGCTGATTGTAGCGATGCCGGCGCCCTCGACGGCGACCGAAAATCGGCACTCGTCGACCCAATTATCGAAGCGTCCCTGCACCAGCGTGCCTTCCGAAATCGCGATGGCAAAGCCCTCGTCGAGCGCCCGCGCGGACAGGCAAATCTCGTCCTCTACGTCGCCGGAAAGCTTCAGCCGGCCATTCTCCAGGGGTTCGATCCTGATCGACATATCGGGCCTATTCCTAGCGACTCGAAAAGGCCGCAGTAGTAGAACATAGAGAGAACATATGAAAGACTGGCGAGGATCGGCGGGGGGAGTATCCGTCCGGCGGATGCACG
>NZ_LXVY01000036.1 GCF_001650735.1 Sphingomonas sp. TDK1 | reverse complement strand
AGTTCGTTGGCGGTGTGCAGTCCGGCACGCACCGTCGCGCGACGGCGCGCTGTTGCGCGCTCTTAGGGCAATGAGTTTCCTTCCTCCTGATGGCGGCCCGGCGGTCGCACTAACGGCGACACCGAAGGGAAACGGCTACCAGGCGACGGTGACTGTCAATCGGCGCGGGATAATGACCCCGGATCGGCGTCCAACATTGACCCCTTGATAGTAATGCTGGCGACGGGTTCGGCATGGGGGTGTCGCCCTCGATCACGTGAAGGTAAGCGAGTCCTCGCGCGGCGAGGCCCTTCGCTATGTGATTGAAGAGCGATTGCGGATCGCTGTCCGCGATGTCGTTCTGGCCGTTCTGCGGTGAGATGCGCACGCCGTTCCGCCCCGACCGCTGCGGTCACGGAGTCCACGACCTCCATGAGAAAGCGCGCGCGGTTCTCGATGCCGCCGCCGTACGAGTCGGAGCGTCTGTTCGTGCGATCGCGCAGGAACTGGTCGATCAAGTAGCCGTTGGCGGCGTGCACCTCGACGCCGTCGAACCCGGCGGCGAGCGCGTTCTTGGCGCCCTGAGCGTACTGCGCGACAATGCCGGCAATTTCGGTTGTCTCCAGCGCACGGGGCGTCGGGATCGGCTCGAAGCCTTTTTCGGTGAAGGCCTGGGCGTCGGGCTTGATGGCGGAGGGTGCGACCGGCAGCGCGCCTCCCGGCTGGAACGCGGGATGCGAGATGCGCCCCACGTGCCAGAGCGGGCCACCATGACGCCGCCAGCGACGTGCACGGCCCTGGTTACGATCTTCCAACCTTCGATCTGGGCTTGGCTATGGATCCCCGGGGTCGCGATATAGCCCTGACCTTCCGGCGCGATCTGCGTGGCTTCCGAGATGATGAGCCCCGCACTCGCGCGTTGCGCATAGTAGAGCGCGTTAAGAGCGTGAGGTACGTTTCCGGCGCCGGCCCGGCTGCGCGTAAGCGGGGCCGTCACGCATCTGTTCTTCAGCGTGTAGGGTCCTAGCGCTATGGGACTGAAAAGCGTCGGCGCGCCGTTTAATGCTGCTCCTGCCATGAGGAACTCCTGAAATCACGAGTTTACTGTGACGACGATCTTCCCCAACTGCTCATTCGATTCCATATACCGGTGCGCCTCGACTATCTGATCGAGCGTGAAGGTCTTGGCGATGACGGGCGTCAACGCGCCCTCCTTCAGGCCCTGTCTCACGAAGTCCTCGCCGCGCTTCAGTCGATGCTGGTCGCTCGTGACCTCGAACAGCGTATAGCCGCGCACGGATAGTGCCTTGAGCATCGCCGGTCCGGCCGGGAACGGCGTCGTTTGTCCGCTGAGCGCGCCGTAGATAAAGAGAATGCCTTCGCGGCTCAAAGCCTCTGCCAGCTTCTCGACCTGCGGTCCGCCAACTGGATCGAAAGCAATACGTGCCCCTTTGCCGCCTGTGATCCGGTTCACCTCTGCCACCAGATCCTGCTCATCCGTGGCGATCACATGCGGCGCTCCGGCCTTGCGAAGCGCTTCCGACTACACGCTCGTCCGGGTCAACGCGATGGGGATCGCTCCAACGCTATTGGCAATCTGGATCGCCGCAAGGCCAACGCTGCTCGACGCCGCTGTGATGATGACAGCCTCGCCTTCCGCAAGCTTTCCGATGTCGATCAATGCGCCGTACGCCGTCAGATAGGCCATCCATACCGCCGCCGATGTGACTGCGCTCTCGCCCATGTGACGTTTCACGACAGCGGAAGCGGGCACGATCGCCTCTTCCGCATAGACGCCGTACTTGTTCATCGAAAATGCCGGAATGACGCTGACCGCGTCGCCTGGCTTGAAGCTGTTGACGCCGGGACCCAAGGCCTCGACGATCGCGGACGCTTCATAGCCGAGCCGGGCCGGGAGATTGGCGGGCTCCAGATAGGCACCCGACCGGAACATGGCTTGGCGAGTGCTCCTGCCTCAGATTCAAGGTGTTGGTGGGTGCCGAACAAAGGCGGTGTCTTCGACGTCATGGGCGTGGCCGATCGCCTTCCGAATGTCGTGCGGAAGTTTGCGGCATTCGAGGATGACCTTCTGCGCATAAACGTCCCGCACCGCGGTCAGCGGCACGACGAATTCGCCGGCGTTTTCGACGTAGATCACGAGTGCATCGGGGCGTACGAGGCGCACGGCACCGATACCCTCGCTGCCGTCCGACACGAACGCCATGAACCCTTCCTCGATACCTTCGCGCATCCTTGCTCTCCTAAATTTGTCGCGTCTCTCGCGCCGACGACAAAAACTTCACTCGGCTGCGTGGCTGACCGCGCGGCCGGCCGTTCGGAACAATGCGATCATCTCCCGGTTGAAGGCGGCCATGTCGTCGGGGCTGCGGCTCGTTACGAGGCCCTGGTCGACGACGACCTCCTGATCGACCCAGTTCGCGCCGGCGTTCTTGAGATCGGTCTTAAGCGACGGCCACGAGGTCAAGCGGCGGCCGCTCGCCGCGCCGGTCTCGATGATCGTCCACGGCCCATGGCAGATCGAGGCTACGGGCTTCTTGGCATCGAAGAACGCCTTGGCGAACGCCACGGCCTTGGCGTCGGTGCGGAGCGTGTCCGGGTTGATGACGCCACCCGGTAGTAACAGCGCGTCGAAATCTTGTGGCTTCACGCTTCCGAGGGCAGCGTCGACGGCGTATCCCTTGCTCCAATCCGTGAAATCCCAGGCGCGTACGGTTGGGCCCTTGGGCGAGACGATGCTGGTTTTGGCGCCAGCCTCGTCGAGGGCTTTGCGCGGTTCGGTCAGTTCGACTTCTTCAAAGCCGTCGGTAACCAGGATTGCGACCTTGAGGCCATCGAGTGATTTGCTTGTCATGAACCTTGTCTCCATTGAACTTGGGCGAAAAGGGTGCGCGTGACGAGAACAGGGGGGGGTGCACAGGTCACGCGCGCCAGGGTCGCCGTTTTTGGGGCGCCCGAGGGAGGACGAATGACGCCTCAAGGCCTGCCTGCGACTTAGGCCGCCTTCGGCACGCTGCCGTGCGGGTCGAGGACGAACTTCTTCGGCGAGCCCTGGTCGAAGGTGTTGTAGGCATCCAGCGCCATCTCGAGCGGGACGACCTCGACGTTCAAGAGCTTGCCGAGATACGGCATGCGGTCCCAAAGGATCGCCATCATCAAATCGCGGTTGTAGTGCATGATCGGAGCCTGCCCGGCCGAGATATGCGGCGACTTGATCCACGCCTTGCCGAAATCAATTCTGTACGTTCCGGCCTTGGCGTCTTTGTCGATGGCGTTGGGATCACCTCCCGTGTAGATGCCGGGCGCACCGATGGCTCCGTTCTCGCGAACGACCTCGATCAGGGTATTGAGAACAGCGGCGGGATCCTCGCCGGCGCCCGGACCGTTGCCATGGGCTTCGAAGCCGACGGCATCCACGCCACAATCGACATCACGCACGCCGAGGATCGCTTCGATCTGATCGGCGACAGGCGTTTCGCTTGCGACGTTGACAGTTTGATATCCGGCATCCTTCACGAGCTTCAAACGCTCGCTGTTCGTATCACCGACGATGATGCACGAGGCGCCGAGTAGATGCGCAGAAGCTGCCGCGCACCGGCCCACGGGGCCGGCGCCGGCAATGTAGACCGTCGAGCCGTATTTGACTCCGGCTTGGACGCAGCCGTGGAAGCCCGTAGGCAAGATGTCGGAGAGCAAGGTCAAATCCCTGATCTTTTCCATCGCCTGGTCCTTATCCGGGAATTTCAGCAGGTTCCAATCGGCGTAGGGGACCATGAGATAGTCGGACTGTCCGCCCTGCCAACCGCCGAGATTGAAGCCGTAGGCGCCGCAGTCGGCCTTGTCGTTGACATTCTCACAGGTGTCGGTGTGGCGCTCCTTGCAGTTTCGGCAGCGCCCACAGGAGACGTTGAAGGGCACCGAGCAGAGATCGCCTTTCTTGATGAAATGGACGTCGGGTCCGACTTCGATCACTTCGCCCGTCATCTCATGGCCGAGCACCATCCCTTTGGGAGCAGGGAACCGGCCACGATAGATATGCTGATCGCTGCCACAGATGTTGGTGGTCACGATCTTCAAAATCGCGCCGTGCGGCGTCTTGTTGCCCTTCGGGTCGACGAGTTTTGGAAAGTCGAAAGTCTGAAGCTCCAGTTTCTTCGGACCCATGTATGTGACCACGCGATTGCCACTGCTAGCCATGATGTGTCTCCTTGTTTGATGTGTGAGTTATCATGAGTCGCCCCGGGCCGACTGTCGGCCGCAGCCCTCAGCACAACATTACTCTAATGACGTGTAAGCGCCAGTGCAAAAGTAGGGTCAGGACTCATTGATCAGAGCCAGAAGATGACGGTGGCGGAGAAGAAGGCCTTCGGGCACCGATCGTAGCGTGTCGCGACGCGTCGCCAGTCCTTGAGACGACCGAACATGATCTCGATGCGGTTGCGGCGTTTGTAGCGACGCTTGTCGTATTTGACGGTCTTGTTGCGTATTTTCCGGCCCGGGATGCACGGCGTGATGCCCTTTTCCTGCAAGGCGTCGCTGAACCAGTCGGCGTCATAGCCCCGGTCGGCCAGCATCCATTGCGCTTTGGGCAGACTGTCGAGCAACGCGGCTGCGCCAGTGTAATCGCTGATCTGCCCAGCGGTCATGAAGAAGCTGATGGGACGACCATTCGCATCAGTCACGGCATGCAGCTTGGTGTTCATGCCGCCTTTCGTACGTCCGATCAGGCGTCCCAGACCTCCTTTTTTACACCAAGGCTGGACGCCGTGCGGTGCGCTTTGAGATAGGTCGCGTCGATCGTGATCGTCTGGCGTTCGGGAGCCTGAGGTGCAGCCAGGCCTTCCATCATGCGGACAAAGATGCCTTTGTGAAGCCGCCCCCTAATTGACCGGACACGGCCTCCCACTTCCGTAAGGGGTAGGAGTAATGTGGTGTCTATGACTGGTTCGATATCGAAGAGTGAGGTCCTTTCGGGACCCGAGCGGCGGCGGCGTTGGGCGCCCGCCGAGAAACTGGCGATTGTCGCGGAGACCTACGAGCCGGGCATGAGCGTGAGCCTGGTTGCCCGGCGGCATGGGATTGCGCCCAACCAGTTGTTCTCCTGGCGTCGGCTGGCGAACCAGGGTGCACTGACGGCGACGCGGTCCGAGGAAGAAGTCGTTCCGGTGTCCGAATACAGGATGCTGCAAAATCAGATCCGCGAACTGCATCGGCTTCTCGGCAAGAAGACGCTTGAGGCTGAAATCCTGAAGGAAGCGCTCGACGCCACGGCGGGCCCAAAAAAACATCTGCTGCGCTCGCTGTCGTGGCCCAGGGACGGTTCGCGATGAAGGCCGTCTGCGAAGCGCTGGGCGTGGCCCGGTCTAACATCGCCGCACGGGCCAGAGCTCCCCTCGGCAAGCCCCGTCAGGGGAGGCCTGCTTTGCCCGATAACGAGATGGTCATGGCGATCCAGGCCATCATCACCGACATGCCGAGCTATGGCTATCGCCGCGTCTGGGCGCTGCTACGGCGTGTGGCACGGGCGGAAGGCAGGCCGGCGCCCAATCACAAACGGGTCTATCGTGTCATGAAGGCGCGCGGCCTGCTCCTGCAGCGCCATGCCGGCGGTGTCGAGGCGCGACGTCACGATGGCCGTATCGCCGTCGATCGATCCAACCTGCGCTGGTGCTCGGACGGCTTCGAACTCGGCTGTGACAATGGCGAGAAGGTCCGCGTCGCCTTCGCGCTCGACTGCTGCGACCGCGAGGCGATCGGCTTCGTCGCGACGACCGAGGGCATCAAAGGGGAGGATGTCCGCGACCTCATGACGGTGGCCGTCGAAACCCGCTTCGGCCCGGTCAATCGTCTGCCCGGCGTGATCGAATGGCTGACCGACAACGGCTCGGGCTACATCGCCGGCGAAACCCGGCGCTTTGCTCGCGAGATCGGCTTCGAACCGCTGACGACGCCGGTCCAGAGCCCGCAATCCAACGGCATGGCCGAGGCCTTCGTGCGAACCATCAAGCGCGACTACGCCAGGGTCAATCCGATGTCATCAGCCGAAATCGTCATGCGTCAGCTTCCAGCATGGTTCGATCACTACAACCGCCTTCACCCGCACAAGGCGCTGGGATACCGTTCACCGCGAGAGTTCATCGCAGATCGTTCAACCAAGGAGGACGTGTCCGGTCTTTGAGGGGCAACAACACTTTGTCGCTCCACCGCTTCCAGCGATTGTAGAGCGTCTTTGCCGGGCCATATTCTCTCGGCGCATCCCGCCACCTCAGCCCATTGCCGTTGACGAAGAAGATGCCGCTCAAAACCCGCCGGTCATCGACGCGCTCCCGGCCATGGCTCTTCGGAAAATAGGGCTGAAGACGCGCCATCTGCTCGTCCGTCAGCCAATACAAATCACTCATCTTTCAGACTCCTCACCGCGAGCCTGAATCACAGTCGTCACATCAAATCAATGGGTCCTGACCCTAAGCTCTGTGGTAATGCCTTGGCGCGAAACCCAAGCACCGCCACGCAACTGAGAAGAACGCGCCCACGTTTCAGGCCCTAGCTGTAAGTTGACAGATGTTTTTTGCAAAAACACCGAGAATGAGCTCGCCTCGACGGTCACACCGCAGCCGGCCATCGATCGAGTGCCATTTTGGCGATGGCGAGCAGTTCGTCGATCGTAGCGCCGTCGCGCGCCTGAACGGACATGCCTTCCATGACCGTATTGAAGAATTTGCCTAGCACGGCCGGATCGGCATCGGCCGCAAGCTCGCCGTGCGCGGCGCCACGATGCAGACGCTCGACTAGGAGGGCCTCCGCCGCGATACGCTTGTCGCGCAGCAGGCATTCGATGGCGGCGGACGCCGGCGACACGGCTGCCGCTGCCGAATACATGAAGCAGCCGGCCGGCGTTCCAGGTTCGGAGAACGTTGACGCCGCTCGTTCCAGCAGGCCCGTGACAGCCTCGAAGGTGGCCAACGCCGGATCGTTGATGGGTGCATAGAGGTGGACGCTGAACGTGGCGGAATAGCGCTCGATCACCGCCGCGAACAGCCCCGCCTTGTTGTCAAACGCCGCATAGAGACTGGCGGCGGCGACGCCAGTCTCCGCCACCAGATCGGCCATCGACGTCGCCTCGTAGCCGCGCTGCCAGAAAAGCCGTACCGCCTTGTCGAGCGCAGCGTCAGTGTTGAACTCTCGAGGGCGGCCTGCGCCACGACGGGCTTTCGTGTCTGTCATGTCTGGTGCCCGATATGGAATGATCGATAAATAATAGCTTGAACCTTGTCGCTGACATCGATACAGAACGATCGTTCAATAATCAAGGAGTGTCCCATGAGCCGCATCGTCCGTATCCACGAATATGGCGACGCCAGCGTCCTCAGGATTGAAGATGTGGCAGTGCCCGCGCCCGCGGCCGACGAAGTGCAGATCGCGGTGAAGGCGATAGGCATAAACCGCGCCGAGGTGATGTTCCGCAACCATGCCTACCTTCAGGAAGCCGAGTTCCCTAGCCGACTCGGCTACGAGGCTGCCGGCACTGTCGTTACGGTCGGGGCGGACGTGACCGGGTTTGCAGAAGGCGAAGCCGTCAGCGTCATCCCCCCGCTCGATATCGCGCGCTGGGGCACCTATGGCGAGGTCGCCAACGTGCCCGCCCGCCTCGTCGTCAAGCATCCGGCGGCGCTGTCGTTCGAGGAAGCGGCGGCCGTGTGGATGCAGTATGTCACCGCTTGGGGCGCGCTGGTGGAGCAGGCGAAGCTCGGCGAGGGCGATTTCGTCATCGTCACCGCTGCTTCCAGCAGCGTCGGGCTTGCTGCCTTCCAGATTGCGCGGATGGTCGGCGCGACGGTGATCGCGACGACGCGTACCGGCGCCAAGCGCCAGGCCCTGCTTGATGCCGGTGCACATCATGTCGTCGCGACCGGGGAAGAGGATCTGGTAGCAAAGGTGATGGAGATAACCGATGGTGCAGGTGCGCGCGTGGTGCTCGATCCGGTCGGAGGCCCGTCGTTCGAGCAGCTGACCGCGAGCATGGCGCGCGGCGGCATCCTGCTCGAATATGGCGCGCTCAGCGGCGAGCCAACGCCTGTCTCTTATACACATCT
>NZ_LXVY01000035.1:5392-5971 GCF_001650735.1 Sphingomonas sp. TDK1 | reverse complement strand
ACACCGTCTACAACCAGATCGTCGCCGAACGCATCCAGCGCTCGCCCGAGTTCGCCACCTCGCTCGGCTTCGACAAGGGCCCCAACGCCGCGCTCAAGCACAAGCTCAGCGACGGCAGCGCCGCGGCCAAGGCCCGCAACCTCGCCGATACCAAGGCCGCCATCGCCAGGATCGAGGCATTCGATCCCGCCACCCTGTCCGAGACCGCCCGGCTCGATCGCGAAGTGGTGCTCTATTCGCTGCGCAGCGCGACCGTGTCGCAGGACAAGTTCCAGATCGATTCGGTCGGCCGCCCCTTCCCGATCACCCAGCAGGGCGGCGCCTATTTCTCGACGCCCGATTTCCTCAACTCCAGCCACACCATCGTCACCCAGGACGATGCCGAGGCCTATCTCGATCGCCTCGACGCGTTCGCCGGCGTGCTCGACCAGGACACGGCGGACCAGAAGGAAGCCGCGGGCCGGGGGCTGGCCGCGCCGGTCTTCTGCCTCGAACTGACGCTCGCCCAGATGGCCAAGCTGCGCCAGCCCGATCCGGCCGCGAACACCCTCACCCAGTCGCTGGTTCGCCGCGCCGCCG
>NZ_LXVY01000035.1:5107-5331 GCF_001650735.1 Sphingomonas sp. TDK1 | reverse complement strand
CGCCAAGGGCCGCCCATCGGCCGGCCTGTGGGACGTACCGCGCGGCCGGGAAATCTACGCGGCGGCGCTGGAGCAATGGACCACCACCAGCTTCACCCCCGATCAGGTCCACAAGATGGGCCTGGAGCAGGTAGCGGAGATCAGCGCCAAGCTCGACGCCCTGCTGAAGGCGCAAGGCATGGCCCAGGGCAGCGTCGGCGCGCGGCTGACCGCGCTCAACGAAC
>NZ_LXVY01000035.1:4645-5032 GCF_001650735.1 Sphingomonas sp. TDK1 | reverse complement strand
TGCTGCCCAAGGCGTTCCGCAACCCCAACAAGGCCCCGCTGGAGATCCGCGCGGTGCCGGTGGAGATCCAGGACGGCGCCTCGAACGGCTATTACACCCGCGCCGCGCTGGATGGATCGCGGCCGGCCATCTACTGGATCAACCTGAAGAGCGTGAACGACTGGCCGAAATACTCGCTGCCCGCGCTCACCTTCCACGAAGGCCTGCCGGGCCATCACCTCCAGATCAGCACGGCGCAGGCGGCGGAAGGGCCGCTGATCCGCAAGTTCGGCTTCTTCAGCGCCTATACCGAGGGCTGGGCGCTCTATGCCGAGCAACTGGCCGACGAGCTCGGCGCCTATCACGGCCCGCTGGAGCGGGCCGGCTATCTCCAGTCCTTCCTGTTCC
>NZ_LXVY01000035.1:3932-4520 GCF_001650735.1 Sphingomonas sp. TDK1 | reverse complement strand
CCAGGCCTGTGCCTACAAGCTCGGCCACATCGCCTGGACGCGGGCGCGCGCCAACGCCCAGAAGATCGCCGGCGACACGTTCGATCTCCAGCAGTTCCATGAAGTTATCCGGTTGGGCGCGATGCCGCTCACCATGTTCGAACGGCTGGTGGAGGAACGCGCCCGCCGCGTTGCCTGATCTGGCGGGAAAAGGTGCGGGGCGATAGAAGCGCGGCGATGTTCAACCTGCCCCGCACCGCCACCGCACCCTTTTGTCCCTCTGAAATTCGCGGCTCGGTAAGCGTGCCCGCGGGCCTTTCGCCTCTCGCCAAGCTGCTCCGCTACATGGGGCCGGGGCTCCTGGTCTCCGTCGGCTATATCGACCCCGGCAACTGGGCGACCGATATCGAGGCGGGCTCGCGCTACGGCTATGGCCTGCTGTTCGTCATCCTGGCCTCCAGCGCGGCGGCGATGGTGCTGCAGTCGCTGTGCGCGCGGCTGGGCATCGCCACCGGGCGCGACCTCGCCCGGCTGGTGCGCGACCGCTATTCGCCGGGGGTCGCGAGATTCCTCTGGGTGTTCGCCGAGCTCGCGATCATCGCCACCGAC
>NZ_LXVY01000035.1:3630-3896 GCF_001650735.1 Sphingomonas sp. TDK1 | reverse complement strand
GGATCGGCGTGCTGATCACCGCGCTCGACGTGGTGATCGTGCTCAGCCTCAAGGGCCAGGGCTTCCGGCAAATGGAGGCGATCATGCTCGGGCTGGTGGGCACCGTCGCCGCCTGTTTCGTGGTGCAGCTGTTCCTCTCGCCCCCGGACGGCGCGGCGGTGCTGGCGGGCATGCTCCCCGATCCCGCCCGCCTCGCCGACCCGCATGCGCTCTACCTCGCGATCGGCATCCTCGGTGCGACGGTGATGCCCCACAATCTCTACCTG
>NZ_LXVY01000035.1:3190-3561 GCF_001650735.1 Sphingomonas sp. TDK1 | reverse complement strand
CCTGATCGTCGCTGCCGCCGCTTTCAACGCCAACGGCCATACCGGGGTAAGCGAGATCGAGGATGCCTACCGCCTGCTCGTCCCCGCCACCGGCGCCGCGATCGCCGCGCCGCTGTTCGGCATCGCATTGCTCGCCTCGGGCCAGAGCGCGACCTTTACGGGCACCATCGCGGGGCAGGTGATCCTGGAGGGTTTCCTCGACCTCAAGATCCCCTGCTGGGTCCGCCGGCTGATCACCCGTGGGCTGGCGCTGATCCCGGCGCTCGCCGGCGTGCTGCTGCTCGGCGACGGTGCGGTCGGGCGCCTGCTGGTGCTGACCCAGGTGGTGCTCTCCGCCGGCCTGCCCTTCGCGATGGCGCCGCTGCTGCTGC
>NZ_LXVY01000035.1:2051-3050 GCF_001650735.1 Sphingomonas sp. TDK1 | reverse complement strand
GCGCGCCCGCTCGACGGGCCGTTCCGGCAGCGCTACAGAGCGCCGGTCATGAAACGTCCCCAGCTTTCCGTCGTCGTCCCCTGCTACAACGAAGAGGCGTGTCTCGACATGCTCCACGCCCGGGTCAGCGCCGCCGCGCGCGATGCGGTGGGCGAGTCGTACGAGATCGTCTTCGTCAATGACGGGTCGCGGGACCGCAGCTGGGAGGTGATGCAGCGCCTGTCCGCCACCGATCCGCACCTTGTCGCGATCAACCTCTCGCGCAACCACGGCCACCAGCTGGCGCTCACCGCCGGCCTCGACCTGTGCGCCGGCGAGCAGATCCTGATCATCGACGCCGATCTGCAGGACCCGCCCGAGCTGCTGACCGAGATGCGCGCGACCATGGCTGCCCAGGGCGCCGACGTGGTCTATGCGGTCCGCCGCAAGCGCGAGGGCGAGAGCCTGTTCAAGAAGGCGACGGCGGCGATTTTCTACCGCATGCTCGATCGCATCACCGACACGCCGATCCCGCTCGATACCGGCGACTTCCGCCTGATGAGCCGGCGCGCGCTCGACGCGCTGCTGTCGCTGCCCGAACAGGCGCGCTTCATTCGCGGCATGGTCGCCTGGATCGGCTTTCGCCAGGTGCCCTTCGTCTACGACCGGCACGAGCGCCATGCGGGCGAGACCAAATACCCGCTCGGCAAGATGATCCGCTTCGCGCTCGACGCGATCACCGGCTTCTCCACCGCCCCCTTGCGCTTCGCCAGCCATGTCGGGCTGCTGCTGACCGGCGCTTCGGTACTGCTGATCCTCTACATCCTCATCGCCTGGGCGATGGGCCACGCGATCCAGGGCTGGACCTCGACCNNGGTGCAGATGTTCGTGCTGGGGATGATCGGCGAGTATCTCGGCCGGCTGTATGTCGAATCGAAGCGGCGGCCGCTCTACCTGATCGCCGATGTCGCGGGGCCGGTGCAGGGCCATGCCTCGCTCGGCTATCGCCACCAGGATTCG
>NZ_LXVY01000035.1:1223-1985 GCF_001650735.1 Sphingomonas sp. TDK1 | reverse complement strand
CGCGGGAGGGGAGAAAGAGGGCGGACCTCGCCTAAGCCTTCGGCTCCGCGATCACGATGATCGACAGCCCCGGCGGCATCGGCAGACGGCCGAGCAGGTGCCGCTCCAGCCCGAAGATCGTCTCGAACGCCTTGTTGAGCACGGCCGGCGGCGGCGAATCGTCGCTGTCGTCCTTGCCCATCAGCTTGCCCGCGAAGCGGGCCGCCACCGCTACCGGGAACAGCAGCGAGTTGAACCAGCGCAACTTGCGCCACGTCAGCCCCGCCTTGTCCAGCGCGGCGAGCAGCGTGCCCTTCGAATAGCGGCGCTTGTGGTGGTTCACCACGTCGTGCGCGCTCCACATCCACTGGTGCGCCGGCACGGTGATCAGGATCTTGCCGCCGGGCTTCAGCACCCGTGCCATCGCCCGCAGCGCCCCCACATCGTCCTCGATATGCTCCACCACGTCGAGCACCGCGACCAGATCGTAGCTGCCCGGTTCGACCCCGGTCAGGTCCGGCAACGGCGACGAACCCACCGGCTTGCCCAGCCGCGCGCTGGCGATTTCGCGCGCCGCCGGATCGATCTCGATCGCGTCGACCTCGCCGAACGCGCCGAGCATCGGCAGATTGTGCCGCAGCCGATCTCGAGGATCTTCGCGTCCTTCGGCACCGCGCCGTAGCGGGCAAGATAATCGGCCAGGATGTCGCGACGCGCCCGGTACCACCAATGGGTGGAGTCATGCGCCGCCATGCGGTCGTAAACGATACGGTCCATTCAGCC
>NZ_LXVY01000035.1:356-1037 GCF_001650735.1 Sphingomonas sp. TDK1 | reverse complement strand
GCGGCTGTGCATGAAATAACCGAAGACCACCGCGACCAGGAAGCCCGCCACCGAGGCGACCACCGGGTTGATCACATAGGTGGCAAGCGGCCAGTAGACGGCGGCATAGACGACCGTGGAAAGCCCGCCGACGATCACGAAGCGGATCAGCTGGCCCAGCACCCCGCTGGCCCGTAAAGCTTCAACTCTCTGTGATACCGCCGTCATCTCGCTTGCCCTCCGACCGGCGCTCGCCCTAATGCGCGGCAGCACCCGAGGAAAGCGATTTTGACGCCCATCAGCACGCGGCTGGTCCGCCTTCGAGACGAATTGGACCGCCACTGGCTGGGCTGGACGCTGTTCGCATGGCTGTGCGTGGCGGTGTGGTTCCTCCAGCAGCGCCAGGGCAATATCTACTGGCTGAGCCTTGGCGACACCGACGACAATATGCGGCTGATGCAGGTCCGCGCCTGGCTGGGCGGCCAGGGATGGTATGATCTCCGTCAGTACCGGATGGACCCGGCGCTTGGCGGGTTCGACATTCACTGGTCACGGATCGTCGACCTGCCGATTGCCGGGCTGATCCTGCTGCTCAAGCCGTTCGTCGGCATCGCAACGGCGGAAAAATGGGCCTGCGGTGTGGCGCCCCTGCTACCGCTGTCGATCACGATGAGCAGCCTCGCCCTGACCGTGCGGCGGCTG
>NZ_LXVY01000035.1:0-306 GCF_001650735.1 Sphingomonas sp. TDK1 | reverse complement strand
ATGTACGCGCCGCTGCGCATCGACCATCACGGCTGGCAGCTCGCCGCGCTGGCGATGACGGTCGCGGGCATCGCCGATCCCAGGGGGGCGCGTGGCGGCGCCGTGGTCGGTCTGGCGAGCGCCTTCTCGCTGTCGATCGGGCTGGAGCTGCTCCCCTTCTGCGCGATGGCGGGGGCGATCCTTGCGCTGCGCTGGGTATGGGACGCCGCCGAGCGGCCGCGGCTGATGGTCTATGGCCTCACGCTGGGCGGCGGCTCGGCGATCGGCTTCGCGGCTTTCGCCTCCTATGCCAACCAGGCGATGCGC
>NZ_LXVY01000034.1:524035-524221 GCF_001650735.1 Sphingomonas sp. TDK1 | reverse complement strand
CTAGCGCGGATCGACATTCACCGTAACCAGATCATGGTGGCGGCGAGATGGACGAAACCTGCGAAGTGGATGGTGCGACGCTCATAGCGTGTCGCGAAACGTCGGAAATGCTTAAGGCGGCCGAAGCATCGTTCGATGCGGTTGCGCTGTTTGTAGATGATTGTGTCATGGGGGATGACGATCTTG
>NZ_LXVY01000034.1:0-523610 GCF_001650735.1 Sphingomonas sp. TDK1 | reverse complement strand
ACCCACAAACATCCGTTCACGAACAACCGGTTATCGGTACCAGAACGCCCCGGATCAGCCACCTTGCCCGGCAACAGCGATGCGATCCTTTGCCATTGCGCATCGTTCAGTTCGTACCGCTTCACCGCCATCACTTGCTCCGCGTCTCAACACGGATGCCTATGAATCAGCGATCCGCTCGTTTGGGAATCCCGAATGTCGATCCGCGCTAGGGTTGTGCGAGGCACAGCGGCGAGTAGGCGGAGGAGCGACAAGTCGATCCCAGAGCTGGCCTTTTCCCTCGTGAAGAAGGGCACGACAATCATCGATGCGGTCTGCCGGATGGCGGTTCCGCCTTTCTACGCGCTGGTTCGCTGGCAGAGGCAGTCGGAGGCCGGCATCCTCCGGCACCGACATCGTTGATTGCACTACGTCCGTCACCAGCACCAAAAGGTCCAACGCTACCTGCGGCAGATCGCCAAGCGGGCGACGGCATTCGGCGAAGCTGAACGGATGCGTGGCGCGGCGCCCGACAGCGCCCACCCGTGTGGCCAGTTGCCAGGGATGGAAGGGCGGCCGCACGCCAATGCCCCTGTCGCTGCGGCCGAATGACCGCGGGTCGATGGACTTCGTTGCCGACACGTTCGGAGCCTCGCGGCGACTGCGCATCGTGGCGATCAACGACGATTGCTGCCGCGAAAACCTGTGCCTGATGGGCGACACCGGCATCTCCGGCGTGCGGGTTGCGCGGGAGTTGGACACGCTGGTGCGGCTCTACGGCCAACCGACTTGCATCGTCAGTGACAACGGGACCGAGTTCACCAGCCCGGCGATCCTGAAGTGGGCCAGCGAGAACCAGGTCGCGTGGCATTATATCGATCCCGGCAAGCCGCAGCAGAATGCCTTCATCGAATCTTTCAATGGGTCGCTGCGCGACGAATTCCTGAACCAGGAACTGTTCGACAGCTTGGCTGACGCCAGGCGTAAGCTGGCGGTCTGGCGCTACGACTACAACAACGTCAGGCCGCACTCGTCGCTGCAGAACCCAACACCGGCACGAGCGCGCTCGGCGTTCCTGCAGAATGGAAGCGTCACCTCCGGCGCGCTTGGGCCGGCGAGCACGCCTGAATATCAAACCAGCGGACTCTCATTATGACCGTAAGCGTCCGATCTGACCCGTATTGCGTGGGTACTTCTTCTGCGCGAGGCGGGGAGCACTGAGGAGTGTCCTTTGGCACTCCAAAAGGAGAGTGCGGATGGGGCGGATGGAAGTCATCACCCATGTGGAGCGTCGGCGGCGCTATTCAGACGCGGAGCGGGCCGCAGTGCTGGCACAATGCGACGCGCCGGGTGCCACCATCGTTGGAGTTGCTCGGCAGCTGAGGATGTCGCCCAGCCTGATCCATAGCTGGCGCAAGCGGCAGCGCGAGGTCGCGCTTCTTACGAGCGAGCCGCTCCAGTTTGTATCTTATGGTGAAGTGGCGAGCGGATCTGCTGCGGAGCCCTTGGTGGAGCTCCGGGGCACCGAGGTTGCTGCGTCATCCCGTGCTGCGGCGCGCGAGACCGGGACGACGCAGGAGGAACTGATACGGCCGAACCCGGGGTTGCGCCCCGGCGGCATCGACATTGAACTGCCCGGTGGGGTGCGCCTGTCGGTCGACACCTATGTCAACGAGAAGGCACTGGCCCGCGTGCTGCGGGTGCTGCGGGAAACGGCATGATCTCGCTCCCACCCGGCACCAAGGTGTACCTGGCCAGCAAGCCGGTGAGCATGCGGCTCGGGTTCGATGGCTTGGCGGCGCTGGTGCGGCCGCTGTTCGACCAGGAGCCCTATGGCGGGCACGTCTTCCTCTTCCGCAGCCGCAAGGGCAGCTATCTCAAGGCGCTCTATTGGGACGGCACCGGCCTCTGCCTGTTCTCCAAGCGCCTTGAGCGCCATCGTTTCGTTTGGCCGCCGCTGGTGAATGGCGGCGTCGTGCTGAGCGCGGCGCAGTTCGCCCTGCTGATCGAGGCGATGGACTGGCGTCGCACGGTGGTGCCGGAGGCACCTCGACTGCCCGTCCAGATGTAGCGGAAAGCTGCAGAAAATCTTGCATTTTGCTTGGGCGGGAGTCGCTGTTCTGGTATGGAAAATCATGTCTTCCGATGCGCTGGACATCCTCGACAATCCTGATGCGGTGAAGGCGCTTTTGGCGGCGATGCAGGCCAAACTCGCGGCCTCCGAGCAGGCGCTGGCGGCCGAGCGATCTGCGCATCAGGATACCCGGCAGCAGCTCGCCGCGGCCGAAAATGCCATCAAGCTCACGACGCTGCAGATCGAGAAGCTGAAGGTCCAGCTTGCGCGCCTGCGCCGGATGAAGTTCGGCCAATCCTCGGAGCGGCTATTGCTGCTGGCGGATCAGCTGGAGCTTTCGCTGGAGGATCTGGAAGCCGCACAGACGCATGCGACCTGCGTGGTCGCTGGCAGGACGGCTGAGGAAACAGCCTCAGAAAGCAGCCAGCCCCGCCGTCAGCCGCTCCCTGCGCATCTTCGTCGCGAAGAGGTGCTGCACCCGGCGCCGGCAGCGGACGGTTGCACCAGCTGCGGCGGCGCCATGGCCCAGTTGGGCGAGGACGTGACCGAGGTGCTGGAATATGTCCCGGGACGCTTTCACGTCGTGCGGCATGTGCGGCCGAAGCTGGCCTGCAAGCGCTGCGATGCGATCAGCCAGGCACCGGCGCCTTCGCTGCCGGTCCCTCGCGGCCGAGCCGGTCCTGGCCTTCTGGCACATGTGGTGATCTCGAAGTTCGCGGACCATCTGCCGCTCTACCGCCAATCGCAGATCTTCGCGCGGGAGGGTGTCGAGATCAGCCGATCGACGCTGGCGGACTGGATGGGTCAGGTCAGCTGGCTTTTGCAGCCGCTGGTCGACCGCATCGCCGAGCATGTGATGGCCAGCCCCAAGCTCCACGCCGATGACACGCCGGTCCCGGTGCTCTCGCCGGGCAGCGGCGAGACGGCGACGGGGCGGCTATGGGTATACGTGCGCGACAATCGACGATGGCGCCCCAGCGACAAACCCGCGGCGCTCTACCGCTACAGCCCGGATCGTAAGGGAGAACGCCCTCGCGAGCACCTCAAGACGTTCGCTGGCTTCCTGCAAGCTGATGCCTATGCCGGGTTCGAGAAGCTCTACGCGGCCGATCGACAGCCGGGGCGGATCACGCCGGTTGCTTGTTGGGCCCATGTGCGCCGCAAGCTGCACGATGTGCTCGATGCCGACGTCCGCTCCATCGCCCGTGAGGGGCTGGTGCTGATCGGCGATCTCTATGAGGTCGAACGACGGATCACCCGGGATCCGCATGATGATCGGCGGAAGGCACGTAAATACTCCAAGCTGAAGGCGCTCGACTTCTTCCAGTGGGCAGACGGCGTGCTCGCCCGGGTATCGGCGCGGTCTCCACTGGCGGAGGCGCTCCGCTATGCCGTTCGTCTGAAGCCGGCACTTCTCACCTACACGGAGGATGGCCGGCTTGAGATCGACAACAACCTGGCAGAGAACGCCTTGCGCGGCATCGCCGTGGGTCGGAAGAACTGGCTCTTTGCAGGTGCCGACTGCGGTGGCGAGCGGGCAGCAGCGATCTACAGCTTGCTCGAGACGGCGAAGCTCAACGATGTGAACCCGCAGGTTTGGCTCGCCGATGTGCTTGGTCGTATCAGTCGGGGGCACTCGATCAGCAGACTAGACGAACTGTTGCCTTGGATCTGGGAGGCACCCACCGCCCAAGGTTGCTCGACGGCATCAGTCTGAGATTTGTTTGAGCGGGCTCGGCGGCAGGCGCCGTCCGAGGATGGTCACCCATTATGCGTCAGTCCTTCGACGAAGTCTCCCACGCCTCAGCATAGAGAGGAGTGTGATCGTACAGGCATGAAAGTGAGCGGACCGTGCCAAAAGCGGGCGAACGCAGCGAAACATTGCGCACCGTCGCGACCAGCGTGCCGGTGGCGCGCTCCCTCACCAAGTAATCGTCATCATAAATGCGACTGGTCTGCGGCTCCGGAACATTTTCCTCCGCCCATCGTGACAACAAGCGGAAATCCGCGGTCGACCAGAAGGCCCGCCGATCCGGATCATCGCCCGCCGCCTTTCGCTCGGCGGTGAGCTGCACGAGGTATGCGTGCCATGCATTGGGCAGATGGATCTCGACACGTGCCCGGCGCTGGCACGCCGCAGCAATTTCGGCATCCGGGTCGCCACAGGACGGGATGACTAGGGTCATCAGAATGCAGCCCGCAAGGCGGCCCACCATTCCCGTACCGCTCGAAAATCGTTTCATGGATCCGATAGGATGCGTCATGGCCTAATCTCGTCCGCGAGCATCGTAGCCCTTGGCAGCTGCTGCCCGAAAAAGCTCGCCCGCTGGCGTTCTTTCTGAGGGAACACCGCAGCCGCGATGATACGATTGGCCCATCCGCACTCTCCTTTCGGAGTGCGAAAGCACACTCCTAAGTGCTCCCAACCTCGCGCAGCAGAACTTCAAGCGCAATATGGGTCAGGGCAGACGCTTACCTCGACCGTGCGCCTTCCTTCGCACCATAGCCGCCGGTGCCGGGTCGGTCGGCTCGTTTCCGTACTTTCCGCTTTTCAATCAACTTGGCTCATCAGCAACCTTGATGTTGCAAGCGGTTTCCTCTGATGTCTGACAGACTATGGCACGGCTTATCGATCTGATTCCTGGGCTACGGCTTTTTATCGAGAAGCTGGATCGCGGGCGGGCGATCGATCCTGAGTTCGCCATTCGCTACTTGAGAGGCGAGCATGACATCGACGGGAAACCCATCCCGCGATCGCCATACACCGTTGCACGTCTCAAGCTGGCGAAGCTCCAGACCCGGAAAATGGGACACCTCGGCGGCTTTGCCAGTGAGCCCACTTCCTCTTGGCTGGGTGGACAACCTGCGGAGTGCGACAACTCCCTATGGCCTACGCACCAAGGAGAACGGCTCACCTTCGTCGCGCAGATCGCGCTTCATGACCTTGAGGGCCGGGATGACATCGAATGGTTGCCGTCATCGGGATACCTCCTGTTCTTCGTCGGCCGGAACGAGTGGGGAGGGTTCGATCAGATGCTAGGGCGCGTGGTCCATGTTCCATACAGCTCGCGAACCGTTTGCCTGGCCAGCGAAGGGCAGGTGCGACAGTGGATACACTTTGAGCACCTAGCTACCTACGAGTCTCTCCAATCTAACGACGACGCGGGACAAGCTGATGACAATCGCGAATTCGACCGTTGGTATTGGAGTATCAGTCCAAGCTACTTCAAGGGGGCGGCGTGGCAAGTGGGCGGTTGGCCGCGACCACTGCAAACGGACGACATGCGACGCGAGTGCGAGCGCCGGTATCGTCGTCTGGCGTGGGACGACTATGATGCAATGAATGCGCCTGACTTCATGCGGGAGCTGGAGTCCTGGCATCTGATCGGCCAGTTCGATCTCGACGCGGCGGTCGAGAAGCCGGACGGCTTCATGCGTGGCTTTTACTGGGCCAAAGTAATAAACGGCCAGGCCATGATCAACGATGCCGTTCTTATTGGCCAATCCGACTGAAGATAACCCAGCCTCCGAATGCGCGGACGGGACAGGCCGGACGCTTACTTATGACCGCGGGTTCGATGGGGGGCAGGTCAAGTAGTATACAAGTTTGTAGACGGGCTCTGCGAGATTGGCTGCAGTCGGTAAAAGCTACGGGCGGTTGGCAGCTCGGGCTTCGATCGCTCTTACTCGCTACTTTTGCTTGAGTCCTTTTCGCCTCCGGTTGGCGGGAAAGGCGTGATAGGGGCCGGCGTTACGGTTGCGGCGACCATTAGGGGAGTTGGATCCTGTTTAGGATGACTCTGGGATGTCACACGCCCTCAGGCTGGCCTAAGAACTTCAGGTGACGAGAAAGATACGCGTGCGTCATAAACGACGGCGGCCAGCAGCGTCCAGAACGATCTGATAAGGGCGAACCTTGGTGACCCCGGCGTGATTCGAACACGCGACATTCGGTTTAGAAGACCGATGCTCTATCCAACTGAGCTACGGGGCCCCTCGATTCACCGTCGCTGCTTATCCGCTCGATGGCCGCAAGCCAAGCTATCTACGGTAGCCGAGACAGGGCGGGAGAGGCAATTGTGCCAAGCGGACGAAAGTTCATGGTTTTCCACGCCTTTTCAAGCATCGGCAGATAGCTGTCTAGAATGTTACCTGAAATTGCACAATCGCAGTAAGTGATTCAAATTAAAAGATTAGCGGAAAATTGGGCGGCTCGCGCTCTATCCAACTGAGCTACGGGCGCGCGACGAGGTGGCTTTAAGCGCAGATTGCCTGCGGCGCAAACGCCTCGCATAGTGCGGTGCAATGAAGACGCCGTCCGGACCTACCCATGTCGCCGCCCGCAGCCTTGCCGGTGGGCATTTCCGCTACTTCGATTTCGTGATGGCGGCCTTCGTCGCCATCATCCTGCTGTCGAATGTGATCGGCGCGGGCAAGGTCGCGCAGATCTGGCTCCCGGGCGTGGGGTACTGGCCGTTCGGAGCAGGAATCCTGTTCTTCCCGATCTCCTATATCATCGGCGACGTGCTGACGGAGGTCTATGGCTATGCCCGCGCCCGGCGCGTGATCTGGGCGGGGACGGCGGCGGTGCTGTTCATGGCCTTCATGTCGTTCGTCGTCGTGGCGCTGCCGCCCGCACCGGACTGGAAGAACCAGGCAGCGTACGAGGTGATCTTCGGACAGGTGCCGCGCATCGTGCTCGCCTCGGTCTGCGCCTTCTGGGCGGGCGAATTCGTCAATTCCTACGTCCTTGCGCGGATGAAGCTGTGGACAGGCGGGCGGATGCTATGGACACGGACGGTAGGGTCGACGATCGCCGGCCAGGCGGTCGACAGCCTGATCTTCTATCCGCTCGCCTTCTGGGGCGCGGAAGGCTGGACCAACGCGCTGGTCGTGAAGGTGCTGTTCACCCAATGGGCGCTGAAAGTCGCGTGGGAAGTGCTGCTGACGCCGCTCACCTATCTTGTCGTCGGGTTCCTCAAGCGCGCCGAGGGTGTCGACGTGTTCGATGAAGGGACCGACTTCACGCCGTTCGCCACGCGCGTCTGATCCTCCGCCGGCGCAAGCCGGGGACCGTGCGAAGCCCTGAAACCAAATCTTTCTGGCGTTCGCGGCAAATCCCCGCATGCTCGTGGGAAATCGGCTGCCAAGGATTCCTGTGCTCGCGATCAATCCGCTCTATTCCGTCGCCGGTGTGCTCGTTGGGTTGCTAGTCGGCATGACCGGCGTCGGTGGCGGCTCGCTGATGACGCCGCTACTCGTTCTCGCCTTCGGTTTTCACCCGGCCACTGCGGTGGGGACGGACCTCCTCTACGCCTCCGCGACCAAGACGGTGGGGGCAGGCGTGCATGGCTTGCATGGCACGATCGACTGGAAGGTGGTGCGGCGACTCGCCTATGGCAGCGTGCCCGCCACCATCCTGACGCTGCTGCTGCTTTCGAACGCACAGGAGCATGCCAAGAACAGCGGCGGGGTAATCACGGTTACCCTCGGCATCGCGCTGGTGGTGACGGCAGTCGCCACCTTTTTCCGGAGCCGCCTCGTCACCTTCATGGCGCCGCGATTCGAGCGGCTGGGCGAGGCGCGGATCGGCTATGTCACCATCGCCCTGGGGGCGGTGCTCGGGCTGTTGGTGTCACTCACCTCGGTGGGGGCGGGGGCGCTCGGAATGACGGCGCTGCTGATGCTCTATCCGCACCAGGCGGTGAACAAGCTGGTTGGATCGGACATCGCGCATGCCGTGCCGCTCACCTTGCTTGCCGGGCTGGGCCACTGGATGCTGGGATCGGTGAACGGGGCGCTGCTTCTGTCGCTGCTCGCCGGATCCGTGCCGGGAATCATTGTCGGCAGTTTGCTGGCGACGCGCACCTCGGACAAGGTGCTGGTACCGATCCTGGCCGCCACGCTGGCGGTGGTCGGCTTGAAGATGCTGTTCTGAAAAGGAATGCCGCGGTCCGGCGACCGCGGCTTCCGTTTGTCCGGCCCCGGTCAGGCGACCGCGGCGAGAAGCCCTTCGAACAGCCGGCGACCGTCGCTGCCGCCATGACCGGCTTCGATCTTGCGTTCCGGGTGCGGCATCATGCCGAGCACATTGCCGGCAGCGTTCATCACACCCGCGATGTTCCGCACCGAGCCGTTGATGTTCTCGCCGTATCGGAATGCGACACGGCCTTCGCCTTCGAGCCGATCCAACGTCTCGGCATCGGCGAAGTAGTTGCCGTCATGGTGCGCAACCGGGATCGAGAGTTGCTCGCCCGCCTGATAGGCGCTGGTGAAGATCGACTGGCTGTTGTCCACCACCAACGGTACGTCCCGGCAGACGAAGTCGAGGCCGGCATTGCGCATCAGCGCGCCCGGCAGCAGCCCGGTTTCGGTGAGGATCTGAAAGCCGTTGCAGATGCCAATCACCGGCGTGCCGCGATTGGCCGCCTCGATCACCGCCTGCACCACCGGCGAGCGCGCCGCGATGGCGCCGCAGCGGAGATAATCGCCGTAGGAGAAGCCGCCGGGCAGGGCGATCAGACCCAGGCCCTCGGGCAGATCGCTGTCGCCGTGCCACACCATGTGCGGCTTGGTGCCGGTCACGCTCTCCAGCGCGACCGCGATGTCGCGATCGCAGTTGGAGCCGGGGAAGACGATGACCGCGGTCTTCACAGCGTTTCGACCCGGTAGTTTTCGATCACCGTGTTGGCGAGCAGCTTGCGGCACATTTCGTCGATGGCGGTGTCGCTGGTGGAATCGGCGACCTCCAATTCGAAGATCTTGCCGGCGCGGACATCCTCGACGCCCTCGAACCCGAGGCCGCCAAGCGCGTTCTGAATGGCCTTGCCCTGCGGATCGAGCACGCCGTTCTTCAAGGTGACGATGATGCGGAGTTTCATGGGCGCGCCTATGACGCGGCGGGGCCAAAGTCGCAATCGGAAAACGTCTTGAAGCGACTCCTCCACGGTGCAGCGGGCGAAGGGGTCGCGTCGCGCTAGCAGCACCGTACACGGGGAAACGACAAAAGGCCCCGCTTGTGGCGAGGCCCTCATCACCATTCGCTCAAGGAATGGTCTCCTTCCCCGGCAGCCCGCGGAAGGAGATGGGATATTACTTGCCCCGCTTCTTGCGATGCGTCTCGAGGTCGAGCACGTCGGAGGCATCGCCTTCCGGGAACAGGCCGAGGCGGCGCGCCACTTCCTGATAGGCCTCGACTTCGCCGCCCAGATCGCGACGGAAGCGATCCTTGTCGAGCTTCTCGCCGGTGGTGATGTCCCAAAGGCGGCAGCCGTCGGGGCTGATCTCGTCGGCCAGAATGATCCTGGGATACTCGTTTTCCCAGATCCGGCCGAACTCAAGCTTGAAGTCGACCAGGCGGATGCCGATGCCGGCGAACAGACCCGAGAGGAAGTCGTTCACGCGGATGGCCATGTCGGCCATGTCGTGCAGTTCCTCCTGCGCGGCCCAGCCGAACGCCAGGATGTGCTCGTCGGTGACCATCGGGTCACCCAGCGCATCGTCCTTGTAATAATATTCGACGATCGTGCGGGGCAGCGGCGTGCCTTCCTCGATGCCGAGCTTCTTGGCCAGCGAGCCGGCGACGACGTTGCGTACCACGACCTCGATCGGCACGATCTCGACCTGGCGGATCAGTTGCTCGCGCATGTTGAGGCGGCGGATGAAGTGCGTGGGGATGCCGATGCCGCCGAGCAGGGTGAAGACATGCTCGCTAATACGGTTGTTGAGCACGCCCTTGCCGTTGATCGTGCCCTTCTTCTGGGCGTTGAAGGCCGTTGCGTCGTCCTTGAAATACTGGATCAGCGTGCCCGGCTCCGGACCCTCGTAGAGAATCTTAGCCTTGCCTTCGTAGATTTGCCGGCGGCGTGCCATGTCGGCCTAGTCCCTTGGAAATGCGTTGCCCCGGCTCCACGGGATTTCTCCGCGTGACCGCCGGGGCTCTGGAAGGCCTCGCGCTATACCGCAAGGGGGGCGTGCGCGCAATGCGGCGGTCCATACCGGCGAATCCGAAACAATCGGCGAGATCATAAGGGGAACGCTCTTGGCGTTTGCCCCTGTCGCCTGCTATCCCGTCCGGCGATGAGCCTCGACACCGACGTTTCCGAACCTTCCGGCGCCTCCGACGTCCCCTTCGACAGCGCGCTTTCCGAGCGTTACCTGGTCTATGCGCTGTCCACGATCACGGCACGATCGCTGCCGGACGTGCGCGACGGGCTGAAGCCGGTGCACCGCCGGCTGCTCTGGGCGATGCGGCTGCTGCGGCTCGATCCGGCCAGCGGGTACAAGAAGTGCGCGCGCGTCGTCGGCGACGTGATCGGTAAGTATCACCCGCATGGCGACGCCTCGGTCTATGACGCGATGGTCCGCTTGGCGCAGACCTTCGCGCTCCGCTATCCGCTGGTCGACGGGCAGGGCAATTTCGGCAATATCGACGGCGATAACGCCGCGGCCTATCGGTACACCGAGGCGCGGCTGACCCAGGTCGCGATCGACCTCATGGAGGGTCTCGACGAGAATTCCGTCGATTTCCGCCCGACCTATAACGGCGAGGATGAGGAGCCCGAGCTCTTTCCGGGCCTGTTCCCGAACCTGCTCGCCAACGGCGCGGCAGGCATTGCGGTGGGCATGGCGACCAGCATCCCGCCCCATAATGCCGCCGAGCTGATGCAGGCGGCCGTGGCGCTGATCGACAACCCGCAGGCGAATGTGCTCGAATTCGTGAAGGGGCCGGACTTTCCGACCGGCGGCATCGCCGTCGACAGCCCGGCCGCGATCGCCGAGGCCTATACCACCGGCCGCGGCAGCTTCCGCGTGCGCGCCAAGATCGAGAAGGTGACCGAGAAGGGCGGGGGCTGGCACCTCGTCGTCAGCGAAATTCCCTACGGTGTGCAAAAGGGCAAGCTGATCGAGGGCATCGCGGCGCTGGTCAACGACAAGAAGCTGCCGATCCTCGGCGACGTGCGCGACGAATCGGCGGAGGACATCCGCATTGTCCTGGAGCCGCGCAGCCGCACCGTGGATGCCGATACGCTGATGGACAGCCTCTACCGCCTGTCCGACCTGGAAGTACGTGTTCCGCTCAACCTCAACGTGCTCGACAAGAACCGCACGCCGCGGGTGATGAGCCTGGCCGAGGCGCTCGCCGGCTGGCTGGAACACCAGTTCGTGGTGCTCCAGCGCAAGTCGCAGCACCGGCTGGAGAAGATCGCCGACCGGCTGGAGCTGCTGCGTGGCTATATCACCGCCTATCTGAACCTCGACCGGGTGATCGAGATCATCCGTACCGAGGACGAGCCCAAGCCGATCATGATGGCAGAGTTCGGCCTGACCGACCGCCAGGCCGAGGCCATCCTCAACATGCGCCTGCGATCCCTGCGCAAGCTGGAGGAGATGGAACTCCGCCGCGAGCAGGAAAAGCTGGAGAAGGAACAGGCCGATCTCGAGACGCTGCTCGGATCGGAAGCCCGCCAGCGTACCTGGATGAAGCGCGCGCTGGGAAAGATGATCACGCGCTACGGACTCGACACGCCGCTCGGCGCGCGCCGCACCGCAATCGTGGAGATGGCGCCGGCCCGCGAGATTCCGCTGGAGGCGATGATCGAGCGTGAGCCGATCACCGTCATCCTCTCGCAGCGCGGCTGGATCCGCGCGATGAAGGGGCATGTCGAAGACGTCAACGGCGAGGCGCTGAAGTTCAAGGAAGGCGACGGGCTGCTGCTCGCCTTCCATGCGCAGACCACCGACAAGCTGCTGCTGGCCGCCGATAATGGTCGATTCTACACGCTGGGCGCCGACAAGCTTCCGGGCGGCCGGGGCTTTGGCGAGCCCGTGCGTCTGATGATCGACCTGGAGGCCGAGCGGCACATCGTCAATTTGGTGCCGGCGAGTGCCGCGCCGAAACTGCTCGTCGCGGCAAGCGACGGCCGCGGCTTCATCGTGAGCGCGCAGGAGGTGATTGCCGAGACCCGCAAGGGCAAGCAGGTGGTGACGCCGCGGCCGGGCGCGCACCTGAAGTTGGTCCGCCCGATCGGTCCCGAGGATGATTTTGTCGCTGCGATCGGTGACAACCGCAAGATGCTGGTCTTCCCGCTCTCGGAGGTCGCCGAGATGACGCGCGGGCAGGGCGTGCAGCTCCAGCGCTATCGCGACGGCGGCCTTTCGGACGTGATCACTTTCAAGTTCGCGGATGGCCTTCGGTGGCGTATGGGCGGCGAGCAGGAGCGCTACCGTTCGGAGCCCGACGTGATGCCGTGGCGGGCAGCGCGCGGCGCGGCAGGGCGCATGCCGCCTACCGGCTTCCCCCGCGACAACAAATTTTGAACGCGCAATTCAAAGTATCTGCCGATGCTTTTCAGGTCGCCTTAACTAGTTTGCCGCTACATCGGAATGGATGGCGTTTCGAAGGGTCCGGGCTCTGAGTATGCGTACCGTGGACCCCGTTCCACGGCCGGCTGACGCGTCGTCTGCACTGCCGCCGGGAACGGATGGTCTGCTGGAATTGATGCCGATCCCTGCAGCCGTGCTGGAAATCCAGGACGGGCGGTATTGTTTTGCCGCGGTCAACGGGCAGTTCAGGGTCGCAGGTCTGGGGTGCACTGCGCAAGATTCACCGGTGATCCAGTTGCTTGGTGCCCGGATCGGCCAATTTTTCGCTTCCGAGAAGCAGCACGAAGAAATTGCGTGGCGATTTGGCGGCGAAGTCGACAGCCGGCACTTCCGGGTCGTGCTCGCGCGCCGCAGCGGGACGGAGCCGCGATGCCTGATCACGCTTGTCGACCAGACGTCGGAGCTTCGCACCGAGCAGAGCCTGCGCCGCGAAATGGCGACCGACAGCCTGACCGGCCTGCCGAATCGCGCGGGTTTTTCCGATGAGCTGGAAAGCCGGATCGGGGAGGGGGATGCGGCGCGCTACGCCGTACTGGTCATCAACCTCGATCGGTTCAGCCGGGTGAATGCGTGCATGGGCGCGCTGGCCGGCGACGAACTGCTGATTTCGGTCGCGCGCAGGATCAAGGGCGCGTTGCGCGGACGGGACGTGCTGGCGCGGATCGGCGGTGACGAATTCGGCGTCGTGATGGCGCTCGACGAAGGCGCCGAGGACGCGGTGCAGGTGACGAAGCGCGTCCATGCCGCTTTCACCAACCCGTTTCGCCTCTCCAACTTCGAGATCCGCATCGACTGTTCGATCGGCATCGCGCTGGGCAGCGATATCGATGGCGACGCGGAGGATCTGGTGCGCAACGCCCAGCTCGCCGTAAGGCGCGCGAAGAAGAGCGGCCACACTGAATTCTATCACACCCGCGCCTTCGATCTGGCGCGCGAGCAGTTCGCGATCGAAACGGAACTGCGCCGCGCCATCGAAAATGGCTGCATGACACTCAATTTCCAGCCGATCTGCGACCTGGGCACCGGCCGCATCACCTCGTTCGAGGCGCTGGCGCGCTGGACCAATGATGACGGTGTGCTGATATCGCCCAATGCCTTCATCCCGGTCGCGGAGGAATCGGGTCTGATCGTGCCGCTCGGTCGCTGGGCGATGGAAGAGGCAGCGCGCACATTGGCCCAATGGGATGCGCGGGCCGGCGGGGATTGCGGTGTGAAGATCGCGGTCAATCTGTCGGCAATTCAGTTGCAGCGCGATCAGATCGGCGCGATGGTCAAAACGGCGCTTGATCGCCACAACATGCCCGGCTCGCGCTTCACGCTGGAGCTGACCGAAAGCGCGATCGTCAGCGATCCCGATCGCATCGCGCAGACGATGACGGCGCTGAAGGATCTCGGCACCACGCTCGCCATGGACGATTTCGGCACCGGCTATTCCAACCTTGCTTATCTGCAGAAGCTGCCGATCGACGTGCTCAAGATCGACCGCAGCTTCGTCACCGGCATGCTTGCCGACCGTGACAAGGTGGCGATCATCCGTGCGATCCTCAGCCTTGCGTATGCCCTGGGCATGCAGACGACCGCCGAAGGTATTGAGACGCCGGAACTGGCCCAGACGCTGGGCGCGCTAGGCTGCACCTACGGCCAGGGTTATCACTATTCCCGGCCCGTACCGGGCGATGCGGCCTTCGCGCTGATCGAGGCCTTCAAGGCCTGAGCTGGGCCACTACGGTATCGGCGATTGTCTCGACCCGGGCCGGCTCGGGAAAACCTTCCGCAATCCACTGGTCTTCCACCGCACGCAGCGCACGGGCGACGTCCGGCCCCTTCGCGAGGCCGCGTTCGACCAGCGCACCGCCGGTAAGCGGAAGGCGGGGAATTTCCCATCCGGCGAGCCGTTGCCAGCTCCGCTCTAGCGCGACGTCGTCGGCCGCAAGCAACAACCTATCCTCTGCGCCTTCCCGACCAATCCGATAGGCTAGCGCCCGGGCGTCGTCCGTGCCGCCGTCGGTCAGCGCCGAGACGAGCCGCTTGCGCTGCGCGTTGGACAGCTTGAGGCGGGCGCCGATCAGGTCGCCCACGGCGGGATCGCGCGGCAGCAGCGCGGCGAGGCGCCGGATCGCGTCGGGTTCGACGCCCAACCGCTTTTCCCGGGCTGCGACGGCGTCCAGCCGATTGGCGGTGGTGATTTCCGGGACGACCGGCGCCAGGATGCCGCGCTCGAGCATCAGGTTCGTAACCCGTACCGCATCCTTCGCGACGAGCAGCTTGAGCAGTTCGTCGCGGATGCGCTCGCGGCTAAGCGCCATAAGGTCCCGCGCGCGGGCGGTGCAGGCGTCCAGCCCTTCACGATCAGGCGTGTCGCCGAACCGCGCCAGAAAGCGGAAGAAGCGGAGGATGCGGAGGTGGTCCTCGGCGATGCGGCGCAACGGGTCGCCGATGAAGCGCACCCGTCGCGCGGCAAGGTCTTCGATGCCGCCGAAATAATCGGTCAGCTCGCCGCTCTTCGGATCGGCATAGAGGGCGTTGATCGTGAAATCGCGCCGAGCGGCATCTTCGCGCCAATCGTCGGTGAAGGCCACCGTCGCGTGTCGCCCGTCGGTGCTCACATCGCGACGCAGCGTCGTCACCTCGACCGGGCCGCTTTCCAGAACGGCGGTGATCGTGCCATGCTCCAACCCGGTCGGCACTGCGCGGATGCCCGCGGCGCGCAGGCGCGCCAGAACGTCCTCCGGCGGGAGCGCCGTGGCCAGATCAAGATCCGCGACCGGAATGCCGAGAAGCGCATCCCGTACCGCACCACCAACGAAACGGCACAGGCCTTCCGCCGCGCCCAGCACGTCGGTGAGCGTGTCCAGGCTGGGGCGGCTCCGCCAGTCAGTCTCCGGAAGCGTCAGCGGGGCCATGCTATCCGCCGCGACAGGTTTACCAGCATCGCCGCAGTGGCGCCCCAAATCCGATACTCTTTCCACATGATCTCGTAATAATGGCGCTCATGGCCCTGATAGAGCGCGTGTTTTTTCTGATGATTTGCCTTGTCGAGCAGGAAGGCCAGCGGAGCTTCAAATACCTCTGCAACCTCTGCTTCCGAGGGAACCAGCGCAATGTCAGGCGGAACGACGCCGATCACGGGCGTTACCTGATAGCCGGTAACGGTGCGATATTGCTCAACGGTTCCAACCACCTCGACCAGTCGGCGGGGCAGGGCGATTTCTTCTTCCGCTTCGCGCAGTGCCGCATCGACGGGATCCTTGTCGCCGGGATCGATGCGGCCGCCGGGGAAGGCGATCTGACCGGCATGGCGGCGGAGATTCGCGTTGCGGCGGGTGAGCAGCACCCCCGGCACATCACGATCGGTGACGGCAAGCAGGACGGCTGCGGCGCTCGGCACCTGCGCGGGATCGTAATATGCGTGATCGCCGGGCAGCAGCGTGGTGGCCTGGGCAGGCCGATCCTCCAACGCGTGTCGCAGCCGATCGTACAGCCTCATTCGCCAGGCTCTAGCGGGAAGAACGTGCCCTGGCTCCACACGCCGGGGGGCGTCCCTTCCTGCGTGAGCGCCAGCTGCGCGAGTTCGTAATAGACGGTGCGGGCGACCAGCGCCTCCAGGCCCTTTCGTACCATGAGATAAGGGTGAGGGCCGTCTTCGCGCGCCTCGATCCGCAGCGGATGCTCGCGCCCGGCCAGGACCGAATCGCCGGTATTCAGGCGAAAGGCGAGTCGCATGGATTCGCCTTCGCCTTCGACCTTCAGTTCAACGGCGACAAAGGGTGCATCCTCGACGGCGATGTCGAGCTTCTCCACCGGCGTCACCAGCACGTACCGGCCATCCGGTTCGCGCCGCAGGATGGTAGAGAAGAGCCGAACCATCGCCGGCCGGCTGATCGGGCTTCCCTGGTGGAACCAGGTGCCGTCGCGGGCGATCCGCATGTCGCTGTCCCCGCAGTGCGACGGGTTCCAGCTCTCGACCGGCGGCAGGCGGTGTTCCTCGGCGAGCCGGGCGATCTCTGCGAGCGAGAGGCTGGCGAAATCGGGGGGCGGCGTGTTGGGCATGCCACTCCCTTAGCGTGGTCTGTGGCTTTGTCGAACCCCAGTGGGATCAGGCGACCTTGCGAAGCCGGGGGACGAGCATGCCCGAGCAGTTGGGCACGGCCGCGCCGCGGGCCAGCAGACGCCGCGGTTCAAAAGGGCCTGGAAGGCGCCAGCGGCCGGTGCGGCTGGCGTCGAAGCCGAAAAAGCGGCCATAATATTCCGGGTCGCCGATCAGCATCAGTGCTTCGGCACCGGGGAGCGCGCTGACGTCCGCCGCTTCCAGCGTCTCCTGCACCAACCGCCGACCGATGCCGCCATGCTGCAGCGACGGCTCGACGGCGACGGGCCCTACCATCACCAGCGGCACCATCGGCCCGGAATCGCTCGCCAGCGCCACCGGCCAGCTCTGGATGGTGCCGGCCAGCTTGCCATCTTCGCGTAATGCGGCAAAACTGAAGGGGCGAATCGGCTGGGTTCCCTGCCGCACGCGATAGGCGGTACGCAGATGCCGCTCGGGCCCGAAGGCACGGTCGAGCAACGCCTCGACGGCGTGCGGATCGACCGCATCGAGCGCAACTATCTGTACCACGCCTAATCCTTCTCCGCCTCGGGCGCATCCCGAAAGGCGGGCGCCTTAGCGTTCCCGACGCATAGCGCAAGCGCGGATTTTACCAGGGGACGTGCAGAATTTGCACGGGGGAGGCCGGGCTTTCCCCTGCGCGGCGATCTGCTATGGCGCCCGCCTGTTTCGCCCACGAAAGGCTATTGGATTGCCCGACTCATTGCAGCTTCAGGTCATGGACCTCGAGGTGGAAGTGCTCACCGGAGTTTATTCCGAAGAGACGCATCTGCCGCAGCCGCTGCGCATCTCCGTCATCGCCGACCTCGACCTGCCGGAGCGTTTCCTGCCGGAAACGCCGCTCAATGCCTCCAAAAGCTATATCGACCTGAAGCATGCCGCAACGGACGCACTGCCCAAGGACGTACATTTCACGCTGATCGAGGCCGTGGCCGACCATATCTGCGAGACACTATTCGTCTCCGACTCGCGCGTGCGCCGGGTGGAGGTGCGGATCGTGAAGCTGGCGATCGCCGAGGCGGGCGAGTCGATCGGAATCACGCTTGTCCGCCACCGGCGCTGAGCGCCGGCAGCGGCCAAGGCGTCAGGCGCAGGGCCCGAGTTCGCGCAGGACGACCTGGTAATCCTGCCGGGCGGCTTCCGCATTGTCCGGCGTCTCGGCACTAACCGCTTCGTTCGGTAGCGCTTTGGGAAGCCCGCAGGCGAGGCGATACCAGGCCAGCGTGTTGCGCTTCGGGGCACCGGCATTGGGATCGACAATGTCGCCCAGCGAGACGCCCCAACGCGGCTTTTCACCCGGGCGGCGGAGAATCTGCAGTGAGATCGGCGCGCCGTTGGCGGTCTTCACAAAGACCTGAGTCTCGCCTTCGCCAGGCAGTGCGCCCGGTACATGGAAGGCGTTGCCGATGCCGGTGACGGCGGGGGGCGCATCGCTCGCCAGCAATTCGCGCGTGATGCCGCGGGTCAGCGCGTCCAGTTCCGGCGTCCACATATATTGGCTGTCGATCCCGGTCAGCTGCACTTCATTCGTCTTGCCGGTAGGGCGGGCAAACAGCAGCACGCGCTGCTTCTTCAATTTGGGTAGCTTGCCACGAGAATCGAGCGGCACGTCGGCGAGGTAGGAAATCTGCGTCGGCAGGGCGCTCCCGCCGCGAATCAGCGCCAGCACATCGGCCGTGACGTAGAGGCGGGCGCGTCCCGATGCGAGACCGGGTGCCGCATTTTCCTTGATCCGGATCATGTCGCTGATGCGCGCGTCAATGACCAGCGGCGCCCCGACAATAGCGGTAGCAACAGTGGCATAACTGGGTAAGCCACTTTGCGCTTCTTGGCGGATTTGCGCGGTTTGCGGAGCAGGTTGCGCAAGCGCAGGAAATGCCGCAGCGCAACAAAACAGCAGGGGTAGGGCATGTTTCATGCCGGTGCCGGTACCGGATTGTGCCGATCTTATACAGAAATAATTCTGCCATGGGCGCATTGTACGACCAATTCGTCCGACAAAGAGTTTGCGTCGTCGGAAGGCCCACGATACAGACTCGGTGCTCTCGCCATCAGGGGCGCAGTGTGACCCGAGGCGAGCGGACTTGTGCGCGGCTGCCAGCCGGCCAGGGTCGCAAGCAGGATTAGAGGGAGTGACGTTGCCGAATGGCTTACGCTGACCGGAATGTAAGTGGCAGTCGTGTGGTAGCGATCGTGATCGTCGCTATCATCGTGGCTGGCATGGGTTATGCCTTCGTCACAGGTCTGGCATACCAATATATCAAGAAGAAGGCGGAAGAGCTGAAGACCTTCGAGGTCGAAGAGCCGCCGCCCCCGCCGGAGGAGATTCCGCCGCCGCCGCCGCCGCCGGACACGCCGGTGCCGCCGCCCCCGACCCAGGTCGTGGTGCCGCCGGCCATCGTGCAGACGGTATCGCCTGCGCCGCCGATCCCCACCACGCCCATCATCCCCCCGCCGCCGCCGATTACGCCGCCTGCGCCTCCCGCGCCGCCGGCTCCCCCGGCGCCGCCCGCACCGCCGAAGATCGCTAAGGGCCTCAAGCCCCGCACGCCTCCGGGTTCGTGGGTTACCGACGACGACTATCCGGCAGCCGCATCGCGTGCCGGTGACGAAGGCACCGTTGCCTTCCGTCTCGACGTCGACGGTTCGGGCAAGGTGACGAATTGCACGATCACGTCGTCCAGCGGTTCCTCGCTGCTCGACAGCACCGCGTGCAACCTTCTCAAGCGTCGTGCCCGGTTCGATCCGGCTCAGGATGCGGCAGGAAACAAGATTTCCGCGCCGTACATGGGCCGCTTCACCTGGCGGTTGCAGAAGTAATTCTCCGGTTTCCGGTCCGTCGGGCGTGGCGGACCGGCTTGCGCAAGAAGCTATCTTTTAGAGGAAAGACCCAAAATGCTCACGACCATTCTCGCTGCCGGTGGTGCCGCAGCTAAGGGCGGCGAAAGCCCCTACGGCCTGACCCAGGCGCTCAAGGAAGGCGGCCTGATCTCGCAGTCGGTGTTCACCATCCTGGTGCTCATGCTCTTCGTGTCGCTCTACATCCTCTTCACCAAGCTCTTCGAGCAGCAGAAGATCATCAACCAGTCGAAGCGCGTGCGCCAGTCGTTCTGGAGCTCGACCAGCCTCCGCGAGGGCGCTGCGAAGCTCGAAAAGAACTCGGCCTATCGCCAGATCGTCGACGACGGCATCGAAGCCCAGGAGCAGTACAAGCTGCTGACCGATCCGGTCGAAGCGCATGACTGGCTGCATGGCTCGCTGGCGCGTTCGGAAGGTTCGATCAACTCGGCGCTGGGCGGCGGTCTCGCCTTCCTCGCGACCGTCGGTGCTACCGCGCCGTTCATCGGTCTGTTCGGTACCGTTATCGGTATCTACCGCGCGCTCATCAAGATCGGTTCGGCCGGTCAGGCATCGATCGACGCCGTCGCCGGCCCGGTCGGTGAAGCGCTTATCATGACCGCACTCGGCCTCGTCGTCGCCGTGCCGGCCGTGCTCGCCTTCAACTTCCTGCAGCGTCGTAACAAGGCGATCGCCGAGAACCTGAACGCGTTCTCGAACGACGTCCTCGGCTACCTGGCCTCGGACGGCCGCGTGAAGCCGGCGACTGCCGCTGCTGCCAAGAAGCCGGCCGTTGCCGCCGCTGCGAAGCCGGCGACCACGACCGCTGGCCAGACCGGCGGCACCACGACCCGCCCGTAAGACCAAGGTCGCAGGGCTGCGCACGTCGTGCAGCCCTGCCGCCGGATCCCGATCCGGCGCACAAGAGGATAGGATAACGCCCAATGGCGATTAGCACAGGCAGCGGCGGCGACGACGTACCGATGTCGGACATCAACACCACGCCCCTCGTGGACGTGATGCTGGTTCTCCTGATCATCTTCCTCATCGCCGTTCCCGTTGTTATCCAGACGATCGACCTCGCGTTGCCGAAGGTGCAGTTCGAGCCGACCACCACCAAGCCCGAGAACGTGTCGCTCTCGGTCAAGGGTGGTCCGGACGGGTGCGAGATCTTCTGGGGTCTGACCCGGGTCAACCACACCGAGCTGCTCGACCGCGCGGTTGCCAAGCTGAAGGCTGAGATCGACCGTCAGGGTGGCCCGAACGCCGCTGGTCTCGAACTTCCCGAAGTTCATATCCGCGGTGACATCAACACGCCCTATCGCTGCATCGGTGGCACCATCTACACCATGCAGATGGCGGGTTTCGTGAAGGTCGGCTTCATCTCGGAACCGGAGCCCGGTTCGAACACCACCCGGCTCTGATCGGTCCCGTTTAAGGAGTTACGACAATGGCAATGAGCGCAGGCCGTGATGACGGCGAGCCGATGATGGACATGAACACGACGCCGTTGATCGACGTCATGCTCGTGCTCCTCATCATGTTCATCATCACCATTCCGGTCCAGACGCACGCTGTGAAGGTCGACCTGCCGCAGCCGAGCGCCAACAACGCTCCGCCCGTCGAGCCGGACAAGAACAAGGTCTATATCGACGCGCAGGGCCAGGTGTTCTGGAACAGCATGCCGATCAACGACGTGATGCTGCGCCAGTATCTGGACGCATCGCTGCAGCGCTCGCCGGAGCCCGAGCTGCACTTCCAGCCGGATCCGCAGGCGCGGTACGAAGTGGTCGATCGCGTTCTGGCGATCATCAAGCGGGCGAACGTCACGAAGCTGGGCTTCGTCGGCAACGAGCAGTACCGCAACGATTTCTGATCCGCGGCGCGGTCAGAGTATTTTGGGAAGGCGGCCCTTCGGGGCCGCCTTTTTTTTGTGCCTATGGCATGCCGGCTATTTCGGTCTTTGGCGGCACCTTGGGCCCTTGGGCTCCGGGAACGCAGGGACCTAATGTCGATAGGCGCCCCGCTACCCGCCACAGGCCGGATGTCGAGGGCCGCGCGCGCAGCCAGGCCAAGCCTTTTTGAAGCCTGGTCAGCCCCCCGCGGCAGGAGGTGAAGCGCGCCCAAAGGACCTGCGTATCTCGAATCCCTCCGAGCTGGTTGCCTCTGATCGCCACCTAAATGGCCAGAATCCTGATTCCAGCATGCTTGGCGTAGGACCGATCAAACGCGGGCCTGTCGGGCCACTCAAAAAATCCTGCGCCTAGGCCGAAATCCGGGGTTGCGGGGATGACTTCATCGTGTCACTCATTGGTCATCCAAGTGTCATAAAAGTGCAACCTTGGTGTAACGATTGAGAGGAGAACGATATGTCGATCAAACTTGTCGCTGCGGCCGCGGTGTCGCTGTTCGCGCTGGCTTCGTCGGCGGCTGCCCAGGACAACAGCCTCGCGGCCAAGGAAATCATGACCGGTTCCTATTCGAAGGCCGAACACAAGCTGCTCGCCCAGATGCGCTTCGATCAGCGCCCCGAGGTGCAGCTCAACCTCGCAGCTGTCTATTACGCCACCGGCCGGACCGATCAGGCCCGTTCTCTGTATGAGCAGGTGCTCCAGAAGGATGAAGTGCCGATGACGGTAACGACGGATCGCACCGCGGGATCGCACGCCATTGCGCATGCGGGTCTCCGCTATCTCAACCAGCGTCAGCGCGTCGCTTCGCGCTGAGTTTGTGGACGGAGCGGTCGGATGCGACCGCTCTTGCCGACACAGGCCGAAACAAAGAAAAAGCGCGTCCGCGATGAGCGGCGCGCTTTTTCTTTTGGGGCGTCTATGGGCGCTCCGACATTTGGGCCTGGATCGATTTTCCGACGCCCAGCTCGCGCTGCGCCCGCTTCGACCTGAGCCAGTAATCGTCAGAAGCTGGCCCAATCGTCCCCATCGGCCGGCGCCCGTACGGGCACGGCCTGCGTCGTCCCCCGTGCAGGCGCGACCGGGGTCGCGCGCGCCAGGTTGGGCCGGCGCAGCGGCGCCTGTTGGCCGCCGGTGCGGAAAGTGGCGGCATGGGCGTCGAGCCGGGCGACCTGCTCCGTCAGCTGGCGGGCAGCTGCGGAGGTTTCCTCGACCATTGCGGCATTCTGCTGCGTCGCGCGGTCCATGTCCCCGATCGCAGAGCTGATCTCGCGGATCGCGGACGACTGCGCGCGGTTATCCGCCGCCATGCCGCCGAGCAGCTGGTGCACTTCGCCGACGGTATCGACGATGGCAGCGAGCGCGCCGTCGACGCGTTCCACGGCCCCACGGGCGATGACGACTTCGGACTGGGTGACGGTCAGCTGATCGCGGGCGCGCTTGGCTTCTTCTTCCGCACGCATCGCCAGCGCCGAGACGAGGTCGGCGACGACGGCGAAGCCACGGCCCGCTTCGCCGGCGCGGCCCGCTTCCACGGCGGCGTTCATCGCGAGAACGCGGGTCTGGAACGCGATCTTGTCGAGCCCCTCGATGACGCTGTCGATACCCTTGGCGCTGTCCGACACGCGGCCCATGGCCTGTACCGCTTCGTCTGCCGTCGCGCGGCCGGAACCGACCACGCCGATCGCCTGATCCGCCCGCTCCACGGTCACACCGGCGGCAGCGGCGGTGGCATCGATGCGCTGATTCATCTGGGTGATGGCGGCTGCCGTCTGCTCCAGGCTGGCGGCATTGGCTTCGGTGCGGCGGGCGAGATCCTCGGACGCGCTGGCGATTTCCTGCGAGCCGGTGCGGATCGCGGCCGTGCCTTCGAGCACGGTCCCGATCAGTTCGCGCAGGCTGCCGATTGCCGAGCGGAAATGGGTGGCAAGCTTCTCGTAATCGGCAGGAAAATCCTTGCCGATATCGGCCGTGAGGTCACCACCGGCGACCTTGGCCAGCGCCTGGCCGAGCGCGTCCATCGCGTGTTCGCGTTCCAGCTGCGCCTGACGATCGCGGGCCTCGGACTGCTGGCGGGCAAGCTCCGAGGTGCGGAAATGCTGCAGCGCCTCGGCCATCGCGCCGATCTCGTCCGTGGCGGTATGCGCGGGGATGGCGACATCGACCTTGCCGGCAGCGAGGGCGCGCATCGCGTCGGTCATCTGCACCAATGGCGCGAACATGCGAAGACCGGCGTACCAGGCCGCAGCGGCGACCAGCAGCGAGATCACCGCGGCCGAAAGCGCGAGCATCCAGCGTGCACCGCCGATAGCGCCCATCACGTCGCTTTCGGGAATGCCGACAAATAGGATGCCGATGGTCTTGCCCGAGGCGTCTTTGATCGGATCATAAGCGGTGAAGAAGGGTTTGCCGAGAATGTCGGCGGTGCCGCGATAAGGCTGGCCCTTTTCCAGCACCGTTGCATAGGCGGCGTTGCGGGCGAGCGGCGTGCCCACCGCGCGGCCGCCCTCGGGTTTGGTGACGTTGGTGGAAACGCGCATGTCGCCGCGGAAGATGGTCGCGGTGCCGCCGACCAGGCGCTTCACTTCGTCGACCGGAGCGTCCCAATTGTTGAGCTTGTGGCTGCCGACATAGATGTCGTCGCCATCCACACGGAATTCATTCCCATAGTCGCGCAGCACGCTCCAAGCGACGCGCATGTTCACTTCCTGCCGGTCCGCCGCCGTTTGCGCCGCCTGGCGCATCAGCGCGCGATCGGAGACGAAGAAGGTCGCGATCGCGAGCAGCACCATGCCGCCGACGGCCAGAAATGTCGTCTTAGAGGCGAGCGGAAGGTTGTTGAAGCGTTTGAACATATTGATCCCGTGATAGTGAGCCGCGGCGGCTTGGCGCGCCTTCAATGCGGTAATCTCCCCATTCATTATAGATCAGGTCGGCTTCACCGCGCTTTTTGGCCCGGCGGCCTCCGGGCAATTACGGAGCGTTGTGCGTTGTCGGCGGAAGATCTTTTCAACGGGAGTTGAGACGATGGTGGAAGAAGTCACCGGCGGGTGCCAATGCGGGCGCATCCGCTATCGCGCATCGATCGAGAATAACGATGCCTATCTTTGTCACTGTCGCATGTGTCAGCGTGCGACCGGCGGGGTGTCGATCGCCTTCAAGGGCGTGGCCAAGACCGCGGTGCACTGGGAGCAGGAGCCGGACCGCTACCGATCGTCCCCGATCGCCCAGCGGGGCTTTTGTCGCGAATGCGGTACGCCGTTGAGCTTCGAATTCGTCGACGGCGAGAATCTGGATCTGACGGTGGGCAGCTTCGATACGCCTGGCCGCTTCGCGCCGCGGCACCATTATGCAGTCGAGAGTATGCATGAACAGTGGCTCGACACGACCGCGCTCCCCAGATACCGGACCGAGGACAACCCGAACGTCGTCAAACGATGGATGGAAACACTTGGCCGATTACCCGACTGAAACCCACCGCTTCCACAGCTTCGACGGCGTGGAGATCGCCTGGACCGAAATGGGAGAGGGGCAGCCGGTGGTGCTGATCCACGGCTATTTTTCCAATGCCGAGGTCAACTGGATCAAATATGGCCACGCCGCCAAGCTGGCGTCACGCGGCTATCGGGTGATCCTGCCCGATCTGCGGGCGCACGGGCAAAGCGACAAGCCGCACGACCCTGCCGCCTATCCGCCGGACGTGCTGATGCGCGACAATTTCGCGCTGATCGAACATCTCGGCCTTAGCGACTATGATCTGGGCGGCTACTCGCTCGGAGCGCGGACGGTGGTTCGAATGCTCGCCAACGGCGCCCAGCCGAACAAGGTGGTGCTTTCCGGCATGGGGCTCGACGGGCTGGTCGCAACCAAGGGCCGCGGGGCTTATTTCCACCGTGTGCTCACCAATTTGGGAAGTTTCGAACGCGGCAGTTCCGAATGGCTGACCGAGGCTTTCCTGAGGACCACCAAGGGCGATCCGGTCGCATTGCTGCGCATCCTCGACACCTTCGTCGATACCCCGCGCGACGAGATCGAGGCGATCACCCAGCCTACGGTAGTGATCGCTGGTGCCGACGACTATGACAATGGCTCTGCCAAGGAGGTAGCGGACCTGCTGCCCTATGGCCTGTTCGTCGAAATCCCCGGCAATCACATGAGCGCCGTGACCCGGCCGGAACTGGGCGACGCGCTGGTGGAGTTCCTCGCCGGTTGACGGGGGCAGGGGAGGCGCGGCAGGGTCGCGCCTTTCTTGATTCCAGGGGCTTAGCATCATGATCCGCACCGGCCTTTCGCTCGTGGCGCTCGCCGCGATGCTGGCGGCACCCGCCCAGTCGCAGCAGACTATCGGGGCGCCCGCACCAACCGCGGCCGATGCCGCCACGTTCCTCGACCGGGCCCAGCAGGAGATGGCGGCATTCACGCTGACGGCGTCGCGCGTGGCCTGGGTCAACGCGACCTATATCACCGACGACACTGACGCGCTGGCCGCCGATTACGGCGCCAAGGGTACCGAAATGGCGGTCCGTTTCGCGCTCGACGCCGCGCGCCTCCAGAAGGCGTCAGGACTGACGAACGAGCAGCAGCGTCAGCTCACCATGCTCCGCGCCGCGCTGGTGCTGCCCGCGCCGACCACCCCGGGCGCCGCCCAGCAGCTGAGCGACATCTCGACCAAGCTCGGCTCCTTCTACGCCAAGGGCAAAGGAACGCGCGGCGGCAAGCCGATCAACGGCAGCGACATCGAGGCCGCGATGGGCACCAGCCGCGACCCTAACGAGCTGAAGGAGATGTGGGTCAGCTGGAACGACAATGTCGGCGCGCCGATGCGGCCCGACTATACCAAGCTGGTCGGCATCGCGAACCAGGGCGCGATGGAGCTGGGCTTCGCCGACACCGGCGCGCTGTGGCGCTCGGGCTATGACATGCCGCCCGCTGAGTTCGCAGCGATGACCGACAAATTGTGGAACGAGGTGAAGCCGCTCTACGTCGCGCTCCACACCTATGTCCGCCGCAAGCTCAACGAGAAATATGGCGACGCGGTGCAGGGCAAGACCGGCCCGATCCGCGCCGATCTGCTCGGCAACATGTGGGCGCAGGAATGGGGCAATATCTACGACGTGGTCGCGCCCAAGGGGGCGGGCGACCTCGGCTATGACGTGGGCGACCTGCTCAAGGCGAAGCAGTACGACTGGAAGAAGATGGTGCAGACCGGCGAGGGCTTCTACTCCTCGCTCGGCTTCGCGGCGCTGCCGGGCACCTTCTGGGAGCGCTCGCTGTTCGTGAAGCCGGCCGACCGCGAAGTGCTGTGCCATGCCTCGGCCTGGGACATCGACGAGAAGAACGACGTCCGCATCAAGATGTGCATCAAGGTGAATTCGGACGATTTCGTCACGATCCACCACGAGCTCGGCCATAACTATTACCAGCGCGCGTATCAGGCGCAGCCGGCGCTCTATCGCAACGGCGCGAACGACGGCTTCCACGAGGCGATCGGCGATTTCGTCGCGCTCTCGATCACCCCCGAATATCTGGTCCAGATCGGCCTGCTCGACCGCGCCCAGGTGCCGAGCGCGGACAAGGATATCGGCCTGCTGCTCCGTCAGGCGATGGACAAGGTCGCATTCCTGCCATTCGGCCTGCTCGTCGACAAGTATCGCTGGCAGATCTTCGACGGCACGATTCCGGCGAACCAGTATGAGGCGGGCTGGAACAAGCTGCGCCTCCAGTATCAGGGCATCGTGCCGCCGGTGGCGCGCGACGAGACCAAGTTCGACGCGGGCGCCAAATACCATGTGGCGGGCAGCGTGCCCTACACCCGCTACTTCCTCGCGCGGCTGCTCCAGTTCCAGTTCTACAAGGCTGCGTGCGACCAGTCGGGCTGGAAGGGTCCGCTGCACCGCTGCAGCTTCTACGGCAACAAGGAAGTCGGCGCGCGGCTGAACAAGATGTTGGAGATGGGCGCGTCCAAGCCCTGGCCGGACGCGTTGCAGACCTTCACCGGCAGCCGCGAAATCTCCGGCAAGGCGATGATGGAGTATTTCGCCCCGCTCAAGAAGTGGCTCGACGCACAGAACAAGGGGCAGCCCCAGGGCTGGTAAGTTCTACAAGACATTCTCCTCCGATCTGTGCAGGTACGCGCGCACAATCGGAGGAGAAGTTGATGCGTACCAAGAGCCTCGTTCTAGCACTGGCCCTGATCGTCCCCGGCGTCGCGAGCGCCCAGGGGCGTTCGGGCCGGCCGGTTACGTTGGAAATCGTCGGCAATGGCTGGGCCGATGTGAAGCCGGGAAAGGTGACCCTCGAAGTCGGCTATATCGGCAAGGGCAAGACCGAGGCGGAGGCCAAGCGCGACAGCGCCGTGCTGCTCACCAAGGTCGAAGGCGCGCTGCAGACGCAGGGGCTTTCGGCAGCGGCGATCAGCAATGCTGAGGCGGATAGCCTTTCCAAGCTGCGGGCCGAGCAAATGCAAAACGAGGATGCGGACAGCGCCAGCGATGCTGCGCCGACCGTCACCGATCCCCAGGCGCGGCTGCTGACCTTTCGCACGACCGCGCAGGCCGAAGCGGTGAAGGACAAGCTGCGCGCGATGGACTTCGAAATCGGCACGCTGCGCGCCGAGCCGGACATGGTGGAGGTCAACGTCGCCGACAAACAGGTGAAGGCGATGGCGCTGCGCAATGCCCGCGCCGATGCCGAGATCTACGCCAAGGATATGGGCCTGCGCGTCGCTCGGGTTGTGCGTATCAGCGAAACCGGCAACGGTCCGCTCACGCCCGCCGTCCAGAACAAGATCGAGCTGGCGATGAGCCAGGGGCCGCAGGCGGTGTTCCGCAGCTTCAAGCGGGCGGACGGCGCCACGCATGTCGAGAAGGCGCTGGTGGTCACCTTCGAGCTGCAGTGAAGCCGACGTCAATCCTCCCCCGCCAGGGGGAGGATCAGGTAGGATCAGTCCTCGGGATTCTGATCCGGGATCATCTTCTCGTCGGCGATTCCTGCATTCCACTCCGCAGAGCTGTCGGTGCCGTCGGGCTGGTGCGCGGTGCCGGGCTGGGTGTCGGGCGTCTCGCGGGTCGGTTCGGGGTTCATGGCGCTCTCCTTGTCCGAAAGAAACGCGCTTGCACCCGCCCGGTTCAGTGCTGTGTGCGGAACAGGAAGAAGGCGCCGGCCGCGATCAGCGCGAAGCCGATCAGGTGATTCAGCGTAATCCGCTGTCCCAGATACAGGACCGAAAAGGCCGCGAAGACGGTGAGGGTAATCACCTCCTGCATGCCCTTCAGCTGCGCCGCCGAATAGACCGCGCTGCCCAGCCGATTGGCCGGCACCGCGAAGCAATATTCCACCAGCGCGATACCCCAGCTGATGAGGATGACGAGCAGGATCGGCGCATTCTTGAACTTCAGATGGCCGTACCACGCGAAGGTCATGAAGATGTTGGAGACGAACAGCAGCCCGATCGGCAGCAGGCGATCCGTCATCGGCGTGCGTTCTCAGCCCGCATAGGCGCCGCGCAGCCGGTCCATCGATTCGCGGTGGGTAAGGTCGAGATGGAGCGGCGTAACGGTGACGAACCCGGCCTCGATCGCGTCGAGATCGGTATCGGGTGCCGCCTGGTGCGGCATCCGCCCCATCGCCAGCCAGTAATAGGGGAAGCCGCGCGGATCGAGGCGCTTGTCGAGCCCCACGCGGCCATAGTCGCGGAAGCCCTGCGCCACCACCTTGATGCCCTGCACGGCGCCGGCTTCGATGGGCGGGAAGTTGATGTTGACCAGCGTGCGCGGTTCCATGGTGACGTCTAGCAGCGGCCGCAGTACGCGCTCACCCCAGGCCTCGGCAGTGTCGAAGGGCACCGCGTCGCCCATGCCGCTGCGCGCGTAGCGCTGGCTGAGCGCGATCGAGCGGATGCCGGCCAGCGCGCCTTCCATCGCGGCCGAGACGGTGCCGGAGTAGCTCACGTCCTCGGCGAGGTTGCCGCCACGGTTGACGCCCGAGAGGATCAGGTCGGGCTTGGCGTCCGCCATCACCTCGGCGAGCGCGAACATCACGCAATCGGTCGGCGTGCCCTTCACCGCATAGCGGTTGTCGCCGTGGCGGCGGACGCGGAACGGCTCGGTGATGGTGAGCGAGCGGCCCTTGCCCGATTGCTCCTCCGCCGGCGCGACGACCGTGATGTCGTCCGACAGCGTCCGCGCGATCCGCTCCAGCACCGCGAGGCCGCGGGCATGATAGCCGTCGTCGTTGGTGAGGAGGATCCGCATCAGCTGCGCGGTTCGAGCCGGTTCAGTCCGCCAAGATACGGCTGGAGCACCGCCGGCACCGCCACCGATCCGTCTTCCTGCTGATAATTCTCCAGCACGGCGACCAGTGTTCGGCCCACCGCCAGACCCGAGCCGTTGAGCGTATGGACGAAGCGCGTGTTCTTTTCGCCCTCCGGGCGGTAGCGCGCATTCATGCGGCGGGCCTGGAAATCGGCGCAGGTCGAGCAGGACGAGATCTCGCGATAGCGATCCTGGCCCGGCAGCCATACTTCGAGATCGTAGGTGCGCGCGGCGGTGAAGCCCATGTCGCCGCTGCACAGCTTCATCCGGCGGAAGGCGAGACCGAGCTTGGTAAGCACGTCCTCGGCGGCGGCGGTCATCCGCTCATGCTCTGCCTCGGACTGGTCCGGGGTAGTGATCGACACCATCTCGACCTTTTCGAACTGGTGCTGGCGGATAAAGCCGCGTGTGTCACGGCCCGCCGCGCCCGCTTCGGAACGGAAGCAGGCGGTGAGGGCGGTGAGGCGAAGGGGCAGTTCCTCCTCCGTCAGGATCTTCTCGCGCACCGCGTTGGTGAGGCTAACCTCGGCGGTGGGAATCAGCCAGCGGCCATCGGTGGTCTGGAACAGGTCCTCGGCGAACTTGGGCAGCTGGCCGGTGCCGAACAGCGCCTCGTCGCGCACCAGCAGGGGCGGCACGCATTCTTCATAGCCGTAGGTTCCGGTCAGCGTATCGAGCATGAACTGGCCCAGCGCGCGGTGCAGCCGGGCGGCATGGCCGCGGACAAAAGTGAAGCGCGCGCCGGACATGGCGGCGCCGGTCTCGAAGTCCAGGCCAAGCGCCGGGCCGATCGCATCATGCTCCTTCGGCGTAAAACCGAAGGCGGGGATCGTGCCGCGCTCGTGCACGAAGACATTGTCGTTCTCGTCGGCGCCCAGCGCCACATCGGGGTAGGGCAGGTTGGGAAGCGTCGCGAGCCGGCCTTCGAGCTCGTCGCCGACTGACTTTTCCTCTGCCTCGAGCGCGGGAAGCCGTTCCTTGAGCGCTCCGACCTCCGCCATCAGCGCCGAGGCGGTTTCCTCGTCCTTCTTCGCCTTGGCGGCACCGATCGCCTTGGAGGCTTCGTTGCGGCGGGCTTGCCCCGCCTGCAGTTCGGTGACCAGTGCGCGGCGGCGCTCGTCCAGCGCCAGCAGCGCCTCCGACTGCGGTTCCAGGCCGCGCTTGGCTAGGCCTTGGTCGAAAGCTTCGGGATGTTCGCGGAGGAAGCGGATGTCGTGCATGGCACGAGCCTATGGCCGGGCCCTGTTCCCCACGCAACCCCGCCGCCGCCCATCCGTTGGTCTTGCCCAAGCGAGCAGCCAAAGGAGAGCGCAATGCAGGTTCCGCACGACGCGATGGTGGTGGTGGCCGACGGACGCAAGCTGCTGATGCTGCGCAATGAAGGCGATGCCGAATATCCGAACCTTCAGGTGGTCCGAAAGGAGTTGCATCCGAACCCCAAGGACTCCGACCAGAAAACCGATTCGTCCGGTGCGGCGGCTTCCACGCGCGGCGGCGGGCAATTCGCATCGTCCGGCGGGACGATGGGCGAAACCGATTTCCATCAATTGGAAGAAGATCGTTTCGCCGCCGAGGTCGCGGCGATGCTGAAGGAGGCGGCGCTCCGCAACAGCTTCGAATCCCTTATCATCGTCGCGCCGCCCAAGACGCTGGGCGAGCTGCGCAAGCACTATCACAGCAGCGTCAGTGATCGATTGAAGGGCGAACTCGCCAAGGACCTGACCGATCATCCTGTGCCGGCGATCGAATCGGCGCTGCTTTCGGCATGAAAAGGCGGCGGCAGGGGAAATCGCCTTCTGCCGCCGCCCCCCGAAGACGCATGATGATGCATCCGCAATCGTTCGAAATCAGGACAAGGACCGTTTCGGGACGGCACGGGCCCGCCTTTTGTCTCGCACAGAAACGCGAAAAGGCGCAGCTGGTTCAGGCGGGGCTAATTTCTACTCAACTATGGGGAATTCCCGCCAAAAAGCTTTCGCGGCATTGGCTTGTTAACGGCTGCTTGCGAAAGTATAGCGCCTGCGGGCAATGCAGTCTCCTGGCGGCTGGCCACCGGGGGACTGGTGTGGAGAGTGGGAATGGCAACTGTTTTGGGCCGTTTTGACGAGCACGATAAAAGCGTTCCTCCGGCCGCCAACGATGGCGACGATGGGTACCGGCCGAGTGACGACGAACCCTTCATGAATCCTCGGCAGCAGGAATATTTCCGCGCCAAGCTGAATGCCTGGAAGGACGCGATCTATCGCGAAGCGGCAGGCACGCTGAACCAGCTCCAGTCGGAACCGCTGCGCGAAGCGGATCTCACCGATCGTGCGTCGAGCGAGACCGACTGGTCGATCGAACTGCGCACCCGCGATCGGCAGCGCAAGCTCATCGCCAAGATCGACGCGGCGCTCCGTCGGATCGAAGAAGGTGAGTATGGCTATTGCGAGGTGACTGGCGAGCCGATCCCGCTCGGCCGCCTCGAGGCCCGTCCTACTGCCACGATGACCGTGGAGGCGCAGGAGCGGCACGAGCGCAACGAGAAGATCAGCCGGGACGAGTAAAATCCACGGCGGAAATCCGCTCCGGCATTTTTCCGGAGCGGATTCCGGTTAATCCTTTCGTTAAGAGTTGTTGGTCTACTTCCCTTCGGGTGCGAATCCGCGTTTGAGAGCCAACAATGGACCAGCAGTCTTACATCCCCACCAACACGCTTTCCGCGGATGATTTCGCGGGGAAGCGCAGTGGCGTTCGCGACAGCCTGTTGCTGACCGCGCAATTCCGCGTGGACGCAGAGGATGCGGGGACGGTGCGGGTCCGAAATCTTTCGGCTGGCGGTCTGATGGCGGAATATGCCGCGCCGGTGAGCCTTCGCACACCCGTGGAAGTCGAAGTGCGCGGCGTGGGCTGGGTGAAGGGCAAGATCGCCTGGGCAGCCGAGGGACGTGTGGGCGTGGCCTTCGATCACGAGATCGATCCGAAGCTGGCCCGCAAGCCCGTAGGCGGCGGCACGCGAACCCCTGACTATGTGAAGCCCATCCTCACACGTCGCTGACGCGGGTAGGCAGCGCAAATCCATGGGGTGAACCGCCCCGGACCTGTGCGGACGTCTTATTGGTTGAACCCGATCCGGGCTCGCGCAACGCCCTTGCGCTACGCGAGTCCAAGATCACGACAAATAGTCTGTGGACGAGATAGCTAGCGCTGCATCTCTTCCTTGACGCGCAGTTTCTGTTTCTTCAATTGCGCAATGAGTATGTGATCGGGGAGGGGGCGCTGCGTTTCGTTGGCGATTCGCTGATCAAGCTGCGAATGTTTGGCGTTAAGTGCCGAAAGATGCGCGGTGTGCATGAAGCAGTCCTCCTTCTACGACTCTGAGGGGTGCGAACTACATCATGTTTCGCCAGCTTTGTCGCGTGCAGAATCAACACTGATCGACAGAAGGGCGAAAAGCCGCGATGGTCCGTGCGCCGGAGCACGATCCGGCGAGTCGCGTGCACTGGGGGCAGGGAATGGACGAGAGCGAGATCCGGCGGCGGCTGGAGCCACTGCGCGCGGAGCATCGCGATCTGGATGCCGCCATCCTCGCTCTTGTCGACTCCGGGACGGGTGACCAGCTGCAAATCGCCCGGCTGAAAAAGCGCAAGCTCAAGCTCCGAGATGAGATCTCGATCCTTGAGGACCAGCTGATTCCCGACATTATCGCGTGATCGTTTCGCCATGTTGCGCTGTCGCGCGTTTGGGGCTTTCCGCGTGACCCGTACCTGTGGCAGCTAGGCCGGAATGAACGGGCAGGACGCCATTACCCTCCATCGTCGTCTGGTCGACTCGCTATATGTCGAGGCGATGGTGCTCGCTGATGAGGCGCGCGGTTATTTCGACCAGCTGGGCCGCGACGAGCGTGACGCGCTGGAGGCGCTGACCCGTGTCGCCTTTTCGTGCGAGTCGCTGAAGGTCACGACGCGGCTGATGCACGTGATTGCCTGGTTGCTCACCCAGCGCGCTGTCGATGCAGGGGAACTGCAACTGGCCGATGCGCGCACGGCGGGCCGTCGCCTGGGTCCCGCGCCGGAAACCGACCCGGTCCTGCTGGAGAGCATGCCCCATCAGGCAGTCGCGATCGTCCGGTCGAGCATTGATCTCTATCGCCGCGTTGCCCGACTGGATTCCGCTTTCGATGTGCCGGGCGTGGCGGTGCCAAGTCCCGCCCGGCGCATGCTGGATCGGCTCAGCGGGGCCTTCTGAGGGCTTAGAGCGCCAGCCGGGCGCGTGCCGCGGCATATTCCTCGCGCAGGCGCTCGATGCGCGCGCTGGCTGGCTCGATGGCATGGACCGCGCCGATGCCTTGGCCCGAACCCCAAATGTCTTTCCAGGCCTTGGCGCCGCCGAAATTCATCGCGCTGGGATCGCTCTCCGGGAGATGGTCCGGATCGAGGCCCGCATTGACAATCGAGGCGCGCAGATAATTGCCGTGCACGCCGGTGAAGAGATTGGAATAGACGATGTCTTCGGCATGGCCGTCGACGATCGCCTGCTTATAGGCTTGGACCGCGTTGGCCTCTTCGGTGGCGATGAAGGGCGAGCCGATATAGGTGAGGTCCGCGCCCATCGCCTGGGCAGCCAGTATGGCGCCGCCGGTAGCGATCGCGCCTGACAAGGCAATGGGGCCGTCGAACCAGGCCCGGACTTCCTGGACAAGCGCGAAAGGGCTCAGCCGCCCCGCATGGCCACCAGCGCCGGTAGCGACCAGGATCAGCCCATCCGCGCCCTTTTCGACTGCCTTATGGGCAAAGCGATCGTCGATCACGTCGTGGAGCGTGATGCCGCCCCAGGCATGCACCGCCTCGTTGAGTTCCGGCCGCGCGCCCAGGGAGGTGATGACGATCGGCACCTTCCACTTGGCGCATGTCGAAACATCTTCTTCCAGGCGTGGGTTGGAGCGATGAACGATCTGATTGACCGCAAAGGGTGCTGCCGGCGTTTCGGGATGATCGCGGTCCCAGGCGGCGAGCGCCTCAGTGATTTGGTGCAGCCATTCGTCGAGCTGGCTCTGGGGCCGCGCGTTCAGCGCCGGAAAGGATCCGACGATCCCTGCCTTGCACTGGGCGATCACCAACTCGGGGCAGGAGATGATGAAAAGCGGCGAGCCGATGACGGGAAGCCGCAGACGATCGAAGAGAGCCGGTAACGCCATGACAAAGTGATACCGCAGCCGATCGGCCTGTCTAGGCAGTGCCCGGCGACGCTACGGCAACGGTTCGCGCGGTGGGGCACTGGCGAGCGGCCGCTGGACGAAAGCGCGCGAATCAGTCGATTCGGACAAGCCCGGCGGCATATTCACGCTGTTTGGAGGCGTACAGTGCGGCGCTGGCCCGCAGCATGGCCCGCTGCGAGTCCTCGAGCGGGCGAACGGCGCGCGCCGGGCTGCCGACAATCAGATGGCCCGCCGGGAATTGCTTGCCTTCGGTGACCAGCGCACCAGCGCCTATCAAGCATTCGGGGCCGATTATCGCGCGATTGAGGATGATGGCGCCCATGCCGATCAGGCTGCCGTCACCGATGGTGCAGCCGTGCAGCACGGCATGGTGGCCGACCGTCACCTCCTCGCCAATCGTCAACGGGGCACCCGGGTCCGAATGGAGCAGGGCGCCCTCCTGGATGTTGCTACGCGCCCCGATCAGGATCGGCGTATTGTCCGCGCGCACGACGGCGCCGAACCAGATGCTGGCGGCGCTGCCGACATGCACATCGGCGATCAGCTCGGCGCTGGGCGCGATCCAGGCATCGGGCGCGACACGCGGCACCTTGCCCCCGAAGGCGTAGAGCGGCACCGCGGTTAGAGCGCGAAGCTCTCGAACCCGGCGGGCAGCGGCATGTTCATGCCAAGCGCCAGCGCCAGGGCGACGGCACCCAGCAGCAGGGCGAGGGTGGAGGAGAGCGAGAACAGTCCCCAGCCCACCAGCGTCACGATCGGTGCGTCGGTGCGCTGCTCACGCCGGTTGCGCTGCATCGTCAGCAGCACGAAGCCGGAGGCCATTGCGTAGACAAATACGAAGAATTCAGCCATTCCATCCACCCGATCTCTGCCCGGTTCAACGGCTAACCCTTTCAGCTTGCAGCATCAATCCAGGGGAAATGCGGACCACCGCAGTGCGGCAATCATTTACCGCATCTGCGTGGAACAAAGCGCGCATCAAAGCGTGACGCCACGTTTCCAGATGGCGATTTCGCGTTCGCCGTTGCGCTCGGCGGCGGTCGACTCGCCCGATGCAATTGCGACAATCCGGGCAAGCAGTGCATCTGCCGTGGCGGCGAGGCCGTTTGACAGCACCTTACCCGCGTCAAAATCGATCCAGCCGGACTTACGAGAGGCAAGATCGCTGTTCGATGCAATCTTCACCGTAGGGACCGGGAAGCCGAGGGGCGTGCCGCGCCCTGTGGTGAACAGAATGACCGTGGCACCCGCGGCGGCGAGCGCAGTGCTCGACACCGCGTCATTGCCGGGTGCTTCCAGCAAGGCGAGGCCGCGACGGGATACATGGCCGCCATATTCGAGGACGTCGGTAACAGTCGCATGGCCCGCCTTCTGCACCGCGCCGAGCGATTTTTCCTCCAGTGTGGTAATGCCGCCCGCGATGTTGCCGGGCGAGGGGTTCTCGGACACCGGCTCGCCATGTCGGGTGAAATAGGCCTTGAAGCCGTTCACCAGCGTAACGATGCGTTCGAAGACATCGCTGTTTTCGGCGCGCGCCATCAGCAACTGCTCCGCCCCGAATATCTCAGGGATTTCCGTGAGGATGGCCGTGCCGCCGCTTGCGGTTATTGCATCGCTCATGCGGCCGACCAACGGGTTGGCGGTCAATCCGGAGAATCCGTCTGAACCTCCGCACTTCACCCCGACAACAAGCTTGTCGATTGTCTGCGCTGTTCTCACACACTGTTCAGCTTGAACGATAAGCTCTTCAACTAGGCCAATTCCTTCCTCGACCTCATCCCCCGCGGCCTGGGCCCCAATGGTGCGCAGATTTGGTTGAGAAATCCCGTGCAGCATCGTGCTCATCTGGTTGGATTCGCATCCTAAACCTACGAGGAGCACGCCTCCCGCATTGGGGTGGCTCGCAAGCGCGGTCAGGATGGCGCGCGTGCCTTCCAAGTCGTCGCCCAGTTGGGAGCAGCCGAAGGGATGGGCAAAGGCATGGATCCCATCGACCCGTCCGGCAAACTTGGCAGCGGCACGTTCCGCGATCTTTTCGGCGGTGCGGCCCACACAGCCTACCGTGGGCAGGATCCAGATTTCGTTGCGGGTGCCAACCCGACCATCGGCACGCTGGTAGCCAAGGAAGCCCGGCCCCTCCGCGGCGGGGCCGGCCTCGAATGCCGGGTTATAGGCATAGGTGCCGCTCGTCTGCAGGGCGGTCTGGACATTATGGGTGTGTACATGTTCGCCCGCTTCGATCGCCCGGGTCGCCCGTCCGATGGGGAAACCGAACTTGTGGACCGGTTCGCCTGCCGCGATCGGCCGCAAGGCTACCTTGTGGCCCTTGGGAATGTCCTGACAAACGGTAATGCCGGATGCGGTTTCACCGGCAACGACGTCACGAAGGGCGGTGGCGACGGGGTCGCGGGGATCGATCTGGAATAGCGCGGGATGCATGCGCACCGATATAGGCGACGGGCGCATGGACGAAACCTTCTTTGCGCACGAAGAGAATGGCTTTCGTGCGGCTTCGGGCGGGCATAGGATGCTGCGATGCAACGCCTCTCGCTTCTGCGCTGTGCTGCGCTTCTCCCGCTGTTGGCCTTTACCGTTCCCGCCGCCGCACAATCGACTCTGCGAGCGCAGGTGGAGGCCCGACTGGCCGCTGCGGGCCCCGGCGTCCGCTTCGGCATGCTGGTGCTCGATGCGGACGGCCGGGAGATCGTCTCCATCGCGCCAGATCAGCGTTTCCAGCCGGCATCCACCGCCAAATTGCTGACCACGGCCGCAGCGCTTTCGGCGCTGTCGACCGACGGACCGGATTTGACTGCGGGAACGGCCGTCCGCCTCGATGGCGACGATGTCATCCTTGAAGGTCATGGCGACGGTCGGCTTTCGAGCGCCGACGACTGCATCGTCGATTGCCTTGCGACGCTCGCCGACGCCGTCGCAGCGCGGACGAAGCGCGTGCGGGACGTGATCGGCGACGACTCGGCGTTCGTGGAAGCTCGCTGGATTTCGGGTATGAGCTGGAACAATATGGGCACGCGATCGGGTGCGGCCGTATCCGCGCTCAGCTTGGACGGCAATCTTGCGACAATCCATGTCTCGTCCGCCGGCGGTGACAAGTTGGTCCGTGTCGAAGCGCCGCCCTTCTTCACCGTGGATCATCATGTCGAGGTCCGGTCGGGGGCGACGGATATTGTCACGGTCGACAGGATGCCGTTCGACTCGGTGCTGCACCTTACCGGCAGTCTGCGTGCCGAAGGCGGGACGGTGCACACAGAAATTGGCGTGGATGACCCTGCGCTGTTCGCGGCATGGCGCCTGAAGCAGTTGCTGGAAGCTCGGGGCGTCCGAGTAGCTGGACGCTATCGGTCCCGCCACCGCGTGACGGGTGCGGCGCCGCCCCCGGTGCCGCACGGCACGCTGATCTGCCGCGCCACCCCGCCGCCTTTGATCGAGACCCTGCGACATACCAACAAGACCAGCGATAATCTGGAAGCGGAGTTGTTGCTGCGACGCATCGGTGACGGCTCGGCGGAGGAGGGCGTGAAGCGCGTGGCGGAGATGCTGGATCGAGCAGGGGTCGCCGCCTGGAGCAGGGAGTTCGCCGATGGTTCGGGCATGTCGACCTATGACCGGGTCACGCCGCGCGCGATGGTTCAGTTTCTCCGCTGGGCGTCAGGCCAGCCATGGGGCGCGGCCTGGCGGGACACCCTGCCGATTGGCGGCGTCGATGGCACGCTCGCCCGTCGGTTCCGTAACACACCCCTGGCGGGACACGTGCTCGCAAAGACGGGAACGCTGGCGGGCGTGCACGCCCTGGCGGGCTATGTGCGGACGGCCAGCGGCGCTATGCTGACATTCGCAATTTTCGCTAACGATGCGCCGCGCGGCGCGGGCGCTGTCGCTGCGATCGACGCGGCGCTACAGCTGGTCGCCGCCGTCAACTGATCGCATTTGGTAGTTTTACGGAGCAGCAGCTTGGCAATTCATATGTTTTGGGCGCGTTAAGCTACTGGGCTCCAAAGAGTATCCAAGCCTTGGGGGAGTGGATCGCGTGAATGCACCGCCGCCGCAATCGGCCTTGATCAAGGCTATGATGCGCAGTTTCCGATGGACGACGCAGCTACATCCGCGCCAAGCTTGGCTCGGTGTCGGCGCGGGGCTGTTGCTGGTGACGCTGCTGGACTGGCTCACCGGGCCGATGATGTCGCTGACGATCGGCTATCTGTTCGTCGACTGTTTCGCGGCCTGGACTCTCCGTGAGCGCGCTGGCATCGGCGTGGTGCTGTTCAGCGTGGCGATCAGCTCGGCCATGAACGGTTTCGGCTATATTCCCGCGGTAGACCAAAGCGGGCTTTCGACCACCGTGGCGATCTGGAACACCGCGACGCGCGCCGCGGCGGCGATCATGATCGTGCTGATGGTCGCTACCCTGCGCCATTCGATCGATAGCGAGCGCTGGCGCGCCTCGACCGACTATCTGACCCGTTCGCTGAACGGAGGCGCCTTTCGCAGCCAGATCGAACGCGTCGCGCGAATTGGACGGCGACGTGGGGCCACGCTGTTGCTGCTCTACATGGACCTGGACGGGTTCAAGGCAGTGAATGACCGCTATGGCCATGCCGCTGGCGACGATGTGCTCCGCTGCTTTGCCGACGAGGCACGCGCGCGGATGCGTGCCGACGACCTGTTCGCGCGGTTGGGCGGGGACGAATTCTGCGCCTGTCTGGCGATCGAGCGGGAGGCTGCACCAGAGCAGGTGGCGGAGAGCCTCCATGCCCGCCTCAGCGACGCGCTGCGGGCGACCGGCTACGCCGTCACCTGCAGCATGGGGGCGGTGGTGATTGACGCTGCGGCGGGGGATGACACCGAACGATTGATTGCACTGGCGGATGAAGCGATGCTTGAAGTGAAGCGTAACGGCAAGAATGCGATCCGGATCGCATTCGACACGCCGGTTCAGATGCGGCGGGCGGCATGAGCCTGCATTTCTTCTCGGCCGCCTTTCGTCCCGAGGGCGAAGCCGAGCGCCAGCGCGCGGTGGAGGCACTGCCGCCGATCGCCCCGGACGATCCGGTCCTGCGCGAATTGCTGGAGGAGGTGCGTCGGGTGCTGTGCACACCGATCGCCATGCTCACCGTAACCGATGGCGAGATCCAGCGGATGGTCGGCGCCCTCGGCGTGGAGCCCGTGGTGCTGCCGCGCGCAATCGCCTTTTGCGCGCACACGATCGCAGCCGCGGACGGGATGATGAGCGTGCCGGACTTGCGGCTCGATCCCCGTTTCTCGGCGAATCCCCTCGTCACTGGAGGGCCGCGCGCCCGCTATTACACCGGCGTCGTGGTTCGGAACGGCGCGTTTCCCGTCGGGGCGCTTTGCGGGCTGGACCAGCGCCCGCATGGCCCCGCATCGTTCCGGCAGCGTGCGCAGATGCGGCGGTTGGCGGAGGCCGTGGCGGAGCATATCGGCGCGGTGGACAGTCGCGACTAGCGCGGACGGCCGTCCGCCGCACCTTGCTTGGAATGCCGAACGGTTCCCGCTAGGCCGCTGCCCCACGGCAACGGGAGAATTACATGATCCGCACCGGCCTGATCGGCTTCGGCCTTGGCGGTACCGCCTTCCACGCACCGCTGATCGAAGCGGTGGACGGCCTTGTGTTGGCGGCGGTGGGCACTTCCCGCGCCGATGCGGTACAGGCTGCCTATCCTGGTGTACGCGCGGTGTCGCCGGACGCGGTGATCGCCGATCCCGATGTCGACCTGGTGGTGATTTCCACGCCCAACCCGACGCACTTCCCGCTGGCGGAGGCGGCGCTCAACGCGAGCAAGCATGTCGTCATCGACAAGCCGCTCACGCCCAGCGTCGCGCAGGCAGAGGTGCTGATCGCGCTCGCCAAAGCGCAGGGGCGCATGCTGGTGCCGTTCCACAATCGGCGCTGGGACAGCGATTTTCTCGCCGTCCAGTCGTTGGTCGAGAGCGACCGCCTCGGCGAAATCCTGCTGTTCGAAGCGTATTGGGATCGCTTCCGGCCGGAATTGTCTCAGGCTTGGAAGGAAGCCGAGGGGGCGGGGCAACTGCTCGACCTAGGTCCGCACATGATCGACCAGGCATTGGTGCTATTCGGGATGCCAGAGGCCGTGCAGGGCGATGTCGCGAGCCAGCGGGGTAACAGCCTGGTCGACGACTATTTCAACCTGACGCTGTTCTACGGCGTGCGGCGGGTCGTGCTGGCGAGCTCGCGAATGATCGCGGCGGCGCGTCCTCGCTTCGCGCTGCACGGGCGCCGCGGCAGCTTCGTCAAATACGGGCTGGATCCGCAGGAAGCTGCGATGCGTGCCGGTGGATCGGTACGCGATCCGAACCATGGGCTCGAAGATCCGGCGCAGTACGGCAAGCTGACGATGCCGGACGGCTTGAGCGAGATTATCACGTCCGAACGCGGCGATTACCGGCGGTTTTATGCGGGCGTTGCAGCGGCGATCCGGGACGGAACGCCGTCGCCGGTGGCTGCAGAAGATGCGCTTGGCGGGCTCAAACTGATCGAGCTCGCCAAGCGCAGCGCACAAGAAGGACGGCGCATCCCCGTTGCCTGAAGGGCGCCCCCGCACGTCCTTCGCAGGACGCGCGGGAGATGCCGATCAGGGGTGCCAGCTTACCGGTAACGTGCGTGCGGGCACGTTGACGGTGGTAGTTGCGACAATGTCTTCCGAGGATTGGCCGAGCAGCACCTTGTAGCTGCCTCCAGCGATCTTCCACTGGTTCGAAGCACCGTCGAACATGGCCAGCAGACGCGGATCGACGGTGACGGAGACCGTCTTGGATGCGCCCGGCGCCAGCGCGATTTTCTGGAACGCGCCCAGCCGCTTCGGCGCTTCCCAGCCTGCGCCCGAGACATAGACCTGCGCCACGTCCGCGCCCGCACGGGTGCCGGTGTTGCGGAGTGTAAAGCTGACGGTCACCTGGCCCTTCGGTGCCGCGGCCTTCAGGCCCGAATAGGCGAAGCGCGTGTAGGACAGGCCATGACCGAACGCGAATTGCGGCTTGTCGCCCTTTGCGTCGTACCATTTATAGCCCACCGCCGCGCCTTCGGTGTAGCGCGTCTCGCCGTCGTTGGGGGCGCTAGGCTTGGGCAGCTGCGAGACGCTGCGCGGGAAGCTGGCGGGCAGGTGGCCCGAGGGGTTCACCTTGCCGGTCAGCACGTTGGCGATCGCCTCGCCGCCCGCGGTGCCGGGGTACCAGGCTGCCAGGATCGCCGCGGTCTTGTCCGCCCACGGCGTGAGCACGGGGCCGCCGCTTTCCAGCACCACCACCGTCTTGGCGTTGGCGCCCGCGACCGCCTCGATCAGGGCATCCTGATTGTCGGGAAGGGCAAGCGAGACGTCGAACGACTCCCCGGTCCACTGGGTAGCGAAGACCAGCGCAACATCGGCCTGCTTGGCCGCCGCTGCGGCCGCTGCTGCGTCGGTGCCGTCGACATAGCTGATCTGCGCGCCCGGCAGCTGCCGGCGCAGCGCCTCCAGCGGCGAAGACGGATGGTACATGACCGGGCCCGGCCAGATCTTCGGCTCGAGCGCGGGCATCGCATTGCCGCCGACCGGGTAGACCAGCGAAGAACCGCCACCGGCCAGCACGCCCTTGTCGGCATGCCCACCGATCACGACGATGCGCTTGGCGCTGCCTAGCAGCGGCAGCACGTCGCCCTTGTTCTGGAGGAGGACGATGGCGGCCTCCGCATCGGCGCGGGTCACGTCGGCATGTGCCTTCAGCATCGCCGGCGCGAGATCGAGCGGTGCCGCGGTGATCGGATGATCGAACAGCCCGTGCGCGAACATCGAGCGGAGGATGCGATGCGCCATCTCGTCGAGGCGCGCCTTGGTCACGTCGCCCTTGGCGACGGCTGCCTTGAGCGGTTCGCGGAAATAGGGCTGCTCATCGAACGGCCACCCGGACTGCTGCTCGAGACCTGCATTGGCGGCGGCGACGGTGGAGTGGGTCGCGCCCCAATCCGACATCACGAAGCCCTTCCAGCCCCAGTCGCGGCGCAGAACGTCGGTGAGCAGCCAGGGCTGTTCGCAGGCCCAGAGCCCGTCGACCTTGTTGTAGCTGCACATCACCGAACCCGGATCCGATTTCTCGATCGCGATGTTGAAGGCGAGCAAGTCGCTCATCCGCGCGGCGGTGCGATCCAGCACCGCGTTCATCTTGTTGCGATCGGTCTCCTGATCGTTGATCGCATAATGCTTCACGGTGGAGATGATGTGGTTCGACTGGATGCCGGCGATCTGCGCACCGACCATCGTTCCGGCGAGGAGCGGATCCTCGCCGCCATATTCAAAGTTTCGGCCATTGCGCGGCTCGCGGAGCAGGTTCACGCCGCCAGCGAGCATGACGTTGAAGCCGGAGGCGCGTGCCTCCGCACCGATCATCGCCCCGCCCTTATAGGCGAGGCCCGGATCCCAGGTAGCGGCAGTGGCGATCCCGGAAGGAAGCGAGGTGCGACCGCGCTTGTTCACGGCGCTGCCCTGGGTCGCCACGCCGACGCCGGCATCGGTCTGCCACTGGGCCGGAATACCGAGACGCGGGATGGCGGGGATGTAGCCCGCTGAACCCGGCCGCGCTTCTGCGGGCGTCTTGAAGTTCTTGGGCGCAAAGTCGGTGCCGAAAAGGCCGAAGACCAGCGTCAGCTTCTCGTCCTCGGTCATCTGCGCGAGGATGGCCTTGGCGCGCGCATCGGGGGAAAGCTTGGCGTTGGTCGAGGGGCGCGATGCCTGTTGCGCCTGGGCGGGTGCGGTGATGGCGGTGGTTGCGGCAAGGGCCAGCAGCGGTGCGGCCAGCGCCAGGGTACGTCGTTTCATATCGTCCTCTCCTCCCGGATCGTTTGTCAACGTTGTCCGCTGCCTAGCATAAGAACGGCCGCCGACAAGAGCCGGCAGCCGTCTTTGCGCAACGCAGGCGTCAGGCGCGAATTCGCACGGGTACCGATTTGGCGGCGGGAGTCTTTGACTCGCTTTCATGATGGCTGAGCGCGATCAGCGGATTAAGCTCCGGATAATAGCCGGCGACGCAGCCCGCGGGCAGGTTGAACGGCAGCACTTCCAGCCCCTCGACCTTGCGATCGATGCCATCGGAATCGTCGCCCACCAGCGTTACCCGCTGGCCTTCCGTCAAGCCGGCCCGCTCCATTTCCGCGGGACTGATCAGCAGCACGTCGCGCTTGCCCTCGATGCCGCGCAAGCGATCCGAATAGCCGTAGACGGTGGTGTTGAACTGGTCGTTCGAGCGCAGCGTCATCAGCCGGTACACGCCGTCCGCATCGGCGAAACCGGTGGCATTTAATTGGGTCGGCACGGTGAAGTCGGCCTTGCCGCTCTTGGTCTGCCAGTTGCGGTCGCGGGCGCTGTTGCCCTTGAAGAAGCCGCCGGGGGTGAAGAGCCGCTGGTTGAAATCCTTGAACTTGTCCGGATAGGTTTTCTCGATCGCGTCACGGACCAGCGCATAGTCGTTCGACCAGGCATCCCACGGAACGTTCGGATTGGGATCGAGCGTGGCGGCCGCGATACCCGCGACGATTGCGAGTTCGGGCTCGAGATGCGGAGAAGCAGGCTTGGCCTCGCCGATGGAGCCGTGGATGCAGCTGAGGCTGTCCTCCATCGTCACCACTTGCGGGGTGCCGTCGCGGATGTCGCGTTCCGAGCGGACGAGGGTGGGGAGCAGATAGGCAGTCTCGCCGCAGAATAGATGTCCCCGATTGAGCTTGGTGGCGATCTGGACGGTAAGGCCCATGCCGGTCCACGCCTTTTCCATTACCCGGTGATCGGGGATCGCGCGGAGGAAATTACCGCCCAGCCCGAGAAAGGCATTGATCTTGCCCGCCGCGATCGCCTCGCAGCCGGTGATGGTGGTGTAGCCTTCGTCGCGCGGCGGCTGGAAGCCGTACTGCTCGGAGAGCTGGTCGAGCGGCACCAGCTCGGGCTTTTCCGAAATGCCGACGGTGCGCTGGCCCTGCACGTTGGAATGGCCACGCACCGGCGATACGCCCGCGCCCAGTCGACCGATATTCCCGCGCAACAACATCAGGTTCACCACGCCCGCGACATTGTCATAGCCGCCGACATGCTGGGTCAGCCCCATGCCCCAGATGCCGATCGCGCTTTCCGCCTCGATATAGACATCTGCCGCGGCGATCAGGTCGGCGCGGGGCAGGCCGGTCTCGGCCTCGATCGTTTCCCAGCTGGTGCTGCGAACCTTCTCCGCGAAGGCTTCGAAACCATGGGTGTGCTCGGCGATAAAGGCACGATCGAGCACGCCGCCGCGGCGATCCTCCTCCGCGAGCACATGCTTGGCGATGCCGAGCATGGCGGAGATGTCGCTGCCGGGCTTGAGCTGATAATATTGGTGCGAGATCCGGGTCTTGCCGCCGGTGACCATCTGGATGCTCTGCGGATCGCGGAATTCGAGAAGCCCCTTTTCCCGGATCGGGTTGAACGTGACGATCTTGGCGCCGCGTTTGCGGGCTGCGGTCAGCGTATGAATGAATCGCGGGCTGTTGGTGCCGGTGTTCTGGCCGAAGAAGAAGATCGCGTCGCAATGCTCGAAATCCTCGAGCAGGCAGGTACCCACCGGCGCGCCGATCGTCGACTTGAGCGCCACCGAGGTGGTCTCGTGGCACATGTTCGAGCTGTCGGGCAGGTTGTTGTGCCCATACATTCGCGCGAACAGCGCCCAGGCATAGCTCGTCTCCAGGCTGGCCTTGCCCGAGGCGTAGAAGATCGTGGTCTTGGGATCATAGCCGCGCAGCTTCTTGCCGATCCCGCGATAGGCCTCTTCCCAGGTGCACGGGAGATATTTGTCGGTCGCGCGGTCGTAGCGCATCGGATTGGTGAGGCGTCCGGCCTGTTCAAGGTCGAAGTCACTCCAGCCGCGCAGCTCGGTGAGCGTATGCTGGGCGAAAAACGCAGGCGTGGCGCGGCGGGAGGTCAGGTCCCAAAGGGTCGCCTTGGCGCCGTTCTCGCAGAATTCGAACATGTGCGGCTTGGCCGGCTTGGTCCAGGCGCATGAGGTGCACATCATCCCGCCAGGCTTGTTCTGTCGCGCGAGCGTCTTCAGCACGTCCGGGCTGGGCCGTTCGGCGCCAGCCACCAGCGCCATGCCGCGCATCGAACCCCAGCCGCCCTCGGCGCCAGAATAGTGAATCGTTCCGTCTTTTGCCCGGGCCATTGCCACGCTCCTTCGAACACATTTTGCCCCTACCGCTGGCGCGGGCGCCTGCCTATTTGGAACCCATGGAAATGTGGTTCGATCGCATGACGCCCGACGGGTCGGAGACCCGCCTCCAACGCAGCTTGATCCCCGAAGTGCCGGTCGCGATCGAAATCAACGGCCTGGGGTATGCCGTCATGATGGCGACGCCCACCGACCTGGAAGATTTTGCCACCGGGTTCGTCGCGGCCGAGCGATTGGGCGAGGCGGTGGACGTCGAAAGCCACGCGACCGAGCGCGGCGTGGTGCTGCGCGTAACGCTTGCCGATCCGACCACGGTCATTGAGCGCGTGCGCCATCGGACCACCGATTCCAGCTGCGGGCTGTGCGGGATCGACAATCTCGAAGCGGCACTGCGACCGCTCCCGAAGATCGAAGCCGCCAGCACCGCCACGTCGGCCGCGATCTTTCGCGCCGCCGAGGCGCTGCGCGACCACCAGCCGCTCAACCGCGCCACCGGCGGCGCCCATGCCGCTGCGCTTTGTTCGGCGGGGGGCGAGATCCGTCTTGTTCGCGAGGATGTCGGGCGACACAATGCCTTCGACAAGCTCATCGGCGCGATGGCGCGGCAGGAGCTCGGCTGGGATGGCGGCTTCGCATTGATCAGCGCGCGCTGCTCGTTCGAGCTGGTCGAGAAGGCCGTGCTCGCGGGCTGTCCCCTCCTGGCGGCGATCTCGGCACCTACCGCGCTGGCAGCAGAGCGGGCGCGGGAGGCTGGCCTGCGACTGGCCGCGCTGGTCCGCCCTGATGCGATGCTGCGGCTGGTGCCATGAAGCTGCTGGGGGCGATCCTGGCCGGCGGCAAGGCGCAACGCTTCGGATCAGACAAGGCGCATGCGGAGTTTCGCGGGCGCCCGCTGGTCGACCATGTTGCCGCCGCTCTGGCGCCCTATTGCGACGATGTGATCCTTTGCGGCCGACCGGATGAGGGCGGCGCGCCGGACCTGCCGGAGCCGGGGCTCGGGCCGTTGGGCGGCCTAAATGGGGCGCTTCATGCGGCGGCGGAGCGTGGCTTCGCGCGCGTGCTGATAGCGCCTTGCGATACACCGCTGCTGCCCGGACCGTTGCTGGAGTCGCTTGTTGCCGGCGAGGGATCGGGCTTCGTCGCACAGTTGCCGGTGCTGGGGATCTGGGAAAGCCGGCTGGGTCCATTGTGCGACTCCTATCTGGCCGGCGGGAGCCGGGCCTCGATGCGCGCCTGGGCGGCGCATGTCGGGGCGCGGGCAATCGATTGGGAATTTCCCATTCCCAACATCAACTCCTGCGACGATCTTTCGGGGCTCACCGGGTTTTTTCCTTAGTTCCGCTTCTCATTCGCATGCGCTAGGTGTTGCGCAATTTTCTGTCGGCGACGGCCGGCGGCAGGGGGATGGATGGAAAGCGTGTTCGCAGCCTTCTGGAGCGGCAATTATTCGCCGCATGGCTATTGCCTGTTTTGGCAGCCCCAGTTGTTGTGGACGCATATCATCGCCGATGCGCTGATAGCGTTGTCGTACTTCTCGATCCCCATCGCGCTCGTGGCGCTGGTGCGTAGCCGCAAGGACCTGGCGTTCGGCTGGGTATTCTGGTGCTTCGCCCTGTTCATCCTGGCTTGCGGCGGCACGCATGTGATGGCCATCGTGACGCTGTTCTACCCGCTCTACGGGCTCGAGGCCGTGGTCAAGCTCGTGACGGCGATCGTGTCCGTCACCACGGCGATCTTGCTTTGGCCGCTTCTCCCCACACTCGTACGAATGCCCTCCGCTGAGAAGCTGAAGGAAGCGAACGGCCAGCTCGCCGCGATGGTCGAGCAGCGGGACGCGGCACTCGCCGAACTGAAGCATGAAGTGGCCCAGCGCGAGACGGTCGAGGCCGCGCTGCTTCAGGCGCAGAAGCTGGAAGCGGTGGGGCAGCTCACCGGCGGCATAGCGCATGACTTCAACAATCTCCTCCAGGCGATTGCGGGCAATCTCGAACTGATCGCACGCAAGCCAGACGATGCCGACCGCGTGATCCGCTGGACGTCGAGCGCGCTCGATGCGGTGGAGCGGGGCCGCCAGTTGACCGGACAGCTGCTCGCCTTCTCCAGCAAGCAGCGGCTGGACGTGAAGTCGGTGCGGCTGGCGGAGCTGATCGGGGGCATGGCAGGCCTGATCGAGCGCGCGGTGGCACCGCTGAGCCGCGTGCGGATCGAACGGATCGATCCGGTGTGGAACGTCCAGACCGATGCGCTGCAACTGGAACTGGCGGTGCTGAACCTCGCCTTCAACGCCCGCGACGCGATGCCGGAGGGCGGCATGCTCACGGTTTCCGCCGAGCTGCGTAGCGGTAAGGTGGCGCCCGATCTGCCGCCGGGCGATTATGTCGCATTGCGAGTGGAAGACACCGGCATGGGCATGCCCCCCGAGGTGGCCGCACGCGCCGTCGAACCCTTCTTCTCCACAAAGGGCGTGGGCAAGGGCACCGGCATGGGCCTGTCGATGGCGTTCGGGGTCATGCGCCAGTCGGGCGGGACGCTGCTCATCGAAAGCGGCGTCGGCAAGGGCACGGCGATCACGCTGGTGCTGCCCATCGCCACGTTGGAGCCGCGCCGCGACGTGCAGGACGATGCCGCCCGCGACGAACGGATCAGCCTGGCGGGCAAGACCATCGCGCTTGTCGACGACGACGCGCATGTCCGTGCGTCGCTGGCTGAAATGCTGCGCGCTGCCGGTGCGAATGTGGAGGAGGCTGCGGATGGCGCGGCCGGCGTCGCACTGGTGCAGACGCGGCGCTTCGATGCGCTGGTCGTCGATTTCGCGATGCCCGAGCTGAGCGGGAGCGAGGTCGCCGACCAGGTAGCGGCCACCAACCCCGATCTCCCGGTGATCCTCATCACCGGCTTCGCGGATTCGAACAAGCTCGACGCCATCGCTTCGCCCAACGTCAATATCCTGCGCAAACCATTCGAGTCGCACGAGCTGCTGCGCAAGATCCGCGACATCGCACGTCGCTGACGACGGTCAGGGCAGGGCGGCGCGCAGTTCCTCGATCCATGCCGTCGCCACGCTATCCGACGGGGCACGCCAGTCGCCGCGGGGGCTAAGGGCAGCCGCGCCTGATACCTTCGGCCCGTTGGGCAGTGCCGAGCGTTTGAACTGGCTGATCTGGAAGAAGCGGAACAGGAAGGTTTCCAGCCATTTGCCGATCGTCGGCAGATCATACTGGTTGCGACCCTCCGCCGGGAAGCCGATCGGCCACTGACCGGCCTGCGCATCGCGCCACGCGTGCCAGGCGAGAAACGCGACTTTCGACGGCTTCAGGCCAAAGCGCGCGACGTGGTGTAGGAAAAAGTCGTGCAGTTCATAAGGCCCGATCCGGTCCTGCGTGCTTTGCATCTTGCCATCGGCGTCGGCGGGTACGAGCTCGGGCGAGATCTCGGTGTCCAGGATCGAGAGCAGCACCGTCGCCGCCTCGCCGTCGAACTGGCCGCTCTCGACGCTCCAGCGGATGAGGTACTGGATCAGCGTCTTGGGTACGCCGGCATTGACGCCATAATGGCTCATCTGGTCGCCGACACCATAGGTCGACCAGCCCAGCGCCAGCTCGGAAAGGTCGCCGGTGCCGAGCACGAAGCCGCTGTTTTGGTTGGCCAGGCGGAAGAGATAGTCGGTGCGCAGGCCGGCCTGGACGTTCTCGAAGGTGACGTCATAGACCGGTTCGCCCCGCGCAAAGGGATGGCCGAGATCGGCGAGCATCTGGCGCGCGGCGGGCCGGATGTCGATTTCCGCCGCGGTGATTCCGATGGTCCGCATCAATGCCCAGGCGTTTGACTTGGTGCCCTCGCTGGTTGCGAAGCCTGGCATGGTGTAGCCTAGGATATCCGTACGCGGACGCCCCAGCCGGTCCATCGCCTTCGCCGCAACGATGAGCGCATGGGTGGAATCAAGCCCGCCCGAGATGCCGATCACCAGCGACTTGCTCTTGGTGGAGGCGAGGCGTTGGCGCAGCCCCTCTACCTGGATGTTGAAGGCCTCGTAGCAATCCTCTTCCAGTGCGGCCGGCGTGTTGGGTACGAAGGGGAAGCGGCGCAGCGGGCGGATCAGGCCGCGATCGGCAAAATCCGGCTGATGCGAAAAGGCGATGCGGCGGAACCGCGTTTCCGGCAGGCCGGCGTTTCGCGCATTGTCGTTAAAGGTGCCGTCCCGCATCCGCTCCAGCCGCAGTCGTTCCAAATCGAGATCGGCATAGGTGATCGCATCGGTCAGCTCGAAGCGCTGCGAGCTCGCCAGCTTCTCGCCGAACTCATAGATCAGGCCCTGGCCGTCCCAGGCAAGATCGGTCGTGCTCTCGCCGGGACCCGAGGCGGAATACAGATAGGCCGAAATCGTCCGCGAGCTCTGTGAAGCGCAGAGCAGCTCGCGCTCGCGGCCCTTGCCGATCACGATGTTCGAGGCGGACAGGTTGCAGAGCACCAGCGCACCTGCCATCGCGCCCTCGGTGGAGGGCGGCTGGGGAGCCCAATAATCTTCGCAGATCTCGATGTGGAAGACGAAGTCGGCCATGTCTTCGGCCGCGAACAGGAGATCGGGCCCGAAGGGGACGTTCTGGCCGGCGATCGTGATGTTGAGATCCCGCAGGCCCGAGCCCGAGGCGAACCAGCGCTTCTCGTAATATTCGCGGTAGTTGGGCAGATAGGTCTTCGGCACCACCCCGAGTATCCGGCCCCGCGCGATGGCTATGGCGCAATTATAGAGACGGCCGTTGCGTTGCAGGGCGGCGCCGATCAGCAGGACAGGTTTGAGCGCGCGGCTGGCCTCCGCGATCGCAGCGATGCCGGCTTCGGTGGCGGCGAGAACCGTGTCCTGCAGATGCAGATCGTCGATAGCGTAGCTGGTGACATTGAGCTCAGGGAAAACAAGGATGTCGGCACCGGACGCATCGCCCTGTCGTGCCAGCGCAATCGTCGCCTGCGCATTGGCGGCAGGGTCGGCGACGGTGCCGACCGGGGTGCAGGCGCCCGCCCGGATCATGCCGTGACGGTGGAGCGCGAAAAACGGATGCGGATCGGCCATGGATGTGTCCTATGCCGGGGACCATGGCCTGCCAACCCCGCGGCGGGCGGGATGTATCCAGCGATAGAGGACCAGGTCCTCCTGTGGGAAAGGCTCCTAGGTGGTTTACACCTTGGTGGCGTAGATCAAGCGCCCCGGGCCGAGGCGATCGAACACCTTCGCCAACTGGCGTTCGCCGACCGCGAAGCACCCCTGGCTGCGCCCGAGTTTGCCGTGCTTCGAAACCATGTCCGGGTTTGCATACCAGGCCGAGTGAACGACGATCGCACGGGCCAGCGCATTGTTGTTGGTCGGGTCGAGACCAATCAGCCGCTGGGAGTCGCCATGCTTGCCGACATAATAGTCAGCAGTAAGGAACGCGCCCTCGCAGGTTGCCTCCGAGTTGATCTGGTTCGAGAAGCGCTGCAGAACGCCGGTGTGCCCCGGGTCCGAGCCGATGCCGTGCGCTACCAAGAGCGGCTCGACTTCGCCGGTGCCCATGTTCACCAGAAAGAAGCGCGGCTGCGAGGACGGCAACGAGAAGTCCGCGATGGCGATCCGGTCGTGCGTGTCGACATGCATCGAGTGCCGGTCCAGCGCCGCAGTGGCGCGCTTGAACAGCTCGGGACGGATGCCTGCCGGCACGATCCGCGCCTGGGCTGCCACCTTGGGCGCCGGGTTCAGCGAGGCGACCGGCGCCGGCTGGATGCGCGGAGGCGGCGGTGCGGCTGCGAGGGTGGTCCCGATCGTGCGCGAAGCGCAGGCCGAAACCGCCGCGCCGCTCGCCATTACCAACGCCGATTTGAGCAAAGCCCGACGCGATTGTACCGAAGCGTTCGAATCCATAATCGTTATTCTGCGCCCGCAAATTTCTGTCATGCTGTGGAAACCGTATAGCAGAAACATCGTTAAGGATGGTCTTGCATATGGCCGGAACTGGGGCGTTTCGGCGCACCTGTTGCCCGGTTCACCGAGACGTCATGCCGTTTCGGGACTAGCGATCTTAACGACGCCGCGAATCACGCTGCGCCGCGGCGCCTTCTCTGGCTTGTTCGGCAACCGAAAATTTCTGTGTCGCGCGGCGCTTGCGAAGCGCTAGAGGCGCCGCATGACCATGTCCTATGACCAGGCTGTCGCAGCGTTGATCGATGCCGGACGACGGCTCGATGCGCGCGGCTGGGCACCCGCTACGTCGGGCAACTATTCGGCGCGGCTAGATGACGGCAGCGTCGCGCTCACGGTGTCCGGCAGGCACAAGGGGCGCCTTACCAGCGATGGCGTCATGCGCGTCGATCTACACGGGCGTCCGCTCACGGCAGGTAAGCCCTCCGCGGAAACGGATCTCCATCTCGCGATCTACCGTCTTTTTCCGGAGGCGGGTGCCGTGCTGCATGGTCACTCGCCGCAGGCGGTGGGCCTGAGCCGCGCGACGGACGCTGCGACCTGGACGCTGGCTGGGCATGAGATGCTCAAGGCCTATCCCGGTCATGTGACCCACGAGGCCGAGGTGCAGCTGCCCATCGTCGACAATAGCCAGGATATGGCCGTCATCGAGGCTGCGATCCGGCCCGCGCTGCTGGCGCCCGGGGCCATTCCGGCGTATCTCATTCGCAGCCACGGGCTCTACGCCTGGGGCAAGGACGTGGACGAGGCCGAACGCGTGCTGGAGGCGACCGAATGGATGATCGCCGCCGAACTCGCTGAGGCCAGCTTTAGGCAGGCATGGGCACGATGAGCCGACTTCGCATCTTCTCCGAAACCGGCACGACGCCGCTGCTCGATACGATGGATCCCGTCACCATCACCGAGGAACTGGCGATGCGCGGCGTGCGGTTTGAACGCTGGCCCTCCCGACGGATTCCGGCCGATGCAGGGCAGGAAGAGGTGCTCGCCGCCTTCGCGGCGGAAGTCGATCGGCTTAAAGCGGAGAAGGGCTATCGTTCGGTCGACGTGATACGGATGCAGCCCGACCACCCCGACAGGCATATGTTGCGCGGCAAGTTCTTGTCCGAGCATCGCCACGCCGAGGACGAGGTCCGCTTCTTCGTTGAAGGCGAGGGCTTGTTCACACTGCATCTGAACGATCGCGTCTATGCCGTTCTCTGCACGGAAGGTGATCTTATTTCGGTGCCGGCGGGTACTCCGCACTGGTTCGACATGGGGCCTGCGCCGTTCTTCACGGCAATCCGTCTGTTCACCAATCCCGATGGCTGGATTGCCCAGTTCACCGGGGACGCCATCGCCGATCGCTTCCCGCGCCACGAGCCCATCGCCGCTTGACCGCGGCGCAGTGAGATTCAAGCCATGACCCAGCACAAGGCCGTCCTTCTTGATATCGAGGGGACTACCAGTAGTATCGCCTTTGTGGCGGACGTGTTGTTTCCCTATGCTGCCAAGCACTTGGCGGAATATGTCGCTAATCACTCCGAAGAAACGGCGGCGATCCTGGCCGAGGTGCCGGGCGACGACAAGATTGCGACGCTGCTTGCTTGGATCGCCGAGGACCGCAAGGCGACGCCGCTCAAGACGCTGCAGGGCGTGATCTGGGAGCAGGGCTATGCCGACGGCACCCTCCAGGGCCATGTCTATCCCGACACGCCCGATGCGATGCGCCGCTGGTACACCGCCGGCGTGGCGATCTACATCTACTCCTCGGGTTCGATCGCTGCGCAGAAGCTGATCTTCGGTCATTCGATCGCAGGTGACCTGACGCCGATGCTGTCCGGCTATTTCGACACCACAACCGGTCCCAAGCGCGAAGCTGAAAGCTATACGAAAATCTCTGCTGCAATAGGCTGTAGAGCCGAGGAAATTCTATTCGTCTCCGATATGGTTGCGGAGGTCGAGGCGGCACGTGCAGCCGGGTTGGGCGCATTGTTGATCGATCGGAACGGCGGTCCCGCCGACATTCACTCGCTTGCGGAGATTCGCCTGTGATCCTCGAAGGCAAGCAAACCCGGTCGATCGCGCGCACGGCGGACGGGCAGGGCATCCGGATCCTCGACCAGCGGCAGCTGCCCTGGGAGGTCCGCTGGGTGGAATTGCGCGATCTCGACGCGGCCGCTCTGGCGATCCGCGAAATGTGGACCCGCGGCGCGCCGATGATTGGAGCGACCGCAGCCTATGGGTTCGCCATGGGACTGGCCGTGGACGCCAGCGACGCGGGACTCGATGCCGCTTATGCGACGCTGGTCGAGACGCGGCCGACTGCCATCAACCTCCGCTGGGCGCTCGATCAGGTGAGGGCAGCGGTCCGGGATCTTCCGGAGGGAGCGCGCGCCGCGGCGGCGTTCGCCCGTGCGGATGCGATCTGTGACGAGGACGCCGCGCTCTGCCATGCGATCGGCGAACATGGGCTTTTGCTGCTGCGGGCACTGCACGCGAAGAACCCGGATCGGCCCCTGAACATTCTCACCCATTGCAACGCCGGTTGGCTGGCCACGGTCGACTATGGCACCGCCACCGCGCCGATCTACCTCGCGCACGATGCCGGCATCCCCGTGCATGTGTGGGTGGACGAAACCCGCCCGCGCAATCAGGGTGCGCTGCTCACGGCGTTCGAACTGCGCAATCACGGCGTGCCGCATACGGTGATCGCCGATAACGCGGGCGGCCTGCTGATGATGCAGGGGCAGGTCGACGCGGTGATTGTCGGCACCGATCGCGTCACTGCCAATGGCGATGTCTGCAACAAGATCGGCACCTATCTGAAGGCGTTGGCGGCGCATGATAACGGCGTGCCGTTTTATGTCGCGTTGCCCTACACGACCTTCGACCCGGCGACCGCAAGCGGTGCCGACATCCCGATCGAAACGCGCGCGGCCGAGGAGGTGACCCGGCTGGCCGGGCCGGACGAAAATGGTCGAATCGCCACAATCCGGGTGACGGATTCGCCCGCGCTCAACCCGGCGTTCGACGTGACGCCCGCGCGGCTGGTCACGGGCTATATCACCGAGCGCGGCGTGCTGGAGACGATCTGACGCGCGTTCAGCCGAGCTCGGCCCGCCATTGCGTTACCCGCGCAATGGCTTCGTCGAGCACCGCATCCTCCTTGACGAAACAGAACCGCACCACGTTTGTCACTGGGTCCTCGGCGTAGAAGGCGGAGACGGGGATTGTCGCGACTTTGGCTTCGTCGACCAGCCGCGCGCTGAATGTGGCGTCGTCCAGCGACAGTCCGGAGGCGGCGAGATCCACGGAAAGGAAATAGGTGGCGGCGCTAGGCAGCACGGTGAAGCCGGCCTCCCGCAGGCCGGCGGCAAGCCTGTCGCGCCCCGCCTGGAATCCGCTGCGTGCCTGCTCCACCCAGTCATCCTGTGTCGCCAAGCCTTCGGCTACGGCCCATTGCAGATTGGGCGGGGTTGTGAAGGTAAGGAACTGGTGGGCCTTGGCGAGAATGCGCGCCAGCGCCGGTGCGGCGCACATCCATCCGACCTTGAACCCCGTGAGCGCGAAGATCTTGCCGGCGCTGCCGATCTTCACCGTTCGTTCGCGCATGCCCGGAAAGCCGATCAGCGGCAGGTGGCGGGCACCGTCAAAGGTCACATGCTCCCATACCTCATCGCAGATCGCGGTCAGATCGTGGGCCACGCAGAAATCGGCGAGCATGGCGAGGTCTTCGGCGCTCGTCATCGTCGCGGCGGGATTGAGTGGATTGTTGAGCAGGATCAGACGGGTTCGCGACGTTACCGCCGCTTCCAGGGCATCCCGCTCGATCCGCCATTCGGGCGGGCGCAGCCGCACGAAGCGCGGCACGCCGCCGGCGCGACGGATCAGCGGAACATAGGCGTCGTATAGCGGCTGAAAGCACAGTACTTCGTCGCCCGGTTCGATCAGCGCGAAGAGCGCGGCAGCCAATGCTTCGGTCGCGCCGGAGGTGACGATCACTTCCTCGGAAGCGAGGTTCAGCGCCTGATGTCGGGCATAATGGTCCGCCACAGCCTGGCGGAGTTCGGGCAGGCCGGCCATCGGGGGATATTGGTTCGATTTCTCCAGAACGGCGCGCGCGGCGGCCGCCAGCACCGCTTCGGGTCCGCGGCCATCGGCAAAGCCTTGCCCGAGATTGATTGCGCCGTTTGCCCGAGCGCGGGCGGACATGGCTTCGAAGATGGTGGTGCCCATCGAAGAATAGATCGGGTTCATCGCAGACCGCTATTGCGGGGTGCGGTTGCGCCTTGCAAGCCGGGGGGTAACCGCCGCATGAAGAAGTTGGTTGATGACCGCGTGTGTCGAAGGAAGATGATGACCAAGAAAGCGCCCGTGCCCGCCGAAGCCCACTCGCCCGAACATGCGCCGGAATCGCCGCAGACCGGTGAGGGAGAAGCGCTCGCCGTCGCCAAGGAGATGGCGGAAGCGGCGAAGCGCCGTATGCCCAGCAGTCGTCAGATCGGCATGGGCGCCGCGATCGGTGTGGGATCGGCGGCGATCGTCGCTGGACTGCTCTACTGGAGGGGCGGCCGCAAGGACCGCAAGTAAATTGCTTTCCCGTAGGCGTCGGGGCAGGGGCGCTCAGGCGCTCCGGCCCCGCGCAATTGGACGCCACGAACCTGCGTCGAGATGTACTGCTACGGGCCATGAACGGTCGGTGGAAAGCAGTTTGAGACCGGCCGGCCCATGCTGGCCGTTAGCCGCGCGGTCATGGCGCGATTCCTTCGGGAAAACTCCTGATCTCCGCACCCGCTACGTCGTTCTACAGGGGCAATGTTTCCCCCCTTGGTGACCGATCGGTAAGAGATCCTTCCTATAATGCGATAAACCACAGACCGGGAACGGGATGGGAACTCGCATGCGCCATCGTTTTCTTGCCATTGCCGACGGCTCGGCGGCGCACGCCGCCGATCACCGTTCGCGCGCTGCAGACGGGCGGATAGGCCTGTGACTCCCCCCGTTTCCTTCGATTTTCCGGCGATCGGTTCGGCTGTTGCGCAGGCCGCGATCGACACCAGCACGTTCGGGCGCGTCCAAAGATATCGGAAAGACCAGAAATGATTGCATCGATGAAAATTCCGAGGAAGCTCGCACTTTCGTTCCTGCTGATCTGTGCATCCGCAGCGATCGTGATGATCGTGTTCTTCATGAACATCTCGATGATCCGCTCGGTCACCGATCAGAATAACCTGAGCCAGCAGATCCACTCGAAGACGCTGACGCTGGAAACCGCACTGCTGCGTCAGAACAGCCAGCTGCGCGGCTTCCTCGTTACCGCCGATCCGACCTATCTGAAGTCGTATGACGAGGGCCGGACGGAATATGACGAAACGTCAGCCGAGCTCGAGAAGCTGCTGACCGATCCCGCGCTGCTCGACGCGCTCCGCAAGTCGCGCACCGAAACCTTGTCGTGGCGCGAAAAGTGGGGTGATCGCCTGATTGCCGAGGTGAAGGCCGGCAAGCGCGAGGAAGCCGAGGCGCAGGTCCGCGGCGCCGGCAAGGCAGTCCTCGTTTCTGCCGCCGTGCTGCCGCTGCGCGCCATCAAGGACGCCCAGGCTGACGCGATCGAGAAGAACGGCGCGCGTCAGGAAGGCGCCATCGCGACTGCGACCACCGTCCTGATCATCGGAGCGATCGCGCTGATCGGCATCGCCATCGGCCTGGCCGTGATGCTCAGCAGCATCATCGCGCGTCCGATCAGCCAGCTGACCCGCACCATGGCGGATCTGGCTGCCGGTCGAAACCATGTGGAAGTGCCCGCCACCACGCGTGGGGACGAACTCGGCGACATGGCCCGTGCCGTGCTCGTGTTCCGTGACGCCGCGCTTGCCAAGGAAGCCTCGGATGCCGCCAGCGCGCAGGCGGAAGCGACGCAGAAGATGGTTGTCGAGACCGTCTCCTCGCACCTCGCCGAACTGGCCCAGGGTAACCTCACTGCGCGGATCACCACCGATTTCCCGGGTGAGTACCGGGCGGTGAAGAATAACTTCAACGATGCTATCCAGAGCCTGCGGGATCTGATCGCATCGCTGATGGAAGCGACCACGTCGATCCATACCGGTTCGAACGAGATCGCACAGGCCAGCGAAGACCTTGCGCGCCGTACGGAAGCGAACGCCGCCAGCCTGGAACAGACGGCCGCTGCCGTCACCCAGATGGACCAGCGCCTGAAGGCAACGGCAACCGCCTCGAGCCGCACGGTCGAGCGCGCCGACGAAACCATGGCCACCGTCAACAATGGCCGCAGCACTGCGGACGAAGCGGTGCAGGCCATGGGCCGCGTGTCGGACAGCGCCAAGGGCATCGACAGCGTCATCGAGGGGCTCGACAAGATCGCGTTCCAGACCCGCGTTCTCGCGATGAACGCCGCCGTGGAAGCGGGCCGCGCCGGCGAAGCGGGCCGTGGCTTCGCCGTCGTCGCCGACCTCGTCTCGGCGCTGGCGATGCGTGCGGAAGAAGAAGCTGGCCGTGCCCGCGATCAGCTGACTGCGACGCAGAGCGACATCGTGACCGCGGTGCATGCCGTGCAGCGTGTCGATGGCGCGCTGGCGGACATTTCCAACGGCGTGGGTGAGGTCCACCAGCTGCTTGGCAATATGGCGTCCGATAACAACGCTCAGTCGAGCGCCGTCACCGAGATCAGCGCTGCGCTGGGCTCGATGGATCAGTCGACCCAGCAGAACGCCGCGATGGTGGAGGAAACCTCTGCCGCCGCCCGTAACCTGGCAAGCGAAGTCAGCATCCTTTCGGAGCAGGCGGGTCGCTTCAATGTCGGCAATGGTGGCGGTGCCCCCATGGCAACCTCGCGCGTCTCGCCGGCGCGCTTCAACGGCGGCAGCGTGAAGCCGCTGCCGGCCGCCGCAGTATCCGCACTGGTGCGAAACGGGGGTGCCGACGACGATTGGCAGAGCTTCTGATCGACCCACATGATGAGAACCGGGACGCGGCCGTTCGATATAATTGCGAATCGAACGGCCTCCGGCGACAAGCTTTGACGTGGCGGCTTCTGCCGGGAAAATGGTAATGAATATGATCGCACCCCGGACGGGCATCGCGGAGATCGCGCGCATGGCGCGGGTCGCCCAAGAGCTCGGATCGCCGTTCATCGGCGCGGTGCTGGCCGCGGGGCTTCGCCAACTTGCGAGGGGGCCGCACAGCCACGCGCTGATCGCCCATTGGGAAGGCGATCCAGCGTCGGCAGCGCTGGCAATGCGCCTCAACGCAGCACTGCATTTCCTCGCGCGCCGCGGCAATCCGCCGGCGCTGGCAGCGCTCTATCGCCACGAACATGACGACTTTGACGGCGCGATCGGCGCGGCGCTGGAGGCCGAGGATACTCTTATCGCGGGCTTTCTCCGTCGCACGCCGCAGACCAACGAAGTGGGCCGCTCGGGCGCGATCGTCGCCGCGCTGATGCAGGTGCGCCGAAGGTTCGGTTTGCCGTTCGAGCTTCTCGAGATCGGTTCCAGCTGCGGTCTGAACCTCAATCTGGGGCGCTATGGATTCGATCTCGGCGGTGTTCTGGCGGGGGATCGCCACTCGCCCGTGCAGGTCGCACCCGATTGGAACGGCCCCGCACCGCAGCCGGCCCCGCTGGAAGTGGTCGGCGCGCGCGGCGTTGATCTCAACCCGTTGAGCGCCGCCGATCCGGCAACCTGCGAACGGCTGATGGCCTATATTTTCGCGGATCAGCCGTTGCGGCTGCATCGCCTCGAAGAGGCGCTGGGCATGGCGCGGCGCCATCCGCCGCAGGTGGAGAAGGGCGACGCGTCCGAATGGCTCGCCCGCCGGCTAGCCGAGCCGCAGGTCGAAGGCGTCTGCCGGGTGGTGATGCACTCGATGGTGCTGCAGTATCTACCCCCGCGCGATCGCGCCGCGGTCGTCGCGATGATCGAGGATGCGGGGCAATATGCGACTCCCCAGCGCCCGCTCGCCTGGGTAGGCTTTGAATGGACCGAGACCCGCAGCGAAGTGCGGCTGTCGCTCAGCTGGTATCCTGGCGGCGAGCCGCGACGCGTGCTGGCGACCTGCCACCCCTATGGCAACTCCGTGGACTGGCGGGGCTAGACCTGCACTATCTGCTCGGTGCGACCGGCGTCGCCGAATACGCGCAGATAGCGGGCGATTTCCGCCGGCTCGCCGGTGGCCTTTGCCGGATTGTCCGACAGCTTGACCGCCGGCCGGTCGTTCGCCGCCACCACCTTGCAGACCAGTGAGATCGGCTCCAGCCCGGCCTCCCCGTCGGGATCGCAGCCGCGAAAGTCGTTCGTGAGGTTGGTGCCCCAGCCGAAGCTCATCCGCACCCTGCCGTTGAAGTGGCGATAGGTCGCCTCGATCGACTCGACGTCCATCCCGTCCGAGAAGATCAGCAGCTTGTCGCGTGGATCGCGGCCATGCTCCTGCCACCACCGCAGGATCTGTTCACCTCCGGGGATCGGAGGAGCGCTGTCCGGTCGAAAGCCTGTCCAGTCGGCCACCCAATCGGGAGCGCGCGCCAGAAATGAAGTGGTGCCGAACGCATCGGGAAGCGCGATCAGCAGGTTGCCGCCATAATGCCCGCGCCATTGCTCCAGCACCCGGTAGGGCGCATCGGCGAGGCTGGCATCGTCCGGTGCCAGCGCGGCTTCCACCATCGGCAGCTCATGTGCGTTGGTGCCGATCGCTTCCAGATCCGCGTCCATCGCCAGCAGCACGTTCGACGTGCCGATAAAGCGGTGACCGAGCCCTTCCTTCAGCGCTTCGACGCACCAGCGCTGCCACAGGAAGCCATGGCGCCGCCGCGTGCCGAAGTCCGACAGCACGAGATCGGGCAGGCCGCGAAGCCGTTCCACCTTATCCCACAGCTTGGCCTTGGCGCGGGCGTAGAGCACGTCGAGCGCAAACCGGTCGCGGCCGCGCATCGCCGTGCGCGAACGGAGTTCGTTGACGATGGTGAGCGCGGGAATTTCCCACATCGTCGTATGGGTCCAGGGGCCGTGGAAGTGGAGCACGAACTGACCGCCGCGGCGTTCCAGTTCATAGGCGGGAAGCTGGAAGTTCGCGAGCCAGGCGATGAAGTCCGGCGCGAACATCTGGGTCTTGCCGTAGAAGCTGTTGCCGGCCAGCCAGATCAGCTCTTTCTTCGAGAAGCGCAGGGAGCGCGCGTGATCCAGCTGCGCGCGCAGCTCGGCCTCATCGATCACCTCTGCCAGATGCACCGTCTTCGTACGGTTGATCAGCGAAAAGGTCACCTGCGTGTCCGGATGCAGCCGCCGGATCATCTGCAGCATCAGCAGCTTGTAGAAGTCCGTGTCGAGCAGGCTGCGTACGATCGGGTCGAGCCGGAAGTTATGGTTGTAAGTCCGGCTCGCGATATCGGTGAAGGTCATGGGCGGCTCTTATTCCCAGCCGCCGCCGAGCGCGAGGAAGATTGCGATCTGGTCGTCGGGAAGGCGCGCCTGTGCGGTCGCATAGCTCGCCTCGGCCTGGGCAAGGCTGCTCTGCGCCTGGAGCAGGGCGAGGAAATCGCTCCGGCCAAAACGGAAGAGGCGGCCGGCCTGGTCCGCAGCGGTGGCCGCGCTATCGCGCGCGCGGCGGAGCGCCTCCGCCTGGTCGCGGTCCCGCGCATAGGTCTCCAGCGCCGTCTCGGTGTCACGCAGCGCGCTGAGCACGGTCGAATCGAAACGCGCGATGTCGGCGTCGACCTGGGCCCCCGCCGCATCGATCCGTGCACGGACCGCCGGACGATTGGGGAAGCTCCAGCTGATCAGCGGCCCAAGGCTGAAGCCGAAGGAGGTCGGACCACCGGCACGATCGACGAGCCCGCTCAGTCCTGCCGAGCCGGCGAGGTTGATCTGCGGATAGAGATCGGCCGTGGCGACCCCGACCCGTGCGGTGTCGCCGGCGATGGTCCGTTCGGCCTGGCGGATGTCCGGCCGGCGGCGGATCAAGGCAGCGCCGTCGCCTACCGGCATCGGCCGTGGAAGGGCGGGGAGGGCGGCACAGCTTTCAACGTCGCGCGGATACTCAGCGGCCGGGCGACCGAGCAGCGCCGCCAAGGTGTAGAGGCCTGCGCGGCGCTGTGCCGCAAAGGCCGGCAAGCTGGCTTCGCTGGTTTGCACCGCCGCCTGTGCGCGGCTGACGTCGAACGCGGTCCCGCGCCCGGCGCGTTGCAGGCGCTGGGTGGCGGAAAAGGTTTGGCGCTGCAGCGTCACGATGCGCTGCGTGGTCGCGAGCCGGAAATTGGCGGCGCATACATCGGCATAGGCCCGGGCGGTGGCTGCAGCCACGCTCACCCGCACGGCGTCGCGCGCGGCGGCGACGGTGTCGCGATCGGCCAGGCTTGCCTCGATCGCGCGGGCGATCTTGCCGCGCACGTCCAGCGGATAGCCCACGGCGATCCCGAGATTATAGCCCAGCGTGCCCGGCAGCGTGGCGCCAGTGCCGGACGGTCGCGAAAGCGTGGTGCCGCCGGAAAGATCGGTCGTGAGCTGGCGTGTCGCCTCGGTCTGGCGAACCACCGCTTCGGCGCGACGGAGATTGGCGTCGGCCGTTCGCAAGTCCGCATTTGCGGCTAGCGCCTCCTCTACCAGCGCGTCGAGCCGCGGGTCCGTATAGAGCCGCCACCAGTGATCGGGCAGCGGCGCGTCAGCAAAGGCGTTGTTCTGCGCCGAGAGGAACTTGCCCGTCGCGGCTGGATCGTTCGCCGGCCCGGTAACGGGAGGGTGATAGTCTGGTCCGGCATGCGTGCAACCGGCGATGAGGGCGAGCGCAGCAAGCGCGGGGAGGTGGCGCATACTCAGCGTACCTTCGCTGACGCAGCGGGGGTTGGCGTCGGCGCGGCAGACGGCGAGGGCGCGGGCCGCGCGGGTGCGGGCCGTGCCACCGCGTTCGGCTGGATCGTCACCGTGGCCGTCCGGCCCGTGATCAGTCGCACGTCGGCCGGAACCTGGGTGAGCTTCACGCGCACCGGAATGCGTTGTGCCAGTCGCACCCATGTGAAGGTGGGATCGACGCTGGGCAGCAGGTTGCCCGCGTTGCTGCGAGTCGTATCGTTGATGCCCGCGGAGATGCTCTCGACCACGCCGTGGAGCAGCCGCGGTTCACCCATCAGTTCGACCGTCACGGGGGCACCGATGCGGATGCTCGGCAGCTTGGTTTCCTCGAAATAGCCCTCAACCCGCAGGCTGTCGGCATCGACCAGCGCCATCGCCTGCTGGCCGGCTGCAACATAGTCGCCCGGGTGGAGATCGAGATTGGTCACGGTGCCGTTGACCGACGCCTTGACCTGGGTGCGCGACACGTTCAGCTCGGCGCTTTGCACCGAGGTAAGAGCCTGGGCTAGCGCGGCCTGGGCCGTCGCGACGCGGGCTACGTTCTGCTCATGCGTTTCCGCCGCGACGAGATTGCCCAGCGCCAGATCACGCCGTGCTTCGCGCTGTGCCTGGTTGAGGGTTGCGCGGGCGCTTTCCACGCTGGCCCGCGCCTGGGCGAGGGCCAGCGAATAGCGCGGCTGATCGATGACGAAGAGCAGATCGCCAGCCTTTACCTGCTGGTTGTCGCGCACTGCGACCGCGGTCACCAGCCCGCCGATATCCGGGGTCACGCGGACCACGTCCGCACGGACCCGCCCGTCGCGCGTCCAGGGGCTGCGCGCATAATGCTGCCACAACCACATGGCGACGAAAGCGGCGGCGACCACGATAAGGATCGTCGCGGCGCTGCGGCCAAGGGCGGGGAGGTAGCGTTTCATGGGTGGAATCCGATCGAGGGGGTGGCCCAGGCAAGCAGGCCGAGCAAAAGAACGAACAGGCAAAGATCGACAAGCGCGCGATAGGCGACGAAGCGGTACAGGCTGAGCGCGTTGAACACGCGCGTCAGCACCATCGTCAGCAGCATGGCGATGACGCCGAGCAGAAGCAGCGTCGGCACGAAGACGCCGTCGATGGAAATCTCCCCGGTCATAGCCGCGCTCCCGGGGCGGGATCGGCATCGGGGAACAGGTTCCGGCGCAGGCTCAGCAGACTCAGGGCACCGGCGCGGCGTACTGCGGCGTCGGTGTCCTTGGCGATCGCGTGCAGCGCCGTATCGATATGGGCGAGCAAACGGGGATCCTCGGGCTTTTCAACTTCGGGTTCGAGGCGGCGATAATAGTCGCCGACGTCGCGGAGAACGTCGGTAAGCGGGGCAGAACGCTCCGGCGGCAGTTCGAGGCGCAGGGCACGGAGTTCGGCAATCGCCACGCCGGTGCGAAGGTCGCGCAGGGCATCGTAGAGCGGCTTGCCCGGCGAGCGTCCGCTGAGCGCCAGACGGGGCGCCAGCAGTGCGATGCGATCCAGCATGCGGTTGATCCAGCCGCGAACGTCCGGCGGCGTCATCAGGTTGCTGCGCTCCGCAATATCCGCCCAGCCGGCACGAAGCGTCCGGCGGATCGCCTGTTCGATACCCGCCGATTGCAGCAGCCGCGCCATCAGGATGGCGAAGGCGACGCCCATCAGCTGTGCGATGGCGCCGTTGACGAAGCTTGCGAACGCGCTGGTGTAACGGGCGGAAATCAGTAGCGGGCTGCCGAGGCCAAGGAGCGTCGGGAGCGCCAGGCCCATCCATTTGGGCGAATGCATCATCGCACCGAGGACCAGCAACGGAGGGGCCATCGCGAGGGCGAGCTGGCCGAACCCGTCGAGGCGCGGCATGATCGCATAGCCATAGATCGCGCCGAGGATGGTGGCGACCAGCGTGCCCCAGAAGAAGGACCGCAGCGGTAGCAGCGGATCGGGGGCCGCGGCAAACAGCGCCAGGAACACGCCGGCCAGCATCACTGCGGTCGAGCCATCGGACCAACCGCTGGCGATCCAGATCGCCGAGCCGATTGCCAGCGTGAGGAACGCGCCCAGCGCACCACGGGCGGCGCCGATCCAGTCGATATGCAGTTCGCGGCCGCGGCGGCCTTCCAGAAGCTCGGCTACGCGGGGGCTGACCGGACGGCGATCCAGGGTGGCGAGCTGCTCGGCGAGTTCCCGGCAGTCCCGATGTGCGCCGATCAGTGCGGCGAGGCGCGAAAGCAGGCTGAGCAGCAACAGGTCATGCCACGAGCTGCCCTCGTGCACCTCCGGTTCGAGTGCGGCACAGCGCGCTTCGAGGATTGCCGCATCGGCAGCCCGCTCGTCCCGGTCGCGATCAAGGGTCTTCAACCATTCCCGCGTATCGACGAGAAGCGCAGCGACGTCCTGCGGCAGTCCGCCATGTGCCAGTAGTTGCACCGTACGATCGTCCACCGCCGCGCCGAGCGGCATCAGCAGCGAAAGCTGATCCTGCAGCGCGCGTACCGTGCGGACGCGGGGGGCGGTGCGAACGGTCTCATAGGGCAGGTGAATGGAAAGCTGGTGCAGCTCGGTGATGTCGGCGGCAAGACGCCGCCGCTCGGCGTCTACACCCTCCACCGGCTCCAGCGCGATCGAGTCGCGGGACCAGCGCTCCGCATCGCGCAGGATCGTCGAGACACGGGTGAGCAGGAAGGCGGCGACCGATCGCGGGAACACCACCCCGTGCATCAGGCTGCCGCACAGAATGCCGAGGGTGATCTCCTGCACGCGCAGGCTGGCGACGGTGAAGATGGCACCCGGTGTGTCGACGCTGGGCAGCACGATCAGCACGGCGCTATAGCCAGCAAGCACGAACATATAGGCGCGCGGCGTGCGATCGAGCAGCGACACGAACACGCACAGCGCCAGCCAGCCCGATATCGCCAGGACCAGCAATTCAGGCGTGTTGATCAGCGGCGGCACCATCGCCACCGCCGCAGCTGCCCCGACGATCGTGCCGACGACCCGGAACAATGCCTTGGACAGCACCGCCCCGGCCAATGGCTGCGCAATCATATAGGCGGTGAGGAACGCCCAATAGGGTCGATCAAGTCCGATCGACAGCGCCAGATAGATGGCAAGCATCCCGGCTGCATAGGCTTTCAGCGAGAAGACAGCTGCGTCGATGCCCCAGCGCTCGATCATGACTGCGGCCGCCGTTCTGCGAGACGCGCGGACAAATGGTCCAATACCTCCAAGGTCGCCTCCAGCGCGGCGTCGCTCACCCCTTCGAACAACTTGCTGCGCAACGCGGCGAGGCGCGTGTCGATCCGTGACGCAAGCGAAACGCCGGTTTCGGTGAGTTGCAGGTGGTTCGCCCGGCGATCGCGCGCGTCTGCAATGCGTTGGATAAGACCCGCATCTTCCAGCGCATGCAGCGTTCGGACCAGCGACGCTTCGCTTACGCCTACCGCGCGGGCCAGATCGGCCTGGCGGGTGCCGTCGCCGAGACGCTGCAGATAGACGAGCGTCCAGCCGGTGGAACTGGACACGTCCAGCGAAGCCAGTTCCGCATCGGCAAGCCGTTGCCACGCCCGCGACGCAGGGTTCATTCGCGTCGCAAGCGCGCGTTCCAAAGAGTGCCGATCGGCCATAAGGGTCGTTAGTTAGGACGCTAACTAATTGCGTCAAGCTCTTCGCTGGTATGGGCAGTCCGTTTTTTATCCGGGATGTGCCGTCGACCAGTCCTCCGCTGCCTGCAGCACGCGCAACAGGTTGCCGCTCCAGATCTTCTCGATGTCCGCATTGCTATAGCCTGCCTTGCGGAGGCGTGCGGTGATGCGGGGAAGGGCGGTGATATCTTCCATGCCCCGCACGCCGCCGCCGCCGTCCCAGTCCGCGCCGATGCCGACATGGTCGACGCCCATCACCTGGATGGCGTGCAGCAGACTGCGCATGAACAACTCGAAATCGGCGGTGCCGTCTGCGGCGTCGAGCGCGGCCATATCGGCCACCAGCCGCCGCTGCTCGGCGGGCTGGAGCACCCACCAACGCCGCTGCCGCTCCGCCAGACGATCGCCGCCCGGCCCGGAGACCGTCGGGGCAAGATACACGCTGTTGATCTGCAACACGCCCCCTGCGGCTGCCAGCTTGCGCATACGGGCATCGTCGAGATTGCGCGGATGGTCGAAGATCGCCTTGGGCCCCGAATGCGAGGCGATGATTGGCGTCTTGGACCATTCGATCGCTTGGTCGAACACGTCGTCCGAGGCGTGGCTGACGTCGATCACCATGCCCAGCCGGTTCATTTCCGACACCCAACGCTTGCCCAATGGACTGAAGCCGTGCCAGCGCGGTTTGTCCGTTGCGCTGTCGGCGAACTGGTTATTGCGGAAGTGCACCGGGCCGGCCATTCGCACGCCGAGATCGTGGAAATAGGGGAGAAGGCTCAGATCCTCGCCCAGCGGATAGCTGTTCTCTATGCTCTGGAAGACCACGCGTTTGCCGCTTGCGGCAATCCGCCTTGCATCGGCGGGTGTGGTCGCCAATTCCAGCTTGTCGGGATGTGCGGCCACCACGCGCTGGATCCAAGTGGCGCGGGTGAGGGCGGCGTTGCGCGCGGCGGCATAACCCTCCGCCGTCAGCGGCCCCTGCGGGGTGTAGATGACGAAGAAACCGCCATCGAGCCCGCCCTGCTCCATCCGGGGAACGTCGACCTGGCTGCCGTCGAATTTTCGGTCGTGCCAGCGCGCGAAGTCCCAGCCGGGATGCTCGAACAGTTCGGGCGTGTCGAGATGCGTATCGAGTACCAGCATCTGCTCGTGCGCGAGGCGATCGACGGGGGAGACCTCTTCGTTCGGTGCGAGCGCGAGCAGCAGGGGAAAGACGAGGATTGATTTCATCGGCGACAGACTCCCGGCAGAGATGTCCGGCAAGCGTCGACCCGCCGTGTCGCTTCGTCAACCAGCGGCTATTTCAGTCGCAGCGGGAGGCCGGCGGCAAGGAACTGGACCTCGTCAGCGGCGGCGGCGATCGCCTGGTTGAGACGGCCGGCCGCGTCCCGGAAGCGGCGGGCAAGAGCGTTGTCCGGCACGATGCCCAGACCGACTTCGTTGGCGACGAGGATCACAGGTCCCCCTGCATCGGCGACAGCGGTGGCAAGGGCCTCGGTCTCCGCGTCGAGATCGCGTTCCGCAAACATCAGGTTCGACGTCCAGAGCGTGAGGCAGTCGACAAGCAGGACGTGGCTGGGCCCGGCATTGGCGAGGATCGCGGCGGGCAAATCCAGCGGCACGTCGAGCGTCGACCAGCGCGCGTCGCGATCGGCGCGATGGCGGGAGATGCGATCCTCCATCTCGTCGTCAAACGCTTGTGCGGTGGCGACGTAGATCAGGTCACCGGTGAGTGATTCTGCGCGTTGCTGGGCATATCGGCTCTTGCCCGAACGCGCGCCGCCAAGAACAAAAAGGCTGGTCATTATGCTGCTTCCCTGGCGAGCGCGATCAGTGCGGGGATATCGACATGGGTTTCCAGCACGGCGGCGATGGCGTCGAGCGCCGTATCGACGGACGCAGCATAGTCCACGCCGGACGAGGGGATTCCGATGCGGGCGAGCAGGGCACGGCGGAGCGGCGTGCTGGCAAAGAGGCCATGAAGATAGGTGCCAAGCACGCGTCCATCCCGGGCAATGGCACCGTCGGCGCCTGTATCCAGCGCGGCGAATGGTGTGGCGGTATCCGGACCGCTGGTAACGCCCATGTGCATCTCATAGCCCTGAATGTCGGCGCCGAACGCGATGCCGCGCGCGGGCCGCAATGCCTTTTCCAAGGTGAGTTCGGTTTCCACATCCAGCAGGCCCAGGCCGGCTGCACTGCCGGTCGGCCCCTCGATCCCGTGGGGATCGGCAATGGTACGGCCGAGCATCTGGTAGCCGCCGCAGATGCCGAGCACGGCGCCCCCCCGGCGATGATGGGCGAGCAGGTCGATGTCCCAGCCTTGCTGGCGCAGGGCCGCCAAATCGGAAATCGTGGCCTTGGAGCCGGGGAGGATCACCAGCGTCGCGTCTCCGGGGAGAGGGCGGCCGGGCGGGATCATCGCCAGGGTCACGCCGGGTTCCAGCTTCAGCGGATCGAGATCGTCAAAGTTGGCGATGCGGGGGAGCATGGGGCAGGCGATCAGCACGCGCCCGTTCTTGGACTGGCTGTGCCGCTCCAATACCACTGCATCCTCGCTCGGCAGACGGGCGGCATCGTGTAACCAGGGAATCAGGCCATAGCCGCGCCACTGCGAGCGTTGCTCGATCTGCGCATAGCCGTCCGCAAACAGAGCGGGATCGCCCCGGAACTTGTTGATCAGGAAGCCGCGGATCATCGCGGCGTCGTCCGCATCAAGAACCGCGCGGGTTCCGACCACCGCCGCGATCACGCCACCGCGATCGATATCGCCGACGAGTAGTACCGGCACCTGCGCAGCACGGGCGAACCCCATATTGGCGATGTCGCCATCGCGCAGGTTGATCTCGGCAGGGGAACCTGCACCTTCGACCACTACCAGGTCGCAATCGGCGGCCAGGCGGTGATAGCTGGTCAGCACCTCTCCGAGCAGCGCCTTGCGCGCCTCGCGGTAATTGCCGGCATGGAGCGTGCCGCGCACCTTGCCGTGCACCACGAGCTGCGAGCTGCGGTCCGCCTGCGGCTTGAGCAGCACGGGGTTCATGTCGGTATGCGGCGCAACCCGGCAGGCGAGCGCCTGCAGCGCCTGCGCCCGGCCAATTTCACCGCCGTCTTCGGTGACAGCCGCGTTGTTCGACATGTTCTGCGGTTTGAACGGACGAACGCGAAGGCCGCGATTGCTCAAGGCGCGGCAGAGGCCCGCCACCAGCACCGACTTGCCGACGTCCGACCCGGTTCCCTGCAGCATCAACGCAGCCATGCGACCCCTCCCGCGATCAGCCATAGCAGCCCGCAGGCGCGGACATAGAGGGCCAGTGCCCGCTGGATGTCGGCGGCATCTGCTGTCGCGCGGCCATCGCCAATCCACGGCTTGTCGGCCACCACGCCGTCATAGGTGATCGGTCCGGCGAGACGGAGCCCGAGCGCACCCGCCATTGCGGCCTCGGGCCAGCCGGCGTTGGGGGAGGCATGCTTGCCGGCGTCACGCCACAGCGTCCGCCAGCCTCGTCCGCCCGCCACACAGAGCAGCAGACCGGAAACCCGGGCAGGCACCAGGTTGAGCAGATCGTCCGTGCGCGCCGCCGCCCAACCAAAGGCACGCCAGCGCGGCTCGCGATGACCGATCAAGCTATCGGCGGTGTTGATCGCCTTATAGGCCCACAGGCCCGGCAGGCCGCCCACCAGCAGCCAGAACAGCGGCGCGACGATGCCGTCGCAAAAGCTTTCGGCCAGGCTCTCGATCGCGGCGCGTGCGACTCCCGGAGCATCAAGTCGTGCCGTGTCGCGGCCGACAATATACCCAACCGCCGTGCGTGCGGCCGGGAGGTCGCCGCCCGCCAGCGCGGCAGCTACCGGGCGAACATGCAGGTATAGACTCCGCTGGGCCAGCCCTGGAAAGGCCGCGGCAACCAGCACCAGCCAGCCGAATGACGAGCGCGCCGCTATTGCCTCCACGACGAGGCCGGCGCCGCCCCCGGCCGACAGGAGCAGCAGCACGGTCACCACCCCGAACGCTCGACGCTTGATGTCAGGCTGGTCCGCGCGGTTCCAGCATCGCTCGCAAAGCGCGATCAGTCGCGCAAAGCCGCCGACGGGGTGACCGATCCGCGCATAGAGCCAGGTCGGCCATCCGATGGCAGCTTCCAATGCCAGTGCCGCAAGCGCTACCGGCTCAGCCATCACGAAGCACGCGATCGATGCGGGCCAGCGCGTCGGGATCTGCCGGCATGCCGAAGCGCAGCCAGTGCGGAGCATAGTCGAAGGGGCGGACAAGAATGTTTGCCCGGGCGAGCCGCTCGAAAAGCGTTGGCGCCTCAGCATGCGCGACCAGTCGGAACAGGGGCGATTCCCCCATGGCCATCAGGCCATGGGCGTTCAGCAGGGAATCGAACGCAGCGGCGCGGACGCCAAGGGCCTCTCGCGTCGCCGCGATCCAGCGCGCATCGCGATAGGCGCGCGTACCGATCGCCAGCGCCGTCGCGTCGATCGGCCAGTCGCCGAGCATCGCCCGATAGCGCGCCAGGATCGGGCGCGGCGCAAGGACGAAGCCAAGCCGCACCCCCGCGAGCCCGAAGAATTTCCCGAACGACCGGAAGACGATCAGCCGGCGGTCCTCATGGACCAATGCCGCGATGCTCGCGTTCGGATGGGCGTCGGCAAAAGCCTCATCGACGATCAACCAGCCGCCCTTGGCGGTGCGTTCCGCCAACATCGCTTCCAGCGTATCGCGATCGAGCAGGATGCCCAGAGGATTGTTTGGATTGGCGAGCAGCAGCGCGGCATCGCCAGCAATGGGGGAATCGGCAGCCAGCGGAGTGCTGTCGGGGAATGCAGCAGCGTGCGTACGATAGCCCGGCACGATATGGCAGGCACGGCCACCCAGGATCGTGCCCAGCAGTCGCAGCCCCATCTCGCTGCCCGGCACTGCGCAGAGTTGCTCTGCGGCCACGCCAAAATGTTCTGCCGCCGCGGCTTCGAGCGCAGCCAGCGCCGCCGGATCGGGGAGGGGGCCGAGATCTACGTCCAGCGCATCGGGGACCGGCCACGCTTTCGGATTGATACCGGTCGAAAGGTCCAGCCAAGGCCCGTCGCCGAACCGCGCGCGGGCTGCGGCCAGATTGCCGCCATGATGAAGCAGCGGGTCGCTCATCCCAGATGCGGTGCGATCACCAGGGCGAGCAGCAGCCCGGTTTCGACGAGTTCGATCCCGGCGCCGTGGCCGTCTCCCGAGATACCGCCCAGCAGGCGCCGCACCCGCCACCCCCATGCGGCAATCAATAAAGGAGCTGCGGCCAGCGCCGGATTGGCGAGCGCGGCGGCGAAGGCAAGGAGCACCAGCCATAGGATCAGATCGGCAGGGCGAATGACGTTGCGGAAGCGGCTGGCAAGCCCTTCGTGCAGCGGCGGCAGCCACCAGCTCCAGACCAGCGGGCCAAATCGCGCGGCCGCTGGCACGAACAGCACGACCCACCAGCCCGTACCCGCAAGCAGCGCATGGAGCAGCACCAGTTTGGCGAGCAGCTGCAGTCCGATCGAAACCGCGCCGAAACTGCCGACATGCGGATCCGCCAGCACCTCGCGCAGTCGCTCGCGCCCCTTGTGCACTGCGCCACTCGCATCGGCTATGTCGGCAAGCCCATCGAGATGGAGCGCGCCGGTGACCCACACCCATGCTGCCAGGCCGAGCAAAGCCCCCGTCCAGGGATCGAGTAGCCAGCCGAGCCATAGGCCGAGCAGGAGAACGAGTCCTGCCACCAGGCCGGCGGCGGGAAACCAGCGGATCGAACGTGCGAAAGCGGCGTCGCCTGCGGCCACGGGCGGCAGCGGCAGACGCGTCAGGAACTGGAGGGCGAGGACGAAGTCTTTCATGTCACAAGTCCGATGATCTGGCCTACGCGCGGCGTCCCGGGCCAGATGCGCACGCTGAGCAACGCGGCATGGGGCAGGGCGATGTTCCACAGCTGTGGGAAGTCGATGGCGCACAGGTTGGCAAGTGCCGCCCGCATCGCGCCGCCATGGGTTACGATAAGCGTGGGGCGCTCGATGGCTGCGATCGCCTCGCCGACGCGCGCGACCAGGGCCGCCCATGCTTCGCCCTGCGGCGGCGTGTGGTTGGCGGGTTCGCTCTGGAACGCGGCAAGGGCCTGGCTGTCGATCGCATCCAGCGCCTGACCGTCCCAGCTCCCGAAGTCGAGCTCCCGCCAGCGTGCATCCGCATGCGCGACAAGACCATGGCTGGCCGCGATTTTCTCGGCCGGGACACGAGTTCGCTCAAGACCTGAACTGAAAACTGCTTCGAATTGCAGTCCGGTCGCCCGAATAGCGCAAGCCTTCACGCCCTCCGGAAGAGGGGTGGCGTCTGTGCGACCGATCAGCCGGCCCTCGGCGTCGGTGACGCCGTGGCGCAGGAGGTGCAGGACAATGCCGGTCATGCGGCGCCGGCTACCCCCGCTTCGGCGAAGGTCGCCATGCCGTTGTGCGCAGCCAGCGCTGAGCGCAGGACCGCCGCCGCCACGGCCGCGCCACTACCCTCGCCGAGTCGAAGGTTGAGCCGCAGCAGCGGATCCAGGTCCAGAAGATCGAGCAGGCGTGCATGGCCGGGCTCGGCCGAGCAGTGGCCGGCAATGCAATGGCCGACAATTTCTGGAACTACCGCTGCCAATGGCGCGATCGCCGCGCAACAGATGAAGCCATCGAGCAGTACGGGGACCCCGGCATGCCGCGCAGCCACCACGGCGCCGGCGATTGCCGCAAGCTCCCGTCCGCCAACGCGCCGCAAGGTCTGGAACGGAGTCACAGGGGCGTCTGCGTGCAGGGCGATGGCCTCGGCGACGACCGCGGCCTTCCTGTCCACACCCTTCGCATCGAGACCGGTGCCGGGGCCGGTCCAGTCGGTTGCAGCACCGCCGAAACTGCGGAGGCACAGTGCCGCGGCAGCGGTGGAGTTGGCGATACCCATCTCGCCGAGCAACAGCAGATCCAGGTCGGGCGTCACGACCGCAGCGCCTTGTGCCAGCGCATCGAGGCATTCCGCCTCGGTCATTGCAGGGCCGGTCGAAAAGTCGTGTGTTGGCCGGTCCAGGTCGAGAGCCACGACATCCAGGCGCATGCCGATCGCGCTGGTCAAAGCGTTGATCGCCGCGCCACCCCTCGCGAAGTTCGCGACCATCTGCGCCGTCACTTCGGACGGAAACGCGCTGACGCCCCGCGCTGCGACGCCGTGATTGCCGGCAAAGATCACCGCGCGTGCCCTGTCCATCGATGGCTGGGCACGGCCCTGCCAGCCCGCGAGAAAGACCGCGAGATCCTCCAGCCGACCAAGCGAGCCGGGCGGCTTTGTGAGCTGCTGCTGGCGGGCGCGGGCGGCATTGGCGGCGGCTGCATCCATCGCCGGCAGAGCGGTGAGCGCCTGGTGAAAGGCTGCCGCGTTGGGAAACGGGTTCATGCCGCGCGCTCTTCAAAGGCGGTCGGTACAACTATCATCACGCGCGCTCATCCCATCCTGACATGCCCATCGGGCCGAGCGCGCCTGGGCGCACCCGGTCCGTCGATGTCGCTCGAACGGAAATACCGCGCCACAGCCGCACCCTGGGCCGAGCGTGAGCGACCCCGTGCCGGCAGGTCTCCTGGCTTGCGGGTCGCAGCGGTGCGGGCGCCTTCTCGGAATCGCTTCCAATGGTCTTTGCCCGACCGCTCTCCGCTTACAGTTGCAGGGGCAGCTGCGGCGTTGGACGCCGAGGCGTCCGCACCGCATTCCCTCTTCGCCCGCGAACGGGCACCGGCATGAGTAAGAAGGTGAAACCTTCGCGGCCGCTCTAGCTCCGCCCTCCGCGATACGCCAGAGGGTGTTGCTTATTGATAGAGTTGCGCGGTGCGTGGCAGCAGCTGGTCGATGCGAACGATCAGCCGGGACAACAAGGGCAGGGCGTCCGCGCCGTCGCCGAGCTGGGAGACCGCGCGCAGCTGATGCGTCGCTGCCACGGTGGCGCGGGTCGTACCGGCGATATCGGGCGCGCGGGCGATCATCGGCTCGTTTCGATTGACCCGCACCAGAAGCCAGGCGAGCTTGTGTGCCGCGTCGATCAGCTGGATGCGCTCGGCGGCCAGGAACGCCCAGCTTCCGGTCGCTTCGATCACCGCGGACGAAAGTCCGTCGAGGGCCGCAAGTAGGTGCCGGGGCTCGAACGCAGCATCACCCGGAGCGGGCGCTAGATCCTGAGCGAGCGTATCGAGCGGAAGCGCTTCGACCGCGCTGCGATTCGCCCGCATGCGGCCCGGTAGTACGGAGCGGTTCAGGCGCGGCATCTGCATGGTGATTCCCCCACGTTGTGCGCTGCTTCTATCGCCGGCGGCCATGCCCGGCCGTGACGCACGTCACGGAACAACTTGCCGCAGCGGCGTTGACCCTCCGAGACCGGCTCCTTACGTTCTTGCGCGATGTATGCAGGTGAACCTCCGCTGACCCTCCCCACCATCGTCTTGGTGGAGGACGACCCCCAGTTGCGCACGCTCACCGCGCGCGCACTCCAGGAAAACGGCTATACGGTCCGTCCCGCATCCTCCGCGCCGGAGATGTGGCTGGCCTTGGAGCAGGGGCCTGTCGATCTCGTGCTGCTGGACGTGATGTTGCCGGGAACCAGCGGTATCGATCTGTGCCGTGCGATCCGCCAGAAAAGCTCCGTCCCGATCATCTTCATTTCGGCCAAGGGCAGCGAGACCGACCGGGTCGTCGGACTCGAACTGGGCGCCGATGATTATCTGCCCAAGCCGTTCGGTACCCGGGAACTGGTGGCGCGGGTGCGCGCCGTACTTCGCCGCGGCGCGGGCGAGCGGGACGCGACCGAGCGACCAAAGGGTGAAATCACCTTCGACGGATGGACCGTCAACTTGCCGCGCCGTGAGTTGCTCTCGCCGACGGGTGCGGTGGTGGACCTGACCGGTGCCGAGTTCGACCTGCTCGTGACGCTGTGTGACCATTCGGGCCGCGTCATCTCGCGCGAGCGGCTGATCGAATTGTCGCGTACGCGGCTCGGCGACAGCTCGGATCGGAGCATCGACGTGCTCGTCAGCCGGTTGCGTCGCAAGCTTTCGGATGCTGGGCATCAGGCGCCGATCGTTACCGTGCGCGGCATCGGCTATACGCTCAACGTACCCGTGACCCGCACTTGAGGGCGTTTCTCAAGCGCCCCTCGGGATTGATCGGGCAGGTCTTCGCGATCCTGCTGCTGACGATCCTCATCGAATTTGCCGTTTCCACGCTTCTCTACGAGCGCGCGAGCCAGTTCGCGGTCCGCGACGACGAGGCGCGGCGTCTGGCGGAACATCTGGTGATCGCCCGCAAGCTGCTCGCCGAACAGCCGCCCGCGCGGCGCGAGATCCTCGCAGCCGATTTCACGACCTCGCGCTATGAAGTGCGCTGGATGCCCCAGCTCCCCAACGGCCTGCGCGAGCAGCCCGATCTGGATCGCCTCTACGAGCAGGTCGTGCTGTGGGAACCGACTCTAGCCTCCGACGGACTGCGGCTGCGATTGACTTCGCAGGGCAGCAAGGCACTGATCGTCGGAGCGGTGCCGATGCCCGACGGCAGTTGGATGTATTTTCGGACCCGCGAGCATGTCCACGCCGCCGACCTGGGCCTTTCGCGGATCCTGCTCGCGCTGGCCCCAGCGCTGGCGCTGATCCTGATCAGTGGCATTCTGCTCCGGCGAATGCTGCTTCCGATGCGACGGCTCGCGGTGGCGGCCGATCGGTTCGGCACAGGCGGCATCCTCGAAGTCGAGGAAGCTGGTCCCAAGGAACTGCGCCGTGTGATCAGCGCGTTCAACCGGATGCAGGAGCGGATCCAGCGGCTGATCGCCGATCGCACCCAGGCGCTGGCCGCGGTCGGGCACGACATGCGGACGCCGCTTGCCCGGCTGCGATTGCGCGCCGATGCGATCGCCGACCCGGACGTCCACGCCGCGGTCGAGACCGACATTACGGAAATGGAGGCAATGATTTCGTCGCTGCTCGCCTTCCTCGGGGGCGAGGGCGATAAGGAAATGCCCGCCCGCGTCGATCTCGCGGTGCTGTGCGCGACGATCGCAGACGATAATGCCGATCATGGCCGCGACGTCGAATATGACGGGCCGGATCATTTCGAGCATGTCGTGCGCCCCTTGATGCTCAAGCGGGCGCTCAACAACCTCGTCGACAATGCCGTGCATTATGCCGGCCAGTGCTGCATCCGCTTGGTGCCGGTGGAGGGCGCGGTGGCGATCCGTGTCGAGGACAAGGGCCCGGGTATCCCGGACGAGGATCTCCAGCGCGTCATGCAGCCTTTCGTTCGCCTCGATGCGGCGCGCTCGCGCGACACCGTGGGCTTCGGTTTGGGACTGTCGATCGTCGCCCGAGCGGCGGAGGCCGAAGGAGGCAATTTCCTGCTGACCAACCGGGAGGGCGGGGGTCTGCGCGCCGAAATCATCCTGCCGCGCGACGGGCCAATAGCTTAGCAACGTTTTCTTACGAACGCGCCGCGATGCAGCAAATGCTGACCGGTAGTTTGCGATCCTGAAGAGATGCCCGCGCCGCGGGTCTGTTACAGGAGCAAGCCGTGAACGAAGTGATCGGACGCGTCGTCGATTTCGAGAAGCAGGTCTTCCCGAACCAGCACGCCCTCTATTCCAAGCTCGCCACCCACGGGCAGAGCCCGAAGGCGCTGATGATCTCCTGCGCCGACTCGCGCGTCGTGCCCGAGCAGATCATCCAGGCGAACCCCGGCGATTTGTTCGTCTGCCGCAACGCGGGCAACATCGTGCCGCCCTTCGCCACCCAGAACGGCGGCGTGTCCTCGACCGTCGAATATGCCGTCGCGGCGCTCGGCGTACGCGACATCATCGTCTGCGGCCATTCGGACTGCGGCGCGATGAAGGCGCTGATGAACCCGGAAATGCTGGAAGGCATGCCCAACGTGACCGCCTGGCTCCGCCACAGCCACGCCGCCAAGTGCGTGGTCGACGGCGGCTATGACAATCTGGAAGGTGCGGACGCGGTCCGCACCGCGGCGCTGGAGAATGTCGTGGTGCAGCTTGCCCATCTGCGTACGCATCCGTCCGTCGCGGCGGGCATCGCGCGTGGCGAGATCGCACTGCATGGCTGGTTCGTCGATATCGGCGCGGGCATGGTGCTCGGCCTCGACGGCGAGAGCGGCCGCTTCATGCCGATCCGCGAGGATCGCCCGATGCCGGTGGCGCTGCCGGCCGGCCAGCGGCTGGCGCGCGACATCGAATATGCGGAGGCAGCCGAATGAGCACGGTCGCGGAAGCACCGAAGCCCAAGAGCTTCGTGCGCGACTTCACGGCGTCGATCGTCGTGTTCCTCGTGGCGATGCCCCTCTGCATGGGCATCGCCATCGCCTCGGGCGTGCCGCCTGAGAAGGGCCTGGTCACCGGCATCATCGGTGGCCTGGTCGTTGGCCTGCTCGCGGGTTCGCCGCTCCAGGTGAGCGGCCCTGCGGCCGGTCTTGCCGTTATCGTGTTCGAGCTGGTGCGCGAGCAGGGGCTGTCCGCGCTCGGGCCGATCCTCATCCTCGCGGGCGCCATTCAGGTGATCGCAGGCGTGCTGCGTGTCGGCGGCTGGTTCCGCGCAATCTCGCCCGCCGTGGTGCACGGTATGCTCGCGGGCATCGGCATTCTCATCGTCGTTGGCCAGTATCACGTGCTGTTCGACGCCAAGCCGCTCTCCAATGGTCTCGCCAATCTCGCGGCGATGCCGGGCAGGGTGCTTGGTCTTTCCATGGATCTTGCGTCGGCGGAGATGGCCCTTGCGCTGGGTATCCTCACCATCGTCACGATGCTCGGCTGGGACAAGTTCAAGCCGGCCGCCGTCAAGCTCGTCCCGGGCGCGCTGGTCGGCGTGGTCGCGGCGACATTGGTGGCGTTCAGCCTCAGTCTGGACGTGACTCGCGTCGCAGTACCGTCGAACATCGTCTCCGCGATCGCGCTGCCGGAGAGCGGTTTCTTCGCCAAGTGGCTGGATCCGGGCGTGATCACCGCCGCGATCGCACTCGCCTTCATCGCCAGCGCCGAAACACTTCTGTCGGCCGCCGCGGTCGATCGCATGCATGACGGCGTGCGCACAAACTACAACAAGGAATTGCGCGCACAGGGTATCGGCAACCTGCTTTGCGGCTTTGCCGGTGCATTGCCGATGACGGGGGTCATCGTCCGCAGCTCCGCGAACGTCCAGGCCGGTGCGCAGACCCGGCTTTCTGCGGTCCTGCACGGCGTGTGGATCCTCGGCTTCGTCGCGCTGCTGCCGTGGCTCCTGCGCGAAATCCCGATGGCGGCGCTCGGCGCGGTGCTTGTCGTGACGGGCGCAAAGCTGGTCAATCTCAAGCATGTCCGTCACCTGTTCGCGCATTACGGCGTGCTGCCGGCTGCAATCTGGGCCGTGACCTGCGCCCTGGTCGTGACCCAGGATCTGCTGACCGGCGTGCTGGTGGGCATCGCGCTCTCGCTGCTCGAACTCGTTCCGAATATCCGTCGCCTCGGCCTCAAGGTCGACCAGCAGGAGGAAGCGGGCGAACATCGCATTGCGCTGGCGGGTTCGGCCACGTTCATCACGCTGCCTAAGCTTTCGGATCGCCTGGAGTCGGTGCCCGGCGGCAAGTCCGTGCTGCTGGATGTGTCGCGGCTGGATGCGGTCGATCATAGCTGTGCCGAACTGCTGAAGGACTGGCTCCAGCGCCGCCGGGCCGGTGGATCCCCCGTCCATCTGCAGGGCGCCAGCGGCAAGACAGCCTTGCTCGCCGACTAAACTAAACCAGGTCACCCCGAAGAACTGGGGCGGCTTCCAAGGTGGAAGCCGCCCCATTTTTTTTAGATTTCCAGCTGGCTTCCCAGCTCGACGACGCGGTTGGTCGGGAGTTTGAAGAACTCCATCGCGCTTTCGGCGTTTCGTACCATCCAGGCGAACAGCTTCTCGCGCCAGATCGCCATGCCCGGCCGCGACGAGGGCAGCAGGGTCTGGCGTGCAAGGAAGTAGCTGGTCTCCATCGGCCGGAAAGGCGCACCGCAGTCCTGGATCGCGGCAAGTGCCATCGGCACGTCTACCTCATCCATGAAACCATAGTGGAGCACGACGCGGAAGAAACCGTCGCCCAGTGGCTCCATGGTCGTGCACTCGGCGCCACGGACATGGGGCACCTGCTCGATTGCCACTGTGAGCAGCACGATGCGCTCGTGCAGCACCTTGTTGTGCTTGAGGTTGTGGAGCAGGGCCGGGGGGATGCTGTCCGGCGTGGAGGTGAGGAACACCGCTGTGCCCTTCACGCGCGTCGCTGTCTGGGCGGCGGAGCGGATGAACAATGCGATCGGCATCGCGCCTTCCTGCAGCCGGTCCAGCACCAGTCGGCGGCCACGCGACCACGTGGTCAGCAACACGAACGCCACCGCGGCGACCAGCAGCGGGAACCAACCCCCGTCGGGGATCTTGGTGAGGTTCGACGCAAAATAGGCGCCATCGATCAGCAGGAACAGGCCGGTGACGAAACCGGCGAGCAGCGGGTGCCACTTCCAGACGGCGAAGGTCAGCACCCCCAGCATGCAGGCGGTGATGAACATCGTGCCGGTCACCGCAATGCCGTACGCCGAGGCGAGGTTGCTCGAGCTGCGGAAGCCCAGCGCCAGCAGCACCACCATCACCAACAGGCCCCAATTGACCAACGGCACATAGATCTGTCCGGCGGCCTTGGCGCTGGTGTGGAGGATGCGCAGCCGCGGCAGGAAGCCGAGCTGCACCGCCTGCTGCGACACCGAGAACGCACCCGAGATCACCGCCTGGCTTGCGATCACCGTCGCCATGGTGGCGAGGATGACGAGCGGCAGGCGCCCCCAGTCCGGCGCCATCAGGAAGAAGGGGTTCTCGATCATCGCGGGATTGCGCAGGATCGCTGCCGACTGGCCCAGATAGTTGAGCATCAGGCAGGGGAAGGCGATGTAAAGCCACGACACCATGATTGCGCGGCGGCCGAAATGGCCCATGTCGGCATAGAGCGCCTCGGCACCGGTGACCGCCAGCACTACCGAGCCGAGCGCGAGGAAGGCGAGCGTTGGATCAAGCAGGAAGAATTTCAGCGCGTACCAGGGGTTGAGCGCCCATAGGATTTCAGGCGCGGCAGCGATACCGCTGATGCCCAAAACTGCGATGACCGCGAAGTAGACCAGCATCACCGGCCCGAACAGCTTGCCCACCGCAGCCGTGCCGCGTGCCTGGATGGCGAATAGCGCGACGAGGATGGCGATCGTCACCGGCAGCACCAAGGGTGCGAATCCCTGTTCTACGGTGGTGAGTCCTTCGACAGCCGACAGGACCGACACCGCGGGCGTAATGATCGCATCGCCATAGAAGAGCGCGGTGGCGATCACGCCGGTCATCGTGATGGCGACGCGCCAGCGCGTGTCGCCCATCATCCGGGTGATCAGCGCGAGCAGGGCCAGGCTTCCGCCTTCGCCCTTGTTATCCGCGCGCAGGATCAGCGCGACATATTTGACGGTGACGATGGACGTCATCGTCCAGAAGATCAGCGACAGCACGCCGTAGATGTGCGCGGGATCCAGGGCCAGTCGGTGATGGCCGATGAGGCTTTCCTTGAGGGAATAGAGCGGCGACGTTCCGATATCACCGAACACGACGCCGATCGCACCGATCGCCAGCGCCGAGAACCGTTCTTGATGCGCATGCGCGGAGAGTGTTCCGTCGCTCGCTTGCTGCTCCACTGCGGGCCTCCGTTCCCCGACTGATTCGGGGTGTCACGCGGTACGCCTGCGCGATTTCGCGCACCAGTGGCTTCGGGGGGCGGGCGCCTCTCTTTCGGGAGGATTTCAGGACAGGTGTGGCGCGTTTCCACATCCGAAAAAAAGGAAAGGGCCGCACCGATCGCTCGGTACGGCCCTTGCCTTGTTGGTAGAGTCGTTCGACTCAGCCCTGCGCGTCTTCCGCGGCGGGGGCTTCGGTCGCGATCTCGCCCGGCTCGGCGTTGGGATCATATTCTTCGGTGAAGCCGGTCTCTTCACGCTCGAACATGGCCGACATGACGTCGACGCCCTGTGCCTGCATCTCTGCCTCTTCCGGCGAACGCGCGACGTTGACCTTGACGGTCACCGCGACTTCCGGGTGCAGTGCGACACGGACTTCGTACAGGCCGATCGCCTTGATCGGACGGTCGAGCACGATCTGCGCCTTGTTGACCTTGTGGCCGTCGGCGGTCAGCACGTCGACCAGGTCGCGCACCGCGACCGAGCCGTACAGCTGGCCGGTGTTCGATGCCTGGCGGATCAGGGTGACCGAAACGCCCTCGAGCGTCTTCGATTCCTTCTCGGCCTCGACGCGACGGGTCGCGTTCTCGGCTTCGATGCGCTCGCGATTGGCTTCGAAGACCTTGCGGTTGGCTTCGTTGGCGCGAAGTGCCTTCTTGCGCGGCAGGAGGAAGTTACGGGCAAAGCCGTCCTTCACCTTCACCACGTCGCCGATGTGGCCGAGCTTCTCAACGCGCTCCAGCAGAATGACTTCCATGGATCCGCTCCTTACTTAACGATGTAGGGCAGCAGGCCCAGGTGACGGGCGCGCTTGATGGCCTGGGCCAGTTCGCGCTGCTTCTTCGCGCTCACCGAGGTGATGCGCGAGGGGACGATCTTGCCGCGCTCGGAGACGAAGCCCTGCAGCAGGCGGACGTCCTTATAGTCGATCCGGGGCGCATCCTTCGCGGAGAAGGGGCAGCTCTTGCGGCGGCGGAAAAACGGTCGTGCCATGGTCTATCGCTCCTTATTCGCCGTCGAAACCGCCGTCGCGCTCGCGACGACCACGACGCTCGCGGTCACCCTTGCGCATCATCACCGACGGGCCCTGCTCGTGGCCGTCAACCTTGACGGTCATGTAGCGGATCACGTCTTCGTTGATCTGCGTCTGGCGCTCCAGCTCAGCGACCACGCCTGCCGGCGCGTCGATCTCGAGCATGACATAGTGCGCCTTGCGGTTCTTCGCGATGCGATAGGCCAGGCTGCGAAGACCCCAGGTCTCGGTCTTCACGACCTTGCCGTTGTTGTCTTCGACGATCTTGGTGGCGGTTTCCGCCAGCGCGTCCACTTGCGCCTGTGCCAGATCCTGGCGCGCAAGGAACACATGCTCGTACAGAGCCATTCGTTCTCTTCCATGTTGGCCGATCGCTGACGCCGCCCCATGCGGTCGCCCCTCCGGCTGTCGTCTCGATAAAGCAAACGGAGCGGACGCATTGCTGCTCCGCTCCGATCTGGTGCCCCTACCCGAAAGCAGGGGCAGAATGCAAGTGCAATCAGGCGGCGGCGAAGCGCACCTGCTGGCGGGCGCGCCGGCGGCGAAGAGCGCCGCCAGCCATGCCGACGCCGGCGATCATCATGCCCCAGGTTGCCGGCTCGGGTACGCCGGCGACTGCTTGCGATCCGAAGAACACGATATGCGACAGATCCTTGAGGTTCTTGCCGTGCGGAATGTCCATCGTGCTCCAGCTGCCGCTGCTCAGATCGGCCACCTTGTAGAGCGAGAAATAGCTGCCGGCCTTCACCGCCATATAGTCGATCACATAACCCGGCGTCGACCAGGTGCCCGACGTTTTTCCGGCGCCGGTGATCAGGCCGGACGTGGTGTCCGTGTCGAACAGGTAGTTCAGCTTGATGTTGGGCTGCGCGCTCGGAACGAAGTTATTGTAGAGGTTGTAGACGCCCTGCGCGAACTTGTAGCTGTTCGGGTTCAGCCCGTTCTGGCTGCCATTGATGTTGCCGAGGAACAGGCAGCCGCTGGAAGAGCTCACCGAACTGCACTTGCCCACGACGACGACGGAGGCGTTTGCCAGCGACGGTGCGGCTGCTGCCATGATTGCCGCGCCTGCAAGAATAGCCTTCAATTTCATCACAAATCCTCCCGCTCTCGTCTCAATAAAGCTGTGACGAAAGTACGGGTAGGTCAGAATGTCAGCAATGACAGTAGTTTAGGTTAACGGTGCCAAAAGCGGTCACGTGGTTCAGATTGACACGGAGCGCGCTGGCATTACCGCAGCAGAATTGTCTTGCTCCCGAAATTCGGTGTTGCGCTTGGCCGCGGCTCGACTCGAGCGGCAGGCTTGCGTTCGGCCCGTGTCTGGCCCTAACGCGCACGGCCATTCACAGCGCTTCCGCAGGAGACACATGTATGCGCGCGTTCCTATTTCCCGGACAGGGCAGCCAGGCCGTCGGCATGGGCAAGGCGCTGGCGGAGGCGAGCCCCGCTGCACGCGAGGTGTTCCAGGAAGTCGATGAGGCGCTGGGCCAGCATCTGTTTAAGCTGATGAGCGAAGGCCCGGAGAGCGACCTGACGCTTACCGCCAATGCCCAGCCCGCCATCATGGCGAACGCGATCGCGGTTCTCCGCGTTCTCGAAAAGGAAGGTGGCATCCGCCTTTCCGACAAGGCCGATTTCGTCGCAGGCCATTCGCTTGGCGAATATACGGCGCTGTGCGCTGCCGGTGCGCTCGACCTTGCCACGACCGCAACGCTGCTACGCAAGCGAGGGGATGCGATGCAATCGGCGGTGCCGGTGGGCGAGGGCGCGATGGCGGCGCTTCTGGGCGCGGACCTTGTCAAGGCGCAGGCAATTGCCGACGCTGCGGCCGAGGGCGAGGTCTGCGCGGTCGCTAACGACAATGATCCGACCCAGGTGGTGATTTCCGGTGCTCGCGGCGCGATCGAGCGCGCGGTCGCCCTTGCCAAGGACCATGGCGCGAAGCGCGCGCTGCTGCTGCCCGTTTCGGCCCCCTTCCATTGCCCGCTGATGCAGCCGGCTGCCGACGCCATGGAGAAGGCGCTGGCCGAAGTGGCGATCCAGGCGCCGCTGGTGCCGGTCTATGCCAATGTGACGGCGGCACCCGTCGTCGATCCCGCGACCATTCGTACGCTGCTCGTGGAGCAGGTGACCGGCATGGTCCGCTGGCGCGAATCGGTGTCGGCGATGTTCGATGCAGGCGTGCACGATTTCGTCGAGCTGGGCGGCAAGGTGCTCGGCGGCATGGTCAAGCGGATCAGCCCGGATGCGAGCGTGACCAGCGTCGTGACCATGGATGACATCGAAGCGCTTGTGAAAGCGCTCTGAGGAGATACGGACATGTTTGATCTTACGGGAATGACCGCGCTCGTCACGGGCGCTTCGGGGGGCATCGGTTCGGCGATCGCCAAGGCGCTGGCGGCGCAGGGCGCGAAGCTCGCGGTGTCCGGATCCAATGCCGAAAAGCTGGAAGCCTTCCGCGCCGGCCTGGGCGGCGAGCATGTTGCACTCACTTGCAACCTGTCGGACCGCGCCGCCGTCGACGCCCTCGTGCCGCAGGCGGTCGAAGCGCTGGGCGGCAAGCTTGATATCCTCGTCAACAATGCCGGCGTCACGCGCGACAATCTCGCGATGCGGATGAAGGACGAGGAGTGGGAGCAGGTGATCCAGGTCAACCTGGAAGCCGCGTTCCGCCTGATGCGCGCCGCTGCCAAGCCGATGATGAAGGCGCGCTTCGGCCGCATGATCTCCATCACTTCGGTCGTCGGCGCGACCGGCAATCCGGGTCAGGCAAACTATGCCGCTTCGAAGGCGGGCCTGGTTGGCATGTCCAAGGCGCTGGCGCAGGAGCTCGCCAGCCGCAACATTACCGTCAACTGCGTTGCCCCCGGCTTCATCCGGTCGGCGATGACGGACGTTCTGCCCGATGCGCAAAAAGAGGCGCTGCTCGGCCGTATTCCTGCCGGAAAGCTGGGCGAGGGCGAGGATATCGGCGCGGCGGTCGTCTATCTCGCCAGCAAGGAAGCGGCCTATGTCACGGGCCAGACCTTGCATGTGAACGGCGGGATGGCGATGCTCTGAGCCGAGGAGCTCCGGGGGCGTGGAGTAAGGAATATCATGCGTTTGGTTCTTGCCGCAGCATTTGCACTTGCCACCGCAACCCCGGCCTTGGCGGCGCCGGCGGATCCTGCCTCGATCGGCTGCGTCGCGCAGAAGCTTGACGCTGCCGTGAAGGCGCAGCTTGCCGCCGATGTCGAGCGTAACCTCGGCACGCCCGGCCAGCGTCCGCATTACGACCCGGCGGTCACGCGCGGATTGAACGACGCCACCACGGCGTGCGCGAACGAGCGCGGCTGGAGCGGGGCGTCCGCGACGGCGTCGGGGGTCTATGCGCTTGCCGAAGTCGGCATGCCGATCGCCAAGCGGGTGGTGCGGGATCGTGGTTTCGACCCGGCTGCGCTCGACCAGCAGTTTGCGGCGCTGCCCGACGAGGTCCGCCGCAAGCCCCTGAGCCCCAAGGCGACGCAGGATCTGATCCGCGCCGCCGTTACCGACGAAGCACAGCAGACTCGCGCCAATGCGGAACTGCTCGCGCAATATTTTGCGTTTCTCAACACGCTGGAATATGCTTCAGCCGACTTTTCCCGATAGCGGGTTGGGTGCCGCGCGGCACCCTCTTGCAACCGCCCCGGCGGCATTCTAGGTGCGGGAAAACGGATTCAGAGCCCCATCACAAAGGAAAACAGGGACCATGGCCAACCAGGAAGAGATCACCACCCGCGTGCAGGCGCTCGTTGTCGACCATCTCGGCGTCGACGCCAAGGACGTGGTGCCTACCGCGAGCTTCACCGATGACCTCGGCGCGGACAGCCTCGACATCGTCGAGCTGGTGATGGCCTTCGAGGAAGAGTTCGGGGTCGAGATCCCGGACGACGCCGCGGAGAAGATCAGCACCGTCGGCGACGCCGTTGCCTACATCTCCGAGCATCAGCAGGGCTGACGCTCGAACCGCGCTCCCGGCCCGATGGGCAGGAATTGCGACTAGGCGGCTTCCCGTCCCGTGCCTTTGGCGATGCGGACGGGGAGCCGTTTTGTATTACGAACGAACCGAACAGAAATTGACTGGAGAACTGCCATGCGCCGCGTAGTCGTGACCGGCCTGGGACTCGTCACCCCGTTGGGGGCCGATGTCGAAACCGCCTGGAAGAACATCCTCGCCAGCAAGTCCGGCGCGGGCACGATCACCAAGTTCGACGCGACGGATTTCCAGAGCAACTATGCCTGCGAAGTGAAGCCGGCCGATCATGAATATGGCTTCGACGCCGGCAAGCGTGTCGACCACAAGATCCAGCGCCAGGTCGATCCGTTCATCGTCTTCGGCATCGACGCCGCGGGCCAGGCGATCGAGGACGCCGGCCTGCTCGACATGCCCGAAGAGATGCGCTTTCGCGCCGGCTGCTCGATCGGTTCCGGCATCGGCGGCCTGCCGGGTATCGAGAGCGAATCGCTCGTGCTCGCCGAAAAGGGGCCGAAGCGCGTATCGCCGCACTTCGTCCATGGTCGCCTGATCAACCTGATCTCGGGCCAGGTCTCGATCAAATACGGCCTGATGGGTCCGAACCATGCGGTGGTCACCGCCTGCTCGACCGGTGCCCACTCGATCGGTGACGCCGCGCGGATGATCGCGATGGACGACGCGGACATCATGCTCGCCGGCGGCGCGGAAAGCACCGTTTGCCCGATCGGCATCGCCGGTTTCGGCCAGGCACGTGCGCTGTCCACCGGCTTCCGCGACGATCCCACCAAGGCCAGCCGCCCCTGGGACAAGGACCGCGACGGCTTCGTCATGGGCGAAGGCGCGGGCGTGGTCGTGCTCGAGGAATATGAGCATGCCAAGCGCCGCGGCGCCAAGATCTACGCCGAAGTCGTCGGTTATGGCCTGTCGGGCGACGCCTATCACGTGACCGCGCCGCATCCCGAAGGCTCGGGCGCGTTCCGCTCGATGCAGATGGCGATGCGCAAGTCGGGCATCGCGCTGGAGGACATCGACTATATCAACGCGCATGGCACCTCGACGCCGATGGGCGACGAGCTCGAACTCGGCGCGGTGCGTCGCCTGTTCGGCGATTCGATCGGCGGTGCGTCGATGAGCTCGACCAAGTCGGCGATCGGCCACTTGCTGGGCGGCGCCGGCGCGGTGGAGAGCATCTTCTGCATCCTGGCGCTGCGGGACCAGATCGTGCCGCCGACGCTCAACCTCGACAATCCGAGCGACAATTGCGTGGGCATCGATCTCGTGCCGCACGTCGCCAAGGAGCGGGGGGTGAAGGCGGTGCTGAACAACTCGTTCGGCTTCGGCGGCACCAATGCCAGCCTGGTGATGAAGGCGCTCTGATCCGATGGCGAAGAACGCGCGACCCCGTTCCGGCAAGCGTGCGCCCGCACGCAGGAGCCGGGGGCCGCGCGTCCTTCTCGTCGCAGCGCTGCTGCTGGTCGCTGCCTTTGCCGGGGGCTGGTTCCTCTGGGCGGGGCCCGGGCCGGCGACACAGGAGCTGAGCATCGTCGTCCCGGAGGGGGCGACGCTCTCCCGCGCGGCGCGCGAGCTGGAAAAGGCGGGGGCGATCCATTCCCGCCCGATCTTCCTGAGCTTCGCCAAGCTGCTCGGCGGCGGCAGCACGATCCGTGCGGGCGAATATCGCATCGCGCCGCGGACCAGTGCGCGGCAGATCCTGGAGATGCTGCAGGACGGCAAGACGCTGCAGCGGCTGGTGACCGTGCCCGAGGGCATGCCGTCGATCCTCGTCGCCGATGCGCTTGCGAAGGCGCCGGCGCTCACCGGAACCGCCAAGATCCCTGAAGAGGGTTCGGTGCTGCCCGACAGCTATGCCTATGTTCGCGACGAGCCGCGTGCGGCGGTGCTGGCGCGGATGCAGAAGGCGATGACCGCCTATCTCGCAAAGGCTTGGCGCGCGCGCGACAAGGGGCTGGCGGTGACCACGCCGCGCGAGGCGATCATCCTCGCTTCGATCGTGGAGAAGGAGACGGGCAAGCCAGCCGAACGTACGACCGTCGCGGCGGTCTATGCCAACCGCCTGAAAGCAGGCATGCCGCTCCAGGCGGATCCGACGATCATCTATCCCATAACCAAGGGCAAGCCGCTCGGCCGCCGCATCCTCCAGTCGGAGCTGCGGGCCAAGAACGGCTACAACACCTATGCGATGCGCGGGCTGCCAGAGGGCCCGATCGCCAATCCGGGGCGCGCGTCGATCGACGCCGTGTTGCACCCGGCGCAATCCAAGGCCCTGTACTTCGTCGCCGATGGCACCGGCGGCCATGTCTTCGCCGAGACCTATGCGCAGCACCAGGCAAATGTGGCGAAGTGGTATGCCATCCGCCGCGCTCGCGGGGAAATGTAACGTAACCCTCGCGCGCTTGTCTCGGCCGCGCGGCCATGTAACAAAGTCTCCCTAATCCAAGAATATAGGGGGAATTTAATGCGTCGTGCTGCCTTGATTGGTCTGTTCCTCGCTACCACCAGCCCGGTCTGGGCGCAGGAGAAGCCGGCGGCAAAGGGCCCGGACCACCGCGAGCAGATGAAGGCCGAGGCGGAGGCCGCCTGGGCCAAGCCTTCCGTGGACGAGACCGCAGCCGTCAGCCATGGCGCGGTGACAGTCGGTGGTCAGCGGATCGCCTACACCGCCACGGCGGGCACCCTTACGATCCGGGACGACGATGGGAAGCCGACCGCTTCCTACTTCTACACCGCCTATGTCCGGGACGGTGCAGCCCGCGACGGTCGGCCGGTGACGTTCTTCTATAATGGCGGGCCTGGCTCGCCTACGATCTGGCTGCACATGGGCAGCTTCGCGCCCGTCCGCGTCACCACCGCCAATCCCGAATATATACGCCCGGCACCCTATGGCTTCGGTCCCAATCCAAACTCGCTGATCGACAAGAGCGACCTCGTGTTCATCGATGCGCTGGGTGCCGGCTGGTCTCGCCCACTGGGGGAGAAGACCGGCAAGGACTTCTGGGGTGTCGACCAGGATGCCGACGGTTTTGCCCGTGCCATCTTGCGCTATACGAGCAAGTTCGATCGCTGGCCGAGCCCGAAATTCCTGTTCGGTGAAAGCTACGGCACGCTGCGCAACCCGGTGGTGGCGGCCAAGCTGGAGGCGGCGGGCCTCAGCCTCAACGGCATGGTCCAGTTCTCGACCATCATGAACTATGGTGTCCGCCAGCCGGGCTACGACCAGAACTACCTCACCTTGTTCCCCACCATGGCGGCGACGGCCTGGTATCATAACCGGCTCCAGAACCGCCCCGCCGACCTCCCAAGCTTCCTCGCCGAGGTCCGCGCCTTCACCAGCGGCCCCTATGCCGCAGCCCTCGCCAAGGGATCGACCATCTCGCCGGAAGAAAAAGCGGCGGTGGCGAAGAAGATGTCCGACTATACGGGCATCAGCGAAGCCTATATCCTCCGCGCCGATCTGCGTCTCACGCTACCGCGCTTCCAGACGGAGCTGATGCGCGATCGGCGCCTGGCGGTGGGCCGGCTGGATTCCCGGTACCTGCTCAACATGACGGATGCCAATGCCGACAGCCCGACCGACGATCCGGCGTCGACTGCGGTCACCGGCGCCTTCGTCGCTACCTTCCAGGACTATGCGACCAGGGTGCTCGGCTACAAGACCGACATGCCCTATCGCATGACGGCCCGCGGCCCAGGCTTCGACTGGGACTGGAAGCACCGCGCGCCCGACGACAGCGGCACGCACCTGATGCCCGACAGCGCGGTCGACCTGGCCTATACGATGCGTACCAATCCGTACCTGAAGGTGCTTTTCATCAACGGCTATTACGACTTCGCCACCCCCTTTTACGGTGCGGAGTTTGACGTCAGCCACATGCTGCTCGACCAGCAGCTGCAGAACAACACCCGCTTCACCTATTATGACGCGGGGCACATGGTCTATCTGAACCCGACCACGCTACCGCAAATGCACCGCGACCTCTCCACCTGGTACGACGAGGCATTGCGGACGGCGGCATCCAGCACCCCGCCGGCACGACCGGCCGCCAAGGCCGCGCAGAACTGAGCACAGACGGGTGGAGCGGCGGCCCGCTCTACCCGGACTGTCCTTAAGGAAAATCCCCTAAGATCCAATTCAAATACCATTAGCATCTTTTGATAGTCGCGATTCGTTGGCTATAAAGTGGTATTATTGGTCCTAAAAACACAGCGCCTGGATTGCTCGGTTCTATAACTATCCGGAATGGATGTTTCCGGAGGGTCTCGTGCGTATTTTGAATGATATCAGCATTGGTAAACGCCTTTTCATCATTGGTGCGGGGTCACTGATTGGCCTGGTGTTGGTCATTCTTCTTGCCATCAATCAGCTCGACAGCTCGCTCACGAAAAGCTTTCAGGCCCGCACCAAGCAGGCGGTGGACATCGCCTATAGCCAGCTGGACCATTACGAAGCCGAGCAGCGCGCCGGCCGGATGAGCCAGGCGGACGCGCAGGCCGCCGCGAAGAAAGTGGTGGGCTCGATGCGCTTCGGCGAACGCGACTATTTCTTCATCCTCGATACCGATCACATCATGGTGATGCATCCGGTGAAGCCGGAGAAGGTCGGCAAGTCGACCTACGATACAAAGGATGCCGTCGGCGCCTATCATTTCCGCGAAATGGTCAAGGTCGCTGCGGAGCAGGGCGCGGGGTTTGTCTCGTACGAATATGAAATGCCGGACGGGAAGGGCGTCAAGTCCAAGATCTCCTATGTTCGTGCGTTCAAGCCCTGGGGGTGGGTGGTCGCCACCGGCGTGTTCGACGAAGAGATCCAGGCAGCGGTGCACGACGCCGAGATCAAGCTCGGCATGGCCGCGCTGGTAATCGTGCTGGTGCTGGTCGCCGCCGTCCTCTTCGTGAGCCGCTCGATCACGCTGCCGCTCGGTGCCATCACCGGCCGCATGCGCGGGCTGGCCGGCGGCGACACCGCCGCGGCGATCCCGGGCGCGGGTCGCAAGGACGAGATCGGTGCGATGGCGGGTGCGCTCGAGGTGTTCCGCCAGAATGCCGAAGCGAAGGTCCATGCCGAAGCCGCCAAGGCTGCCGCCGATGCCGACCAGCAGGCGATCGTGCTACTGCTCTCCGAGAAGCTCCAGGCGATGTCCGAGGGCGATCTGACCAGCTCGATCACCACCGCGGTTCCGCCGGCATATGGATCGCTCCGCGACAACTTCAACAAGGCGCTCGAGAATCTTCGCGAACTGATCAGCGTGTTGTCGGAAGCGACCAAGAGCATCGAGGGCGGCTCGACCGAAATCTCCGCCGCCTCGGACGACCTTGCCCGCCGAACGGAATCGAACGCGGCGAGCCTCGAACAGACCTCGGCCGCGCTACAGCAGATGAACGATCGCCTGAGGTCGAGCGCCGACGCCGCCGACCGCACGGTGGGCTTCACCCAGGAGGCGATCGGCATCGTCGACTCCGGCCGCACTACGGCGACCGAAGCGACCTCGGCGATGGACCGGGTTTCGGAAAGCGCACGCGGCATCGACAATGTTATCGAGGGCCTGGACAAGATCGCCTTCCAGACCCGCGTTCTCGCCATGAACGCCGCCGTCGAAGCGGGCCGGGCAGGGGAAGCGGGCCGCGGCTTCGCCGTCGTCGCCGATCTGGTTTCCGCACTGGCGATGCGTGCCGAAGAGGAAGCGCGTCGGGCGCGGGAGCAACTCACCACCACCCAGGCCGATATCGTCGTCGCCGTGGATTCGGTGAAGAAGGTGGATGCGGCGCTCGCCAACATCACCGCCAGCGTCAGCCAGGTACACGAGTTCATCGAGGTGGTCGCCATCGACAATCGTGCGCAGTCTTCGGCGATCAGCGAGATCGCGACCGCGGTGGGGGTGATGGACCATTCCACCCAGCAGAATGCGGCGATGGTCGAGCAGACCTCGGCCGCCGCGCGCAACCTGGCCGGCGAAGTCAGCGGGCTCACCCGCCAGGCGGCGCGGTTCAAGGTCGGCCCCGGCCGCACGGCGAGCGCTGCCTCGGTCCGCACCCCAAAGGCGTCGCGCCCTGCCACGGTCGCCCGCCCGGCGCCGACCATCGCCGTCGGCTCCGAGGAATGGGCGAGCTTCTGACGCTCTGCGGGCGGCACTCCTAGGGCTGCCCGCCTCCTTTCCGAACATTGGATTCCCGGAGGGCACCGCGCCCTTGCAGGACGATCGCGATGCTCCGCCCACAGGGACAGGGGCGGCGCATCGCGACGTGCTGCCCAGCTTGGACGATTGATTGCATGTCGCGTACCCGCACTTTCCTGCCCCTGATCGCCACCATGGGCCTGAGCCTTTCCCCCCAACTCGCCGGCGCGCAGACCGTCGAGCAGATCGAGCCGGCGGCGCTGCTGGTCGTCACCGGCAGTGCACAGGTCGTGCCGGAGCAGCGTGCCGCCCCGCAGCAGGACGCCGCCCCGCCGCAGAACATCCCCCCGCAACCGTCCACGCCGCCCGCTGAAGCGGTAACGCCGCGTGCACCTTCGTCGCCCGCCACCTTTACCTATCCGGCCCATGCCGACGGGTTCGGGATCAAGCTCGGCGGCTACAACGCCTCGCGCTGGGCCGAGGACTGGCGCGGCATGCGCAATCCCGGAAAACGCGACGATCCGCTCGACCGGCTCAAATATCTGCCGATAGATGCCGACGGCATCGCCTATGTCACGCTTTCGGGCGAGATCCGGTTGCGGGAGCAATATGTCTCGCAGCCCGGGCTTCTGCCCGGCGATCATCGCCGGGAACAGCTGCTGCGGGTATTCGCCGGCGCCGACGTGCATGTCGGGCCGCTGCGCGCCTTTGGCGAGCTCGCGCATGGCGGGCTTGCCGGCTATAATATCGGGGCGCCCGCAGCGAAGTCGCGCAACGATCTGTTCGCCCAGCAATATTTCGTGGAGCTTAGCGGCTCCATCGCCCGCGGGTTGGCGGGGGGCGTGCGCTATGGCCGGCAGGAATTCAGCGACGGGGCGCCGGGCCTGATTTCGGTGAAGGACGATAATTCGATCCATACCGAGTTGAACGGCGGCCGTGCCTGGCTCTCCTTCGCGCAGTTTCGCGCGGACATATTCGATTTCAAACAGACCATGCTCGGGATGGGCGGCAGCGGTGACGACCGGATCGACCACGCCACCCGCTTCTCCGGCGTCACCTTCGGCGTGGTGCTGGCCAATTCGGCCAAGCGAAAGGTCTTCTTCGATCCCTTTTTCTGGCGCGAGCGGAACGACATGCTCAAATGGGGCAAGGTGTCGGGGCTGGAGCTGCGCCATTACTATGGTGCGCGGCTGTGGGGCAGCACCGGCCGTTTGACCTTCGACTGGCTGGTCAACCATCAGGACGGCGAATATCGGGACCGCCCGATCGACGCATGGTTCCTGCAGGCCGCGCAGACCTATGCGCTGAGCGGCAAGGGCCTGAAGCCGAAGCCCGGCATCCATTTCGACTATGGCAGCGGTGGAGGTGCCTATGGCACGGGCACGATCCGCAACACCCGCACCATTACGGCGGGATCAATCGCCTACAGCTACCAGCTCGTGCTCAACCTGACGAACCTGTTCCAGGTCTCGCCGAACTTCACCATCTCGCCGAGCAAGTCGCTCGATCTTACCGCCGAGGTGCAGCACAGCCTGCGCGTGGACGAAAGCGATGCCGTGTATCGCGGTGCGGGCACCGCCTATGCCGGCACCCAGCTGGTGCGCGGCGCGCATGTCGGCGATGCGGCGCGCTTGCAGGCGACGTGGAAGGTGACCCCGCGCGTGTCGGTGATCGGACGCTATGAATATTTCGAGCCCGGCGCGGTGCTGAAGGCTGTCGGCTCCAAGGCATCCCATTTCCTTGCCGGCTGGGTCAGTCTTCGCTTCTGAGACGGCGAAGGTTCCGCAAGTTCCGGGAAGGCGACATCAACGCGGTCCCGGCCGCGGCGAGGGCGGTGCTGGTTCCAGCGCCGCCCTCGCGTCGCGTTCATAGCGCTGTATCGACTCGCCCTGGCAGGCGACGAACAGCAGCCGGCTGTCGAGGCGGCGGCGGCGCCCGACGATCTCGCCTCATCGCGCGATCGGAAAGGACCGTCGTCTTCAGGATGCAGAGGCGCGAGGATAGGCACGGATCTCCCTTGTCGGAAAGCGATTGGATTCTGGTTTGTTCTTTTCGGAGCCGCGCCGGATTTCGCATTTTGCCAATGCCTGTGGCAGGGGCTGGCCCATGCCGATCACGCCCCATATTCTCGTCGATGCCGATGCCTGTCCCGTGAAGGAAGAGATCTACAAGGTTGCCTGGCGGATGGAGGTGCCGGTCACCCTGGTCAGCAACGCCCACTTGCGCATCCCCCAGCACCCCTTGCTGACCCGCGTGGTCGTAAGCGACGGCTTCGATGCCGCGGACGACTGGATCGCCGACCATAGCGATGCGGGTTCGGTGGTGGTGACCGCGGACATCCTGCTGGCCGATCGCTGTCTCAAGGCTGGCGCGGCGGCGGTGCTGGCGCCCAACGGCAAGCCCTTTACCACCAGTTCGATCGGCAGCGCGGTGGCGGTGCGGGCGATCATGGCCGATCTGCGCGCGGGCGGCGACCGCATCGGCGGCCCGCCGCCCTTCGGCAAGGAAGATCGCTCGCGCTTCCTCTCCGCGCTCGATGTGGCGCTGGTGCGGGTCAAGCGCGCTTCTGCCGGATGATCTGCAGTACTGGTCGCCATTCCCTTGGCCAATAGCGGGACAAGCGGGCGTCTGCTTATCTTGACTCTCGGGCGATTTGGGATACGCCACCGTTAACTATCAATGTATTGGGGTGCATTCAGGGGAAGATTTGCGATGAAGAGTCCGATTCTGTCGAGCGCAGCATTGCTGCTTGCTGTTGTCGGCAGCGCGCCCGCCATGGCGGCGGATTTCTACCTCTTCAACAATTCGCCTAGCGGTACCGTCACGCTCACGGTGAACGGCGCCGGCAGCATCAATGCCTTCCAGACCGGCTGGTTCGACAGCAATGGCTCGCACTTCAACGGGTGGTCCAATTACCTCACCGGTAGCGTGACCAGCTGGGGCTCGACGACGGAGTATCGCTCCTTCTTCAGCTTCTTCCCGACAGGGACGGTGACCAGCGCATCGCTGACCATCGGCAACGCGCTCGCGGACGGCTATAGCAATGCGACGGGGCGGCCGCTCGAACTGACGCTGTACGACGTGACCAGCTCGATCGTCTCGCTGCAGCAATATAACGGTGCCAGGGGGATCTTCGACGATCTCGGATCGGGCACCGTGCTCGGCAAGATCACCGTCAACGGCGCGGCGTCGGGCTATACGATCGACCTGAACCAGGCCGGTGTCGATGCGGTCAACGCTGCCTATTCCGGCGTCGGCCCCTTCACCGTCGGCGCGCGCCTGAATGCCAGCGCGGTGCCGGAGCCCGCAACCTGGGCGATGCTGCTCGGCGGCTTCGCGCTGATGGGGGGGCGCTCCGTGCGCGGCGGCAGCGGACGACGGTCCGCTACGCCTGAGCGGCGATCCGTCCGGCTCAGTGCAGCTTGGCGATTGACAGCCCGTCGAGCTTGGCGCGTTCCTTCACCGACTCCTCGCTACGGGTGAGCGCCTTGGCGATCGCCCGTAGCGGCATGCCCTTCTTGGCGAGGGTGTGGAGCTTTTGCAGCTCGTCGGGGCGCCAGGGCTGGCGGTGTCGTTCGAAGCGTTCGGCCATGGCGACGTCTTAGTCGATCTTCGCCGCCGGGGCCATGCGGGCGCGCAACAGTGCGGCGACGCGTTCTGCGCCTGCTTCGCTGGTGCTGGCGATGTCGATCGGGCGTCCGCCCAGCGCCTCGTCTTCGCTGTTGAGGAACAGCAATGCGGTCTCGCGGTCGGGCAGCGACTGGAAGGCGAGCAGGGCAACCCGCGACTGGCGCGCGATGACTTCCGGCGCCAGCTTGGTCTTGGTGGCGCTGCGGAAGCGCTTGCGATCAAGCTCATCGGACGTCGCGCCGACCGCGACCTTGGTGATCGCGCCCATCAGGCGGCGGCCGCCATGGCATGGGCTTCCCGATAGGCCGAGATGCGCTCTGCATAGACTGCGGCGAATGCGCGGTGCGCCGCGCGCGAGGACATGCATGCTGCGCTACCGGCGCGGGTCAGGGCATTCTGGTAGCGGGAAAGGAGATAGGCGAGATCCATCGGCATATCCGTGCTGTGCAAGCGAGAACCTGATGGACCCAGCCGCCGGTGCTTACGGGAGGGAAGCCGGGGATATCCGCTAGATGGGGATCGCCCGGCCGTTTCGCAACCGTGGCGATCCCAAAGGGTCAGGCCAGCGCCCGTTCGCCCTGGCGCAGCGTCAGCACTTCGACGCCCGTCGCCGTCACCGCCACGGTATGCTCGAACTGGGCGGAGAGCTTGCGATCGTTGGTCACCACCGTCCAGCCGTCGTCGAGTGTCGTCACCTTGCGCGTACCCTGGTTCAGCATCGGCTCGATGGTGAAGGTCATGCCCTCGCGCAGCTTCATGCCGGTGCCGGGGCGGCCGAAATGGAGAATGGACGGTTCCTTGTGCATTTCGCGGCCGATGCCGTGGCCGCAATAGTCGCGAACCACCGAATAGCCGTGCTGCTTGGCATGCCGCTCGATCGCGGCGCCGATGTCGCCCAGCGTCGCGCCGGGACGGACCTGGGCGATGCCCTTCCACAGCGCTTCCTGCGTCACCTTCACCAGCCGCCGCGCCTGGGGCGAGACCTCGCCGACCATGTAGGTCTTGCTCGAATCGGCGATGAAGCCGTTCTTTTCCAGCGTGATGTCGAGGTTGATGATGTCGCCGTCGCGCACGACCGTCTCGGCGTCCGGCATGCCGTGGCAGACGACATGGTTGGGCGAGCAGTTGAGCACGAAACCATAGCCATATTGCCCCTTGCTGGCGGGGCGGGCGTGGAGCTCGTCGGTGATGTAGCGCTCGACCAGCGCGTCGATCTCGAGCGTCGACATGCCGGCGAGCGGCTGGCGGTCGAGCATCTCGAAGACTTGGGCGAGCAGCCGCCCGGCCTCGCGCATCAGATCGAGTTCGGCGGGCGTCTTGACCATGTCAGGCGGCCTCGAGCGCGGCGGCGCCGACCTGCGCCTCGGCCAGCTGGCGGCGGACGAGCTCGTGGAAGGGCAGGGTGGGGTTCGCCTCGGCGAGCATGCCGATCTTCATCCAGTACTCCGCCTGGGCGTTGATCGAGCGGCACATGACGGCGCTGGCGCGGCGGGCCTCCTCGTGGAGGTCGTCGGCGATTTTCACGATGCCCATGGGTGCTCCGGTGTGGGTCGAACTACGGAGCGTATATGGTTCGTATATTTGGGAGGGCAAGGGTTGAGAGCATTTAGCCCCTCTCCTTTAGGGGAGGGGTTGGGGTGGGGCTGTGTCTCGCAGAGACCAACCACCGTTCTGAAATCCCTCCACCCCCAAACCCCTCCTCCCAGGAGGAGGGGCTTAAGGTTGGTCAGCGCGGCAGCGCGGCGGCTTCGCGGGCCTTGGCTTCCACCTCTTCCAGCGATCCGCTGCTGATCCAGCTGCCGCCGACGCAGAGTACCGGATCGAACGCCAGCCATTCCGGCGCACTCGCCAGGCTGATGCCGCCCGTGGGGCAGAACTTCGCCTGGTAGAAGGGCGCGGCGAGGGCCTTGAGCGCCTTGAGCCCGCCGGAGGTCTCGGCCGGGAAGAACTTGAAGTGGCTGAGGCCGAGATCCATGCCGCGCATGATGTCGCCGGCATTCGCGATGCCCGGCAGATAGGGCACGCCGCTGCGGACGATCGCGTCGCCGAGACGATCGGTGAGACCGGGGGAGACGATGAATTCGGCATCCTCCTTCATCACCTGTTCGAACTGCTGGGTGTTCACCACGGTGCCGGCGCCGACGATCGCGCCGGGGACCTTTTTCATCTCGCGGATCGCTTCCAGCGCCGCCGGGGTGCGCATCGTCACTTCGAGCACGCGCAGGCCGCCCTTCACCAGCGCCTCGGCAAGCGGACGCGCCTTGGCGGCGTCGTCGATCACCAGCACCGGGATGACGGCTGCGGTGCGCATGATGGCTTCGATCGAAGGGCGGGTATCGCTCACTGTGCATGCTCCTGGGCGAAGGCGGCGGCTGCGCCGTACAGGCCCGGTTGGGGATGGGTAATCAGCTTGACGGGGATCGTCGCCATCAGGGAGCGGAAGCGCCCCTTGGCGACGAATCGCTCGCCGAAGCCCGATTGCAGCAGATGGTCCTTCAGGCGCAACCCCAGACCGCCGGCGATGACCACGGCGGTGGGACCATGGCCGAGCGCCAGATCGCCCGCGACCGCGCCGAGGCTGAGGCAGAAGCGATCGAGTGCCGCCACCGCCAGGCTGTCCTTGCCTTCCAGCGCCAGCGTCCAGATCGCCTTGTCGTCCAGCCGCGCGACCGGCACGCCTTCCAGATCGGCGAGCGTCTCGTAGATCGAGACGATGGCCGGGCCCGCGACGATGCGTTCCTTGGAAACCCGCTGGTAGGTGCGGCGGAGGCGTTTCACCAGCGCGTCCTCGATCGCGTCGAGCGGGGCGAAATCGCTATGGCCGCCTTCGGTGGCGATGATGTCGTAGCCGCCGCGATGGCGGAACACCTGCGCGACGCCGAGCCCGGTGCCCGGCCCGCAGACGGTGATCGCGCCCTTGTCCGGCAGCGGCGTTTCGGGCCCGCAGAGATGCAGGAACGCCTCGTCCTCAAGCTGGGCGACGGCATGGCCGATCGCTTCGAAATCGTTGACGATCGTCCAGGTCTCGGCGCCCAGGCGATCGGGGATCAGCGGCGGGCGGATGATCCAGGGATTGTTGGTGAGCTTGATCAGATCACCGTTGACCGGCGAGGCGACCGCGATCGCGGCGGCCTTGGGCACCGGCCGCCCGAGCTGCTCGCCAAAGGCGCGCCAGGCAAGCTGGAGGCTGGGATGTTCGGCAACCTTCTGGGTGATCGGCTCGCTGAGCGAGACGACACGACCTTCCGCCACCTCTGCCACGGCAAAGCGCGCGTGGGTCCCCCCGATGTCGACGGCGACGACTTCCATCCGATTCCGATCCTCTCATTTCCGCTTCTGTCAACGTTGCCAGAGCGCGGCGCCGTTCTTCCGCCGACACGGGCGCTTGTAAAGCCCGTGTGCGGCGGAGGAACCGATTTACTTGCGGTACAGTCTCACAGGCCCGCTTCGTGCAGCATCGCCGACGCGCCCTTTTCGGCCTCGTCGCAATGGTGACGCAGCATCGCGAACAGCTCCCGGCCGGTACCGACCGCGGGGGGCGGGGCGACGGCATGGTCGCGCGCGTCCCATTCGTCCGCCGGCACCAGCGCCTCCAGCACGCCGTTCTCGGCATCCAGGCGCAGGATGTCGCCGTCGCGCACCTTGCCGATCGGGCCGCCGCCGAGCGCTTCGGGCGACAGGTGGATCGCCGCCGGCACCTTGCCGCTGGCGCCCGACATGCGCCCGTCGGTGACCAGCGCCACCTTGAAGCCGCGATTCTGTAGCACGCCGAGCTGCGGGGTGAGCTTGTGCAGTTCGGGCATGCCGTTGGCGCGCGGGCCCTGGAAGCGGACCACGACGATCACGTCGCGCTCCAGTTCGCCGGCCTTGAACGCCTCCAGCACTTCCAGCTGGTCCGAGAAGACGCGGGCAGGGGCCTCGATGGTCCAGCGCTCGCGCTCGACCGCCGAGACCTTGATGCAGGCGCGGCCGATATTGCCCTTGAGGATGCGGAAGCCGCCCTCGGGGGAGAAGGCGGTCTCGACCGTGCGAACGATATTCTCGTCGTTGCTCTTTTCGCCATGCTCGGTCCAGACCAGCGCGTCACCCTCGATGTCGGGCTTGCGGCCATAGGCGGCCATGCCGTCCTTGGCGATGGTCAGCGCGTCGGCATGCATCAGCCCGCCGCGCAGCAGTTCCTTGATGACGAAGGACGGCCCGCCGGCATCCTCGAACTGGTTCACGTCGGCCGAGCCGTTCGGATAGACGCGCGTCATCAGCGGCACGACGCGCGAGAGACGGTCGAAATCCTCCCAGTCGATCACCATGCCGGCCGCGCGTGCGAAGGCGGGGACGTGGATCAGGTGGTTGGTCGAGCCGCCGGTGGCGAGCAGCACGATCGCCGCGTTCACGATTGCTCGTTCATCGACGACATGGCCGATCGGGCGATAATCGTCGCCGTTCCAGCCGATCTCGGCAAGGCGGTGGACGGCGTGACGGGTCAGCTCCTGGCGGAGCTTGGTGCCCGGGTTGGCGAAGGCCGAACCGGGAACGTGGAGGCCCATCGCCTCCATCATCATCTGGTTCGAGTTGGCGGTGCCGTAGAAGGTGCAGGTGCCCTTGCCGTGATAGGCGGCGATTTCCGCCTCCAGCAGCTCCTCGCGGCTCGCCTTGCCTTCGGCAAAGCGCTCGCGGACGGCGGCTTTTTCCTTGTTCGGCAGGCCCGAGCGCATCGGGCCGCCGGGGATCAGCACCATCGGCAGATGGCCGAAGCGCAGCGCGCCCATCAGCAGACCCGGCACGATCTTGTCGCAGATGCCGAGCAGCGCCGCGCCTTCGAATACGCGGTGGCTGAGCGATACCGCGGTCGCCATGGCGATGGTGTCGCGGCTGAACAGGGAGAGTTCCATGCCCTGATAGCCCTGCGTCACGCCGTCGCACATCGCCGGTACGCCGCCCGCGACCTGCGCGGTGGCACCGGCTTCCAGCGCCCACACCTTCATCTGCTCGGGATAGCGATAATAGGGCGCATGCGCGGAGAGCATGTCGTTGTACGAGGTAACGATGCCGATGTTCATCCGCGCGCCGGTCTTCAGCGCGTCGCGCTGTTCCTCGGTACCGGCATAGGCGTGGGCGAGGTTGGCACAGCCGAGCTTCGGCCGGTCATTGCCCGATTCGCGTTCGCGGCGGATCAGGTCGAGATAGGCGGTGCGGCCCGCCTTGGACCGCTCGATCACCCGATCGGTGACGGCTGCGATTTCGGCGTGCAGATTGGCCATTTACAGGCTCCAGTGAATGTCGACGGGCAGTTCGGTTTCGGCGAGGACGCGGCCGATCGGCAAGGTCGAGCCGGCGCCCTCGGCAACGGCGCGCTCCAGGACGTCGCGCTTCTCCTGGCCGGTGATCGCGATCATCAGCGCGCGGGCGGAGACGATCGCCGCCAGCGACAGGCTGACGCGGGCGACCGGCGCTTCGGGCGGCAGCGGATCGGGCATCACGCCCAGCGCGCGGCGTTCCTTGGGGCCGGTCAATGCCTCGGCGAGATCGGGGCCGGGGAAGATCGAGGCGGTGTGACCATCCGCGCCCATGCCGAGCAGGCAAAGGTCGAGCGGCCAGTGCAGGTCCTGCAGTCGGGCATCGGCCGCGCGGCCGGCGGCCTTGTAGTCGTCGGCCTTTTCGCTGACGACCGGGATCACGCGGGCGCCGAGCGGCAGGAACACCTTGGCGAGGCCGGTGACGTTCGACATGGCGTCGCCCATCGGCACGATGCGGTCGTCGGTCGGGATGATCGTCACGCGCTTCCAGTCGAGCTTGGCCTTGCTCAGCTTGGCGTAGATCGGTCCGGGGGTGCGGCCGCCGGCAAGCGCGATGACCGCGGCGCCGCGCGCGTCGATCGCGCTTTCGATGATGAACTGCACGTCGCCGGCGAGTGCGTCGCCCATTTCGGCGGCGTCGTCATAGTCCCACCATTCGATTTCGGTCGTCATGTAAGCTCCTTGGGTTTCGGTGGGACCTGGTCGGCGGCGCAGGTGCCGCGCGGGTCCGATATAGGGTGAATGTCCCGCTAATGCTCCCCTCCCGCTTGCGGGAGGGGAGCGAAAGAAGGAGAGGCACCAGCCCCGATCATTCGTGCCAGTGCACCCCGTCGCGCTCGGTGAGCGCGATCGACAGCGAGGGGCCCCAGCTGCCCGAGGCATAGGGCTTGGGCTTGAGATCATTGGCGTCCCAGCCGGCGCGGATCGCGTCGATCCATTCCCACTGCGCTTCCACCTCGTCGCGGCGGACGAACAGCGTGGGGTCGCCCTCGATCAGGTCGAGCAGCAGGCGCTCATAGGCGATGCGGCGGCGCGTGCCGGCGAACTCGGTGTCGAGGCTGAGGTTCAGCGGCACTTCACGCAGGCGATAGCCGTCGCGGTCCAGTCCCGGCTGCTTCGCCATGACCAGCAGCTGGACATATTCCTCCGGCTGGAGGCGGATCACCAGCGTGTTGGACTGGAGCATGCCGCCGCGCTCGGCGAAGATCGAGTGCGGCACCGGCTTGAACTGGATGACGATTTCCGAGCGCCGCTCGGCGAGGCGCTTGCCGGTGCGCAGGTAGAAGGGCACGCCCTGCCAGCGCCAGTTGTCGACATGCGCCTTGATCGCCACGAAGGTCTCGGTGCGCGAGTCCTTGCCGAGATCGGTGGTATAGTCGCGGACGATCTGCCCCTTCACCGCGCCGCCGCCATATTGGCCGACCACGGTGAGATTCGGCGCATCCGCCGCCGCGATCTTGCGCAGCGAGCGGAGCACCTTGACCTTCTCGTCGCGGATCGAGGTGCCGTCGAAGCGGGCAGGGGGCTCCATCGCGATCAGCGCGAGCAGCTGGAGCATGTGGTTCTGCACCATGTCGCGCAGCGCGCCGGTATCGTCGTAGAATCCGGCGCGACCTTCGAGACCCACCGTCTCTGAAACCGTTATCTGCACGCTGTCGATGCCGCGGGCGTTCCATACCGGCTCGAACAGCGAGTTGCCGAAGCGCAGCGCGAGGATGTTCTGCACCGTCTCCTTGCCGAGATAGTGATCGATGCGGAAGGTGCGCTCCTCGGGGAAGGCCTCCGCGACGATGTCGTTGATCTCGCGACTGGAGGCGAGGTCTCGCCCGAGCGGCTTCTCCAGGCTGATGCGGACATTGTCGCCGGCCAGACCCGCCGATTCGAGGCCCTTGATCGTGGGGCCGAACAGCCAGGGGGCGGTCGACAGGAAGATGGCAAGACCGCCCGAAATGTCGCCCAGTTTCTCCTTCAGCGCACCATAGCCTTCGGTCTGCGAAGCATCGAGCGTCTGGTAGTGCACGCGCTGGAGGAACGAGGCGACAGCGCTGTCGTCCTTCCGGTCGGCGGGCAGGAACTGCTCGAGCGCCTTGGCGGCGAAAGCGCGATAGCCCGCGTCGTCATGCTCGGAGCGCGCGGTGCCGGTAATGGTCAGGCCGTTCGGGAGCAGGCCATCGGCATGGAGCGCGTAGAGTGAGGGAAGCAGCATACGCTGCGCGAGATCACCGGTGGCACCGAACAGAAGCAATTTGCCGACGGGCTGCTGCATCATTTCCCTCTCGATTGGTTCGCCCCGCGAGACACCAATGCGGCCGAAAGATCAAGCCGAAGGGGCTGAATAGGTATGCGGCGACGTGCAAAAATTCTTCGGACGTCACGCCGTACGATAGGAATGTTGCGCGCGAAAGAACGGCGCCGCCCCTGCGGAGCGACGCCGTTGGCCGGAAAATCGAAGGCGCCTTGTTGGTTAGAGGACCAGCCCGGCGGTGGGATCGAGCCCTGCCATGATGTTGAGATTCTGCACCGCCGCGCCGGCAGCGCCCTTGCCGAGATTGTCGAGCGTGGCGATCAGCCGCGCCTGCCGCGTCTCGTCATTGCCGAAGACGCGCACCGACAGGCGGTCGGTGCCGGCATTTTCCTCGATCGATACCGTCGCCACGTCGGCGGGCAGCACCTGGACGACGGGCGAGTCGCGATAGGCGTCGCGCAGGACATTCTCCAGCGCTTCCACCGAAGGCTTGCGGGTGAAGGCGAACAGCGGCAGCGGGACTTCCACGATCATGCCGCGATAGGTGCGCGCGACCGAGGGCAGGAAGATCGGCGGATGCTCGATCCGCGCATGCTTCTGCATCTCGGGCACATGCTTGTGCGCGAGCGACAGGCCATAGGGGCGGAACGCGGTGCCGGTCGCGTCCGGACCGTCGCCCTCGAACTCGGCGATCATCGCGCGGCCGCCGCCGGAATAGCCGGATACGGCATTCACGCTGAGCGGGAAGTCGTGCGGGATCAGACCGGCGCGAATCAGCGGGCGGACCAGCGCGAGAAAGCCGGTGGGGTAGCAGCCGGGGTTGCTCACCCGTGCCGCCTCGGCGATCGCCGACGCCTGGCCCGGCTCCAGTTCCGCGAATCCATAGGTCCAGTCGGCGGCGGTGCGATAGGCGGTCGAGGCGTCGATCACCCGCGTGCGCTCGTTCTGGATCATGGCCACCGCTTCGCGCGCGGCGTCGTCCGGCAGGCAGAGTATGACGAAATCGGCAGCGTTCAGCGCTTCCTCGCGCTTCTTCGGATCCTTGCGGTCCTGGTCGTCGAGGACCATCACGTCGATCTCGGAGCGGCCGGCAAGGCGCTCGCGAATCTCCAGGCCGGTCGTGCCGGCGGCACCGTCGATGAAAACCCGCGCGATCATTCGGTCTCCCCCAAGGCCGATGCGTCGACATAGCCTACCAGCGCCGGCCCGGGGGCGACACCCCAGGCATGGCGGCCGGCGATTTCCAGCACCTCGAACACATCGCCCTTCCGGAGCGTGGTCAGCGCTGGCTCGTCGCCCTTGGGCGTCGCGCGCAGCGGCGTCTCGAAATGGATCACCCTGGGCATCGGCGCGGCGTAATGCGGCGCGAAGACGCGGCCGGCCAGACGGATGTCAGCGATATCTGGGCGGACGGCGTCCACCCGCGGATCGATCGCGGCCGAACGGCCGTCCAGCGCCAGACGCTTACGCGTCGGCGCGCTCTGGGACTGGCTCGCTGAGGTTACTGCCAGCGAGGAAATGCCCGAACTCTGCAAGAAACTCTGCCCCTTCCGCGGTACGCGCTACGAAGATGTTGCGCTTGTCGGTATCGTCGCGCTGGCGGCGCAGATAGCCGAGCGTGCCCAGGCGATTCAAGGCGCGCGTGACCACCGGCTTCGAGACGTTCAGTGCCCGCGCCAGACCGCGCACCGTATGGGGCCCGGGGTCGAGATACACAAGCATCAGCAGCGCCATCTGCCGATTGGTGAGATCGGGTTCCCCCGAACGCACATAATCGATCAGCGTATTTTTCCATCCCCACAGGGTCTGTTCGGACATAGCGTTCACGGCATCACTCGTTCGTTTCAGGCCCGGCACGGCATCGAACCGCTGAAACAAACGCGCATTTTGCAACTAGGTTTCAGTGCGCGGGCGAAATGTTGTGCGAAAACTGCGATGAAAATGCTGACCGGCCATGGGGTTGCGCGCCAGCATTGGAATCGGTGCCGGAACAGGCGGTTGATTGCGCCGAGCGGCTCGCCTATGTCGCGCCCTTCGCTAACGGGCACCGGATTTCATGTTCACCTTCCTCCTCGTCGTACAGTTCATCATCGCCGCCCTGCTGGTGGGGGTGATTCTCGTCCAGAAGTCGGAGGGTGGCGGTCTCACCTCGGGCGGCAGCCCGGCCGGTCTCATGTCGGCGCGGGGCGCGGCCGATTTCCTGACCCGCATGACCGCGATCCTGGCGACCGCGTTCATCCTGATGAGCATCGTGCTGGCCTTCCTGGCAGCCACCCGGCACTCGACCAAGATCGACGCGGGCCTGCAAAAGGCACCGGCCGCCGTTGCCCCGCTGGCAGTGCCGAGCGCGCCGGCGTCGACCGGCAACGATACGGCACCGACCGGCAACAGCGCGGTTCCGTTCAGCCAGTAAGCTTCCGTAGTTCGCCGCGCTTGCGGCGGATTAACCGTAAAATTTGCGCAACCGGCGGATTCTAACGCTTGCCGGTCTGCGCCCTTTGACGTTAGGCGTTTTCTCCCATGGCGCGGTACATCTTCATCACCGGCGGCGTGGTCTCCTCGCTCGGCAAGGGTCTCATGGCAGCGAGCCTCGCGGCGCTGCTCCAGGCCCGTGGCTATCGAGTCCGCATCCGCAAGTTCGATCCCTATCTCAACGTCGATCCCGGCACGATGTCGCCGCACCAGCATGGTGAGGTGTACGTCACCGACGACGGCGCGGAGACCGATCTCGATCTGGGGCATTACGAGCGCTTCACCGGCGTGACGGCACGCCAGGCGGACAACGTTACCTCCGGGCGCATCTACAAGACGATCATCGAGCGTGAGCGGCGCGGCGATTATCTGGGCGCCACCGTGCAGGTCGTGCCGCACGTCACGGACGCGATCAAGGCCTTCGCCCAGGCGGAGACCGAGGATCTGGACTTCGTGCTGTGCGAGATCGGCGGCACGGTGGGCGATATCGAGTCGCTGCCGTTCATCGAGGCGATTCGACAGCTCCGCAACGATCTCGGCCGGGGCCAGACGGTCAGCGTCCACGTCACGCTGGTGCCGTATATTGCTGCCGCCGGCGAGCTGAAGACCAAGCCGACGCAGCACAGCGTGCGCGAACTGGCGGCGCTGGGCGTGCAGCCCGACGTGCTGGTCTGCCGCGCGGAGCGTCCACTGCCGGCCGGCGAGCGCGCCAAGATCGCGCAGTTCTGCAACGTGCCGACCTCGGCCGTGATCCCCGCGCTCGATGCGAAGAGCATCTACGCGGTGCCGCTGCAATATCATGGCGAAGGCCTGGACGGCGAAGTGCTCAAGGCATTCGGCATCGAGCCGGGCCCCTCGCCTGATCTCAGCCGCTGGAGCGGCATCGTCGAGCGGTTGCAGAACCCCGAGGGCGAGGTCACGATCGGCGTGGTCGGCAAATATATGGGCGTGCCCGACGCCTATAAGTCGCTCACCGAGGCGCTGGTCCATGGCGGCATCGCCAACCGCGTGAAGGTCAATATCCGCTGGCTCGACGCGGAGCTGTTCGAGCAGGAGCAGGCCGAAGTCGCCGCGATGCTGGAGCCGATGCACGGCATCCTGGTGCCCGGCGGGTTCGGGGAGCGCGGCAGCGAGGGCAAGATCGCGGGCGTACGCTTCGCCCGTGAACGGGGCGTGCCGTTCTTCGGCATCTGCCTCGGCATGCAGATGGCGTGCATCGAGGGCGTCCGCGCGCAGGGTATCGCCAATGCCTCGACGACCGAATTCGGCCCCACCGAGGAGCCGGTGGTCGGCATGATCACCGAGTGGATGACCGCCGATGGCCTGCAGAAGCGCGAGGAGGGCGGTGATCTGGGCGGCACGATGCGGCTTGGCGCCTATCCGGCGAAGCTCGGCGGCAACAGCGTCGTCGCCTCGATCTATGGCAGCGATTCGATCAGCGAGCGCCATCGCCACCGCTATGAGGTGAACACCGCCTACAAGCCGGTGTTGGAAGAGGGCGGCCTCGTCTTCTCGGGCATGTCGCCCGACGGTACGCTGCCCGAGATCGTCGAGCGGCCGGATCACCCCTGGTTCGTCGGCGTGCAGTTCCACCCCGAGCTCAAGTCCAAGCCGTTCGATCCGCACCCGCTGTTCGCGGGGTTCATCGAGGCCGCCGTCAAGCATTCGCGGCTCGTCTAGGCGCGTGCTGCGGCGGGTCTTCGTCGCCGGGCTGGCGCTGCTGGCGGTGTCCGCCGCGCCGGCGCCGCAGCCGTCGCGGCCGGTGCCGGGGCAGGTCCGGGTGCGGCTGGTGACGAGCATGGGGACGATCACCCTTGCGCTGGATGCGAAGCGCGCGCCGAAGACCGTCGCCAACTTCCTTGCCTATGTCGATGACGGACGGCTGGAAGGCACCAATTTCTACCGTACCGCGCGGCGCAAGACCGAGCCGACCAAGGGCTTCATCCAGGGCGGCGTCGGCACCGACGCGCGGCGCATGCTCGACCCGCTGCCGCTGGAGCCGACCAGCAAGACCGGGCTCCGGCATCTGAACGGCACCATTTCGATGGCGCACGGGCCGAATCCCAATTCGGCCAACGGCAATTTCTCGATCATGGTCGGCGACAATCCGGGGCTCGACGCGCGCGGGGCGAACCTGGGGTTCGCGGCGTTTGGACAGGTGGTGGGCGGTATGGACGTGGTCCAGCGCATCCTCGCGTTGCCGAGCGGCGGCGGGCGCGACGTGATGAAGGGCCAGATGATCCTCAAGCCGGTGACGATCATTCGCGCCGAGCGCCTGGACGGGGTGGCGAAGCCTACCGGGCGCGTGCGGCCGTGGCTGCTGGGGCTGAAGCCGGCGGGGTGAGATCGGGGTCTCCTCCCGGCCCGGAGCCGCATCGTCGATTCCCGGCCCGGTGAGAACAGACGCCCTCGCAGTCATCGCGAGATGCGACAGTTGGGGCGCAGAAGCATGGTCGCCAACGCGTTAGGACGGCAACTTCTCAAATCAATTGCCTTACCCCCCAAGTCGCTGGTCTTGCCTTGCGCATCAGGCCAAGGCGCAAACACTTCGCCTCGAATGCCGCTTACGGTTTTCACCCGAGATTCCGGCAGGGACAAAAATGAAAAGGCGCGCGGATGGTGGCGCAAACTGCTTCTACAATGAGCAGTGCCGCCAAAGCAAAGTCGCACCCAGGTGCGAGCGACGTCATGGGAGATGGAGTTGTTCAGCGTTCTCAGGCCAAAGATACCTGCCCAATCCTCGTTCGCGCAGGCGCTTCTGGAATCGACGCCGGACGCCGTCTTCCTCATTCAGGAAGGCCGCATCACCCAGTGCAATGATGCAACCATGCGGCTCTATGGCTATGCGCGGGAAGCCATTATCGGCAAGGGGCCGGACTTCTTTTCGACCGACGTCCAGCCTTGTGGCACACCTTCGGCAGCGCTTGTGCCGCTCTATCTCGAAAAAGCGCTGAAGAACGGGTATCACCGCTTCACCTGGACGAACCGCGACAGCGCGGGGAAGACGTTGCCGCTGTTGGTCACGCTGATCGCGACGATGGTGGACGGCATCCCGTCGGTTCTGGTGAATGCCCAGGACCATAGCAAGACGGACGCGATGATCCGCGACATTTCGCGCGTTTTGGCGGAACTTGCCGAGGGGAATCTGACCAGCGAGGCCGAGCGGGCATTCGAACCCGAATATGAGGTCATCCGCACGAGCTTGAACAGCGCGATCCGCTCGATGCGGCAATTGATAGAGTCGGTGTCGGAGAGCGTGGTGGCAATTCGGACGGGGTCGGGCGAAATCGCCCAGGCGTCCGAGGACCTTGCGCGCCGCACCGAGTCCAATGCGGCAAGTCTCGAGGAAACGGCCGCGGCGATCACCCTGATGAACGGGCGCCTGAAAGCCACCGCCGATGCGGGCAACCGCACCGTACAACAGGCAACAGGGGCGATTTCCACCGTCAGCGCCGGCCGCGATACGGCCGAGAAGGCGGTGCGCGCGATGGACTCCGTCGCGGAGGGCGCCAAAGGCATCGACAGCGTGATCGAAGGCCTCGACAAGATCGCGTTTCAGACGCGGGTGCTCGCGATGAACGCGGCGGTGGAAGCCGGTCGGGCCGGCGAGGCCGGACGTGGCTTTGCCGTCGTGGCCGACCTGGTGTCGGCCTTGGCGATGCGGTCGGAGGAAGAAGCGGCGCGTGCGCGAGAGCAGTTGACCACCACCCAGGCGGATATTCTGCAGGCGGTCGGCATGGTGCAGAATGTCGACAAGGCGCTCGAGAACATTTCGGTCGACGTCGCCGGTGTCCACGCCCTGTTGGAGCAGATGACCGTGGACAATCACGCGCAGGCCCAATCCATTGGCGAGATCAGCACGGCGATCGGGTCGATGGACCATGCGACCCAGCAGAATGCGGCGATGGTCGAAGAAACGTCAGCGGCCGCCCGTACGCTTTCGAGCGAAGTGAATATCCTCGCCGATCAGGCGTCGAGGTTCAAGACGGGCAACCGGCCCTCTCGATCCTCCACCCGGGTGTTCGACAGGGCGCACCAGAAGGGCCCGCAATTCGCCATGCACTAAGCGCGGCCAGCCTTGTCCGCGGCTTTCGACCTCGGCGGGCGGCGTTCAAGGAAAAGGCGCCCGAGCCGAAGCCCGGGCGCCCCGTCGCGGCGCCTAAGGGAGGGGGACGCCGCGAGCTTTTGAGGCAGGTTACGCTGCGTGAGCCGTGCGATGGTCGATCGCGGCCGGCTCGCTGCCGGACCCCACCTGGATCTTCTTGGGCTTCATCGCCTCGGGCACTTCGCGCAGCAGCTCGATCGTCAGCAGGCCGTCGGCCAGGTTCGCATTCTCCACCCGCACGAAATCGGCGAGTTCGAAGCGGCGCTCGAAGCTGCGGTTGGCGATGCCCAGGTGCAGATAATTGCCCTGGTTGTTCTCATTCTCCCCGGCCTTCTTACCGGCGACCAGCAGCAGGTTCTGCTGCGCGGTAATGTCGATCTCCTCGGGCTTGAAGCCGGCCACCGCGATGGTGATGCGATAGCGGTCTTCCGCAAGACGCTCGAGGTTGAAGGGGGGATAGTTTTCCGAATTCGCCTGGCGGGCGCTGGCTTCGAGCATGTCGAACAGCCGGTCGAACCCGATCGCAGAGCGACGGAACGGAGTAAAGTCCAACTGACGCATCTTCATATCCTCCTATGAGCAATTTGAACGTCCTACCTATCGCCGCCCGGCCAACTGCCGCGACAGCGGTGCAAGGCCCTATCGGCGCCTTGCCTGCCTGATCTGGTGTTGCGTTTTGGCGTTTCAAGAGCAGTGCCAACCCCGGCTAGTCCGCCCTAAACATCTCCTTCCTCGCTAAACTCCACCATTGCAGTGGAGATTGCGGCAACGATCTAGGGGAACAAGATGAGCCTGCCGCTGATTCCGCTGTTGCTGCTGTCCGGTGCCGTGCTGCCCGCAAGCGATCCCGAGGTGCGACCGCCGCAGCCCGCCGCGGCGGAGCCGCAACAGCAGCAGGATGGCGACATCGTGGTGACCGCGCGACGGCGGGAGGAGCGGGTGCAGGAAGTGCCGGTCGCCATGTCCGTGCTGAGCGGCGCGGCGCTGGCCGAGGCGGGGGCCTTCAACGTCGCCCGGATCCAGCAGTCCCAGCCGGCGCTGCAATTCTATTCGAGCAACCCGCGCAACACGGCGATCAACATTCGCGGGCTCGGCGCGCCGTTCGGGCTGACCAATGACGGGATCGAGCAGGGCGTCGGCTTCTATGTCGACGGCGTCTATATCGGCCGGGTCGGTGCCTCGACCTTCGACTTTGTCGATGTCGAGCGGGTGGAGGTGTTGCGCGGGCCGCAGGGCACGCTGTACGGCAAGAACACCACTGCCGGTGCGATCAACATCACCACGCGCAAGCCCAGCTTCACGCCGGAGGTGCGCTACGAGGCCAGCACCGGCAATTACGACTTTCTCCAGCTCAAGGCCTCCGCCTCGGCGCCGATCGCCGACGACAAGCTGGCGGTGCGCCTGTCGACCTCGGTGACCAAGCGCCAGGGTACGATCTACGACACCAAGAGCGACCGCAACCTGCACCGGCTGGACAATTACGGCGTGCGCGGGCAGCTGCTGTGGCGGGCGGCGCCCAATCTCGACCTGACGCTGTCGGGCGACTTCAACCTGCAGAACCCGCTATGCTGCGTCCAATATTATGTCCGCACTGGCGCGACCCAGCGGCCGGCAAACCGGCAATATGCCGCGCTGGCGGCGGCGTTCGGCTATGCGCCGCCCAGCACCAATCCGTTCGATCGCAAGACCGATCTCGATGCCGACATCAATTCGCGGCAGGAAATCGGCGGCGCATCGCTGGTCGCGAACTGGGATATCGGGCCGGCGACGGTCACCTCGGTCAGCGCCTGGCGCTATTGGGACTGGCAGCCGGCCAACGACCGCGACTTCGTCGGCCTGCCGATCACCACCGTGTCGCAGAACCCGTCGCAGCAGAAGCAGGTGTCGCAGGAGCTGCGGATCGCCTCCAACGGCAAGAACAAGCTCGATTACACCGCGGGCATCTTCCTGTTCCACCAGACGATCGATACCCAGGGCTCGCAGGTTCAGGGCTCGGCGGCGAGCCGGTGGCTGCTCAACCCCGGCGCCAGCCTTGCGCCCGGCGCGTCCGGCTGCGCGCCGACCACCGCCGCGGCCTGCAACCCGCTGGTGCTCAACGGGCTGACCAGCAACAACACGATCAACTTCAGCAACACAAGCTTCGCGGTGTTCGGCAAGCTCAACTGGGAGGCGCTGCCAGGCCTGCGCATCCAGCCGGGCCTCCGCGTCAACTACGACAAGAAGAGCGGCTTCTACGAGTCGATCGTCAGCATCAACAATGCGCGCTACAAGTTCGTCGCGACGGCGGACAATGCGGCGGCGCTGCTCGCAAGCGGCACGGCGACGGCGGATCAGTTCAACACGCTGGCTCCGCAGCGCTACAGCCCGAAGTTCGACCAGTGGAACGTATCGGGCGATCTCACCCTGTCCTACGACTTCACCCGCGACAGCCATGGCTATGCCACCTATGCCCGCACGTTCAAATCGGGCGGCATCAACCTTTCGGGGCTGCCGCTCAATTCCACCAATACTGCGGTCGACCTGTCGACCCAGACGGTGAAGCCCGAAAAGGTCAACCATTTCGAGATCGGCCTGAAGAACCAGTTCCTCGATCGCCGCCTCACGCTGAACGTCGCGGGTTTCTGGACCGAGATCAGCGACTATCAGGCAACGGTCAACAACAACGCGATCAACGTGATCCGGGGCTATCTCGCCAATGCCGGCAAGGTGCGGTCGCGCGGCTTCGAATGGGATTCCTCGTTCCGGCCGAACGCACGCGCCAGCCTCTATTTCAACGGCGCCTATACCGACGCGAAGTACACCAAGTTCACCAACGCGCCATGCCCGCCCGAGCTTTCCGGTGGCAGCGCGATCACCAATCCGGCGACGCAGACGCCTGCCGCGGCGGGCCAGTCGGGCTTCAGCCCGTCGTCCTGCAACATTTCCGGTCAGGTCCTGCCGGGCATCTCCAAATGGGCGCTCGGCTTCGGCGGCGAGGTGAATGCGCCGGTCGAAGGCGGCCAGGTGTATCTCGGCTATGATGGCAGCTGGCGCTCGCGCTTCTCGTCGAACCCGTCGCCCTCGGCCTATACCTGGATCAATGGTTACGCGCTGTCCAACTTCCGGCTGGGCTATCGCAAGGGCAAGGTGAATGCGTTCGCCTGGGTGCGGAACGCCTTCGACAAGCGCTATTTCGAGCTGCTCTCGGTGCAGTCGGGCAATACCGGGCTGATCGTCGGCCAGCCGGGTGATCCGCGCACCTGGGGTTTCACGATCGGCGGATCCTTCTGATCGTGACACGGTCTGACCTCTCGCCATGGCCGGGGGAGGTTAGCGGGCGGAGCGGGGCTACCCGCTCCGCCCGATAGCGGTGCCGCAGGCCGGGTCGTCCCGGCAGGAATACCCTTTTGTCGGTTTGTCAGCCCGGCGAAAGCCGGGATGAGGGTTGGGCAAAGGCGAGCGGGCACAGGCCGTGCGGATCCATCGGCCGAAGACCAAGTAAGCGTAAGCAGAAGCCAGGCCGGTTGGCCATGACAAGGGGGCTGAAAACGAAAACGCCCGGACCGTTCCCGGCCCGGGCGCCTGCGTGACGAATGCTCGTCAGCCCCCTTGATAGGATCCCGCGTCAAACACTTGCAATCACTCACAAGTGGAGCTGGGAACCTCCCCGAACCGTGGCCTTTTTGCGCCTGCGCTTCGACGGTTTCTTGGTAGAAGCGTGGAGCCGCTTTGTCACCGGTCGACAGCTTGGCGTCAGCAGTTTGCGGCAAGCCTGTGTCGAATCGGCAACAGAACGCTTCCCACGCCGTTCGACTGGCCCTAGAGGATCCGCATGCTACTCTCGCGCTACGAGCGAATGATCGCCCGCCGCTATCTGCTGCCTGGGCGCAGTGAGGCCTTTATTGCTGTCGTCGCCGGCTTCAGCCTGGTCGCCGTGATGCTTGGCGTCGCCGCGCTGATCGTGGTGATGAGCGTGATGAACGGGTTCCGCGCCGAACTGTTCGACAAGATCTCCGGGCTGAACGGCCATGCGGTAGTGCAGGGCTATAATGGCCAGCTGCGCGACTGGCGCCGCATTGCCGACGAGGCCAAGGCGATCCCCGGCGTCACCGCCGCCACCCCGCTGATCGAGCAGCCGCTGTTCGCGTCGTACAACGGGCGGGTCGAGTTCGCCCTGGTTCGCGGGCTTCGGCTGGAGGACATCCTCAACAACCCGACGTTGAAGGGGAAGGAGATCCTCGGCTCGTTCAAGAACCTCAAGCCGGGCAGCGAGCAGATCGCGATCGGATCGCGGCTCGCGGAGGCGCTGGGCGCGTCGATCGGCAGCCAGATCTCGATCATCAACCCGCAGGGATCCGCGACGCCTTTCGGCACCATGCCGCGCATCGTCCAGTACCGCATCGCCGCGATCTTCGAGGTGGGCGTCTACGACTATGACAAGGCTTATATCATCATGCCAATGCAGGACGCGCAGACGCTGCTCCTGCTGGGCGATTCCGTGCAGATGGTCCGCATCGACACCAACAAGCCCGAAAAGATCGACGAGGTTATCCGCCCGCTCGCCGACAAGGTGGCCAATATCGGTCAGATTACCGATTGGCGGCAGATGAACCGCGAATTGTTCGAGGCGATCTCGCTTGACCGCACGGTGACGTTTACGGTGGTTTCGATCATCCTGGTGGTCGCGGCGTTCAACATCATCTCATCGCTCATCATGCTGGTCCAGGCCAAGCGTCGCGACATCGCCGTGCTCCGGACCATGGGTGCGAGCAAGAGCGGGTTGATGCGCATCTTCGTCACGGTCGGCACCACGATCGGCGCGCTGGGCGTGCTGGCCGGCATCATCCTGGGCTTCCTGATCGTGAACTACCGCGAGGGCGTGGCGACCTTCATCGGCTTGGTGACGGGTCAGAAGGTTTGGGATCCGCAGATGCGGTTCCTCACCGAGCTGCCCGCCAAGACCGATCCGCTGCAGACCATCGCGATCTGCGCGATGGCGCTGCTCTTCACCTTCCTCGCCACCCTCTACCCTGCGTGGAAGGCGGCGAGCACCGATCCCGTCCAGGTGCTGCGCTATGAATGAACCGGTTCTCCAGACGCGTGACCTGCGCCGCAGCTTTGAACAGGGCGGGGTGCGGATCGACGTGCTGCGCGGGGTCGACCTTGCGGTCCAGCCCGGCGAGATCGTGGCGCTGCTCGGCCCCTCGGGATCGGGCAAGTCGACCCTGCTCCAGGCGGTGGGCCTGCTCGAAGGCGGGTTTGAGGGGTCGATCCGCATCGGCGGCGAAGAGGCGGCGCAGCTGCCCGCCGGCGGGCGGACCGAGATGCGGCGCGAGAAGCTCGCCTTCATCTACCAGTTCCACCATCTGCTCCCCGACTTCGATGCGACCGAGAATGTCGTGCTGCCCCAGCTGATCCGTGGCGCGACGCGCGCAGCGGCGCAGGCACGCGCGACCGAGCTGCTCACCCAGCTAGGCCTCGGCCACCGGCTGACCCACCGGCCCAACCAGCTGTCCGGCGGCGAGCAGCAGCGCGTTGCGGTTGCCCGCGCGCTGGCCAACCGGCCGCCGCTGGTGCTGGCGGACGAGCCCACCGGCAATCTCGACGAGGCGACCTCGGATCGCGTTTTTGGCGAGTTCCTCAACCTCGTCCGCAACGAGGGCTCGGCAGCGCTGGTCGCGACGCACAACGAACGGCTGGCGGCACGTATGGACCGCGTGGTGCGGCTCCACGAAGGGCGCCTGGAGGAAATGGCATGAGCGAGGCGATCACGGCGATCCCGGTGACGCTGCCGGACGGCACGAGCAGCGACCTGTCGGCGTTCGCGGGTCAGGTTCTCCTGATCGTGAATACGGCCTCCAAATGCGGTTTCACGCCCCAGTATAAGGAATTGGAGCAACTCTGGCGGACCTATCGGGATCGCGGTTTTGCGGTGCTCGCGTTTCCCTGCAACCAGTTCGGCGCGCAGGAACCGGGCAATGCCGAGGAGATCGCGAGCTTCTGTTCGCTGACCTATGACGTCACCTTCCCGGTCTTCGCCAAGGTCGATGTGAACGGCAGCAACGCCGCGCCGCTGTTCCAGGCATTGAAGGCGCAGGCACCGGGGGTTCTAGGGACCGAGGCGATCAAGTGGAACTTCACCAAGTTCCTGGTCGGGCGTGACGGCACCGTCGTGGAACGCTTTGCGCCGACCACGGCCCCGCGTGACATCGCCAAGGACATCGAAGCGCTGCTCTAAACGCCGAGCCGGACAGCCGGTGCGTCCGAAAGCTGTGGAGAAACCGTTCGGCGGGTTGGCGAATCACCGGCGGAATCCCTAGGTTCGGGCATGGCGCATTCCGGTTTCGTCCCGCTTCGAGTTTTCTCCTGCTACACCATGCTGGAAGGGGCGATCGACCCCAAGGCGATCGCCAAGCACGCCAAGAGCCACGGCTTCCCCGCCATCGCCGTCGCCGATCGCAACGGCCTCTATGCCGCGATGAGCTTTTCGGATGCCGCCAAGAAGGCCGGCGTTCAGCCGATCGTCGGCACGCTGCTGGCGGTGAAGCGCTCGAACCTCGCCGAGGGGCTCAACGTGCCGATCGACTGGCTCGCGCTCTATGCGCAGGACCAGACCGGCTATGAAAATCTCTGCCACCTTGTCTCGCAGGCGCATCTCGATCGCCCGATCGAGGAGGATGCGCATGTGCCCTTCGCCGCGCTGGAAGGGCGGACCGATGGCCTGCTCTGCCTGACCGCCGGCGCCGAGGGCGCGCTCGCCCGGCTCTATGCCGAGGGGCAGGACAAGACCGCCGAGGCCTATGCGACGCAACTCGAGGCGCTGTTCCCGGAGCGGCTCTATGTCGAGATCGCCCGCCGCAACAACGACATCGAGACCCGCGCCGAGGCCCGGCTGGTCGACCTCGCCTATGCGCGGGGCCTGCCGCTGGTCGGTACCAACCCGGCCTGCTTCGCCGAAGCCGATTTCTACGAGGCGCATGACGCGATGCTGTGCATCGCCAACTCGACCTATCTCGAAACCGACGACCGCCCGCGCTCCTCGCCCGAGATCTGGCTTAAGCCGGCCGAGACGATGAAGACCAACTTCGCCGACCTGCCCGAGGCGATCGAGAACACCCTCGTCGTGGCGCAGCGCTGCGCCTATGCCGCGCCCAAGCGCAAGCCGATCCTGCCCAGCCTCGCCGGCGACCGCGAGGGCGAGGCGGCGATGCTGCGCGAACGCAGCTGGCAGGGCCTGAAGGACCGGCTCGATTTCGCCGGCATCACCGATCCATCGGACGTGGAGGTGTACAACAAGCGCCTCCAGTTCGAGCTCGACATCATCATCCAGATGGGGTTCCCGGGCTACTTCCTGATCGTGGCCGACTTCATCCAATGGGCGAAGTCGAACGACATTCCGGTGGGGCCGGGGCGTGGTTCGGGTGCGGGCTCGGCGGTCGCCTGGGCGCTGACCATCACCGATCTCGATCCGCTCAAGCTCGGCCTGCTGTTCGAACGCTTCCTCAACCCGGAACGCGTCTCGATGCCCGACTTCGACATCGACTTCTGCGAAACCCGGCGCGGCGAAGTGATCCGCTATGTGCAGGAGAAATACGGCCGCGATCACGTCGCGCAGATCATCACCTTCGGGACGATGAAGGCACGCGCGGTGATCAAGGACGTCGGCCGGGTGCTGCAGATGAGCTATGGCCAGGTCGATCGCCTCGCCAAGCAGATCCCGAACCACCCGACCGACCCCTGGACGCTGGAGCGCACGCTCAACGGCGTGAGCGAATTCCTCGCCGAATATAACGGCAACGAGGATGTGAAGCGCCTCGTCGACCTGTCGATGCGCATGGAAGGCCTGCCGCGCCACAGCTCGACCCACGCCGCCGGCGTGGTGATCGGCGACCGTCCGCTCGCCCAGCTGGTGCCGCTGTACCGCGATCCGCGCTCGGACATGCCGGTGACCCAGTTCGACATGAAGAATGTCGAAGGCGCCGGGCTGGTGAAGTTCGACTTTCTCGGCCTGAAGACGCTGTCGGTGCTCAAAAAGGCCGTGGTGCTGCTCGCCAAGCGCGGCGTCGACGTCAATCTCGATCGGCTCGATTGGGACGACGAGGGCGTCTATGCGCTGCTCCAGCGCGGCGACACGGTGGGCGTGTTCCAGCTCGAATCCGAAGGCATGCGCCGTACGCTGACCGCGGTGCGCCCGACCAATTTCGGCGACATCGTCGCGCTCGTCTCGCTCTACCGCCCGGGCCCGATGGACAACATTCCGATGTTCGGCGCGCGCAAGGCCGGGCGCGAGCCGATCGTTTACCCGCACGACCTGCTCGAGCCGATCCTGGGCGAGACCTACGGGATCTTCGTCTACCAGGAACAGGTGATGCAGGCCGCGCAGATCCTCGCCGGCTATACCCTTGGCGGCGCGGACATGCTGCGGCGCGCGATGGGCAAGAAGGTCAAGGCGGAGATGGACGCGCAGCGCAGCATCTTCGTGAAGGGCTGCAAGGAGGTCAACGACATCCCGGCGGCCAAGGCGAACGAGCTGTTCGACTTGATCGACAAGTTCGCCGGCTACGGCTTCAACAAGTCGCACGCCGCCGCCTACGCCTTGCTCGCCTACCAGACCGCATGGCTGAAGGCGCACCATCCGCACGAATTCTTCGCCGCCTCGATGGCCTACGACATCCACCAGACCGACAAGCTGGCCGTGTTCGCGGACGACATGCGGCGGCTCGGCATCGAGGCGACGTCGCCGGACATCAACGCCAGCGAGGCCGACTTCACCGTGCAGGCGCAGGGCGAGGGACTCGCGGTGCGCTATGCGCTCGGTGCACTGAAGGGCGTGGGCGAGCGGGCGATGGAGCTGCTCGTCGAGGAGCGCGAGAAGAACGGCCGCTTCGCCAGCCTCGACGATTTCGCCAAGCGCGTCGATCCGCGCGTGCTCAACAAGCGCCAGCTGGAAACGCTGGCCTCGGCGGGTGCGTTCGACAGCATCGAGCCCAACCGCGCGGGCGTGCATGCCGCCGCCGAGACGATCCTCGCGGTCGCCCAGCGCGACCATGCCACGCGGATGAGCGGGCAGGGCGGGCTGTTCGGCGATGCCGAGCCGGCGGGCGGCGGGATCACCGTGCCCAAGGACGCCGTCTGGTCGATGTCCGACAAGATCAACGCCGAGAAGGATGCCTTCGGCTATTATTTCTCGGCGCATCCGCTCGACCGCTACGAACATCTGTTCCGCGGCCAGGGCGTGCGCGACATCGCAAGCCTGCCCGACATGCAGATCCCCGAGGGCGCGCGGGTGAATGCCCAGATCGCCGCGCTGATCGAGGATTGCCGCTACCGCACCTCGGCGCGCGGCAACCGCTATCTGATGGCGACGATCTCGGACCGCAGCGCGCAGATCCAGACCTCGTGCTTCGAGGAGCTGATCGCCAAGGATATGGAAGCCTGCGCCAACGGCACCGGCTGCGCGATCCTGACGCTGGAGCTCGACAAGCGCCCCGGCGAGGATACCCCGCGCGCGGCGGTCAAGCGCGTGCAGCCCTTCGACACGCTGGCGGGTACCACCCAGCTCATCCTGGAGATCCGCATCGAGGATCCGACCGTGCCGGCGCAGCTGGCCGCGCTGGTCGGCGATCTGCGCGGCGGGGGCAGGGGGGAGATCCTGCTCCACGCGCCGATCGACGGCGGCGAGGCGACGGTGATGCTCGGCCGCGGTTTCCGGCTCGATACCGAACTGGCCGCGCAGATCGAGACGATGCCCGGCGTGCAGACCGCGTCGCTGATCCCGGCGAGCATGAAGCTGGCGGCGGCGGCGTAGGGGGCCGGCGCTGTCCGCTCCCTTGCGGGAGTGGGTAGCGCCGCCCGGCAGCGTGCCGCCCAGCGCAGGTTGGAGCGGGTGCGTTCCGCGGAGCCTCGCGCGGCTGGGGTGCAGCCGCTTCTCCTCTCCCAGCGCCGGATACGCGCCCGCTTCGCAAACGCTATGTCTGCGCCCCCTTTTTCCGCCAGGGGAGCGGGGTGGGAGCTCGGCTCTCCATCTTGCGGTACGCGCCCGCCCAGCAACAGGATGTAACGCCCACCCCTCTCGACTCCTGCCGATGAAGGCGTATCCTGCGCCAAAACAGCCACGCAATGGAGAGGCATATGCTGGGCGGTATGCAGGATTTCGAGCTTCGGGTATCCACCTTGCTCGATCACGCGGCGCGGGAGCACGGTCCGCGTGAGATCGTCACCCGTTGGGCGGACGGCAGCGAAACGCGCACGAACTGGGCCGGGATCGCGCACGATGCACGGCGAATGGCACAGGCGCTGGAGCGGCTGGGTATCCGGAGGGGCGACCGCGTCGCGACGCTGGCGATGAACCACAGCCGGCACCTCGTCGCCTGGTATGGCGCGACCGGCATGGGCGCGCTCATCCACACCATCAACCCGCGCCTGTTCGACGATCAGCTCGCCTTTATCGGCAACCATGCCGAGGACCGGGTGCTGCTCTACGACCGGATGTTCGCGCCGGTGGTCGAGCGGCTGAAACCGCACTGGACGACGATCGAGCATTATATCTGCTTTGACGATCTGGGACCCGACGGCTTCGAGGCATGGATCGGGGCCGAGGACGGCGACTATGCCTGGGTGACCGGGGACGAGCGCGAGCCGATGATGCTTTGCTACACCAGCGGCACCACCGGCAACCCGAAGGGCGTGGTCTACACCCATCGCTCCACCGTGATCCATGCGTTGACCGAGTTGCAGCCGGCCGAGTTCGACCTATCCACCCAGTCCGTGGCGATGCCGATCGTGCCGATGTTCCATGCGGTCGGCTGGGGCCTGCCCTGGGCCGCGCCCGCGGTCGGCGCGAAGATGGTGTTCTCCGCGGTCAACGACCCCAAGGTCCTGTGCGAGCTGATGAACCGCGAGAAGGTGACGCACTCGGCCGGGGTGCCGACCGTGTGGTTCGCGATGTTCCAGCATATCGACGCAACCGGCGAGGCGCCCAGGCACCTCAAGATCGTCACGATCGGCGGCTCGGCCGCGCCGCGCGCGATGATCGAGCGGCTGATGAAAATGGGCATGCGGGTCAACCACGCCTGGGGCATGACCGAGACCAGCCCGATCGGCACGATGGGCGCACCCTCGCCCGATTGGGACGAGCTGAGCTTCGAGGCACAGGTCGATCAGGTCAGCAAGCAGGGCAAGGTGCCCTATGGCGTCGAGCTGCGCACCGTCGATGACGAGGGCAATGTCTTGCCCCGCGACGGCAGGAGCTCGGGGCGGCTGCAGGTGCGCGGCCCCTGGGTGATCGGGCAATATTATCGCGAGGAGCAGCCCGCCGTCGATGCCGACAACTGGTTCGACACCGGCGACGTCGCGGTCCTGCACCCCGATGGCGTGATGCAGATCACCGATCGGGCGAAGGACGTGATCAAGTCCGGCGGCGAATGGATCAGCTCGGTCGAACTGGAGAATTGCGCCGTAGGCTGCGCGGGCGTGGCCGAGGCGGCGGCGATCGGCGTCCACCATCCGCGCTGGGAAGAGCGGCCGATCCTCCTCGTCGTGCGCAAGCCCGACAGCGCGGTGAGCGAAACGGAGATCCTCGCGCACCTTGGCCGGCACGTCGCCAAATGGTGGCTGCCGGACGAGATCCATTTCGTCGAAAGCCTGCCGCACACGGCGACGGGCAAGCTGCTCAAGATGGAAATCCGCAAACGCTACAAGGATTATTCGCTCAAGGCCGCGTGAGGCGCGCCCGCGTCAACCGTGCGGCGATCCGGAAAGGACCCACCGCCTGCATGCAGCTTGTGAGTCCTTCGCGCTGGCAAAGGCCAGCGTGCCCGTGCCGCCCCCGCAGCGCGCCCCCCACGCAGACGGTGCGCGGATTCTGCGGGGGAGCGGCGGCATGCGCCGCGATCGGCGTCAGGCTTTGCGCTGCGCGATGTGACGGTCGATCACATGGCCCAGCACGGTCATGGGGACATTGCCGCCCAGCACGACCGCGTCGTTGAAGGCGCGGAAGTCGAAGCGGTCGCCCAGTGCCGTCTTCGCTTGCGTCCGCAGACGGTTGATCGCGGTATGGCCTACCTTGTAGCCGCAGGCCTGCCCGGGCCAGGAGCAATAGCGGTCCACTTCGCCCTGTACTTCGTCCTCGGAGGAGCCGTTCGCCTCGACAAACCAGCGGATCGCCTGCTCGCGGGTCCAGCGCTTGGCATGCAGCCCGCTGTCGACCACCAGCCGGCACGCGCGGAAGCCCAGCGACTGGAGATAGCCCAGCTTCGCCGCGGGGTTCGCGGCGTATACGCCCAGTTCGTCCGCCAGCTGTTCGGCATAGAGCGCCCAGCCTTCCGAATAGGCGTTGAATTGCAGCAGCGAGCGGATCAGCGGCATCTTGAAGGTGTATTCGCCCTGCCAGGCATGGCCGGGGATCGCCTCGTGATAGGCGAGGTCGGGCAGGCTGAACCGCGTCCAGATGCCGGTAGAGCGCAGGTTGATCCACAGGCGGCCGGGCACCTTGCCGTCGATCGTGCCGGGGCCGCCATAGGCGCCTGCCGCGCCCGCTTCCTCCACGGGCGCGATGCGCTTCACCTCGACATTGCCCGGCACCAGCGTGTGGAACGCCTCGGGCATGCGGGTACGCATGTCGTCGATGCTCTTCTGGAGGATCTGGATGATCTCGGCGCGTCCGGCGTCGTTTTCCGGGAAGGCGAAGCGCTTGTCGGTGGCCAGCCCGCGCATCCGCGCGCCGACCGAGCCTTGCGTGTAGCCGAGCGTCTTCAGGATCGTGTCCATCTCGGCCTGCAGCTCGGCGAGCTGTGCCTTGCCCATTTCATGGACTTCGTCCGGCGACATGGTGGTGGTGGTGCCCGCGCTCAGCGCCCAGGCGTAATAGGCGTCGCCGTCCTTGAACTTCCACACGCCGGCATCGGCGGTAGCATGGGTGCGCTGCTTCTCCAGCTCGGCGATCTGGCGGTCGAGCGCCGGTGCGATCTGTTCGGCGGCGATCTTGGCCGCGCGCGCTTCATAGCCGCCCGGCATCGTCGCCGTGCGCTTGGCGAGCGAGGTCACCACGTCCCATTTGGCCGGATCGCCGCTGCGGGCGAGGTGGATCTGCTTCAAACATTTGTCGAGCAGGAAGTCGGGGGCGATCACGCCGACGCTTGCCGCTTGCTTGAGGCGCACCGTCTCGCCGTCGAGCGCGCCGGCATAGGCCTGGAGCCGGTCGCAATAGGCGTCGGAATCGTCGCGGCTCGCGATCTGGTGATCGCTGTCGAGCATCTTCGGCACGTCGATATAGGCGCCGACATTCTGGATCACGACATAGGGGGTGTTGCGCCAGCTCCCGACCGCGACATCGCCATAGGGAAAGGCGATGCCCTTCAGGCCGCTTTCATAGGCGGTCTGGATCACGTCGAGATGGACGCGCATCTCGGGGCTGACGGCATTGACGTCGATCCGCTCGATCTTTCCGAGCGTCGCCTTGAGGTGCGCCGCCATCTTGGCGACGCCCGCCGGGGTCCGGTCGGCGAGGCGGTGCTTGAGCGCGGCGCGCGCGCCCGTGTCGATCCCGAGGCTGGTCGCGCCTTCGGGGTTGAGCACGAGCAGCGCCTCGGCGGTGCGATCGATCAGCGCCCGGGCCTGGGCCTCGGCGGGGCCGGCCGCGAGCGCGGGGCGCGGGGCGGCGGCGGTGGCCAGCATGGCGCTCGATCCGAGCAGCACGTCGCGACGGGTGGTACGCATCAATTCGACCTCGATTGTTGTCAGTCTTGGGGAAGGGAAGGAAGGGGCGCGACATGGAGCGTCGCGCCGGTGGCGCCGGTGATCCGCACACGGGCGCCGGCGGGGGCGTCGGGACCGCGCGCCGGCCATTCGCCGTCGCCGATCCGCACGCGGCCACCATGGTCGCTGATCGGCTCGACGACGGTGACGACTTCGCCGACCAGCCGGGCGACGCGGTCGTTGAGGAGCGGATCGGCGCTCGCCACGGGGAAATCGCGATACCAGCGCCGGCCGATCAGCACCGCCGCTGCCGACCAGAGCGCGAACCCCAGCAGCTGGCCGGCCGCCGGCAGATCCGGGAACAGCAGCGCCAGCATGCCCGTGATCGCCGCCGCCACCGCCAGGAAAACGAGGAAGACGCCCGGCACCACCAGCTCGGCGATCCCCAGCGCGACGGCGGCGATCAGCCAGAGCAGGGGCGGGTGTTGCAGCCAGTCCACCTAGGCGATCAGCCCTGCTGGTCGAACGGACCCGGACGGCGGGCCGGGGGTGCGGACGGGGCAGGGGGCTTGGGTGCGCCGCCGGACAGCGCGTCCCGGGCCAGCTCGCCGATGCCGCCCAGCGTGCCGATCAGCTGCGTCGCCTCGACCGGGAACAGGATCGTCTTGGCGTTGGGCGAGGTCGCGAACTTGCCGACCGCTTCCACATATTTCTGGGCGATGAAGTAGTTGAGCGACTGGGCGCTGCCGGACTCGATCGCATCGGACACCAGGCGGGTCGCCTCCGCCTCGGCCTGGGCGGCGCGCTCGCGGGCTTCGGCGTCGCGGAAGGCGGATTCGCGGCGGCCCTCCGCCTCCAGGATCCGGGCCTGCTTCTGCCCCTCGGCGCGCAGGATCTCCGACTGGCGGCTGCCCTCGGCTTCGAGGATATTGGCGCGCTTCTCCCGCTCGGCCTTCATCTGGCGGCCCATCGCGTTGACGATGTCCGCCGGCGGCCGGATGTCCTTGATCTCGACGCGGGTGATCTTCACGCCCCAGGGCGTCGTCGCATGGTCGACCACCGAGAGCAGCCGCGCGTTGATCTCGTCGCGCTTGGACAAAGTCTCGTCCAGGTCCATCGAGCCCATCACGGTGCGCAGGTTGGTCGTCGTCAGCTGGAGCAGCGCGACATAGAGGTCCGACACTTCATAGGCGGCCTTGGCGGCATCCAGCACCTGGAAGAACACCACGCCGTCGGTGGAGATCATCGCATTGTCCTTGGTGATGATCTCCTGGCCGGGAATGTCGATCACCTGCTCCATCATGTTCACCTTGCGGCCGACACGGTAGAAAAAGGCGGGGTAGAAGTTGAAGCCGGGCGCCGCGACGGTGGTGAAGCGGCCGAAATGCTCGATCGTGTACTGATAGCCCTGGGTCACGATCTTCACGCTGGCGAGCAGATAGAACAGCACCAGCGCCACCAGCCCGGCCAAAAACACGAAAAGCACGTCCATACGCCCCGACTCCCTCGCAATGGGGCCTAGTGCTAGCATAGAGAAGCGCGATGACCAGCATGGCTCTCGCCCCCCGCACCGCCCTGTTCCTCCCCGCATCCAACCCGCGCGCGATCGCCAAGGCGCGCACGCTCGATTGCGACATGGTGATCCTCGACCTCGAGGATGCCGTGAAGCCCGAGGACAAGGACATGGCGCGCGCCGCCGCGATCGCCGCGATCGCGGAAGGCTTTGGCGCGCGGATCGCGGCGATCCGCGTCAACGGCACGGATGCGGCCGAGCATGGCGCGGATCTGGCGGCGGTCGCCGGGTCTTCGGCGGCGATGATCGTGGTCCCGAAGGTGGAAGACGCCGGGACGGCGGCACATATTGTCGAAACCGGCGGGAAGCCGATCCTGGCGATGATCGAGACGCCGCGCGGCGTGCTGGCCGCGGCGTCCATCGCGGCGCTGCCCGGCGTGGCGGGGCTGATCGCGGGAACGAATGATCTCAAGGCCGGCCTGGGTATCCCGTCGGCGGCGGGACGCGGCGGCATGTCGCTCGCGCTGCAAAGCGTCGTGCTGGCCGCCCGTGCAGGTGGTGGCTGGGCGCTGGATGGGGTGTTCAATGCGCTCGCCGACGATGCGGGGCTCGACGCGGAATGCAGGGAAGGGCGCGCGCTCGGCTTCGACGGCAAGACGCTGATCCACCCCGGCCAGATCGCGATCGCGACGGCGGCATTCGCGCCCACGCCCGAGGAAGTTTCCGATGCCCGTGCGCTGCTCGCGGCCGCCCGCGGGGGCGCCGAACGGTTTCGCGATCGCATGATTGAGGCGATGCATGTCGCCCAGGCCCGGCTGCTGCTGCAGAGGATTGGCGACATCGACTAAAATGCGTCGTCTGTCGTGTCGCCCCTACGTACTTCCTCTATGTCTAATACATGGAGAGCATGCACGAGATCGACATGACGTTGCTCCAGGCGATCGGGGCGATCGAGAACCTGTTGGCGTTGCCGAGCTGCGACGCGGCGTGCCTGTCTCGGGCGCGATATCAGACGGCGCGCGCCGTCGCCGCCCGAAGGCGCGCGACGGATCTCCTCGTCAATGCCGCCCTGCGCGAGGGCGGGGCGAGTGCGGAGGCGGCGCGGGCCCTGCGCAGCAGCAATCTCGACATGCGCATGTTCTACACCGATCATACCAGCGCGTGGCCCACGGCACGCGCGATCGCCGAATGGCCGGCCTATGTCGCGGCCTCGCGGCGGCTTGCAGCGGCCATCCGCAAACAGGTGCAGGCGGAGCGCGACCTGCTCTACCCGCAGGTGCCGCCGCTCGTCGCGTGACTGCCCCCTAGCGCATCTGCACCCTTGCGGTTACATGGGCCGCCAACATTCGACTCAAGGATTTGGCGCACCCCCATGGAAATCCCTCTCGGCTTAACGTTCGACGACGTCCTCCTCTATCCGGGCGAATCCGAAATCGTGCCGAGCATGGCGGATACGCGCACCAAGGTCACCAAGGGCCTTTCGCTCAACATCCCCATCCTCTCCTCCGCGATGGACACCGTCACCGAAGCCGACATGGCGATCGTGATGGCCCAGCTGGGCGGCATCGGCGTGCTCCACCGCAACATGGAGATCGACGAGCAGTGTGAGGCGGTCCGCGCGGTGAAGCGGTACGAAAGCGGCATGGTCGTCAATCCGATCACCATGGCGCCGACCGGCACGCTCGCCGATGCGCAGGCGCTGATGGCGCGCCACCGGATCAGCGGCATCCCGATCGTCGAGGCGAGCGGCAAGCTGGTCGGCATCCTGACCAACCGTGACGTCCGCTTTGCCGAGAACCCGAACCAGCTCGTTTCCGAGCTGATGACCCATCAGAACCTCGCCACGGTGAAGCTGGGCGTGGCGCAGGAGGAGGCCCGTCGCCTGCTCCACCAGCGCCGGATCGAGAAGCTGCTGGTCGTCGATGACGCCTATCGCTGCGTCGGCCTGATCACGGTGAAGGACATCGAGAAGGCGGTCACCTATCCGCACGCCACCAAGGATGCCAGCGGCCGCCTGTGCGTCGCGGCGGCGACCACCGTGGGGGACAAGGGCTTTGCCCGCACGGAGGCGCTGGTCGATGCCGAGGTCGATCTGGTGGTGATCGATACCGCGCACGGCCACAACAAGGACGTCAGCCGCGCCGTCGAGCGCGTGAAGAAGCTGTCCAACAGCGTGCAGGTGATCGCCGGCAATATCGCGACGGCGGAAGCGGCGCGCGCGCTGATCGACGCGGGCGCGGACGGCATCAAGGTCGGCATCGGGCCGGGCTCGATCTGCACCACCCGCGTGGTCGCGGGCGTCGGCGTGCCGCAGCTCACCGCGGTGATGGAAGCCGCCGAGGAAGCCGCCAAGTCGGGCGTGCCGGTGATTGCCGATGGCGGCATCCGCACCTCGGGCGATATCGCCAAGGCGCTGGCAGCCGGCGCCGGTGCGGCGATGATCGGCTCGCTGCTCGCGGGGACCGAGGAAGCGCCGGGCGAGACCTTCCTGTACCAGGGCCGCGCCTACAAGTCGTATCGCGGCATGGGCTCGGTGGGTGCGATGGCCAAGGGTTCGGCCGACCGCTATTTCCAGCAGGACATCAAGGACCAGCTGAAGCTGGTGCCGGAAGGCATCGAGGGCCAGGTGCCGTACAAGGGCCCGGCGCGCGACGTGATCCACCAGCTGGTCGGCGGCGTGAAGGCCTCGATGGGCTATGTCGGCGCCGGCACGATCCCCGAATTCCAGAAGAAGGCGCGCTTCGTGCGCATCACCAATGCGGGCCTCAAGGAAAGCCACGTCCACGACGTGACGATCACCCGCGAAGCGCCGAACTACCCGACGCGCTGATTGGCAGAACCGGCCGCCCCGGCATTTCCGTCGGGCGCGGCCGGCTTGCAGGCGGGCAGGTTGTCCGCATGGCAGACGCGGTTTCGCCCACCGCGCTTCGCCGCATACAGGGCGCGGTCCGCTTCGCGGTACAGGCGCGGAAAATCGCGATCGTCCTCCATCTCGGCGACGCCGATGCTCACCGTTACCTGCCGCGCACCGATCGCGGCGCGGTGATCGCATTCGGCGATTTCCTGGCGGACATGATCGGCGAATTTGGTCAGCGCCTTGCCCGAGAGGCGCGCGACCATCATCGCGAACTCTTCGCCGCCCAGCCGCGCGACGGCGCACGTCGGCCCCTCCCAGCGGGCCAGCCGCGCGGCGATGCAGCACAGCACCACGTCGCCCGCATCATGACCATGTTCGTCATTGATCGGCTTGAACTTGTCGATGTCGATCAGCAACAGCGCAAGCGGGGCACCGTCCTTCACCGCACGCTCCATCAGCGCCTCGGAAGCTTCCACGAAGCCGCGGCGATTGCGGATCATGGTCAGGGGATCGCGCTCGGCAAGGCGGCTGGCGCGGGCTTCGGCGGCGCGGGCCAGGTCGCGCTCGGCACGAAGCTTCGCGAGGCGGCGACTGGCCGCGATCGACAGCCAGATGGTCTGCCAGGCAGACGCGAACAGCACCAGGATCTGCGGCCCGCCGCCCCACAGGCTGTTCCCGATGTCCACCACCACGGTGAGCGCCAGCGCGATCGAGGGAACGGACCACGCCCCCAGCAGATCGCGCGCTTCCACGCTGCCGCGACGAATTCCCCAGACCAGGCAGAGCATCGCGGAAACGAGCGTGCCCAGTACCGCTATGCCCAGCAAAGGGGCGATGCTTTCGATCGCGGGTCCGCGCACCAGGGTAGCGGGCACGCCGATCGCGACCACCGCGCCGCTGAACATCCAGGTGGCGCCGCGGAGCCATCGCGGCAATATGCCGGCACCGAGCGCGGTAATCACGCTAAGGCTGGCGATCGGGATCGAGAGGACGGAAAGGCCCGTACAGGTCTGTGCCGCCAGCGTTCCCGCCATTCCCGGTGCGACCAACAGCCCGAATTGCGACCAGATCGCGCCCCACAGGAACACGCTCAGTGCCCATGCGCCCTGCCAGGCGAGATATTGGCGGCGCACGCCGGCTGCGAGCGAGAGATTATAGATGGCGCCGGCCAGCAGCAGGGTCAGCGACGCACCGATCAGCGCGGCAAGGATCGTCGTCTCGATATCGGCTTCGCCGGCATCCACCAGCCGCATCCGAAGCAGCGGATAGCTGCTCAGACGGTCGATCCGCAGCGTGATATGGGCGATCCGCGCATTCCCATCATTGGGGCTGAACGCGATCTGCGCGCCGGGTCGCCAGTGATCGCCGAAGGCGCCGCTGCGGACGTGCTGCGTCTCGACCGCGCCATTGGCATATTCGAACACCACCGAAAGCCGGTCGAAGCGGGTGTTGTGCACCAGCAGCGTTCGGGTTTCGCCGTTCCAGACGGTGCCGTGCGGATCGAAGCGGAGCCAGAGGCTGGCGGATTGATAGCCCTGGGGGGCGCCGCCGCAGACGAAGGGCAGGCGGTCCAACACCGCCTCGGGCGCGCCGATCGGGCTTACGGCATGGCAGATGCCGGAATTACGCCCCTCGGGTGCCGCCATCGCATAGGCGGGCGCAATCGCGAACCACAGCAGACCCAGCGCGAACCGGCGAATTACTATTAAACTGCTCGGGCAACGCACCGAACCTTCCCCCAAATCCCCCGGCGCAAAGCATGCACCTGTGGCATCGTTTACAAAGTTTCCACGGCTTGCGCCATCCATGTAGCGGCGGGCCACGGGCGCACCGGCTTTGCAATCCGGATGGGATCGGCTTAGCGACGGCGGCATGACTCCTGCCGCGCGCGTACAAATGGCCATCGACGTTCTCGACCGGATCATCGCGGCCGCCCGCGATCGCGGCGCGGCGGCCGATGTGATCCTGGGGCGGTGGTTTGCGGAACGGCGCTTTGCCGGTTCCAAGGATCGTCGTGCGGTGCGCGGGCTGGTGTATGACGCCATCCGCCAGGCGGGCGAGCTGCCGGTGTCGGGGCGCGCGGCGATGCTCGCGGTGGCCCGGGCGCGGCCGGAGCTTGGCGCGTTGTTCGACGGCTCGCACTACGGTCCCGCGCCGATCGCGCCGGGCGAACCCGTCGCGCCGGCGGGCGTCGCGCCCGCCTGGCTTGCGGCGGCGCTGGAGGCATCCGGGCTGGACGGCGAGGAGCGCGCGGCGCTGCTCGAACGCGCGCCGCTGGACCTGCGGGTCAATCGGCTGAAGGCGACGCCCGATATCGTCGCCGCTGGCCTCGACGGCGCCGAACGGCTCTCCTTCGCGCCGGATGCACTGCGGCTGCCGGAAGACACGCCGGTGGACCGGAGCGAGGCCTATGCGGAGGGGCTGTTCGAGGTCCAGGATGCCGGCAGCCAGCTGGTGAGCGCGCTTGCGGGGGCCGCGCCGGGCATGACCGTCATCGATCTCTGCGCCGGCGGCGGCGGCAAGACGCTGGCCCTGGCGGCGGCGATGGAGAATCGCGGCCGGATCCTGGCCTGCGACGTCGACCGCCCGCGCCTCTCCCGCCTGATGCCCCGCGCCGCCCGTGCGGGGGTGACTATCACCGAGACACTCCTCCTCAACCCCACCCAAGAGGCCGAACGACTCGTCGATTGGCAAGCGCAGGCGGACCTGGTGGTCGTGGATGCGCCGTGCTCGGGGACGGGCACTTGGCGTCGCAATCCCGAGGCGCGGTGGCGGCTGACGCCTTCGCAGCTGGAACGTTATGTCGATACACAAGCGCATCTGCTGGATGTCGCCGCGCGACTGGTGCGGCCGGGTGGGGTGCTGGTGCACATCGTGTGCTCGCTGCTAGACGCAGAGGGGGCGGGGCAAGTGGAGCGCTTCCTGGCGGCACAGCCGGGCTGGATGGCCGTAGCGCTCGACGCGCCTGCGGGGCGTCCGCGTGGTGACGGCCTGCGACTCACGCCGCGTCACGACAAGACCGATGGGTTTTTTGTCGCGAAGCTGGTGCGGCAATGCTAGCCCGTGGCCATGGAGTTTCGGAGATGTTGATGCGGTTCACCACGATCTCGGTTGCGGCAGCGCTGCTCGTGCTGACGGTTTCGACCAGCCTCAACGCACAGCGGCCGGACAGTCAGCTGGATGCCCGCTCGGTCGAACTGGTGCGTCAGGCCCGGGGCGCGCAGGCCGCGGGCAATCTTGCTGGCGCAAACGACCTGCTGGAAAGCGCGGTCGCAGTCGACCCGCGCAACCGCGAGGCGTTCGTGCTGTTGGCAGACATCGCGCAGACGCAGAGCCTTCCAGGTAAGGCGATTCGCTTTTACGGCGAGGCGCTGAAGCTCGATCCCAACGATGTGTCGGCGCTGCGCGGTCAGGGCGAGGCGATGGTCACCAAGGGCGCGATGACGCGCGCGAAGGACAATCTCGCCAAGATCAAAACCATCTGCAAGGCCGGTTGCGCCGAAGCGAGCACGCTGGCCGCGACGATCGCCAAGGGGCCACCACCGACGCCGACTCCGGTCGCCGCCAATGACAACAACACCCCCAAGGAAGCGGCCAAGCCCTGATCGCGTTCAGCTGGCAGCGATCGCCGCTTCCAATGATCGCGCGCGGGTCTCCTGCGCGGCGACGATCACGCCCGCACGATCAATGGCCGTCTGCAGTGCGGGATAGTCCTGCTGGCCGCTCTGGCCGCGCTCGACGCGCAACTGATCCAGGTCGGCGAGCGTCACCGCCGCGCGAGATCGCAGGCCGTCGAGCACGCTGAGCGCGGTCTGCGCGTCAAGCCACGCGCTGGTGCCCGCAGCCTGGCCGCGGGCGCGTGCCACCTTGGACTCGGCATCCTTCGCGGCTTTCTGGAATTCCTGATCGGTCAATTCGAGCGTGGCCGTCAGCGCCGCAATTCGCGCATCGAAGGCGGCGTCGGGTGTCGCCTGCGGCGCCGGGCGTTCGGGTTCGATGAAATTCAGGCCTTCATTCGCGCGCGGAAGCAGCGAGGGATAGCGCGTACTGGTCTGGGCGCAGCCGGCGAGCAGCGCGGCACCGACGGCAAGAAGGGGGAGGGATCGCATGGTGTTGCCATATGCTTGTGGAAAACTTGGCGCAACGGGGTTGCGCTCCCCAACGTCCGCCGATAAAGACCCGCCTCCACTAGGCGCCCGTAGCTCAGCTGGATAGAGCATCAGACTACGAATCTGAGGGTCGGACGTTCGAATCGTTCCGGGCGCGCCATTACCCCCGCCAGAGCATCCGCTCGGCGGGGGTTTGTGTTTCAGGGACTCAGAGACCCGCGTCGAGGCTGTCGAGAATGCGACCGCCCGCCATGAACACCGCGATCGGGCATAGTAGAAATAGCAGCTTGCCGCCGATGCCGGGATACAGGCTCAGATAGTGGAGCCCACGCTCAACCGCGCCGTTGGCGAGCCCAAAGATCACCAGAAACGCTTCGAACTTGGACTTGATCACGAACAGGCGGCCAATGCGATAGAGCATGGCAAGCGCGCAGCAAGGATTGTGCCAACGCCGAAAAACCGACGTTTGTCAGGCCCCCATCATGGTAAACTGTCAATTAACTCGACAAGATCGAGCGTTTCCAGCAGCGCCCTGCGCGCGTTCTCGATCCGGGTGATGAGGGCGGGGTCCGCGATCGCACCGGGATCAATCGCTTCCGGCCAATGGGCTTCGATGACGGCTGCGATTCGATCCAACGTTGCTGCGTCGACCAGGAAGCGTGAGTCCACGGCGGCAGGATCGGCAACGACGCGCAGGCGGAGGCACGCAGGTCCGCCGCCGTTCGCCATCGACTCGCGCACGTCGACCACCTGGACGCGGCGAATCGGGCCGTTACCAGCAACGTGCGCCTGCAGCCAATTCCACACGCTCGGCGTATCGCGCGCCTCGCTCGGCACGATCAATGCGATTTCGTCTGTCGGCAGCGTGACCAATTGCGCGTTGAACAGATAGGAGGCGATGGCGTCGGTGAGGCTCACCTGATCGGCCGCGACCTCGACGATCTCCACCTCCGGCATCGTCGCGCGTAGCCGTTCATAGAAGCGATCCTTTTCCGCAAAAGCGTGTTCGTGCGCGAACAGCACGCGGCCATTTGCCACTGCCACCACGTCATTGTGGAAGGCGCCGGCGGCAATGGCCGCGTCGGATTGCTGAACGAAGAGCGTCCGCGCGGGATCGAGCAAATGCCGCCGCGCGATCGCGGCGCTGGCATCCGGATGCTGGCGGGCGGGGAAGGGACCGCCGGCAATTCCGTAGACGAATATTTCCACGCCGGGCGCGTCGTGCGCGGTGGCGAGACGCATATGGTTGGCCGCACCCTCGTCGCCAAAGGGTGCGGGCACGGGACCATGCACTGCGAAGGCCGTATTGCGGAATGCGAGCCGAAGCTGCGCCAGCGTTTCCTGCCATTCATGGCTACGGTGCGGCATCGTCACCAAGTTGGCGACGCTCAGATGGCAGCGGCCATCGGCGGTATCCGGCGCAGGCGACACCGTCGCTGCGTTCGCGGCCCACATCGGCGAGGCGGATAGCGCCTGCGCCTGGCTGTGCGGCGGTGCCTGCTCATAGTGTAGGCCCAACCGGGCGAGCCATGAACGATCCGGCCGTGCGTGGGGAAGAAGGATGCCCTGATGCAGGCCAAGGGCGAGGTTCGTCCGCATCTTGGCGATGCCCTGCAGCGCCGCCGCCCGCGGGTGCGACACGGCACCACGATTGCGTGTGGCAGCAAGGTTGCCCGGGCTGAGACCGGCATAATTATGGCTGGGCCCCACGATGCCGTCGAAGTTGATCTCCACCAGCATCAGCGCGCCACCCACAGGATATCGTCGCCGATGGAGAGGGATAGCGTTTTCGCCGAAACCGGGTCGATCGTCACCCCTTCCGCGCCGGCGGACACTTGCGCCAGCGCGGATTGGAAGTCGGAGAGCTTACCCGTGGCGATCAGCGCGGGCTCACCGCCTGCGGCGATTGCGGCAACGGTGGCGCGTTGCGTTTCCCGCACGGTCTTCACCTGATCCGTACGCGCCGTCATCGTCGGGCCACCGTCGAAGATATCGATGTAACTTTCGAAGGCAAATCCCTCATTTTCCAGCATTCGCATCGCGGCGCGGCCGGAAGGGTGAGGCAAGCCGATCACGGAGCGGGCGTTTTCGGAAAGCATCGCGGTGTACACCGGATGCTTTGGCATCAGGTCGGCGATGAACTGGTTGCCATGGGTGGCATTGAACTCATCGGCCTGCTGAAAATTCATCCCGAAAAAGCGCCCGGCAACCCCGTCCCAGAAGGGCGAGCCGCCCGCTTCGTCGATCACCCCGCGGAGCTCGGCGAGGATACGGTCGGCAAAGCGCGCGCGGTGCTGGGCGATGAAGAGATAGCGCGCCCGCGCGAGGAGCAGGCCCAGTCCGCCGGCACGCTCGCCGGGGTGGAGGAATAGACCGCCCACCTCGCTACAGCCTTCCAGATCGTTGACCAGACTTAAGATCTCAGCGCGGAAAGTACGCTTAAGTTCTTGACTATGCTTGGTTACAGTCCCGATACGATAACTGTAGAACGGCCATTTCTCTCCTACACGCGTGAAGATCTGGCAGGTGCCGCGGACATCGCCGGTTTCGCCATTTTCGAGGATGAGCACGAAGAGATCGTCGGACACGTCGGCGTCCTCGCCGCGCGCGAAGGCGGCATGGCTGCGATCAAGCTTCGCGCGCAAGGCAGGCCTGTCGGGCGGCAAATTGGTGAAACCGCCGCCGGTTAGCTTCGCCATCTCGTACAATGGCTGAAGATCCTCGTCGCGCGCGGCGCGGATGCGGAAGCTGCTCATGGCCGACCCCGTTCGGCGAGGCGGAGGACGGTGAGGGCCGAGAGCGCGGCGCGCTCGGGCAGACTTTCCGGGATCAGAAATTCCTCCATGGAATGAATGGCGCCGCCGCGAGCGCCCATGGTGTCGACCACCGGCACCCCGCAGGCGGCGATGTTGTTGCCGTCGCACACGCCCCCGGTTGCCTTCCACGCGATCGGGATGCCGAGATCGGCACCAGCGTCGCGAACGAGGTCGAACAGGCGGGCTGCCGCCGGGTCGACCGGCTTGGGCGGGCGATTGAAGCTGCCGTGCAGTTCGATACGGACGTCATGCGCTGCCGATACGCGCGCGATCGCCGCGTCCAGCGCGGCTTGCGCGCGCGCGATCGCATCCGCGTCGCCGGGGCGGAAGTTGACGCGGAGGATCGCAAGATCGGGCACGACATTGTTCGGCCCGCCGCCGTCGATCCGCGCCGGGTTCACCGCGAGGCCCGGCGCCTTCGCGTCCGCCAGTATGACGGCGAGCGCCGCAGCGGCGACCAAAGCGTTGCGCCCGTCCTCGGGGTTGCGACCGGCATGGGCGCTGCGGCCATGCACCACGAGCGAGAAATTGCCGGTGCCGCCCCGCGCTCCTGCCAGCGTGCCGTCGGGAAGCGCCGGTTCATAGGTAAGCGCGGCTGCCTTGCCGTCTGCGACGCGGGCGATCAACGCGCGGGACGAAAGCGAACCCGTTTCCTCATCCGAATTGATCAGCACCGTATAGCCCAGCCGGTGTGCCATCGGGCTAGCTTCGGCTGCTTCCAGTGCGGCCAGCATCAGCGACAGGCCGCCCTTCATGTCGGCGGATCCCGGCGCGTTCAGGCGTCCGTCGTCCAGCCATCGCGATCGCTGGAAGGGATGATCGATCCCGAACACCGTGTCCATGTGGCCGGTGAAAAGCAACTGCACCGGGGCGTCGGGCCGCACGGTCAGCAACAGGTGGCGACCATGCGCCATCGGTTCGACGATGCCGCCGGGCGTCACCGTTTCGACCGGCTCCGGCGCAACCAGTTCCAGTGCACCGGGCAGGGCGGAAAAGGCGTCCGCCAACGTAGACGCCATCGTAGCGAGACCCGCCAGATTACGGGTGCCGCTGTTGATCGCCGCCCACTGCAATGTCCTCTCCAGCATCGGCGCAGCTTGTGCGCGCTCGATCGCCGTCCGTTCTATCGCGGATAGCATGTTCATGGCCGTGTCGTAGACCGGAACGGGGGCGGTTGAACACCCCCGGGCCGGCAGCCCATCAGAAATCGACGACGAGCGCCGCGCGGCTGGTGGTGTCGGTTGTCAGGCGACCGAGCGGCGGCGCGCTTTCATATTGGACGGTGTAGCTGAACTGCGCCGACAGTGGCCCGATCAGCTTTGCCAGCAGCGCCGACTTGGTCGACACCGTGCTGTTGTCCTTCTCGACATAGGCGGACGCCTGCTGCGTCAGCGACATGCCGCGCGACAGCCTCCAGGCAAAATCAAGCGAACCGCGCGCCGCGATGTTATTCTCGGTGGGCGCGCCGATGAAGCGCGTGTAGCGATAGGCTGGGCCGAGCTCGAGATCGAGCTTGATCGCCGAGCTCTTGATCGCGCTATAGCCGGCGCCGGCCGAGATCGACACACGGTCACCGAAACCGGAGAAGCGATCGCTTTCATACTGCGCGGCGCCGTACATGTAGGCGCGGCTGTCGAACTTCCAGTTGGGTTCATAGGCGGCGAGGTAGCGTTCGCGCGTAGTGACGCCCAGGCTTTCCTGGTAATCTGCCTGCACGCGTACTTTGTGGCGCCACTCGATGCCCTCGCGCTTCACCTCAGCGGCCGCGGTGACGCCGATATTTTCCGAATTGCCGGTCTGCACATAGCCGCCGAGTTCGACATGGCCCTTCACCAGTTGGAGGAAATGCGCCTCCCGTAGGGCCTGCTGGGCAACCTCCCGGCGCTTCGATCGCCAGTCTCCGGCCATCTTGGCAACCAGGGGGGCGCTCGCCGGGTCGGCGGTCTTGGCGTATTTGACGATGACGGCCACATCGGCCTCGTTGCCCGAGCTCATCGCCGCATCGAGCATCGCCTTGATCGTTGGCGGGATCGGTGGATCCTCGGTGTTCGCGAGCAACAGCGGAAAGGCAAGGAGCAGGGCACGCATCACGCCTTCCTCCTAGCCACAGTTTCGCGGCGCAAAAAGGGCAAGCTGCCGCATCTGCACAACGTACGGCCTCAGCGCGGCCGGGAGGACAGGTTGCAAGGACGAGGCGCGGGGCCGAGACAGATGCGTGGAAGGAGCGCGCATGGGGCGGACGGCAGTGGTGTTCGGCGCGTCGGGCGGGATCGGCGCGGCGCTGGTGGCGGAACTGGCAGCCGATCCAACGATCGGGCGGATCCATGCCGGCGCCCGTTCTGTCGAGGGAATCGACGTCGCCAAGGCAATGCCGTTCCGTTTCGATCTTCAGGATGAATCCAGCATCGCCGAGGCAGCGGCGAGCATCGGCGGCCCGGTCGATCTGGTCTTCGTTGCGACGGGCATGCTGCATCGAGACGGTGGCCCCTTGCCAGAGAAGGCAGTTCGCTCGCTCGATCCTGCGGTCATGGCTGAGCTTTTCGCGATCAACACGATCGGACCCGCGCTTATCGCCAAGCATTTCCTGCCGCTTCTCCCGCGCGATCGGCGTGCCGTGTTTGCCGTGTTGTCGGCGCGGGTCGGATCGATCGCGGACAACCGGCTGGGAGGATGGCACAGCTATCGCGCGTCCAAGGCGGCGCTAAACATGCTGATGGTGAATTTCGCGATCGAGCTGCGTCGCACCCATGTCGAGGCGATCATTGCAGCGTTGCATCCCGGAACGGTAAACACGCCGCTTTCAGCACCTTTCCAGCGCGGTGTTACTCCGGAAAAGCTATTCGAAGCAGGCAATAGCGCCAGATTAATGCTGGACGTTCTCAACAATCTGACGCCAGCGGATTCGGGTGGTCTCTTCGCCTGGGACGGCGCCCGGATCCCTTATTGAGCGAGTCGGCGCTCTACCAGACCGCGGAGTGCCACCCGCGCCTTCAGCCGCGCCGCGAGGAGTGCCATGCCGCTGATCTTGCGCTGGACGAACAAAATGTCGGCAGGCGGCACGTGCCATATCGCGCGGTCCTCGACCATCTGCATGCCTTCGCCGCGTACCGCCTGGAGGAAACTGCGGTCGCCGAAGTCGAAATCGTCCGCGCGGTCGGTCTGTTCGAGGGTCAGGCCGATCATCCTGTCGATCACGGCGGGATGGCGCGCTAGCGCGGCCGGGCTGAAGAAGCCCAGGTCGAGGGCGGCGGCGCGTACAGCGGCGCGATCGCTGCTCAGGCCGGCGTGCAACAGGCGGCGATATCCACCTGTAATGGCGTCGGAAACGGGCATCGCTGCGCCAAAATCGAGCAACACCAACCGCCCGGTTTCTGGTTGATAGCGGTAATTGGCGAAGTTGGGATCGGTCTGAATAAAGGCGAAGGCGAACAGTTCCTGTAGCACCAGGTCGATCAGCGCGGTGGTGACGCGGTTGCGCTCGCCCTGGTCCGCCGCTTCGAGGGTTTCGATCGGCTTGGCGGCGATATAGTCCATCGCCAGCACGTTGGTGGTCGAGAGCTCCGGCACCGGGCGGGGCACGAGGTAACGATCGTCGCCGGCGAGATGGTCGGCATAGCGTGTCATCATCGCTGCCTCACGGACATAATCCGCCTCGTCGTGAAGCTGGCGCTTGGCCTCGCCGAGCAGCGGCGTGACGTCGAGCCCCTTGGGCAACAGCCCGGACAGGCGGAGCAGGGTCGCGACATTGTCGACATCGGCGTCGATGCTCTCCCGCACGCCGGGATATTGCACCTTGATCGCCAGCGTTCGCCCATCGGGCAGCCGCGCGCGATGGACCTGGCCGATCGAGGCAGCGGCCATGGGGTGCGCCTCGAACAGCGCGAAGCGTCGACGCCAGTCGGCGCCCCATTCCTTTGCCAGCACCTGCTGGAGCTGGGCGGGGGGCATGTGATGGGCGCGGTCACGCAGGCGGGCGAGGATCTGGGTGAGCTCGTCGGGCAGCACGTCGCCGGCATCGAGCGAGATCATCTGCCCCAGCTTCATCGCCGCGCCGCGCAGCTGGGCCAGCTGCTCCGTCGCGCGGGCGACGTTGCCGGGGGTGAGGACGAGGTCGCGCAGCTGCGGGCGCTCACCGGCGACGAGGCGCTTGGCGCCCTCCGCGAGCACGTTGCCCGCGACGCCGCCCGCCAGCCGGCCCATCACGCCGAAACGGGCGAGCCGCCCCTTGGGAACCGCGCGCGAGCGGCCGTCATATCCATTATCGTCCGCCATGCCGTTCCCTTTCGCGCATCCAGCGCTGGAGTGTGGGTCGAACGCGCAGAAAGGCGCGGTAGAGCCGCTCGAGTGCCCAGGTCATCCCTGGAAGCAATGCCAAGAGCCCAAACGGGCGCAGGAGCGGGATAACGCGCCACATCGCCGCGAATGCCGCCGCACCGTTGAAGAAGCGGCCCTGCGCGTCGCTGACATGGAAGCGGGCGAGCAAGTCGCCGCGATCGAGCGGGCAGCTGTTCGTGTCGTCGCTGACATCGACGAAGCGCAGCCTTCCGCGTCGATCGAGCCGACGCATCAGCGCAATCTCGCGGACGCACAAGGGGCAGCCGCCATCGTACCATACGGTGAGCAGATCAGCCATTCCAGCGGCTCCCGGCGGGCACCAGCGCGTCGAGGAAGCGCCCGGCATCGGCGGCAATTTCCGCCTTGCGCTCGTCCGTCATGCGGTCGAAATTGCGGACGATCGGGCCCATCCGCTGGTTGCGCGCGAAGCGATCGCGGTGATGGGCGATGAAATTCCAGTAGAGATAGTTGAACGGGCAGGCGTCCGGTCCGGCCTTCAGCTTCACCTTGTAGCGGCAGCCGCTGCAATAGTCGGACATGCGATCGATATAGGCGCCGCTCGCCGCATAGGGCTTGGAGCCCATGATCCCGCCATCGGCGAACAGCGCCATGCCGATGGTGTTGGGCATCTCCACCCATTCATAGGCATCGGCATAGACCGCCATGTACCAGACATGGACCAGATAGGGGTCGATGCCCGCGAGGAGCGCGAAATTGCCGGTGACCATCAGCCGCTGGATATGGTGGGCATAGGCATGCGTACGGGTCTGCACGACCGCGTCGCGCACGCACGCCATGTCCGTCTCGGCGGTCCAGTAAAATTCGGGAAGCGGGCGACGGGCTTCGAGCGCATTGGTATCGGCATAGTGCGGCATGTGCAGCCAGTAGATCCCGCGGACATACTCCCGCCAGCCGAGGATCTGGCGGATGAAGCCCTCGACCGAGTTGATCGGTACCCGCCCGGCGCGCCATTCGGCCTCGGCGCGGCGGCAGAGGTCGAGCGGATCGAGCAGACCGATGTTCATGTAGAGCGCGAGGTGCGCGTGAAACAATACTGGCTCGCCGCTCCGCATCGCATCCTGGTAGTCGCCGAAGCGGGGCAAGGCATGGGCGAGAAAATGATCGCGCGCCTTTTCGGCATCGACCCGGGTGACGGCGAGGGCAAAGGGCCGCAGATCGCCGAAATTATCGGGGAAGCGGTGCTCGACCAGTGCTAGGACCTCGTGCGTGATCGCATCGGGCTCAAAGGCCGGGAGCGACGGGGGCGTGGTGCCGGGGGGCGGGGTCTCGCGATTGTCGTGGTCGTAGTTCCACTCTCCGCCGGCAGGCTGATCGCCGTCCATCAGCAGGCGGGTGCGGCGGCGCATGTCGCGGTAGAAATGCTCCATGCGTAGCTGGCGTCGGCCCTGCGTCCAGGCGCGGAACCCGGCGGGGTCGATGAGGAAGCGCGTGTCGGGGAGCAGGGCCAGACCCGGCACTGCAGCGAGTGTTTGGCGGAGGCGCCATTCCCCGGGCTCGGTGCAGAAAATTTCCTCTATGTCGAGGTCTTTGCGGGCACGCTCGATCTCGCCTGCCAGACTGCCGCTGTTCTTCGGATCGTCAAGCCGGGTGTAGCGGACTTGCCAGCCCTCCGCGCGAAGTTCCTCGGCGAAATGCCGCATCGCCGAGAAAACGAAGGCGAGCTTCTTCTTGTGGTGCGGCACATAGGCAGCCTCTTCGGCGACTTCCGCCATCAGCACCAGGTCCTCGGCCGGATCGGCGTCGGCGAGCGAGGATATGCCAGCGCTGAGCTGGTCGCCGAGAATGAGGATCAGGCGGGCCATGCACGGTGATGTGGGGCAGGGGACGCGCCGGAACGCGATGTCTTTTCGGACAGGTTGAGCACTGGCGGCGCGCAGGCGATGCCAAGGCGATGGAAAACCATGCCTCGCTCGCCCCCGCCGCGCGGATGCTCGGCTATGCCGGGCTGTTGCCGCTGATCGGCTGTGCGGCCGGTCTGGTGCTGCTGCCGATGCACCGCGTGGCCCTGCTCGACGCCGGGTTCGGCTATGCCGCGCTGATCTTCAGTTTTCTCGGCGGGCTTTGGTGGGGCCAGGGTATCGCGCGGGGCAGGGGCTCGCCTGCGCTGTTCGCGATTGCCGTGCTGCCGTCGCTGATCGCTTGGGGGCTGATCCTGGTTCTCACGCTTGGCTGGACCACGCAGGAGGCGTTGGTGGTACTCGGTTCGGCAATCCTGCTCTCCCCGATCGTTGATCTGGCGCTGGGCCGTACGCAGCCGAGGGTACAGGGGTGGATCGCGCTGCGGCTTCAGCTTTCCACCGGGCTCGGTGCGTTGACGCTGGCGCTCGCCGTCCTCTGACTAGGCGGCAGCCGCCGCGCTGCCGACCATCGCGCCCAGCCGGTGGCCGGAGAGCCAGGCCAGCTCGACCCGAGGACCCTGCAGCCAGTCCCCGCAGGCGCCCAGCCGGAGCGATCCGTTCCATAGTGCACCCTTGTCGATCCCTGGCGTCATCGCGAAGCGCCAGCGATGCGCCGCCAGGTAGCGGACAGCCGGCGCCGCGCCGCCGGAATGCGCAAGCAGCGCGCCGAGCAGTGCCTGCGCAACAGCATCCGCGCTGTCCTCGAGATGCGCAGCCGACCAGGAGCCGTGCGCCTGCACCACCCAGGTCTCGCCGTCGTGCCGGCCCGGTTTGGCACCGTCGCGGGCGGCCCAGCCGATGATGCCGTGCTGGCGGATGCTGTCCGCCGCGATCGGTACCCGTTCCTCGAACGCGATCATTGCTGTCCAGCACGGCTGCGACCGTGCCGCCATGGCATCGGCGGCCATCATCAGGTCGTGCGTGCCGAGGATCGCTGCGGCCTGCTCGGCGGGCAGCGCGATAATCGCCGCGTCGAAGGGCCCGTGCTGCTGCTCCTGAAGCCTAACATGCCAGCCCTGCGCGTTCCGCGTGAGGCCGATGACATGGTGTCCGAAATGGACCTGGTGCGCCGAGGCCATATGGCGCACCGGCGCATTCATCGTTGGCGTGCCTACCCAGGCATCGGGGCCGGCCTCGTGCCAGGGGCTGGCGACGCCCTGCGTCTGCCAGTCCTGAACAAGTCGGCGAAAGCGATCATCGCGCACGGTGAAATATTGGGCGCCATGATCGAAATGAAGCATCTCACCATCGATCTCGACCCGCCGGGTGGACATGCGACCGCCGGGACCACGCCCCTTGTCGAACAGCGTCACCCGGTGCCCTGTGGCACGCAACTGATCGGCACAGGCGAGGCCTGCGATGCCGGCACCGAGGATCACGACGTCCATCTGCGCGGTCCCGCTCAATAGCCCATCAGCGACATCAGCTCGGCGCGGCTGCTGCGGTCCTCGAGGAAGCAGCCCAGCATTCGGCTGGTCACCATGCCGACGCCGTGGGTCTTCACGCCGCGCCCGGTCATGCAGCCATGCTGCGCCTCGATCACGACCGCGACGCCGGCGGGCTTGAGGTGCGTCCAGATCGACTGGGCGATCTCGGCGGTCAGCCGCTCCTGGATCTGCAGGCGGCGGGCATAGCCGTGCAGCACGCGGGCGAGCTTGGAGATCCCGACCACCCGGTCCTTGGGCAGATAGGCGATTGATGCCTTGCCGATGATCGGCGCAAGGTGGTGTTCGCAATGCGACTGGAACGGGATGTCCTTCAGAAGCACGATCTCGTCATAGCCCGCCACTTCCTCGAAGGTGCGGGCAAGGTGCATGCCCGGATCCTCATCATAGCCCGCGCAATATTCACGCCAGGCCTTGGCGTGGCGGAGCGGCGTATCGCGCAGTCCCTCGCGCTCCGGATCCTCGCCAACCCAGCGCAGCAGGGTGCGGACTGCTTCCTGCACTTCGTCAGGGACCATTTCTTGCTCAGGTTCGTTGTCGGCCCGTTCTATATCGTTGCAGAAGAAGTTCATCGGGCCTACCTTTCGTTTCACCGGCAGCATTTGCGCGGCACGCCGGCATCGAGTGTCCTCCACATGAGGAACCCGGGTGAAACCGGGAACATGGACAAAAGGGTATGCAGCGGTGCAACCCCCAAAGGATGCGGAAAGCCGACCAATGCCACTAGCCGACATGATCGCCGGAAGCGCCGTCGCCGCGGTGCTCAGCAACCCCCGACTTCCCGACAATCCCATCGTCGATTGCAACGATGCCTTTATCGCGCTGACCGGCTATCAACGCGACGAGATCGTCGGCCGCAATTGTCGCTTCCTATCTGGCGACAAGACCGAGCCGTGGCTGAGCGAGGCGCTGAGAGCCGGAGTCCGCGAAAAGCGGCCGGTGATGGTGGAAATCCTCAACTACAAGAAGGACGGCACGCCGTTCCGCAACGCCGTACTGGTCGCCCCGATTTTCGGTGAGGACGGCGAGCTTGAATATTTCCTTGGTTCGCAAATGGAGGTGGAGGGGCCCAAGGAAGGCACCGCACACCGCGCCACCATCGCCCGCGAGAAGATCGACGGCCTGTCGCCGCGTCAGCGCGCGGTGCTGATCGCGATGGCGGCGGGCAAGCTCAACAAGCAGATCGCCTACGATCTCGGCCTGACCGAACGGACGATCAAGATGCACCGCGCGGCGATGTTCCGCGCGCTGGGCGTCCGGACGGCGGCGGACGCAGTGCGCATGGCGATCGAGGCAGGCTATTAAGTAACGAAAAAGGGGCGCCCCCGCTTGAGGACGCCCCTGATCGGCTTGGCAGCGGCGCTTACTGGGCGTTGCTGACGGGCATATCCATATTGTCGGGCGCGGCGTTGCCGATCATCGCCTCGGCCTCGGCATTAGCGCGATCGTCCGCGTCGTTCTGGTAGATCATCGCATTGGCTTCGGGTGCGACATTCGCCCCGTCCGTCACATTGCCTTCACCGCCGCCACATGCCGCAAGCGGCGTCAGCAGCGCTGCCGCGGCCATCAGGCGAAGCTTGGTCATCCGGTTGCTCCCACTTCAAATCCGTTGCGCAGCCGAAAGGAGCTGCGCGGCAAGCCCGCTGCATGGGCCACGGCGAGCAACGCGTCAAACGCAAATATGTCGCATCGCCGTGACTTTGCCATGTTTTTGCCTGATTCCGAGACGGCGATCACTCACCCTTTTCGGCGGATACCGGACCGATATCCTCCGGCGCATTCGCTGCGATCGCCAACATTGCCGCCCAGGCGGCGACGTTCTGGCGCAACTGCGCGGGGTCGATCTTGTCGAGGGTGTCGTCGGGCGTGTGGTGCAGGTCGAAATAGCGCAGGCCGTCCTGGTTCAGCCCGATGGTGCCGACGCCGAGTGCGAGGATCGGTTCGACATCGGTGCCGCCATGCGCCTTGCCGCGGCCACGTTCGATGCCGATCGGATAGAGCGCGGTCTCCAGCCGGTCGCCGATCGCCTTGGCACTATCCGGCAGGTTGGTTTCGAACTTCCACACACGGTCGGCGCCGAAGTCGGACTCCATTGCCAGTACATGGCGTTCCTTGGCATGCGCCTTGGCATAGGCTTCGCCGCCGAAGCCGCCGACTTCCTCGGCACCGAACCAGACGACTCGGATCGTGCGACGCGGCTGGCCGAGTTTGGCGGCCTGGAGTGCGGCTGCCGTCGTGATCGCCACGCCCGCGCCGTCATCGATGGCCCCGGTGCCGAGGTCCCAGCTGTCGAGATGGCCGCCGACGACGATGATGCCGGCATTTGGGTCGCTGCCGGGAATGTCCGCGATGACGTTGCCGGATTCCGCCTCGCCCCTGAACTGCGGTGTCACGGCAAGACGCAGCTTCACGGGACCGCGCTTCACCAGCCGCACCAACTGCTCGGAATCGGGCACCGAAAGCGCGGCGGCCGCGATCGGCGATACGCCCTTGGCCCAGGTGGTGACGCCGGTATGCGGATTGCGATGGTGATCGGTGCCGATCGAGCGGATCAGCACGGCCGCAGCCCCCTTGCTGGCCGCGATGCTCGGGCCCGCCCGGCGGACGGCGCCGTAATAGCCATATTGGGAGCCGTCCTGTGTCGGCACCATCGCATGGTCGATAAAGGCGATCTTGCCCTTCAGGCTGCCGGCTGGCGCCGTCTGCAGTTCGGCGAGCGACGGGAAGTAGACGATCTCCGCTTCCAGCGGCTGCGCACCGGTCGAACCTGAATATCCCAGTGCCGCGATGGTCAGCTTCTGCGCTGCACCGCCCAGGACTTCAGCGGTCTCCACTCCGCGCACCCAGACCGGCATGCGATAGGTTTCGACATGGACATTCTGGAAGCCGAGTGCGGTCAGCTTCTTGACCCCCCAGGCGCGCGCGCGCGCTTCGGCCTCGGTCGCCGCAAGGCGTTGCCCCACTTCGGTGGTGAGTCCCTCCACCAGGTCCCACGCGACTTCATCCTTCATCGCGGCGTCGCGCACGTTTGCCACCTGCGGGGCCGTTTGAGCGAATGCGGTAGCGGGCAGGGTGAGGGCGGCAGCGGCTGCCAGCAAGGTCCGGTTGATCATGCTGCGAATGCTAACTCGGGACCGGGCGATTGCAATGGGGTTGCGTGCACCCGGGACGTGCACGCCAAGAATAGCAAAATGCCTACGCAAGGTGATGATATTTATCTAAATTATATTTATAGTTATAGTAATATAGATAAAAATTAATCATTTTCGAATAATGATAACTGTATACGTATAGTAACTTACGGCAACATCGCGATCTATCACGCAAGGAATTAGCATCATATTTCCCGCAGATGCAAAAGCATAAATACTTTTAGGGAGGGTTGCGTGAAGGTTGCTTTATCCACGTCGATCGCACTGGTCGTTTTCTGTACACCTGCATTTGCATCACCGGATCGCGTAGTTGCGCGTGCTGATGATGCGGGCGCGGACGCGGGGGCAACCCAGACCGTGCCGGCTGCCAAATCGAAGAAAGCCGTGTTCTCGACCGGCGTGGCGAAGGGGCGCGACCTGCTCGACAGCGCCATTTCCACCAGCGCGATCGATGAGGACCGCATTCAGGAAATCGGCGCACGCACGCTTGGCGAGGTTCTGCGCACGGTGCCGGGCATCCGCGTGGAAGATACTGGCAATGGCGGGTATGCCAACTACACCATTCGCGGCCTGCCGTTGGCAGGCTTGGGTTCCAAATTCCTACAGTTTCAGGAAGACGGCCTGCCGGTTCTGGAGTTTGGCGATCTCGCCCAACTCCAGCCGGATATGCTGATCCATGCTGACCTGAACCTGTCGCGCATTGAATCGATCCGGGGCGGATCGGCATCGACCTTTGCGTCCAATTCACCTGGCGGCGTCATCAACTTCATTTCGAAGACAGGGGAGGACGAGGGGGGCTCGATCCAACTGAGCACGGGTCTCGTTCATCTCGATCGCAAGCGCGGCGATTTTGAGTATGGCGGCCGCCTGTCGACCAATCTGCGCTTCCATCTCGGCGGGTATTACCAGACGGGCGCCGGCACGCGCGACGCGGGCGCTTCCGCCTTCCACGGTGGTCAGGTCAAGCTGAACATCACGCGCGACTTTGCCAACGGCTATGTCCGGGTCTACGCGAAGGTGCTCGACGATCGCGAAGCCTTCTTCACCACGGGCCCGATGCGCGTGACCGGCACAGATGCCAATCCCACGTTCAATACGATCGCCAATTTCGACCCGCGGGTGAACAATACCATTTCGAAAAACATGCCCAACGTGCTGAGCGTGGGTGTCGATCCGAAGGTGGTCCGCACGGAGTTGGCGCAGGGGTGGCATGCCAAATCTGCCGCACTAGGGCTGGAGGCGAAGTTCGACATTGCCTCGTGGACCTTCGTCAACCGCATGCGATACAGCAGCAACGCGTCGGCGGTCGGCGGATCCCAACCGGTAATCCTCACCTCGGCTCCGGTGCTTGCGGCGATGTTCGGCGGCCCGGGGGCGCAGTTCAGCTATGCCACCGGCCCGAACGCCGGGCGGCCGGTCACAAACCCGGCGACCCTGAACGGCAACGGCCTCGCAAGCTTCTCGTCGATCAACAACATGGGGGCGCCGAAGGCCGACTATTTCGTCAACGATTTCCGCGCGTCCCGTGTCTGGAACGTCGGTGGCGGCGACCTGACGACGACCGGGGGCGTCTACAAGGCGTACCAGAAGCTTACGGCCAAACTGTTCATGGACACGGCGTTCCAGGATTTCGCCGGCCCCGATTCGGCGCTGCTCGACCTCACGACGGCGGGGGGCACGAAACTGACTCAGGGCGGCATCGCCGCGTTCAGCATCTGGCCGATCACGGTCCTCGGCAATCGCTATTTCGATGCCGACTACGACATCACCGCGCCGTACGGGTCGCTTAACTTCCATACAGGGCGCCTCTCCGTCGGCGGCAGCGTTCGCTACGACAGCGGTCGGGTGAAGGGGCAGCGCTACGGCATCGAGATGGGCGGCAACCGTACCCGCTGGATGCCGTTCGACATCAACGGGGATGGCGTTATCAGCCCGCCCGAGCGATGGGCCGACGGGATTCGCGCCGATCAGCCCGCGCCGATGGATTATGCCTATCACTATTTGAGCTATTCGATCGGCGTAAACTTCCGCGTTTCGCAGAACTTCGCCGCCTTCGCCCGCTACAGCAAAGGTGGTCGTGCCCTGGCGGAAACCATCGTCTTTACGCCGACGCTCGACCCGGTCACCGGGAAGCCTGCCAGCAGCAAGGACACCTATAATCCGGTGCGACAAGCGGAAGCAGGCGTCAAATTCCGTACCGAGGCACTGACGCTGAACCTGACGGGTTTCGTCGCCAACACGGCGGAGCAGAACTTCCAGGTCAATGCCGATGCCAATGGCGTGCTGACGCTCGTGCCGTTCAGCCGCAGCTACCGCGCTTATGGGGCGGAGTTTGAAGGCAGCTACGCGCATGGTCCGTTCAGCATTACGGCAGCCGCGACCTATACCCATGCCGAGATCAAGAGCGACAACACCGATGCAACGATCGCGGGCAACACGCCGCGGCATCAGCCGAAGCTGATCATGCAGGCGATGCCGGTGGTCGATCTTGGCGCGGTCAGCTTCGGGTCGTCGGTGGTCTATACCGGCTCCAGCTATGCGCAGGACGTCAACAAGCTGAAAATGCCGGCTTTCACCACCGTAAACGCCTTTGTCGAATATCGGCCGGTCGACCGGATAACCCTCTCGGTGAACGGCAGCAACCTGTTCAATGCACTGGGCGTAACCGAAGTCACTCAGGCTAGCATCCCTGCGGACGGTATCGTCAGCGCTCGCGTCATGAACGGGCGCACCGTCGCGGCGGCGATCCGCTTCAACTTCTAATCCCCGGGTAGGCGACACCCCCCAACCTGCCCCCGCCGGCCTATCCGGCGGGGGCATTTCTTTGCGGCGAGGGCGGGCGGGCCGGCGCCCCACTGCGTTGCCAAGCGGCGGCGGCATCGCTACATGCTTCGCGTCTTTCCAGCATTCAGAATTCTCGCAACGGAGATCCGCCACCGTGGCAGCGCAATACGCCTTCGTCATGAAGGACATGACCAAGACCTTCCCCGGCGCCCCCAAGCCGGTGCTCAACAACATCAACTTGCAATTCTACCAGGGCGCCAAGATCGGCATCGTCGGTCCGAACGGCGCGGGTAAGTCGACCCTCATGAAGATCATGGCGGGCATCGACAAGGATTTCGCTGGTGAGGCCTGGCCGGGTGAGAACATCACCGTCGGCTATCTGCCGCAGGAGCCGCAGCTCGATCCCAGCAAGAATGTGCTTGAGAACGTCAAGGACGGGGCGCGCGAAGTCGCGGACATGGTCGATCGCTTCAACGCCATTTCGGCCGAGATGGGCGATCCCAAGGACGACACCGATTTCGACGCGTTGATGGAGGAGATGGGCGATCTCCAGGCCAAGATCGACGCGGTCGACGGCTGGAGCCTCGACAACCAGCTCGAGATCGCGATGGAAGCGCTGCGCTGCCCGCCGTCCGACTGGCCGGTCGACAACCTCTCGGGCGGTGAAAAGCGCCGCATCGCGCTCACCCGGCTGCTGATCCAGAAGCCGTCTATCCTGCTGCTCGACGAGCCGACCAACCACCTCGACGCCGAAAGTGTCAACTGGCTGGAAAACCATCTCAAGGAATATGCCGGCGCGGTGCTGATGATCACCCACGACCGCTACTTCCTGGACAACGTCGTCGAATGGATCCTCGAGATCGACCGCGGCAAGTATTTCCCGTACGAAGGCAACTACTCGACCTATCTTGAGAAAAAGGCCAAGCGCCTCGAGCAGGAAGACCGTGAGGCCACCGGCCGTCAGAAGGCGATCAAGGACGAGTTGGAATGGATCCGGCAGGGCGCCAAGGCCCGCCAGACCAAGTCGAAGGCGCGTATCGCCAAGTTCGAGCAGCTGGTCGCGAGCCAGGAAAACCGCACGCCGGGCAAGGCCCAGATCGTCATCCAGGTGCCCGAGCGCCTGGGCGGCAAGGTGATTGAGGCCAAAAACATCTCCAAGGCGTACGGCGACAAACTCCTGTTCGAGAATCTCTCGTTCATGCTGCCGCCGGGCGGCATCGTCGGCGTTATCGGGCCGAACGGCGCGGGCAAGTCGACGCTGTTCAAGCTGCTCACCGGCCAGGAAACCCCGGACTCGGGCGAGATCGACATCGGCTCGACCGTGCGCCTCGGCTATGTCGACCAGAGCCGCGATCACCTCGACGACAGCAAGAATGTCTGGCAGGAAATCTCCGACGGCCTCGATTACATGAAGATCAACGGCCACGATCAGTCGACGCGTGCCTATGTGGGCGCGTTCAACTTCAAGGGCGCGGATCAGCAGAAGATCGTCGGCAAGCTCTCCGGTGGTGAGCGCAACCGCGTCAACATCGCCAAGATGCTCAAGCGTGGCGGCAACGTGCTGTTGCTCGACGAACCGACCAACGACCTCGACGTGGAAACGCTGGGCGCGCTGGAAGAGGCGATCGAGAATTTCGCGGGCTGCGCCGTTGTGATCAGCCACGATCGCTTCTTCCTCGATCGTCTCGCCACTCACATCCTCGCCTTCGAGGGCAACAGCCATGTCGAATGGTTCGAGGGCAATTTCGAAGCCTATGAGGAAGACAAGCGCCGTCGCCTGGGCGATGCCGCCGATCGTCCTACCGCGCTTGCCTACAAAAAGCTGACGCGCTGATTTCCTACGCGCCGGTTCGAGCCCTTGGGGCTTGATCCGGCGCTCGCTTTTCTAGGGTGTGTCGCTGCTATAGTACGGGCCTCTACCTGCGGAGCCGTACGGTACTTGCACCGCTTCCGGTCGCTGGCATGCCGTTGCCGGATCACGGTATCAGGCTTCGCGAGGGGTGCGCCTGCTATGCGCTGACTCGCGCCGACAAGCCGATCGGCCAGACCTGGCAGCGCGCCCGTCCTGCGATGGACGGCGCAATACGCCTGTCTGGGACATTGTCGTCCACCACCGCCTCGGCGACGGAAAATTTCGACATGCGCGATCATTTCGTGCTGCGCCGTGGCGATCTCCGCACCGGGCGCAGTGTGGGATGGCAATCTTGTGGGATTGGCCTTCGCCGCGCTGCCGTTGGCGGAGGGGAAAACCTACGAGCTGCCCTTTTTCCAGTACGACAAGGGCATGGGACGCTTTACGCTGAAGGTGGTCGGCCTTGCTAAGGTGGATGGTCAGGATGCGTGACTCATCGATGCGGATGCGGAAGACAGCCCCGCCTTCCGCTATCAGATCGGTAAGGAACCGCCGGCGGAATTAGGCACGGATGGCCCGATGTTCGGCCAGCATCTAGGCGGCGACTGCACGGCGCTGGCCGAACCCTGAAGGGCGTGGATCAGGCGGTGAACCGTTTGGTAAAGCCCTTGTGCACCTTATCCTCGGCCACCGCTTCGCTATCGACATGCTCAACACGCGCCATGGGCGGGCCTTCACGACACGCCTCGACGAAGAGACCGAGCGCGGTGTCTTCCCCCGCGGCGACAATCTCCACGCGCCCATCGCGCAGATTGCGCACCCAACCGGTCAGCCCTCCGCGCTGGGCGGTACGCACCACCCAGTCGCGATAGCCGACCCCCTGTACCCGTCCCGAAACCAGGATTCGCTGCTGCGCCATATGCTCCCTTTATACACGCCCGCCGTGTCGGACCGACATTACCTGTAGCAGTCTGGCACAATTCGGCAGCGGGGCACGGGAACGGCCCGCCGCAACTATGGCAGTCCCCGGCGCGTCAGGGATAGGTGATCGCCAGCACTTCATATTCACGTTCGCCGGCGGGCAGCGTCACCCGGCGCAGATCGCCAATGCGAGCGCCGCGCAGTGCGCGAGCCAGCGGTGCGTTCCAGCCAACCAGCCCCTTGGCGGCATCGGCCTCGTCATCGCCGACCAGCGTGAGCGTGCGATGGTTGTCTTCCTCGTCGGCGATGGTCACGCAGGCGCCGAAGAACACGCCGCTGCGATCCTCCTGCCGGCTGGGATCGACCACCTTGGCCGCCTTCATCCGCCGGGCGAGAAAGCCCAGCCGCCGATCGATCTCGCGCAGCCGCTTGCGGCCATAGATGTAATCGCCGTTTTCCGAGCGATCGCCATTGCCCGCCGCCCAGGAGATGGTCTCGACCAGCTTGGGGCGTTCCTGCCCGAACAGCTGGTCATACTCGGCCTTGAGTGCCGCATAGCCTGCGGGCGTGATATAGTTGGGGCGATCGTTCATCGTCGCCCGCGCTATCAGCCCGGCCGGCTCTTGCCCAGATACCAGCTTAGGTTCGCCGTCCCCTTGCTGCGCGCATAGGACGGGTTCATGAGGTCGTAGACCACGGCGTTCTCCAGCACGCGCTGGACATAGTTCTTTGTCTCGAAGATCGGGATCTGCTCGATCCAGCGCACCATGTCGCCGTCCGGCAGGCGCGGGTCACCATAGGCATTGAGCCACTTGTTCACATTGCCAGGCCCGGCGTTGTAGGCGGCGACGGCCAGCGGATAGCAGCCGCCATAATAGTTCAGCATCCGCTGGAAATAGCTGGAGCCGAGCTGGATGTTGTAGTCCGTATCGGTGTTGAGCGCGCCGGGGTCGTAGCCCATGCCGAGCTTGCCTGCCGTTTCGCGCGCAGTGCCCGGCATGAGCTGCATCAGACCGCGTGCACCCGCGCGACTCACCGCGTCACGGTTGAACTGGCTCTCCTGGCGGGCGATGGCGTGGATGATGGTCCAATAGTCACGCTGACCCTCCGGCACCTTCACCGAGGGATAGCCGGCGGCGCTGTAGTCCGAAAGGCCGTTCTGCAGCGCGCTCCGCCCGACCATCACGCCCAGATCCGGCCGGCCGAGGGTGCGGCTGAGGTCGGCGGCGAGGAGATGGTCGTCCTCGGTCGTCGCATCCTCGGCGATCTTGCGGAGGAACAGGCTCTGGTCGCTGCGGTTGCCCATCTGGCCGAGCAGCTGCGCCGCGCGGACGAGCTCGCGGCGATAGAATGCCTCACGGGCCCCAGGCGAAGCAGTCTTGCCGCTGAGATCGCGGGGCCCCCGCAGCGGCTGGCCGAGGCGTTCGACCGCGAGCTGGCCGTAGAACAGGTCCGGGAAACCGCCCGCGCTCGCATAATAGCTGCGCGCGCCGGTCGCATTCCCCGCCGCTTCCGCCGCGCGTCCGGCCCAATACAGGCCCTTGGACTGCGTGCCCGGGGTCTTGGAGCCATGGCCGTAGCGCGCGAACATGCCGACCGCATCGTTCGGCCGGCCGAGATTGTAGAGCGCGACCGTGCCCGCCAGCCAGGTGAGGCTGGTATAATCGTCGCGCACGCCCAGCGAGAGATCGCCGACATCGGTGCCGGAAGGGAAGGCGTCGTCGACCTGCGATGCGATGCGATAGGCGAGGTCGTACTGCCCGTCCGCCAGAGCGCCTCGGGCCGCCGACAGCAGCACTTCGTACCATTTCTCCGGATCGCCCGGGAAGCCGGCCATGCGGCGCGGCTGGGCGAGGTACGACCGCATCAGCTGCGTCTGGCCGGTCTGGCCGAGCCAGCGCGCGCGATCGGCGATATAGCCATGGTCGGAGCCGCCGCGCGCCTCCGCGAGGCTCGCCTTGGTCGCAGCGTCATAGGCGTTGGTGCGATAGGCGATCCGCGCGTCGAACACCGGGCGGAGCTCGGGCGAGGTGAAGGGCAGCTGCCGCGTCGCGATGCTCGTCGCACCCTGCCACAGCAACATGTCCTCGCGCGCGTCATGGTCCGCAGGCCGGAGCGCGGTGCCGAAGGAGGCGAGGAGCCTGCTTTCGTCGGCGCTGCGCAGAACGCCCGATCGCCATACCCGGCGTGCCTGGTCCTCCGCCTCGGCGCGACGCCCCGTGGCGGCGAGCGCCTCGGCATAGCGCAGCCGGCCGGCCGGGGTGATCGGCGGGAAACGGGTGAAGAAGCGGATGGCAAGGTCCGGCATCGTCGCGCCGCTGTCGAGGATCGTCTCGGCAGCCGCCCGCCGGCTCTTCTCGCCGGGCCAGCCGGGATGGGCGAGCAGGAAATTGGCATAGTCGGAAAAGGCGTAATTGTCCGATTGCTGCAGACGCTTCCATTCGACCAGCGCCGTACTCACCGGATCATATTGCGCCTGCGCCTGGGGCACGAAGCCGCCTGCCAGGGCCGCCAGCATCGCAGGGGTTACCTGCGAGGAGGCCGCCAGTCCCGAAACACCGGCGAACAACAACGCGCCTTTGAGTACCGTACCGACCATGCTGGACATGATAGGAGATCGCGCCGTATCTGCCACCCCGTTTCTACCGAAAAAGAGGATGATTCCGCGCGATGTTTTCTGGATCGATCCCTGCGCTCGTGACGCCGTTCCGTAACGGCGCGTTCGCGGAGGAGGATTTCCGCGCGCTCGTCGAATGGCAGATCGGCGAAGGCTCCGCCGCGCTGGTGCCCTGCGGCACCACCGGCGAGGCCGCGACCATGCCGAAGGACGAGCATTTCCACATCGTGCGGGTCTGTGCCGATCAGGCGAAAGGCCGGGTAAAGATTCTCGCCGGTGCCGGTTCGAACGATACCAAGGTGGCGATCGACAATGTTCATGCCGCCCAGCATGCCGGCGCCGACGCCGCGCTGATGGTGCCGCCCTATTACAACCGTCCGAGCCAGGAGGGGATCTTCCGCCACTTCGCCGCGGTGGCGGAGGCAACCGATCTGCCGATCGTGCTCTACAACGTTCCCGGCCGTACCGTGACCGATATCCAGCCCGCCACCATGGCGCGGATCGTGAAGGCGTTCCCGGAGACGTTCGTCGGCGTGAAGGACGCCACCGGCAACCTCAGCCGCGTCTCCGAGCAGCGCGCGGGCTGCGGCACCGGGTTCGTCCAGCTCTCGGGCAATGACGAGACCGCGCTGGCATTCAACGCGATGGGCGGGGTGGGCTGCGTGTCCGTGACGGCGAATGTCGCGCCGAAGCTGTGCGCCGACTTTCAGGCGGCCTGGGCAGAAGGTGACACCGCCCGCGCGCTGGAGCTGCACGACAAGCTGTATCCGCTCCACATCGCGATGTTCACCGATGCGTCCCCAGGTCCGGTCAAATATGCGATGGGCCGCGTGCGTCCCGGCTTCCCCCAGGAACTGCGCCTGCCGATGACCGAGGCGGGCGAAGCGAGCCGCAAGGCGGTGGACGCCGCGCTGGATTTCGCCGGACTTCTCTGACCTTCCGACCGGGGCGCCAACAAACGGCTGGCGCTCCGGCCTCCGCCTCCCTACATCCCGCCCTCTTATGGCCCGTCCGCGTCCCGCTACCTTCGACAAAGTGAAGACCGTTGCCGAGAACCGGCGCGCGCGCTTCGACTATTTCATCGAGCAGACCTATGAAGCCGGCCTGGTGCTGACCGGGACCGAGGTGAAGTCGCTGCGCTTCGGCGAGGGCTCGATCGCTGAGGCCTATGCCGAGATAAAGAACGAGGCGGTGTGGCTGGTCAACGCCAACATCCCCGAATTCAGCCACGGCAACCGATTCAATCACGAGGCGAAGCGGCCGCGTAAATTGCTGCTTCACGAGCGCGAGATAAACAAGTTGCACGGCGCCGTCGCCCGCGAGGGCATGACGCTGGTCCCGCTGTCGGTCTATTTCAACAGCAAGGGGCGTGCGAAGGTTGAACTGGCGCTGGCGAAGGGCAAGAAGACGCATGACAAGCGCGAAACCATCAAGGAGCGCGACTGGAAGCGCGAGCAGTCGCGCATCCTCCGGGACCGCGGCTGAGATGGCCGCGCAGGGCCGCCTGCGTCGCCTGGCCGACAAGGCGGTCCCCACTCGGGAATCGATCGAGACCAATCGCTGGTTGAAGCCGGTAGCCGGGCGCGTGATGCATTCGTCGCTGTGGCGCTTCACCCGCCGTTCGGTGCCGCGCGGCGTCGCGCTGGGCATGCTCACCGGCATCCTGGTGCCGATGGGGCAGATCCCCGCATCCGCCTTGCTGGCCCTGCCGCTGCGCGCCAACATCCCCGCGGCGGCCGCGACCACCTTCTTCACCAACCCTTTCACCACGCCGCCGCTGTGGGTCGCGGCCTATTGGCTGGGCAGCTGGATCCTCGGGCCCCGCGCGGCGCAGGAGGTGCTGTCGGGCGATACCCCCGGCTGGCTGGACTGGCTGCTGCACCAGGCGGGGCCGGCGACGCTTACCGGACTGGTCACCATCGCCGTCGTGCTTGCGGTGCTCGGCTATTTCGGCAGTGGGTTGCTGTGGCGCTGGTGGATCCTCCACAAACGCAAGCGTCGCCTGCAGCAGCGCCTTCAGCGCGCATAAGGCGAACGCGACAATCCGCTTTCGAGCGATCGACGCTTGACGCTGGGCCTGCGGCAGAACATCGGTGAACGATGGCAAGTCTGCCCGATGCCGAGCTGCCCAAGCCGTCCCTGCTGCTGCCCATCGCGGCGGTGGTGGTTACGGGCGTCGCCGCAGCGGCCGTCGTCCTTCTCAGCCTGAACGATCGCGCGATTGCCACCGGCTTCGGTGCGGCTGCCCTGCTGGCGGCCGGGCTGCTGCTGGCGATCGGCCGGCTGTTCCGGTCGCCCAGCACCAGCATCGAACGCTATACCGATTGGGCGATCGCCCATGCGCTCGCCTCGGCCAGCGACGATGCGCTGGCGGTGACCGATCGCAGCGGACGGCTGGTCTGCGCCAATCCGCGCTACGAAGCGCTGTTCGGCGGCTGGCCGACGCCACCCAGCCTGCCGATCGGCGAGGAAGGCGAGCGTGCGCTGGGAGCCTGTGCGCGGGCGGCCTGGCGGGATGGCGAGAGCCGGTGCAGCGACGTTCAGGTGTTCGGCGCGCAGGTTGCGGTGCGCGTCGTTCGGGTCGGCGACGAATCGCTGGTGTGGCGCTTCATCGGTATCCACGCGCTGGATCTCGCCGTGCAGTTGCAGGGGTTGCTCGCGGGCCCGACCGGCGATCGTCTGGGCGGTGCCGGGGTGATGGTCGTGCTGGTGGCGCCGGACGGGCGCATCCGATCCGCCAACCGGGTATTCCGTCACCGCGCGCTCGGCAGCGCCGACGGCATTGTCGACGGCCGCGATTTCGCGCGGCTGCTGATCACCGATTCGATCGGCCAGGTGCGCTTCGAGCGCGAGGGGATCGAGGGTACGCCGCTCCGGGTGCTGCAGATACCGTTTCTGGAAGGCGACGAGGCGCCGTTGCTCGTGGCACTTCTCGACGAGGAGCCGACGGCGCTCGCCGCCCCGGCGCTCGCGGGCAGCGCCTCGGCCCATGTCCATTCGCTGATCTCGCTGCTTCCGACCGGCCTTGCCTTGATCGATCGCGACGGTCGGTTCCTGACGATGAACGACGCGTTCGTCCGCACGGCGCGCGTGCATCCGGCCGCGCCGCCGCTCTATCCCGGCGATCTGGTGGTGCGTGAGGACAAGGCGACGCTGGCGGATGCCGTGCGGCGCTTTGCCGGCGGTGCCCCGCAATCGCTGGAAATCACGGTGCGGTTGAAGGACGCTTCCGAGGAGCCGGTCGCGATCACCATCGCCGGTGCGCGCGGACTTGGCGATGCCGCTGTGCTGCTCAGCCTGCGCGATTCGGGCGAGGAGGGCAAGCTGAAGCGCCAGATCGCCCAGGCGACCAAAATGCAGGCGGTAGGCCAGCTCGCGGGCGGCGTCGCGCACGATTTCAACAACATCCTCACCGCGATCATCGGGCATTGCGACCTGATGCTGATGCGCCATTCGCCGGGGGACAGCGATTATGACGATATCCAGCAGATTCGCGCCAACTCCAATCGCGCGGCGAGCCTGACCCGCCAGCTGCTCGCCTTCTCGCGCCAGCAGACGCTGCGGCCGCAGGTGCTGCAGCTGCCCGACATCATCTCGGAAGTCTCGAACCTGTTGAAGCGCCTGCTCGGCGAAACCGTGTCGCTCGACGTGAAGCATGGCCGCAACCTCGGGCCTGTGCGCGCCGATCCCGGGCAGCTGGAACAGGTGGTGGTCAATCTCGCGGTGAACGCGCGCGATTCGATGCTGAGCAAGAACCCCAGCGGCGGCGGTTCGCTGACGATCGAGACGCTGGCGGTCTCCTCGGCCGATGTCCGGCGCATGGATGACGACGTGCTGCCGGTGGGCGACTATACCGCGCTGCGCATCTCGGACACGGGCACCGGCATCCCGCCCGAGATCCTGCCCAAGATCTGGGAGCCGTTCTTCACCACCAAGGAGGTGGGCAAGGGGACGGGGCTTGGCCTGTCGACGGTCTACGGCATCATCAAGCAATCGGGCGGCTATATCTTCGCCGAGAACAATCCGGGCGGCGGCGCGGCCTTCACCATCTATCTGCCGGTGCACACCGCGCCAGAAGCGGCGGTAGCCAAGCTGCCGGTGGTGAAGGATAAACCCGCCGATCTCTGGGGTACCGGCACGATCCTCGTCGTCGAGGACGAAGATATGGTCCGGGCGATCGCCGAACGCGCACTGACCCGCCAGGGCTATTCGGTGGTCACCGCCGAAAATGGCGAAGTCGCGCTTGAAACGATCGAGACGATGGAGAAGCCGGATCTTCTGGTTTCCGACGTCGTGATGCCGGTGATGGATGGGCCCAGCATGGCCCGCAAGGTGCGGGATCGCTGGCCGGACCTCCCGATCCTCTTCATGTCAGGCTATGCGGAGGAACAATTGCGTCGTTCGATCGATCTCGACAATGTTGCCTTTCTGCCGAAACCCTTTTCCGTGCAACAACTTGCAGAAGCGGTTCAGGTGATATTGGTGACCAAATAAGTGCTTGGCACGAAACAATTTTTCCTGCAAAGGGGGTTATATGCAGGGTCCGCGTAACATTCTCATCGTCGAAGACGAGCCGTTGATCGCCATGATGCTCGAGGATTTCCTCGATGCGCTGGACCGTGTTCCGGCGGGAACGGCCGACACCGTGGCGGAGGCGCTGGATCGGATCGGCGCCGGCGGCATCGATGCCGCGATCCTCGACGTGAACCTGCGCGGCGGCGAGCAGAGCTGGCCGGTGGCCGACAAGCTCGCCGAACTCGGCATCCCCTTCGTGCTCGCGACCGGCGGCGCCGATGACAGCATCGCGCCGCTCCACCGCGACCGGCCGGTGCTCTCCAAGCCGTTCACCCTCGACCGCGTCGACAAGGTGCTCAGCACGCTCAGCTGAGCGTCCGGGGCAAGGGCGCGTCGGCAAGGGTTGTGCGCGGGGCAGGGGCAACGCTAAAGCCCCTGTCACCATGACCGAACTCCCCAAGACCTTCGACCCCGCCGACATCGAATCCCGCTGGTACGCCCATTGGGAAGACGAAGGCCTGTTCCGCCCCGCGCGTGAGGGCGCCGAGCCCTGGACGATCGTCAATCCGCCGCCCAACGTGACGGGCAGCCTGCACATCGGCCACGCGCTCGACAACACGCTGCAGGACATCCTGGTCCGCCATGCGCGGCTGAAGGGCAAGGATGCGCGCTGGGTGGTCGGCACCGATCATGCCGGCATCGCCACGCAGATGGTGGTCGAGCGCCAGCTCAACGCCGCCGGGCAGAAGCGTACCGACTTCACCCGCGAGGCGTTCGTCGACAAGGTGTGGGAATGGAAGGCGGAGAGCGGCGGCCAGATCACCCGCCAGCTGCGCCGGCTCGGCTGCTCGATGGACTGGGCGAACGAGCGCTTCACCATGGACGAGGGCTTCTCCAGGGCCGTGCTCAAGGTGTTCGTCGAACTCCATCGCCAGGGCCTGCTCTATCGCGACAAGCGGCTGGTGAACTGGGACCCGGGCCTCGGCACCGCGATCTCGGATCTGGAGGTCGAGACCAAGGAAGTCCGCGGCAATTTCTGGCATTTGCGCTATCCGCTGGCGGACGGTTCGGGCTTCATCCAGGTCGCGACGACGCGCCCCGAGACGATGCTGGCCGACATGGCGGTCGCCGTGCATCCCGAGGACGAGCGCTACAAGGCGCTGATCGGCAAGCAGGTTCGGCTGCCCATCACCGGCCGCCTGATCCCGATCGTCGGCGACGAGCATGCCGATCCGGCGCTCGGCTCGGGCGCGGTGAAGATCACACCTGGCCATGATTTCAATGACTTCGAGGTCGGTATTCGCGCTGGAATTAAAGCCGGCGAGATGCTCAACATGCTCGATGCCAAGGCGGCGATCTGCCAGACCCAGGACGGGCTGGTGCCTGCCGAGTTGATCGGGCTCGACCGGTTCGAGGTGCGCAAGGCGATCGTCGCGCGGCTGAAGGACGAGGGCTTCCTCGTGCCGTACGTCGACAAGGACGGTGCCGAGCACGACGCCGAACCGCGGACCATCCAGACCCCCTATGGCGACCGTTCGGGCCAGGTGATCGAGCCCTGGCTGACCGACCAATGGTATGTCGATGCCGCGACGCTCGCCAAGCCGGCGATCGAGGCGGTCCGGTCGGGCGCGACCAAGATCGTGCCGAAGAGCTGGGAAAAGACGTATTTCAACTGGATGGAGAACATCCAGCCCTGGTGCGTCAGCCGCCAGCTCTGGTGGGGCCACCGCATCCCGGCGTGGTTCGATGCCGACGGCAAGCCCTATGTCGCCGAGACAGAGGAAGAGGCGCAGGCGCAGGCCGGGGAGGGCGTTGCGCTCACCCGCGATTCCGACGTGCTGGACACCTGGTTCTCCTCCGCACTGTGGCCGTTCGCGACGCTCGGCTGGCCCGAGAACACCGATCCCACGCTTGGCGGGCGCTATTCGAACGACGTGCTCATCTCCGGCTTCGACATCCTGTTCTTCTGGGACGCGCGGATGATGATGCAGGGCTTGCACTTCATGAAGGAAGTGCCGTTCAAGACCCTGTATCTGCACGGTCTTGTCCGCGCGGCGGACGGCCAGAAGATGTCCAAGTCCAAGGGCAACACCGTCGATCCGCTGGGCATGATCGACAAGTATGGCGCCGACGCGCTGCGCTTCTTCATGGCGGCGATGGAAAGCCAGGGCCGCGACATCAAGATGGATGAGAAGCGGCTGGAAGGCTATCGCAACTTCGCGACCAAGCTGTGGAACGCCGCGCGCTTCTGCCAGGCGAACGGCATCGCCGCGAGCAAGCAGCTTGAGGCGCCGTCTGCGGAGCTGGCGGTAAACCGTTGGATCATCGCGGAAACCATCGCGACGGTGCAGGCGCTGGACCTCGCGCTGGCGGACTTGCGCTTCGACGAGGCGGCGAACAGCATCTATCAGTTCGTCTGGAGCCGCTTCTGCGACTGGTATCTGGAGCTGATCAAGCCGGTGCTGCAGGGCGAGGGCGTTGCTGCTGCCGACGCGGACGAGACCCGCGCCGTCGCGGGCTGGGCGCTCGACCAGATCCTCGTCATGCTCCACCCGTTCATGCCCTTCATCACCGAAGAGCTGTGGTCGAAAATGGGCCCGCGCGACCATGACCTGATCGTCGCGAAATGGCCGATGGCCGATGCCCGCGCGCTCGATCCGAAGGCGGCGCAGGAGATCGACTGGCTGATCCGGCTGGTCAGCGAAATCCGTGCCGCGCGCACCGAGCTCAACGTGCCGCCGGGCGCGCGCCTCCCGCTGCACATTCGCGATGCCTCGGCCGAGACGGTCGCGCGTCTGGCGCGGCAGGACGCGGCGCTGGCACGGCTCGGTCGGGTCGACCAGGCGCAAGGCGACGCGCCTGCGGGCGGCGCGCTCCAGCTGGTGGTGGACGAAGCGACCTTCGTCATGCCGCTCGGCGACGTCGTCGACCTCGAAGCCGAACGCGCCCGCCTCACCAAGGCGATTGCCGCCGCGGAGAAGGAACGGGACGGACTCGCAGGCCGGCTCGGCAATCCGAGCTTCGTCGAACGTGCGAAGCCGGAGGCGGTCGAGAAGGCACGTGCCGACCATGCCGAGAAGGCGGCGGAAGCCGAGCGTCTGTCGGCGGCACTGGCGCGATTGGGCTGAGCGGACGCCCCGGTGCGAGCCGGGGCGTATCCTCGTCAGTTGGCGGCGGGCACCATCACGTCGATCACCGCTGCCGCCACTTTCGCTACCACCGGCGTCTTCGCCAGCACCTCGCCGTCGATCGAGATCGGCAGCGGCGGCTCGGTGGCGACCCGCAGCGCCGTGCCGCGGAAGGTGACGGTATCTTCCTTGCGCGCCTCCAGGCGCAGCACGGAGGCGGCCCAGTTGCGCACCAGCCGCGACTTCACATGGCCTTTTACGACCTGGACGACGATCTCGCCCGAGGCGACGCCGGCCTCGTCCACCAGCTCGGTGCCGCCATGGAACGGGCCGTTGGAGATTCGCACCTCCACGGCGCGCAACCGCTTGGCATCCTTGCCTTCGCCGACGATCACGGTGAACGGCTTGAACTTCAGGAACTGCAGCGCCGCCCAGCTGAGATAGCCCATGCGGCCGAACCAGCGCTTGACGTTGTGCGGCACGGTCTCGGCGATCTGGGGGGACAGGCCGATCGCGGCGGTGCTGGCGTAATAGTCATCGTCGATCATGCCCAGGTCGATCCGCTTCGGCCGCCCTTTCAGGATCGTGTCGACCGCGCCGTCGAGATCGAGAGGGACACCCAGCGAGCGGGCGAAGCTGTTCGCCGTGCCCAAGGGCAGCACGCCGAGCACGACGCCTTTGCCGACGAGCTTGTCTACCAGTCCGCTGATCGTGCCGTCGCCACCGCCGAGGATCACCAGCTCGGGCTTCTTCGCCAGCACCTCGCCCAGCACGGCCTCCAGGCGATCCGGATCGTCGACCGCATGCGCATCGACTGGCATGTCCTGCTCGCCGAAGCGGGCGCAGGCACGATCGAACCAGTCCTGGCCATGGCGGGACTTGGTGTTGACGATCATTGCCGCCGATCGGAATTGCATGAGGCCCCCTTGGAATGATGACGGTCCCGTAACGCATCGGCGCGGCGATCGGGTCCGTGTGCCCTGTTCTTGAGGACAGGTCGCCTTCGGCGGACCTTGCGCGTTTGTGCCCCCTATGACTGCGCCTGTTCTACTCTGGTTTCGCCGGGATCTCCGCCTTTCCGATCAGCCCGCGCTTCGTGCAGCCCTGGAGGAGGGCATGGTCGTGCCGGTCTATGTGCTGGATGACGAGACCGCAAAGCACCGTGCGATGGGCGCTGCGTCGCGCTGGTGGTTGCATCACAGCCTTGCGGCGCTCGATGCGGACCTTCGCGCCAAGGGGTCCCGTCTGATCCTGCGGCGCGGCAAGAGCGACGAGGTGCTGGCGGCGCTGGCGAAGGAAACCGGCGCGACAACGGTGCATTGCATTCGCCATTACGAACCCTGGTGGCGAAACGCCGAACGGGCGGTGGCAAAGCAGCTGACGCTCTGCTGCCACGACGGCAACTATCTGTTGCCGCCCGGCGCGGTGACCACCGGCGCGGGCAAGCCCTACAAGATCTTCACGCCCTTCTGGCGCGCGCTGCGCGAACGTCTTCCCCCGGCCGACCCGCTGCCGGCCCCGAGGAAGATCGCGTCGCCGCCGAAATGGCCTGACAGCGATAAGCTGGAAGATTGGGAGCTGCTCCCCACCGCGCCGGATTGGGCGTGCGGTTTCGGCGAGGAATGGGAGCCGGGCGAGGCCGGCGCGCACAAGCGGCTGCGGCGGTTCCGGGAGCATGCCGCACGCTATGACGACACCCGCAACCTGCCGTCGATCGAGGGCAGTTCGCGCTTGTCGCCGCATCTCCACTTCGGCGAAGTCTCCCCAGCGCGAGTGTGGCACGCGGTTGGGGATGCCGGCGGGCAGGTGGAGGAATATCTTCGCGAACTCGGTTGGCGCGACTTCACCCAGAACCTGATCTGCCAGTATCCGGACTATGCCGCCAAGAACGGGCGGCCGGCGTTCGACAAGATGCCGTGGCGCACCGGCAAGGAAGCCAAGGCCGATCTTCGCGCCTGGCAGCGCGGGCAGACGGGCTATCCCATCGTCGATGCCGGCATGCGCCAGCTTTGGACCTCCGGCTGGATGCACAATCGCGTGCGGATGATCGCGGCGAGCTTCCTCATCAAGCATCTGCTGATCGATTGGCGCGAAGGCGAGCGCTGGTTCTGGGATACGCTGGTCGACGCCGACTACGGCAACAACACGGTGAACTGGCAGTGGGTTTCCGGATCGGGGGTCGACTCGAGCCAGTGGAGCCGGGTGATGGCGCCGTTGTCCCAATCCGAGAAGTTCGACGCCGCAGGCTATATCCGGCGCTGGGTGCCCGAGCTTGCGAACGTACCGGACGGTGCGATCCATGATCCCGAAGCGGCGGGGTGTCGGCCGGGGGCGTATCCTTCCAAACGGATTAACCACCAGGATGCCCGCGAACGCGCGCTGGCGGCGGGGCGTACCGTCCGCTGAAGGGCTTGCCCCGCGCGGCAAGGCGTGCATGTAACGGGGCATGAACGCTCCGGCACAGGATCGGGTACGAGCCCCCAAACGCGGCACCTCGCCGCTCGCCCTCTTCGGTACTTTCTTCCATCGCCAGCTCGACCGGCTGGACCTCGGAATCTCCGAGGGAAGCCTGGAAGTATTTACGCCTGATGGTCAGGCGCGGCTGCTAGGGGGCGGCGCGGCGGGGCCGGCGGCGAACGTCACGCTGCACAGCTGGCGGGCGCTGGTCCGGCTGGCGACCGGTGGTTCCGCCGGATGGTACGAGGCTTGGGAGAAGGGCGAATGGTCGAGCCCCGATCCGGTGCAGCTGTTCGCGCTGTTCAGCCGTAACCGTGCGGGGCTTGCGGCGCAGTCGCGCTCGCGGGGGCTGTCGCTGCTGCCGCGGCGGCTGATGCATTGGATGCGACGCAACCATCGCGGCGGATCCCGCAAGAACATCGCGTTCCATTACGATCTGGGGAACGACTTCTACACGCGGTGGCTCGATCCCGGCATGAGCTATTCCAGCGCGATCTTCCGCGATGCAGACGATGCGCTGGAGACGGCGCAAGAGGCGAAGCTGCAGGCGATCCTCGAGCGCACCGCCACCCGGCCGGGCGACACCATCCTCGAGATCGGCTGCGGCTGGGGCTCGTTCGCCGAACTGGCGTTGCGCCAGGGACGGAAGCTGCATGGCATCACCCTTTCGACCGAGCAGAAGGCCTGGGCCGAGGCGCGGACCGAGGGGATGGCAGGCGCCCGCTTCAGCCTTACCGACTATCGGGACGTGACGGGTCAATATGACGCCGTCGCCAGTATCGAGATGGCCGAGGCGGTAGGGCGCGAATATTGGCCGGCCTATGTTTCGGCGATCGCCCGCGCCTTGAAGCCGGGCGGGCGAGCGGCCCTGCAGGTGATCACGTTCGACGACGCGATGTTCGAAGGCTATGCCCGCAACGTCGATTTCATCCAGACCTATATCTTCCCCGGCGGCATGCTGCTCAAGGAGAGCGAATTCCGCGCGCTGGCCGAGGCCGAGGGGCTGGAATGGCGCGACCGCCACGGCTTTGGGCTGGACTATGCGGAAACCCTGCGGCGCTGGCGCGAAAGCTTCGATGCGGCGGCTGCGGCCGGCCTGTTGCCGGCGCAGTTCGACGCGCGTTTCGTCCGCCTGTGGCGCTACTACCTGATGTATTGCGAGGGCGGTTTCCGCGGTGGCGGGATCGACGTGATCCAGATGACGCTGGTGAAGCGGGGCTGAGCCCCGCTTCGGCCGCCGCCGTCAGCCGCAGCGGGCGTCGGTGATGGTGCCGGTCTTGTCGACGTGCAGGTTGAGCCGGTCGACGCGGAAGTCCATCGTCACCGCCGCGCCGGGCTCGATCCAGCGGATGCGCTTCGCACCCGAGCGGGCGAGGGCATCCGCCTCCACCGCCGGGGAGCGCGGCTTGCCCTTGAGGTCCAGCACGCGGTTGGCGTCGCATTCGACCATCGGCGGCAGGGGATCGGCCTTGTTCTGCGCGGCACAGCCGGCCGCCCCTGCGGCGGTGAGCGCGAGCAATGCGACGGTCCGGATCATGCCGGCTCTTCCGTACGGCTCATCTTGAGCTTGCCGTTGCGCACCGCGAAGGCAAGCTGGCCCTCGACCAGCGCCAGCGCATCGCGGCCGAACTGTTCGTAGCGCCAGCCTTCAAGGATCGGCAGGTCCTTGCGGACGCCGGCGGCGAGCGCCTCCAGGTCCTCCGATCGCGCGAGCAGGCGCGGGGCGACGTTCACTTCCTTTGCGCGAATCTTGAGCAGCAGCTTCAGAAGGTCGGCGACCAGCGCCCCGTCCTTGCCAAGGGCGGGCTTGCGCTCTTCGCGGCCGGGCATCTCGTCGGCGGGCAGGGACTTGGCATCGGCGAGCGCGTCCATCATCCGGCCGCCGATATCGTTCCCGGCCCAGGCGGCGGAGAGGCCGCGCACCTTGGCGAGGTCGCTCTGCTTGCGCGGCGGATTGGCGGCGAGATCGGCCAGCGTCTCGTCCTTGACGATGCGGCCGCGCGGCAGGTCCTTGCCCTGCGCCTCGAGCTCACGCCAGCGGGCGAGCGCCTTGAGGCGGCCGAGCACGTCCGGCTTGCGGCTGTTGATGCGGACGCGCTGCCATACCTGGTCTGGATCGTTGCGGTAGTTCTCTGGATTGGAAATCCGCTCCATCTCCTGGTCCAGCCACACACCGCGGCCGGACTTGCGGAGCTTTTCCAACATCTTCGGGAAGATCTTGGACAGGTGCGTCACGTCCGCGATCGCATAATCGATCTGGCGCTTGTCGAGCGGGCGGCGCGCCCAGTCGGTGAAGCGGGCGCCCTTGTCGACGACGATGCCGAGATAGGTGTCGACGAGGTTGGAATAGCCGATCTGCTCGCCCTGGCCGAGCGCCATCGCGGCGACCTGGGTGTCGAACATCGGATGCGGCGTCTTGCCGGTGAGGTTGTAGACGATCTCGATATCCTGGCCACCGGCGTGGAAGACCTTGAGGACGTCCTCATTCTCGACGAGCAGGTCGAGCAGGGGGCCCATGTCGAGGTCCGGGGCCATCGGATCGATCGCCGCAGCCTCCTTGTCGTTGGCTACCTGAATGAGGCAGAGCTCGGGCCAGTAGCTGTTTTCCCGCATGAACTCGGTATCGACCGTGATGAAGTCGGACTGCGCGAGGCGTTTGCAGAGATCGGCGAGGGTGACGCTGTCTTCGATCAGACCATGAATGTGCATCTGACGCCCATATACCGGTCTTCGGGTTGACAAAAGTGGGGTGTGACCGGAATGCGCGCGGTCATAGTGTTTCAATATCGTCGCGCCGGCTCGTTCCGGCACCGCCCCACCAGGCGGCGATGACGACAAGGTGAGAAGATCAGCCACATGCACGCCTATCGCACCCACACCTGCGCCCAGCTCCGCTCCGCGGACGTGGGGCAAACCGTCCGCCTGTCGGGCTGGGTGCACCGCAAGCGCGACCATGGCGACCTGGTGTTCGTCGACCTGCGTGATCATTACGGCATCACCCAGATCGTCACGGACGCCAGCGGCCCGGCCTTCGATGCGATCGAGTCGCTGCGTTCCGAATCGGTGATCACCGTCACCGGCACGGTCGTCGCCCGCGATGCCAGCGTGGTGAACCCGAACCTGCCGACCGGCGAGATCGAGGTCCGCGCGGCGGAAGTGACCGTCCAGTCCGCCGCCGCCGACCTGCCGATGCCGGTGTTCGGCGAGCAGGAATATCCCGAAGAGATTCGCCTGCGGAACCGCTATCTCGATCTGCGCCGCGAGAAGGTCCACAAGAACATCCTGCTGCGCTCGAACGTGATCGCATCGCTCCGCCGCCGCATGATCGACCAGGGCTTCACCGAGTTCCAGACGCCGATCCTCACCGCGTCGAGCCCCGAGGGCGCGCGTGACTATCTCGTCCCCAGCCGCGTCCATCCGGGCAAGTTTTATGCGCTGCCGCAGGCGCCGCAGATGTTCAAGCAGCTGCTGATGGTCGCGGGCTTCGACCGCTACTTCCAGATCGCGCCCTGCTTCCGCGACGAGGACGCCCGCGCCGACCGGTCCCCCGGCGAATTCTACCAGCTCGACTTCGAGATGAGCTTCGTGACGCAGGACGACGTGTTCGCCGCGATCGAGCCGGTGCTGCACGGCGTGTTCGAGGAGTTCGCGGACTGGGAGGGCATGGGCCGCAGCGTCAGCGCGCTGCCGTTCAAGCGCATTCCGTACCGCGAATCGATGCTGAAGTACGGCAACGACAAGCCCGACCTGCGCAACCCGCTGGTCATCACCGACGTGTCGGACTTCTTCAAGGGCTCGGGCTTCGGCCGCTTCGCCTCGATCGTCGAGGGCGGCGACGTCGTCCGCGCGATCCCGGCGCCGGGCACGCACGAGAAGAGCCGCAAGTTCTTCGACGACATGAACAGCTGGGCGCAGAGCGAAGGCTTCCCCGGCCTCGGCTATGCGACGCAGAAGGACGGCGTGTTCGGCGGCCCGATCGCCAACAACCACGGCCAGGACGGCATGAAGGCCATTGCCGAGGCGATGGGCCTTGGCCCGAACGACGGCATCTTCTTCGCCGCCGGCAAGGAAGCGCAGGCAGCTAAGCTCGCCGGCCTCGCCCGCACCCGCGCTGCCGAGCAGTTGGAGCTGATCGACAAGAAGCGCTTCGAGTTCTGCTGGATCGTCGACTTCCCGATGTTCGAATATGACGAGGACGCGAAGAAGGTCGATTTCAGCCACAACCCCTTCTCGATGCCGCAGGGCGAGCTGGAGGCGCTGGAGACCAAGGATCCGCTCGACATCCTCGCCTACCAGTACGACATCGTCTGCAATGGCATCGAGCTGTCCTCGGGCGCGATCCGGAACCACAAGCCCGAGATCATGTACAAGGCGTTCGAGATCGCCGGGTATACGCAAGCGGACGTCGACACCAACTTCGCGGGCATGATCAACGCCTTCAAGTTCGGCGCGCCGCCGCATGGCGGCTCGGCCCCGGGTGTCGACCGCATCGTGATGCTGCTCGCCGACGAGCCGAACATCCGCGAAGTGATCGCCTTCCCGATGACGCAGAAGGCCGAGGACCTGATGATGCACGCGCCGTCGGCCGTCAGCGACAAGCAGCTGAAGGAACTGCACATCCGCCTGGCGCCGGGCGTCGACGGTCCCAAGGCCGGCTGAGCGGAGCAGGGCGGTCATGCGCGTCGTGGTGTTCAACACCAAGGCCTATGACCGCCGCTTCCTGACCGAGGCCAATGCGCGCTTCGGCCATGAACTGACCTTCCTCGAACCCCGCCTCGACCTGCTGACCGCGCCGCTGGCGGCGGGGCATCCGGCGGTATGCGTGTTCGTCAACGACGGGGTCGATGCGGACGTGCTGGAGGCGCTGGCCAAGGTCGGTGTGCGGCTCGTGGCGCTGCGCTGCGCCGGCTTCAACAACGTCGATCTTTTCGCAGCCGAGCGGCTGGGCATCGGCGTGGTACGCGTGCCGGCCTATTCCCCGCACGCGGTGGCGGAGTTCACCGTGGGGCTGTTGCTGGCGGTGGACCGGCAGATCCCGCGCGCCTGGTCGCGGGTGCGGGAGAACAATTTCGCACTCGACGGGCTGATCGGCCGCAATCTCCATGGCCGCACCGTCGGTGTGATCGGCACCGGCAAGATCGGCGCGCTGGTCGCCCGCGCGCTGCGTGCCGGCTTCGGCTGCACGGTATTGGCGAGCGACCTCCATGCCGATCCCGCGCTGGAGGCAATCGGCGTCCGCTACGTGCCGCGCGACGCGCTGCTGCGCACCGCCGAGATTCTCACGCTGCACTGTCCGCTGACCCCCGACACCCACCGGCTGATCAACGCGCAGGTGATCGCCGAGGCGCGCGACGGGCTCACCATCGTCAACACCAGCCGCGGCGCGCTGATCGACACCGCAGCACTGATCGAGGGACTCAAGTCGCGAAAGGTCCGTGCCGTGGCCCTCGACGTGTACGAGCAGGAAGCCGACCTGTTCTTCGAGGACCTCTCCAACGAAATCATTGCCGACGACCAGTTCCAGCGGCTGTTGACCTTTCCCAACGTGCTGGTCACCGGCCATCAGGCCTTCCTTACGGAGGAAGCGCTGTCGGCGATCGCGGAGACAACGCTGGCGAGCATCGCCGACCATGAAGCTGGTCGACCACTCGCCAATCGCGTCGATGCAGCCTTGATCGCTCCCGCACGTTAAGGCGCGCTATGACGATCGATCTTTCCGACTATGAGGCCGGCGACCATTTCGACGGCGACTATGACGCCGAACTCGCCAAGCTGCAGAAACGGCTGAGCCATATCCAGACCGCGCACATCATCCACAAGCGCCGCGCGATCGTGGCGCTGGAGGGCTGGGACGCGGCGGGGAAGGGCGGGGTAATCAAGCGCCTCACCGCCGAATGGGACCCGCGCTACTATGAGGTGTGGCCGATTTCCGCGCCGACGCAGGAAGAACTCTCGCACCACTTCCTCTGGCGGTTCTGGCAGCGGCTGCCGGCGCAACACAATATCGCGGTGTTCGATCGCACCTGGTACGGCCGGGTGCTGGTCGAGCGCGTCGAGGGCTATGCCAGCGAGACCGACTGGCGGCGCGGCTATGCCGAGATCAACGATTTCGAGGCGCAGCAGGTCAATAACGGCGCGACGCTGATCAAGCTCTTCCTGCACGTGACGCAGAAAACCCAGGACAAGCGCCTGCGCGACCGGCTGACCCATCCGTGGAAGCGCTGGAAGACCGGCATGGACGATTTCCGCAACCGTGCACGCCGGGCGGACTATCTCGATGCGATGCACGAGATGTTCCACGAGACCGACACGCCGCATGCACGCTGGACGGTGATCGACGGGAACAACAAGAAGGCCGCGCGGATCGCGGCTCTGACCGCCATCGCCGAGCAGCTGGAAAAGCATGTGCCGATGGTGCCGCCGGAGCTCGACCCGGAGGTCGTGAAGGTGGCGACGGAAGCGCTGGGGAAATTCTGAGACGCTACCGCATCAACGGACGCTGTCGGCACTGCGTCTGACTGTCCGATGTTGGTGGCAAGCGGATGTTCAGCCCAAGATGACGAAGACGAAGTAAGCCGCAAAGGCACCAACCATCAGCGCGATATTGGCAAACCATATCGTCCAGAAAAGCACGGGCCGTTCCGCCCGCAGCACCTGCCCCATAAGGCCGTCCCCGGCTGCGCTCATAACGAGATGGATTTCGCCTTCCCTCGCGAACCGGGCTAACCGGGCGAGCCAAAAACCTATCCCCAAGATGAGGGCAATGCCGACCGCCACGTTGAACGCATCGACGTGCCCCACCTTATCCAAATCCTGTCGCTTTCGGCTTCGGCGCCGCGCCGATGCTCTCGGGCAGAGAATGACCATTTCCGTGAATGGCCGCAACTGGGGCGCTTTCTGAAGTTCCCATATTGGTGAGCCTACCCCAAGTCGTAGAGATCCTCCCCGATATGGGACGGATCCCCGATCCACCAGGTCACGCCGCCTGGAACGTTCCGTCTTCGCCCATCACGTGCAGGATGCCGTCGGCGATGGCGAAATACGCCCCGTGGATGGTCAACGCGCCAGACGCCTCACGCTCGGCGACGAAAGGGAAGGTCCGCAGGTTGCGCATCGAGACGCGAACCGTTTCGTGTTCCATCGCGCGTACGGCCTCAGGCCCCTCGCCATATTCGGCACGGACCTTGTCGCGGGCCTCGTCCAGCATGTCGACCCAGTGGGCGATGAAGCCGCCTTGGCCCTGCTCGGCATCGGCGAAGCGCTGGGTGAGCGCCGCATGCGCGCCGCCGCAGGCGCCGTGGCCCATCACCACGATTTCCTGTACCTGAAGCTGAGTCACCGCGAATTCCAGCGCGGCCGAGACGCCGTGGCGACCGCCATCGGTCTCGTACGGCGGCACGAGGTTGGCTACGTTGCGCACCACGAAGATCTCGCCCGGCGAGGTATCGAAGATCTGCGCCGGATCGACTCGGCTATCCGAGCAGGCGATCACCATCACCTTGGGGCTCTGGCCCTCGGAGAGTTCAGCCCAGCGCGCGCGCTGGCTGCTCCAGCCGTCCGTGCGGAAACGGTGATAGCCACCGATCAGTTCTTGAAATCCTGCCATGTGTTTCGCCTATCCATCCTTGCAGACCCTGTCGACGCCAGAACGCCCGCACCGCGGTTGCGCTCCCTGCAACGCCATGCGCAATTTCCGGGACTGGCGAAACGCGTCCGGGCGCTCTATCTGCCCCCCATGAACGAGCAGACTCCGCTGCCGCGCCCCGAGCGCGTCCGCAAGCCCGACTGGATCCGCGTCAAGGCCCCCACCTCGGAAGGGTTCGCCAAGACCCGCGCCCTGATGCGCTCCAAGAACCTCGTCACCGTGTGCGAGGAGGCCGCCTGTCCGAATATCGGCGAGTGCTGGACCAAGAAACATGCGACGGTGATGATCCTGGGCGACGTCTGCACGCGCGCCTGCCGCTTCTGCAACGTCAAGACCGGCATGCCGCGCAAGGTCGATCCGCTGGAGCCGCAGCATGTCGCCGAAGCGGCGGTGCAGATGGGCCTCGAGCACATCGTCATCACCTCGGTGGACCGCGACGACCTGCCCGACGGCGGTGCCAGCCAGTTCGTCAAGGTGATCGAGGCGATCCGCACGGCGAGCCCGACGACCACGATCGAGATCCTGACGCCCGATTTCCGCAACAAGCACGAGGCCGCGATCGAGGCGATCGTCGCGGCGCGGCCCGACGTCTATAACCACAACCTCGAAACCGTACCCCGGCTCTACCCGATGATCCGTCCGGGCGCGCGCTATTACGCGTCGCTGCGGCTGCTGGAGACGGTGAAGCGGCTCGATCCGTCGATCTTCACCAAGTCGGGCATCATGCTGGGGCTCGGCGAGCAGCGCCTGGAGGTGCATCAGGTGATGGACGACATGCGCTCGGCCGACATCGATTTCCTGACCATGGGCCAGTATCTCCAGCCGACGCCGAAGCACGCCAAGGTCGAGGAGTTCGTGACGCCGCAGGCCTTCCAGGCGTACGGCGCGATCGCGCGGGCCAAGGGCTTCCTGCAGGTCGCCTCGTCGCCGCTCACGCGTTCCAGCTATCACGCCGGCGAGGATTTCGCCGAGATGCGCGCGGCCCGCGAGGCCAAGCTGGCGAAGGCGAGCGCCAAGGCCTGATGCCCAAGCACAGCGAAACCCGGCAGCTCCCCTACACGCCGGAACAGATGTTCGATCTGGTGGCCGATGTCGCGCGCTACCCCGAGTTCCTGCCCTGGGTGAGCGCGATGCGCGTCCGCTCGTCGAGCGAGACCCAGGTGGTCGCGGACATGATCGTCGGCTTCAAGGGGCTGCGCGAGACCTTCACCTCGCGCGTGACCAAGGCGCGGCCCGAGACCGTCCATGTCGAATATGTCGATGGGCCGCTCAAGCACCTGTCGAACGACTGGAAGTTCCGGCCGGACGGGCAGGGCGGCTGTTATGTCGATTTCTGCGTCGACTTCGCGTTCAAGAACCGGGTGTTCGAAATGCTGGCCGGCCAGGTGTTCGACCGCGCGCTCCGCAAGATGATCGGTGCGTTCGAGGAGCGCGCGGCGAAGCTTTACGCCGCTTCGGGTTCCTCGACCGGCACTTCGGGCGACGGCATCAACAGGTCGAGCGCACACAACGCTGCCTGAAGGCGGATCCCGCCGCGGCCGTTGTCCTCGAAATGGCGCGCGTCGGCGACGACGTGCTTGGGATCGGCACCACGGATCGCCTGGGCGAACACCACGGTGCCGACCGGCTTGTTCTCGGTCGCCCCGCCCGGGCCGGCGATGCCGGTGATCGCGACCGCGACATCGGCCTTGGTGCGCTCCAGAACGCCCTGCGCCATGCTCCAGGCGACCGCGATCGAGACCGCGCCGAAGGTTTCGAGCACGTCGAGGCTCACCTTCAGCACGTCCATCTTGGCGTCGTTGGAATAGGTGACGAACCCGGCGTCGAAGACGTCCGAAGAACCCGGCAGTTCGGTCAGCGCGGCGGAGACCAGGCCGCCGGTGCAGCTTTCGGCAACGGCGACGCGGCGACCGGCAAGACGGTTCGCGTCAATGACCTTGCGCGCGGCTTCTACGAGTTCGGTGGGAAGAATCGTGTCCATAGCGCGGCCCCCTTGCCACCGGTTGATCGCTTGTACGAGTCAGTTCCTTGCAGGTACGCGTACCGTTGCGACAGCCTGCGCAGCCATGCCCTCGCCGCGGCCGGTGAAACCCAGGCGTTCGGTGGTGGTCGCCTTCACGCTCACCTGTCCCCGATCGAGACCGAGGATCGCGGCGATCGAGGCGCGGATCGCCTCGCGGTGCGGGCCGATCTTGGGCGCCTCGCAGATCAGCGTCACGTCGATGAAGTCCAGGATGCCGCCTTCGGCCGCGACCAGCGAGGCCGCATGTTCGAGGAAGCGGGCCGAGGCCGCACCGCGCCATTGCGGGTCGCTGGGCGGGAAGTGCATGCCGATATCGCCCGCGCCGATCGTGCCGAGCAGGGCATCGGTGATCGCGTGAAGCGCCACGTCGGCGTCGCTATGGCCGGACAGGCCCTTGCTGTGCGGAATGCGCACGCCGCCGAGCCACAGCGCGTCGCCCTCGGCGAAGCGGTGCACGTCGTAGCCGGTCGCGGTGCGGACGCGCATCGCGGCGGCCAGCCGCGTCTCGGCGGCGGCGAAATCGGCGGGATGGGTGATCTTTTCGAGCATCGGGTCTCCGGGGACGAGCGCGACCTGGCCGCCGATCGCACGCAGCATCTGGGCGTCGTCGGTCGCCTCCTGATCGGCGGGCCAGCGGCGGTGCGCATCGAGAATGGCGTCGAAGGCGAAGGCCTGCGGGGTCTGGACGCGGTAGAGGTCGGCGCGCGGCACGGTGTCGCCGATCAGCGCGCCCTCGCCGCGTACCAGCGTGTCGGCCACGGGGAGGGCAGGGATCGCACCGCCTTCGACATCGAGGCTCGCGAGCAGGTCGTCGATGACCCGCGCCGGAAGAAAGGGCCGGGCGGCGTCGTGGATCAGGACATGGGTGAAGTCGCCGGCGATCAGTGCCTCCAGCCCGTTCCGCACCGACTCGCGCCGGGTTGCACCGCCGGTGACGAAGGGCGTGGTACCCAGCGCCGCTTCGAGCTGCGCCTCCTGGCCTGCGCCGATCACGGTGAGGACCGCGTCGATCTTGGGATGGCTGCTCAGCGCTTGATGGGCATAGGCGAGCAATGGCTTGCCGCCGAGCGGTGCATATTGCTTGGGTACGCTGGCCCCGGCACGGGTGCCGCTGCCGGCGGCGACGAGGATGGCGGCGGTCCTGAACGCGGTCATGGCGGAGCGCCTAGCGAAGTTTGCCGGGCAGGGGTAGGGCAACCTCCATTCCTCCCCGGCACGGGGAGGAATTTAGGGCACCTTGCCCTTCGCGCCCCGGATCGCTACATCGCCTGCCTGATTTTCAGGCAGAATTTGATGCGCGAACTCGCCCCTATCCAGATCGGCCCCGTGCGGGTCGAAGCCCCAGTGCTGCTTGCGCCAATGACCGGCGTGACCGACCTGCCGTTCCGGCGCGCGGTACGGCGCTTCGGCTCGGGCCTCAATGTTACCGAGATGATCGCCAGCGCCGCCGCTATCCGCGAGACGCGGCAATCGGTGCAGAAGGCGGCCTGGGACCCGATCGAGGAGCCGGTCTCGATGCAGCTCGTCGGCTGCACGCCGCACGAGATGGCCGAGGCGGCCAAGCTCAACGAGGATCGCGGCGCGTCGATCATCGACATCAACATGGGCTGCCCGGTCCGCAAGGTCACCAACGGTGATGCCGGCTCGGCGCTGATGCGCGACCTGGACCATGCCGGCGCGATCATCCGCGCCTGCGTCGATGCGGTCAGCACGCCGGTGACGGTCAAGATGCGGATGGGCTGGGATCATGACAGCCTCAACGCCCCCGACCTTGCGAAGATCGCGCAGGATCTCGGCGCCAAGCTGGTGACGGTGCATGGCCGCACCCGCAACCAGATGTATCGCGGCTCGGCCGACTGGAGCTTCGTGCGCCGGGTGAAGGAGGCGGTCTCGATCCCGGTGATCGTCAACGGCGACATCTGCTCGGTGGCGGATGCGCGCGAGGCGCTGGCGCAATCGGGCGCGGACGGCGTGATGATCGGTCGCGGCGCCTATGGCAAGCCGTGGATCCTTCGCCAGGTGATGGACGCGCTGACGGGCAAGGGCGACAAGCCCGAGCCTTCGATCGAAGAACAATATCGCGTCATCACCGAGCATTATGTCGAGACGCTCGGCCATTACGGCAACGAGGTCGGCGTCAACATGATGCGGAAGCATCTCGGCTGGTACACCAAGGGGCTGCACGGCTCGGCCGAGTTCCGCAACAAGGTGAACCAGGTCGTCGATCCGGTGCAGGTTCTCGACATGCTGGCGGAGTTCTACGAGCCGTGGCTCTCCCGCGCGGCGGCCTGAAGGGGTTCCGCCCGCAAACCGTCGAAGGACCGAGCTTCGCCGAACTGTTCGGCGCGCTGCCGGTGGCGGTGCTCGTGCTGGACCCCGACGGGCGCATCGCCCATGCCAACCCCGCTTGCGAGGTGCTGCTCAATCACAGCGAGACCAGCATGGTCGGCCAGCCCTATGACGCGGTGCTGCTGCCGCCCGAGGACTATACCGGGCGACGGGACGGCCGAGGCTTTGCCGCGTTCGATGCCGAGATCGAGGCGGTCCGCGGATCGCGATTGCGCGTGGACTTTCTCGAAGGCCAGGTACCGGATCACCCGGGCTGGCGGATCGTGACCCTCCACCACGCGCCCCAGGCACGCAAGATGGGGCAGGGGCTCGATCGCACCGCCGGCGCCCGTGCGGCGATCGGTGCCGCGGCGATGCTGGGGCACGAGATCAAGAACCCGCTGTCCGGCATCCGCGGTGCGGCGCAATTGCTCCAGAGTGGTGGCGACCCCGAGACGAACGGCGAGCTTACCCGGCTGATCACCACCGAAGTCGATCGCATTGCTGCGCTGATCGACCGCATGCAGGATTTCACCGATACGCGCCCGCTCGATCTCGCGCCGACGAATATCTACCCGCTGCTCGATCATGGACGCCGCGTGGCGCTGGCCGGGTTTGCGCGCGGGATCGTGATCGAGGAGTGGTTCGATCCGTCGCTGCCACCGGTTCTGATTGATCGCGATGCTTTCCTGCAGGTGCTGATCAACCTGCTCAAGAACGCAGCGGAAGCGCTGAAGGGGCTGGCCCAGCCGCGGATCATCCTGTCGACCGCGTTCCGCCACGGCATGTCGGTCAATGCCGGTCCCGGCCAGCCGCGCCGGCCGCTGCCGATCGAGATCTGCGTGATGGACAACGGCCCCGGCGCCCCCGCCGACATTGCCGAGCACCTGTTCGAACCGTTCGTCTCGGGCAAGCCGGAGGGCAAGGGGCTGGGGCTTCCCTTGGTAGAGAAACTGGTGCGGGATATGGGCGGGATCGTCCAATATGCCCGCGAACGCGAACCGGAGGTTACGGTGTTCCGCATCCTGCTGCCGCGAGCCACGACATGACGCCGGGCTCGGTTCTGGTCGTCGATGACGACGCTGCGATCCGCACGGTGGTTGCTGCCGCGCTGAAGCGCGAAGGCCACCGCGTCGCCACGGCGGCCAGCGTCGCCGAACTGCGGCGCGCGCTGACGACGGGCGTGCCCGACGTGCTGGTGACGGATGTGGTGCTGCCCGATGGCAATGGCCTCGACATCGTCTCGGGCCTGATGGCGGAGCATCCGAACCTGCCCGTGATCGTTTTTTCGGCGCAGAACACGCTGGCGACCGCCGTGCGGGCGACCGAAGTGGGCGCGTTCGACTATCTGCCGAAGCCGTTCGACCTCGACGCGCTGACCCATGCCGTCCGGAGCGCCATGGCGCGCGGGCGTCGTCGGCCGGCCGACCAGTCCGATGCGGAGCAGGGGGGCGGGCCCTCGCTGATCGGTCGCTCGCCGGCGATGCAGGAGGTGTATCGGGTTATCGCCCGCGTCGTTTCCAACGACCTGACCGTGCTGATCAGCGGGGAGTCGGGAACCGGCAAGGAGCTGGTGGCCAAGGCCATCCACGATCTGGGGCCGCGCCGGCGTGCGCCGTTCGTCGCGCTCAACATGGCGGCCATCCCGCGCGAACTGATCGAAGCCGAGCTGTTTGGCCACGAGCGCGGCGCCTTTACCGGTGCGCAGGCGCGCGTGGCGGGCAAGTTCGAGCAGGCGGCGGGCGGCACGCTGTTCCTCGACGAAATCGGCGACATGCCGATGGATGCACAGACGCGGCTGCTGCGCGTGCTGCAATCGGGGGAGTTCACCACCGTCGGCGGTGCGCGCACGATCCGAGCGGACGTCCGCATCGTGGCGGCGACCAACAAGGATCTCGCCCAGCTGGTCCAGATCGGCCAGTTCCGCGAAGACCTGTTCTACCGGCTGAACGTCGTGCCGATCAGCCTGCCCGCGCTGCGCGAACGCCGCCAGGACATTCCGCTCCTCGCCCGCCACTTCCTCGATCGCGCCGTGGAGGATGGCCTGCCGCGCAAGCAGCTCGACAAGGACGCCGTAGCGCTGCTTGAAACGCTCGACTGGCCGGGTAATGTTCGCGAGCTCGAGAATCTGATGCGCCGCATCGCCGCGCTGTCCCGCGACGAGTGGATCGATGCAGCCGCCCTGCGCCGGGCGCTGGGCGATGGCGGCGGCATCTTGCCGATTGCGCGGGATGCGGGGATCGAGGCTGCCATTCGTGCAAGGCTGGAGCGGATCGCGATCGAGGAGCCCCGTGCGCTTGACGACGGCACCCTGTACGACCGGATCATCGGCGAAGTGGAGCGCCCGCTGATCGAAATGATGCTCGGGCGCCACCATAACAATCAGCTGCGGGCGGCGCGGGCGCTTGGCATCAATCGCAACACGCTGCGCAAGCGCTTGGATACGCTGGGGATTGCTACTCGTGGCGAGGATGGCGCCGGATCGTAACATGATATGCGTCGGACTGACGCATCTGCGTGACAATCGGGCAATATTATGTGTTCTTTTGGCCACAATCCCTGTGTATCCAGGGACGCAATGGTCGCCGTAGCTCCAACGAGTCTCGATAGCCCGCAAGATTGGTCGCGTCCCGGCAGGGCGTTTCGGCTGGTCGAACTTTTGGTGCTGGCGCTCGCGCTGGCCACGCCGCTCGTCACCTACTGGTTCGTTCGCCAGCATTCCAGCCAGCAGCTGTTCAGCCCCGGCGTCGCCGCGACGCTGCTGCTCGTCAATCTGCTGCCCTATGTCGCGCTGATCGTGCTGATCGGCCGGCGGATAGCGCTTAATCGTACCGCGCGATCGGCGCTGGCTGGCGGCGGGCGCCTGCATGTGCGTCTGGTGGCGGTCTTCTCGCTGATGGCGAGCGTGCCGATCGTGCTGGCGGTGATTGCCGCCTCGATCATGTTCCAGTCGGGCATCCAGCTCTGGGGATCTGAGCGGGCCCGCAGCGCGCTCGCCTCCACCCAGGCGCTCGCCAATGAGGGCAAGGCGCTGGTGATCCAGCGATGGCGGCGCGAGGCGCTGCAGATGGTGAGCGACATGCTCCAAACGGCGCCCAAGGTGCCCGAGCGCTCGCCGGTGTTCGAAGACTGGTTTCTGCGCCAGACCTATTTCCGGCAATTCTTCCAGTCGGTGTTGTTCCGGGTGGTAGACGGCAAGCGGGTCGATGCGCTCTACGCCTATGAGCCGCCGTCCGCACCGACCTTCACGCGCCGTGTCTCGGGCAAGGTGCTGCAGGTGCTGCGGAACGAAGACACCTACATCAATTACGATGCCGAGATGGTGTGGGTGGTGACCCCGGTCGATCGCTCGGCGAACCTGTTTCTGTATGTCGCAACCCCGAACAATGTCGACTTTCTCAACCGCCAGAATCTCGCGTCGGATCGGATCGGCCATGAATATACCGCGCTGATCGCGCGTTCGCGCGCGCTTCAGTTGCAGTTCAACGCGGTGCTGTTCGGCGTCGCGCTGCTGATCGTCGGCATCGCGACGTGGATCGCGCTGGCGGTGGCGGACCGGCTGGTGCGGCCGGTGGATCAGCTCGTCCAGGCCGCCGGCCAGGTTGCGGATGGCGACCTGAGCGCCCGCGTGCCGACACCCGAGACCATCGACGAAATCGCCACGCTCGGTATCGCGTTCAACAGCATGACCGAGCGGCTGCAGGACCAGACCAACGCGCTCGTCACCGCCAATGCCCAGCTGGACAGCCGCCGCGCACTGATCGAGGCGGTGATGTCCGGCGTGTCGGCCGGCGTGATCGCGATCGGCGGCGATCACCGCGTGCGGCTGATCAATGCTTCCGCCAACGCGCTGCTGCGCCACAAGGCGGAGGACCCCGTGGGGCAGCCGCTGGAAGCGCTGGCGCCGGAACTGGAGGCGATGCTGATCAGCGGCGATCGGGAAGGGATCGTCCAGCTGGCCGCGGGCGGCGAGGCGCGCACGCTGGCGGTGAAGGTCACCTCGGATGAAGGCGGCCAGGTGCTTACCTTCGATGACATCACCCAGCAGCTGAACGATCAGCGCCGCGCTGCCTGGGCCGACGTCGCCCGCCGCATCGCCCATGAGATCAAGAACCCGCTGACCCCTATCCAGCTTGCGGCGGAACGGCTTCAGCGCCGCTATGGCAAGCAGGTCGACCAGAGCGACGGGGTGTTCGGGCGGCTGACGGAGACCATCATCCGGCAGGTGGGCGACCTGCGGCGGATGGTGGACGAGTTCTCGTCCTTCGCGCGCATGCCCAAGCCGATGTTCCGTCGCGAGTCGTTGCTCGATATCGCACGGCAGGCCATGTTCCTGCACGAGGTGGCGCATCCGGCGCTGCGGTTCACGCTCGACGCCCCCGACCCTGCGCCTTCGCTGGTCTGCGATCGCCGCCAGGTCGGCCAGGCGCTCACCAACGTCGTCAAAAATGCCGTAGAGGCGATCGAGGCGCGCAACGAAGCCGCCGGGCAGGGGGCCGACCTGCCGCAGGGTGAGGTCCACCTGACCATCCAGCCCGAGGCGGACGACAAGCTCATCCTGACGCTGTCCGACAATGGCGTCGGGCTCCCGGTCGAGCGCGACCGGATCGTCGAACCCTATATGACCACGCGCAGTCGGGGCACGGGCCTCGGTCTCGCGATCGTGAAGAAGATCGTCGAGGAGCATTGCGGAACGATCGGGTTTGCTGACCGCCCAGGCGGCGGCACGCTCGTGACGCTGTGCTTCGATACCGCGATGCTCGCCACCGTTGCCCTTACCGACACGCCGGATGACGCGAAGGACGCGCGTCCGGCGATGCTCACCCGAACCGGAAGCAGAACATGAGCCTGGATATTCTCGTCGTTGACGACGAACGCGACATTCGCGAACTGGTAGCCGGCGTGCTGGAGGACGAGGGGTACGCCACCCGCAACGCCGCAGACAGCGACTCGGCGCTCGAAGCGATTGCCGAACGGCGGCCGAGCCTGGTGCTGCTCGACGTGTGGCTGCAGGGCTCCCGGCTCGATGGCCTTGAACTCCTCGACGAGATCAAGCGGCGCGATCCATCGATACCGGTGCTGGTGATTTCCGGCCATGGCAATCTTGACACCGCGGTCGCTGCCATCCGGCGCGGCGCTTCCGACTTCATCGAGAAGCCGTTCGAGGCCGAGCGGTTGTTACTGATGGTAGCGCGTGCGACCGAAACCGAGCGACTGCGCCGCGAAGTCGCCTCGCTGCGTGCAGTGGCCGGGCGAGGCACGGACCTGCACGGCACGTCCACGGCCATCAACACCGTTCGCGCCACGCTCAAGCGCGTCGCGTCTACCGGCAGCCGCGTGCTGATCACCGGCGGCGCGGGCGTGGGCAAAGAAGTGGCGGCGCGACTGCTGCACGGCTGGAGCCAGCGCGCGGACGCCCCCTTCGTCATCGTCAGTGCCGCGCGGATGACGCCGGAGCGGGTGGACGAAGAACTGTTCGGCGTGGAGGAGGGTGGCGACCTCGTCCGGCCCGGTCTGCTCGAACAGGCGCATGGCGGCACGCTTTTCCTGGACGAGATCGCCGACATGCCGGTCGCGACCCAGGCGCGTATCCTGCGCGTGCTGACCGACCAGAGTTTCAGCCGCGTCGGCGGCACCCGGATCGTGAAGGTGGACGTGCGCGTGGTCTCCGCCACGGCGCGCGATCTGATGGAGGAAATCGCCGCGGGGCGTTTCCGCGAGGATCTCTATTATCGCCTGAACGTCGTTCCCGTGCCCATCCCGTCGCTTACCGACCGTCGTGAGGACATTCCGCCGCTCGTCGAACATTATGTCGCGCACTATGCGTCCGAGCGCCGCGTGCCGACCCCCGAGATCGCGTCCGACGCCATGGTCGCGCTGCAAAGCTATGACTGGCCCGGCAATGTCCGGCAGCTCCGCAACGTGGTCGAGCGCACGGTGATCCTCGCACCCGGCGACCGGATCGGCCGCATCGATGTCGACCTGCTGCCGCCCGAGGTGCTGGGCCGCCAGGGAGACAGCGGCGGCGGCATGGCATCGAACGCGATCATGGGCGCACCGCTCAAGGAAGCGCGGGAGAGCTTCGAACGCGAATATCTGCGCGTTCAGATCCGGCGCTTCTCGGGCAACATCTCGCGAACTGCCAGCTTCATCGGCATGGAGCGTTCGGCGCTGCATCGCAAATTGAAGCTGCTGGGCATCACCGACGCGCGCGACGACTGAGCCTAGCGATAGGCCAAGTGGATGCGCGCTTTGGGGGTATGGAAGTTGGGGTAGGTCGGCGTGCGAAGCGCGGTCTCGTGCCGTGCGGCAAACGAGGGGGAGCCGCCACAGGCAGAAACTTCGAGCCGTGGCGGACTCTTAAATGCGAAAGATGACCGGTATTTTTTCGAAAGCCCTTGGCGTCGCGGCAAACACGTTGCCGATACCCCTGCTGTACCGCGCGCCGCCGGTTACCACAATTTCGTTGTCGGCACTGGTGGTGTTCCATGCCGTCTATGGCGAAGCGTACAAGCTGTCGAAAGGGTGACTTCAATAATAGTGCGCATCAATTTCTCCCCGGGGTCTATTCCTTGCACCGGGGAGATTTGGTTAAAGTGCGACGCGAGCATGTCTCGAACCGATCACCGCGCGCCTATGGACGCGGACCGGCGAACGTCCTAGATTGGATCCCGGCGCCGGGGTGGCGCCGACCCTGACGCCGGGAACGGCGCATCGCGGGACAAATCCCGCCAAGAATAAATGGAGCCAACCATATGGCAGAGAAGCAGACCTCGCTTCAGGACCTGTTCCTCAACTCCCTGCGCCGGTCGAAGACGCCGGTGACGATGTTCCTTGTGAAGGGCGTGAAGCTCCAGGGCATCGTGACCTGGTTCGATAATTTTTCGGTGCTGCTCCGCCGCGACGGCCAGTCGCAGCTGATCTACAAGCATGCCATTTCCACCATCATGCCATCGGGCCCGATGGATCTCGCCGCGCTGCTCGATGCGGCGGGCGAATATCAGCACAAGAACCCGGTGCTGCAGGAAATCTTCCTCAATGCCGTGCGCAAGGCGCAGGAAAACGTCACGATGTTCCTGGTGAACGGCGTGATGCTGCAGGGCCAGATCGCCGCGTTCGACCTGTTCTGCATGCTGCTCCAGCGCGAGGGCATGGCACAGCTGGTGTACAAGCATGCGGTATCCACCATCCAGCCGATGCACCCGCTGAACCTCGCCGAGGAAACCAACGGCGGCGACGACGATTGACCTTCGCATGAGCACTGGTTTCGAGCGCGACCCCGACGAATTCGCGCGGGGCGCACGCGCGCTCGTCGTCTATCCCGACATGGGCGGAAGCTCGCGCGATTCCGAGGCGCGGCTGGAGGAAACCGCCGGCCTTGCGGCGGCGATCGGCGTGGACGTCGTTGAACGGGTAGCTGTTCGGCTGCGCCAGCCCAAGCCGGGCACGCTGATCGGCTCAGGCCAGGTGGAAGCCCTGGCCGAGACGGTCCGCGACGGCGAGCTTCAGCTTGCCGTATTCGACGCGGCACTCACACCGGTGCAACAGCGCAACCTCGAGACCGCGCTCGGCTGCAAGGTGATCGACCGTACCGGCCTGATCCTGGAGATCTTCGGGGAGCGGGCGCGCACCGCCGAAGGTCGGCTGCAGGTCGAGCTGGCACACTTGGATTATCAGGCGGGCCGGCTGGTGCGCAGCTGGACCCACCTTGAGCGCCAGCGTGGCGGCTTCGGCTTCCTCGGCGGTCCGGGCGAGACCCAGATCGAGGCGGACCGCCGGCTGATCCGCGACCGCATGGCGCGGCTGCGGCGCGAGTTGGATCAGGTCAGTCGCACCCGCACGCTCCACCGCGACCGGCGCCAGCGGGCGCCCTGGCCGGTGGTGGCGCTGGTCGGCTATACCAATGCGGGCAAATCCACACTGTTCAACCGGCTGACCGGTGCCGAAGTGATGGCGGAGAACCTGCTGTTCGCGACCCTTGATCCTACGCTTCGGCAGATTTCGCTGCCGGGTATCGACAAGGCGATCCTGTCGGACACCGTGGGCTTCGTGTCGGAATTGCCGACGCAGCTGGTCGCCGCGTTCAAGGCGACGCTGGAGGAAGTGGTTTCGGCCGATCTACTGATCCATGTCCGCGACATTGCGCATCCCGATACCGAGGCGCAGCGGGCGGATGTCGAGAAGGTGCTTCAGGAAATCGGCGTGTCCGAGCATACGCCGCGCTTCGAGGCGTGGAACAAGCTGGATCTGCTTGACGAGGAACAGCGTGACGAGGCCTTGGCGATGGCCGCGCGGCGCACCGATGATGTCCGGGTGATCTCCGCGTTAACCGGCGAGGGCGTCGACTCGCTGGTCGACGCCGTGGCGGCACGATTGACCGAGGGGCATCGTCGCTACACGCTGCGGCTGGATCCTGCCGATGGTGCGGCGGCGGCATGGCTGCATCAGCATGGCGACGTGATCGAGCAACATATCCAGGACGAGCAGGCGGTCTACGAAGTCCGGATGGCGCCGCGCGATTACGAGCGGTTCATGACGCGGGGGTAGGGGGTAGGCAGCGCCTGTCCCGCCGCCGGCCTCGCATCGAGCTTGAGTCGTGTCATCTGGACGAACGCGCGGGTGACGGCTGAGAAACGCTGGGTGCTCAACCGCGCTTCACCGCCTGCCACAGCGCTTCCTTGCCGTCGAGGTCGAGCCCCACGAACGCCTCGCCGGCCCGTTGCTCCATCGCCTTGAAGCGCCGTTCGAACTTGCCGTTTGCCGCCCGTAGTGCGGCTTCCGGCTCGATGCCCAGCTTGCGGGCATAGTTTACGACTGCGAACAGCAGGTCGCCGACTTCCTCGGTGCGATGCGCATCATTCTCGGCCTCATCGACTTCGACCAGCTCTTCCAGGATCTTCTCCCGCGCGCCGGACGGATCCGGCCAGTCGAAACCGGTACGCGCTGCGCGCTTCTGGAGCTTTTCGGCGCGCAGCAGGGCGGGCAGTCCGATGGCGACACCGTCGAGCGCGCTGGATGCGCCCTTGGCGCCGCGCTCTTCCGCCTTGATGGTTTCCCACAGGTGATGGCCGCCTTCCGCCACATCACCGAAGATATGCGGGTGGCGGCGCTCCATCTTGTCGCTGATCGACGTCACGACGTCCGCCAGCGCGAACTGACCCGCTTCCTCTGCGATGCGGCTGTGGAACACGACCTGGAGGAGCAGGTCTCCCAACTCGTCCTTGAGGTCGGATACGTCGCCGCGTTCGATCGCGTCCGCCACTTCATAGGCTTCCTCGATCGTGTACGGCGCGATCGTCGCGAAGGTCTGGGCAACGTCCCATTCGCAGCCGCGCTCGGGATCGCGCAGGCGCGCCATGATGGCCACGAGGCGATCGATTCCGGTGGGAGATGTCATGAAAAGGCCTCCTGGACGCGGGTGCGTGCAGGAGGCCATGGAGATACGCGGCGGCTTAGGCAAGCCGCGCGGTCGTCAATCGAGGCGTCGACCGAGTTCCTTGTTGTAGTAGAGCGCGATCAGCGTGCCCGCCGCACCGGAGAGCAAGTACAGCCCCGAGGCGATCACCCCCCAGTTCGCGGCCAGCAGCAGGGCAGCCAGCGGGGCGAAGCCTGCTCCGAACAGCCAGGCCAGGTCCGAGGTCAGCGCGGCCCCGGTATAGCGTGCGCGCTTCGGGAAGTTGCTGGCGACCGCACCCGAGGACTGGCCGAAGGCGAGGCCGAGCAGGATGAAGCCCAGGATCATGAACACGGCCTCGCCCGTGTTGCCCTGCTCCAGCAGCTGCGGCGCGAAGCCCGAATAGGCGGCGATCGCAGCGGCGGTATAGCCGAGCAGCGAGCGGCGCCCGATACGATCGGCCAGAATGCCGGAGATCACGATGGCGACAACGCCGCACGCCGCACCGCCCACCTCGATCCACAGGAAGCGGGTGAGGTCTTCCGTGGTGAACAGCGCTACCCACGAGAGCGGGAACACGGTGACCATGTGGAAGAGTGCGAAGCTTGCCAGCGGCGCGAAGGCACCGATGATGATGTTCCGCCACTGCGCTTTCACCGTAGCGGTGACGCGCGAAGGGGTGAGTTCGCGACTTTCGAACAGCTTCACATATTCGGGCGCGACCACCATGCGAAGCCGGGCGAACAGTGCGACCACATTGAGCGCGAACGCGACGAAGAACGGATAGCGCCAGCCCCAGCTCATGAAATCGGCAGAGTCGAGCGCGCCCAGGAAGTAGGCGAACAGGCCGCTCGCCACGATGAGGCCGAGCGGGGCGCCCAGCTGCGGCACCATCGCATACCAGCCACGACGATCCGCCGGCGCATTGAGCGCAAGCAGCGAGGCCAGACCGTCCCAGGCGCCGCCGAGCGCAATCCCTTGAAGAATGCGAAGCATTGCCAGCAGGATCGCCGACCACGTGCCGATCTGCGCGTAGCCGGGCAGGAACGCCATGGTCACGGTTGCGGTGCCGAGCAGGAACAGAGCCATCGCAAGCTTCGCGCCGCGGCCATGCCGACGGTCGACGCGCATGAAGATTTGGGTACCGATCGGACGGGCGATGAAGGCGAGGGGGAAGAGTGCGAACGACCAGAGCGTGCCAGTGACGCGATCCATGTACGGGAAGACCAGCGCCGGGAAGACCAGCACCGACGCTATCGCGTACACGAAGAAGTCGAAAAACTCGGATGTTCGGCCGATGATCACGCCGATGGCGATATCGCCGGGGCGGAGGTGATCTTCACCGTGCGAGGTGTTGATCAGGCGGGCGTCATGTTCGATCTGTGTCGAACCAAGCTGAGCATTGGCCATAGGATATGTCTACCGCAAAGCTTTGGGGAAAGCACCTAGAGAAAACCACGGGTTGTGACCATGGGACAAATTGTCCTATTTCGCACCCGCACAACCCCTCCTAACTCGCGGCCGCTATGTTTCGATCCATGCCCATGCTGCGTCGTGCCCTTAGGCCGACGGCCCTGATCGCATCTCTTGCCGCCCCGCTGATCCTCGGCGGGTGCGACCTTGTCGTGATGAATCCATCCGGCGATGTTGCACGGCAGCAGGCCGACCTGATCCTCTGGTCGGTCTTTTTGATGCTCCTCATCATCGTCCCGGTGATGGTCCTGATCGTGGTTTTCGCGATCAAGTACCGCGCCAGCAACACCGAGTCGGAGTACAAGCCGGACTGGGATCACTCGACGCGAATCGAGCTGGTGATCTGGTCGGCTCCGCTGCTGATCATCATCGCGCTGGGCGCGATGACTTGGTTGGCGACGCACCAGTTGGATCCCTATCGCCCGCTCGATCGCATCGCTCCGGGCAAGCCGATTCCTGCCGGCCAAAAGCCGCTCGAGATCCAGGTCGTGTCGCTCGACTGGAAGTGGCTGTTCATCTATCCGGAGCAGGGCATCGCGACGGTCAACGAGCTGGTGCTGCCGGCCGACCGCCAGGTGCGCTTCCGCATGACCTCGTCCAGCGTGATGAACACCTTCTATGTCCCGGCAATGGCGGGCATGGTCTACACCATGCCGGGCATGGAAACGAAACTCCATGCGGTGATGAACAAGGTTGGCACGTTCGAGGGCGTGAGCGCCAACTATAGCGGCGCGGGCTTCTCGGACATGCGTTTCCCGACCCTGTCGGTCGACTCGAACGGCTTCGACCAGTGGGTCGCCAAGACCAAGGCCGGCGGCGGTTCGCTGGATGCGACCCAGTATCTCACGCTGGAAAAGCCCAGCGAGAAGGTGCCGGCGATGCACTTCGGCGCGATCGAGAGCGGCCTGTTCGATCGCATCGTCCAGATGTGTGTGAAGCCTGGCACGCCATGCGGCGACCAGATGATGCACCATGGTGCGGGTGCCCAGGAAGTCGCGCCTGCGGTAAACAATCGTCCGGGCGAGGGCGCTGATGGCGCGCTGATGAAGTCGCCGGACGAAATGAAGACCAGTCCGCACCTGACCCATCCGCACGGCGCTCCCGCCGGCCACAGCGAACCCGGCGCGGATTCGAACCGTAACATGACCCGCTTGCATGCGCCGGCCTATCCCGGTCGCGCGGCGGCGGGCGAGGCTTGAGCACTGCCATGTCTGACACTTTGAAGATGATATTCGGTCGGCTCTCCATCGAGAGCCTGCCGATCCACGAGCCGATCGTCGTGGCGACCTTTGCGGGCGTCGCACTCGGCGGCATCGCGCTTCTCGGCGCGCTGACCTATTTCCGCCTGTGGGGCTATCTCTGGAAGGAGTGGTTCACCACCGTAGACCACAAGCGCATCGGCATCATGTACATGGTGCTGGGCCTGGTAATGCTGCTGCGCGGCTTCGCCGACGCGATCATGATGCGGCTCCAGCAGTCGATGGCGTTCGGCGCCAACGAAGGCTATCTCAACGCGCACCATTACGACCAGATCTTCACCGCGCACGGCGTGATCATGATCTTCTTCGTGGCGATGCCGTTCGTCACCGGCCTCATGAACTTCGTGGTGCCGCTGCAGATCGGCGCGCGCGACGTCAGCTTCCCGTTCCTGAACAATTTCAGCTTCTGGATGACGGCGGCGGGTGCAGCGCTGGTGATGGCCAGCCTGTTCATCGGCGAGTTCGCGCGGACCGGCTGGCTGGCGATGGCGCCGCTGTCGGGCCTCGACTATTCGCCGGATGTCGGCGTCGACTATTATATCTGGGCCCTGCAGATCGCGGGTGTGGGTACCTTGTTGTCGGGCGTCAACCTCGTCGCCACCATCGTCAAGATGCGCGCGCCGGGCATGGGCCTCATGAAGATGCCGGTCTTCACCTGGACCGCGCTTGCTACCAACATCCTGATCGTCGCCGCCTTCCCGGTGCTGACCGCGGTGCTCGCGCTGCTCAGCCTGGATCGTTATGTCGGCACGCACTTCTTCACGAACACCGCGGGCGGCAACCCGATGATGTACGTGAACATGATCTGGATCTGGGGTCACCCGGAGGTGTACATCCTGATCCTGCCGGCCTTCGGCGTCTTTTCTGAAGTCACCTCGACCTTCTCCGGCAAGCGCCTGTTCGGCTACACCTCGATGGTCTACGCCGTGCTGGTCATCACCATCCTGTCGTACCTCGTCTGGCTCCATCACTTCTTCACGATGGGCTCGGGCGCGAGCGTGAACAGCTTCTTCGGTATCACCACGATGATCATCTCGATCCCGACGGGTGCGAAGATTTTCAACTGGCTGTTCACCATGTACAAGGGCCGCATCCGCTACGAACTGCCGATGATGTGGACCATCGCGTTCATGCTCACCTTCGTCATCGGCGGCATGACCGGCGTGATGCTTGCAGTGCCGCCGGCCGACTTCGTGCTGCACAACTCGCTGTTCCTGGTCGCGCACTTCCACAACGTGATCATCGGCGGCGTGCTGTTCGGGATGTTCGCGGGCATCAACTACTGGTGGCCCAAGGCGTTCGGCTTCAAGCTCGACAAGAAGTGGGGCCTGGTTTCCTTCTGGTGCTGGGTCGTGGGCTTCTGGGTGGCGTTCATGCCGCTCTACGTGCTCGGCCTGATGGGTGTGACCCGCCGTCTGCGCCATTTCGAGGATCCCAGCCTGCAGATCTGGTTCGTCGTCGCCGCGATCGGCGCTGCGATCATCGCGGTCGGCATCGCCGCCTTCCTGCTCCAGATCTTCGTCAGCATCCGCAACCGCGAGGCGCTGAAGGACGATAGCGGCGATCCGTGGAACGCGCGTACGCTGGAATGGGCGACCTCGTCGCCGCCGCCGGCCTACAACTTCGCGTTCACGCCGATCGTCCACGATCTGGATGCCTGGTACGACATGAAGTCGCGCGGCGCGCAGCGTCCGGTCACCGGCTATCTGCCGATCCACATGCCGAAGAACACCGGCGCCGGCATCATCCTGGCGGGCCTCTCGCTGGTCGTCGGTTTCGCGATGATCTGGTACATCTGGTGGCTCGCGGCAGCGGCCTTCCTGGGCCTGATCGTCACCGCGATCGCCCATACCTTCAACTATGATCGCGACTTCTACATTCCTGCGGAAGAAGTGACCGAAACCGAGAATGCGCGCACCCAGGTGCTGGCGCGGCTGGGAGCTTGAGGCGATGAGCGCCACTACCGTACGCAAGGGTAAGACGCCCGTCTTCTACCAGCTCGAGGAGGAGCATCACGAACCCGGCGGCAGCACGCTGCTCGGCTTCTGGATGTACCTGATGAGCGACTGCCTCATCTTCGCGATGCTGTTCGCGGCCTGGGGCGTCTATGGAACCAGTTTCGCGGGAGGCCCGACCTCCCACGAACTGTTCGAGCTGCCTCTGGTGGCGGTGAACACGGCCATGCTGCTGTTCTCGTCGATCACCTACGGCTTCGCGATGATTGCAGTGCAGGAGCAGCGCAAGGGCGCGGTGCAGGTCTGGCTGCTTCTCACGGCGCTGTTCGGCGCCGCGTTCCTCGGCATCGAGCTCTACGAGTTCTCGAACCTCATCCATGAAGGTGCGGGTCCGTGGCGTTCGGCGTTCCTCTCCTCGTTCTTCACCCTGGTGGGCACGCACGGCCTGCACGTCACCTTTGGTCTGATCTGGCTGTTCACGCTGATGGTGCAGATCGGCCGCAAGGGCCTGATCCCGGCCAATGTCCGTCGCCTGCAATGCCTGTCGCTGTTCTGGCACTTCCTCGACGTGATCTGGATCGGCGTGTTCACCTTCGTCTATCTGTTTGGAGCCATGCGATGAGCGCGGACACCCACACCCACGCCCACGGGCATGATCATGGCCATGACGCGCCGCACTCGACCCGCGGCGGCTACATCACCGGCTTTCTGCTTTCGGTCGTTCTCACCGCGATCCCGTTCGGGATCGTGATGGGCGGATGGATCGCCGACACCACGCTGGCGGTCGGCATCTGTGCAGCACTGGCGATGGTGCAGATTGTCGTGCACATGATCTACTTCCTCCACATGAACAGCAAGTCGGAGCAGGGCTGGACCCTGATGGCGCTGGTGTTCACGATCATCATCATCGTCATCGCGCTGGCGGGGTCGTTGTGGGTGATGTTCAACATGAACCTCAACATGATGCCCGGGATGGCTTCCGGCGCCGGCATGTGAGCCGGCCGGCTTCCCGCTCGTGGATGGCGATCGCGCTGTTGCCGCTGATCGCCATCCTCCTCGGCCTCGGCATCTGGCAGGTCGAGCGGCGCGCCTGGAAGCTGGCATTGATCGACCGGGTAGAGAGGGGGCTGGCCGCAGCGCCGGTTCCCGCCCCCGGGCCCGCCGAATGGTCGGGTGTAACTGCCGAAGCGACCTATCGCCGCGTCCGCGTGACCGGTTATTTCCTGCCCTGCCGCACGAAACTCGCCCAGGCCGTCACCGAGATCGGTCCCGGCAAATGGGTGATGACGCCCCTCGTCACCTCGCGCGGCTTCAGCGTGTTCATCAATCGCGGCTTCTTGCCGGAGGGTCAGTCCCTGCCGGACTGCAGGACCGCTCGGCCGGCCGCGACCACGGTCACCGGCCTTTTGCGGCTCAGCGAGCCCAAGGGCGGGTTCCTGCGGGCCAATGATCCCGGCGCCGACCGCTGGTACTCCCGCGACGTGGCAGCGATGGGGCAGGGGATCGCCCATCTAGCCCCCTATTTCGTCGACGCCGATCGCAGCGGCGATGGCTGGCCGCGGGGCGGCATGACGGTCATCCGCTTCCCGAACAACCACCTCGTCTACGCGCTGACCTGGTTCGGGCTCGCGATACTGACGGCGTGGTTCGCCTGGCGCGCCTGGCGAGGCCGGTTCGGCGAATGAGGGTTTCCGGGCCGGACGAAGCTGCCCGCCGCAACCTCGTACTGCTCGCCCAACTGCGCTGGCTGGCGGTGCTGGGGCAGCTCACTACCATCCTGGGCGTACACCTGCTGCTCGGTGTCCGCCTGCCGCTGGTGCCGATGCTGGCGACGGTCGGCGTGCTCATTGCCCTAAATCTCGCAATGGTCCCCGCGCGGGCACTGCGCCCGGCAAGCAATGCGCAGGTGCTGGGCGGACTTCTGGTGGACGTCGCGTGTCTGACCGTGCTGCTCTATCTGAGCGGCGGCGCGACCAATCCCTTCATATCGTTATACCTCCTGCAGGTCGTTCTCGGCGCGGTGCTGCTGGAAACGGGGTCGAGCTGGGCGCTGGTGCTGGTGACCAGCGCGGCCTTCGCGCTGCTCGCGATCGTCCACCGGCCGCTGGCCTTGCCGCCGCTGCTGCAGACGACGCTGTCCGGCCCATTCCTGTTCGCCCTCTGGTTCAACTACACGCTCACCGCGACTCTGATCGTGCAGTTCGTCACCCGCATCGCCCGCAACCTGCGGGATCGCGACGCCCGGCTCGCGGAGCTGCGCCAGCGCGCGGCCGAGGAGGAGCATATCGTGCGCATGGGGCTGCTCGCCAGCGGCGCAGCGCATGAGCTGGGCACGCCGCTCGCCTCCATCTCCGTGGCGCTCGGCGACTGGCGGGCCGACCCGAAGATCGGCGGCGATCCCCAACTGGCGGCCGAGGTCGCCGACATGCAGGCCGAGGTGGCGCGCTGCAAGGCGATCGTCGCCGGCATCCTGTTCGCTGCGGGCGAGGTGAGCGGCGAAGCGCCCGAACGCACGACGTTGCGCCGCTTCATCACCGGTTTGATCGAACAATGGCCGCGCAACGACAGCGTGCTGCTCGACTATCGATTGGCGAGCGACCTGCCGATCGTGGCCGATCGGGCGCTGGCCCAGTCGATCGTCAATCTGCTCGACAATGCGGTGGAAGCCGGAGCCGCGCGCATCCGCCTGTCGGTCAGCGCCGAAGACGACGAGCTGGAAGTGGCGGTGCGGGACGACGGCCGCGGGTTCCCCGACGATATCCTCCCGCGCATCGGCAATCCGTACAACAGCAGCAAGGGCCGCCAGGGGGCGGGACTGGGCCTGTTCCTCGCGCACAACGTGCTGCGGACGCTGGGCGGCACGCTGGCGGCGACCAATTTCGAAAGCGGTGGCGCGGAGGTTCGGCTGCGCGTACCGGTGGCGGCGCTGGCACTGCAGGACGAGGCGGAATGACCGAGCACCGGTTGCTGATCATTGAGGACGACGTGGTGTTCGCGCGCACGCTTGCGCGTTCCTTCGAACGGCGCGGCTATACGGTGGAGGTGCTGAACGGCCCGGAGGAGGTGGAGACCCGCGCCAGAGCCTTTGTTCCGACCCGCGCCGTCGTGGATCTGCGGCTTGGCGGCAGTTCCGGGCTGGTCTGCGTGAAGCAGCTGCACGACATCGACCCGACGATCCGCATCGTGGTCCTTACCGGCTTCGCCAGTATCAGCACGGCGGTGGAAGCGGTGAAGCTTGGCGCTACCAACTATCTGATGAAGCCGGCCAATACCGACGACGTCGAAGCTGCCTTCGATCGCGTGGACGGCGATGTGGAAACGGAATTAAAGGCGCGACCGACGTCGATCAAGACGCTGGAGTGGGAGCACATCCACCAGACGCTGGCCGATACCAACTACAATCTCTCCGAAGCTGCACGGCGATTGGGTCTCCATCGTAGGACGCTGGCGCGCAAGCTCGACAAGAAACATCTTTGAGGCCGCGGGCGGCGTCGACGCCGCTCACTCGACCTCTTCCAGCGCCGCCTCCACCGATGCCGCATAACTGGCGCCGAACAGCCGGAGATGCACGAGTAGCGGCCACAGCCGGTATATAGGCTGCCGCGCCCGCCACCCCGGCGCGAGTGCGAGCGCATCGAACAGGCGGTCGGGGGGCGAATCGAAAAGGGTCAGCATCGCTGCATCCACTTCGCGGTCGCCATGATAGCAGGCCGGGTCGATCAAGGCGGTGAGGCGCCCGCCCAGCACCAAGATGTTTCCGCCCCACAGGTCGCCATGCAGCAGCGCCGGCGCAGGGTGCGCGGGCAGCAGATCGGGCAGCCTTGTGGCAAGCCGCTCCAGCCGGCGCGCAAGGGATGCGGGAATGTGCGGCATATGGCAGCACAGCCGTCGCTCAGCCCAGAAGCTTGGCCAATCCGGGAGCGCGCCATTGGGAATGGCGACCCGACCAAAGGCATAGTCGGCCTGCCAGCCATAGCCGGATCGCCGGGTGGCATGCAGCATGTTCAGCGTATCGGCGATGCTGTCCCAGCTGGCGGCAAGGCGGCCGTCATTGGGCATTTCCTCGATCAGCAGCAGGTCTTCGGTGACCGCCAGCACGGCAGGGGCCCGTGCGCCGCTTCGGGCGATGGCGGCGAGCATCTCGGCTTCCTGCGATACCAGGGGGCCCTGTTTGGCGATCGCGCTGCCGCCGTTGCCCAGGCGCAGCCGATGTACGGCCGAAAGATCACCGCCGGAAAGCGCCGCGGCGCCGACGACGGCGGTGCCGAGCAGCGCGGCGGCGCGGTCGGCGAGGCTGGTCTGCATGGGGAAACTCCGTTCAGAGGAGATAGCTGCGCAGGATGGCGACCAGTTCCTCGGCCGCCTGGACCTTGGGATCGTTCGGAGCGGCCTCCGGTTCCAACATGTGTTCGCGGATATGGTCCTCGATCACCTCGGCGATGAATCCGTCGAGCGCACCCCGGCACGCTGTCGCCTGCTGGAGCACGCGCGCGCACTCCGCATCCGCCTCCACCGCGCGTTCGATCGCCTCGACCTGTCCGCGCAATCTTTTCAGGCGGTTGAGCAGTTTCTGCTTCTCGCGGGCGACATGGCCCATTCCGGCATCTCCCAATAGGCTTGCAAGATACCCCCCTAGGGTATAGTGGCGCCGCCGTCGAGTCGGCGACCTCCGCCGCGCTTCGGGGTGACATTGCATGATCCACGCCTTCCCCAAGGCTGCCGCTGGTGCGGCGGCGCTGTTCCTGATGCTGCCGTTTGCAGCCCAGGCGCAGGACAGCGACGATCCGCAGACGCTGGCGGTACACGGGCAGGCGACGATGGTGGTGCAGGGCGTGGGCGGCTTTGCCGATCCATATCGCGGCACCAACAGCCTGGCGCCGCACCAGGTGCGTGAGACGATCGACGTTACCCTCTATGCCGGCGTGCGCCCATGGGACAGCGGCGAGCTCTGGGTGAATCCGGAGATCGACCAGGGCTTCGGCCTGTCGAACACGCTGGGCGTCGCGGGTTTTCCCAGCGCCGAGGCCTATAAGGTCGGCAGGGACGAGCCTTATCTGCGGCTCCAGCGGCTGTTCTTCCGCCAGACCATCGCGCTAGGCGGGGAAAGTGCAGTGGTCACGCCAGCGGCCAACCAGCTTGGCGCCCGCCAGACGGCAAATCGAGTGGTGCTGACGCTCGGCAAGTTCGGCGTCGGCGACGTGTTCGACACCAATCGCTATGCGCATGATCCGCGCGGCGATTTCCTGAACTGGTCGGCGGTGGATACCGGCAGCTTCGACTATGCCGCCGATGCGTGGGGCTATTCGACCGGCATCGCGGCCGAATGGTATCAGCGTAGCTGGACGCTTCGCGCAGGCCTGTTCAATCTCTCCAAGATACCCAATGGTGAGACCCTGGAGCGGGGTTTCCAGCAATATCAGATCGACGTCGAGGTCGAGCATCGCCACAGGATCGGCGGCCAGCCCGGGGCGATCCGCGTCACGGCGTTCCGCAACCGGGGCCGCTTCGGACGGTTCGACGATGCCTTGGCATTAGGTGCGGTACAAGGGCAGCCCGCGGATACCGCGCTTGTCCGCCAGCGCACGACGCGCATGGGGGTGGGCGTGAACATGGAGCAGGCCTTGACCTCGACGCTGGGCGTCTTCGCGCGTGCCGGCATCGCTGACGGGGCGATCGAACCCTATGACTTCACTGACATCGACCGCACCGCGCAGCTAGGCGTAGCGCTGAACGGTGCGGGATGGGGGCGCGCGAACGACCGCATCGGACTGGTCGGCATCGTCAACGGGATCTCGCACGACCATCAGCGGTATCTCGACGCGGGAGGCATCGGCGTGCTTGTGGGCGACGGTCGACTGCCGCATTCGGGCAGCGAGGCTATCGCCGAGGCCTATTATGACTGGCAGCCGCGCAAGAATTTGGATGTGACGCTCGACTATCAGTTCGTCGCCAATCCGGGATACAACCGCGATCGCGGGCCGGCCAACGTGTTCGCACTGCGATTGCACGGCGGCTTCTGAAGAGGAATCAGAATACCGGTTGATTGGCGTCGTCGTCGCCGGTCGGCGTGTGGATACCGCACTCCGTCTTGTCCCAGCCCCGCCAGCGGCCGGCGCGGGGATCCTCGCCCGGCTTGACCACGCTGGTGCAGGGCGCGCAGCCGATCGAGAGATAGCCTTGCGCGACCAGGGGATGCACCGGCAGATCGTGGGCGGCGAAATAGGTGGCGAGATCGTCCTTAGTCCAATCCGCCAGAGGATTGATCTTGAGCCGGTCGCCGTCGCGCTCGAAACGCGGCAGGGCGGCGCGGGTGCTCGCCTGGAACGCCTTGCGGCCGGTGATCGTCGCGTCGAAGCCGGCCAAGCCTGCTTCGAGCGGCAACACCTTGCGAATTTCGCAGCAACCGTCGGGATCGTAGGACCAGCGCAGCTCGGTGCCGTCGCGCTTGGCCAGCAGCTGGGGATCGGGGCGGAGGTTGCGGAAGTCGCTGAGGCCCAGTCGTTCGACCAGCAGGTCGCGATAGGCGAGCGTCTCGGGGAAATGCTTGCCGGTATCGAGGAACAGCACCGGCACCGACCGATCGACGCTGGCGACAAGGTGCAGCAGCGCCGCCGACTCCGCGCCGAAGGAGGAGACGATGGCTGTTTCGCCGGCAAGCTTTTCGGCCAACACCGCGCGCAGCATCTCCAGCGTGGGCACGCCGAGGAACCGCGTGTTCAGCCGCACGACGTCCGCGTCAGCGAAGCGTGGCGTGACGTCGATCCGGTCGATCTGGCGCGCCGGCTCAGCCATGGCGGAGTTTCCACACGGGCACGATGGCGTCGGCTGCCGCCTGGTAGCGGAAGTCGTAGCGGTTGAGCGCAGCCGCGAGCGTTTCCGCGTCGATAGGGGCGTCGGGCGCGAAGCTGTCAAAGCCGCAGCGGCGCATCAGCGGGATCTGGTCGACCAACACGTCGCCCTGCGCGCGCAACTCGCCCTTGTACCCGGACTCGCGCAGGATGCGGGCGGTGGAATAGCCGCGACCGTCGCGGAAGCTGGGGAAGCTCACCTCGACCAGCGCGATGCGGTCCAGATGCGGCAGCAACGCCCGGGCATCCTCGCCGGACTCGATCCGGACCGCGGTGGCATTGGACTGGCCGAAGAAGCTGTCGAGCGTCACGGCCGGCTCGTCATGCGCCTCGTCGTCGCGGTAGCGCAGGAACTCAACCATAAATGGCCTCCTTGAACGGTGCCATGCCGATGCGGCGATAGGTATCGACGAAGCGCTCGCCGGGGGTGCGCTCGCGGACATAGACGTCCGTGGCGCGCTCGATCGCGTCGACCACGCCGTCCTCGCTGAAGCCGGGGCCGGTGATGTCGGCCAGGCTGACATCCTCCGCGCCCGAGCCGCCGAGCAGCAGCTGGTAGTTCTCAGTGCCTTTCCGGTCGACGCCGAGGATGCCGATATGGCCGGCATGATGGTGGCCGCAGGCGTTGATGCAGCCCGAGATCTTGAGCTTGAGCTCGCCGAGATCGCGCTGGCGCGCCGGATCGGCGAAGCGTGCGCTGATCTTCTGCGCGAGCGGGATCGAACGCGCATTGGCGAGGCTGCAATAGTCGAGGCCCGGGCAGGCGATGATGTCGCTGATCAGGTCGAGATTGGCCTCGGCGAGACCAGCTTCGCGGAGCGCGGTCCAGACGGCGTACAGGTCGGCCTTGCGGACGTGCGGGAGCACGATGTTCTGGGCGTGGGTCACCCGCAGCTCGTCGAAGCTGTAGCGCGCGGCGAGGTCGGCCATCACGTCGATCTGGTCGGCCGAGGCGTCTCCGGGGATGCCGCCGATCGGCTTGAGGCTGATCGTGACGACAGCGTAGCCCGGGGCGTGGTGCGCATGGACGTTCTGGTCGAGCCAGACGGCGAAATCGGGATCGCTGCGGTCGACGGTGTCGGGGGCATCAGGCTCGAACGCCGGCGGCGCGAAATAGGCGGCGATGCGGTCGAATTCGGCCTGGGGTGGATCGATGCCCAGGGCCTTCACCGCCTGAAACTCCTCTTCCACCTGGCGCGCATATTCCGCCGCACCGATCGCATGGATGAGGATCTTGATCCGCGCCTTGTAGATGTTGTCGCGGCGGCCGTGACGATTGTAGACGCGCAGGCACGCCTCCAGATAGCTCACGAAATCGGCGAAGGGCACGAACTCCTTGATCAGCGAGCCGATCATCGGGGTGCGGCCCATGCCGCCGCCGGCATAGATGCGCGCACCGAGTTCGCCCGCATCGCTGCGGACGATCTGGATGCCGATATCGTGCAGCCGCATCGCCGCGCGATCGGTGTCGCTGGCGATTACAGCGATCTTGAACTTGCGCGGCAGGTAGCTGAATTCGGGGTGGAAGCTGCTCCACTGGCGGAGCAACTCCGCCCAGGGGCGCGGATCGGTGATCTCGTCGGCCGCAGCACCGGCGAACTGGTCCGAACTGATGTTGCGGATGCAGTTCCCGCTGGTCTGGATCGCGTGCATCTCCACCGTCGCCAGCTCGGCGAGGATGTCGGGTGCGTCCTCCAGCTTGATCCAGTTGTATTGGAGGTTCTGGCGGGTGGTGAAATGGCCATAGCCCCGGTCATACTTGCGGGCGATGTGCGCCAGCATGTGCATCTGCCGGCTGTCGAGCGTCCCATAGGGCACCGCCACGCGGAGCATATAGGCGTGCAGCTGGAGATAGAGCCCGTTCATTAGCCGCAGCGGCTTGAACTGGTCCTCGGTCAGGTGGCCGGCGAGGCGACGCTGCACCTGGTCGCGGAATTCCTCGACGCGCGCGGCGACGATCGAGGCGTCATATTCGTCATACTTGTACATGGTTCAGATCACCCAGCTTCCGGCCTGCGGATCGGCGGGCTTGAGGGTCAGGTCCGCGCGGACCGTCGGGCCCAGGGCGCGGATGCGGTCCTTGATATGCGCAGGGCGGGGGCCTTCCGGGGTCGCCTCGGCGTCGATCACATAGGGTACGTTAACCCGCCGTGCGGCCACTTCGGTGGCGGCGATCAGGTCGCCCTTGTCGCCCACGTCCACCGCCTCGGCGACATGGCGCGACCAGCCTTCGCCGGTCCACCAGACAACGTCGCCAGTGGGAAGATCATTGCCGGTCAACAGCTTCATGCCTGATCCTCGCCCAAAGTCTCAGCAGCGCGCGCCCAGCGGGCGAGCTTGTCCTCGGCATCGGCCAGCAGCGTCACTTCGCCGACGACGATGATCGCAGGGCTCTGCACGTCCTCGCGCTCGACCATCGGGCCGAGATCGGCGAGCAGCGTACGGATCGCCCGGTGGCCCTCCAGCGTGGCGCGCTCCAGCACGGCAACGGGCATATCCGGCGCGACGCCGTCGGCCATCAGCTTGTCGGCGATGGCGGAGGCGGTGGCGACGCCCATATAGATCACCAGCGTGCGGCCCTTGCCGGCGAGGCCCGACCAGTCCTGGTCGGTCAGCCCCTTGCACTGGCCGGCGACGAAGCTCACCGCGCTGGACCAGTCGCGATGGGTGAGCGGCAGCATCGCCTCGGCGGCGGCGCCGAGCGCGGCGGAGACGCCGGGGATGACTTCCACCGGCAGCCCGGCTTCGCGGACCGCTTCAACTTCCTCGCCACCGCGACCGAAGATGAACGGGTCACCGCCCTTCAGGCGGACGACGACGGCGCCGGTCTTCACATGCGCGACGATCAGGGCGTTGATCGCTTCCTGCGGCAGCGTGTGCTTGGAGCGCCGCTTGGCGACCGAGATACGGTGTGCCTGGGGAGCGAGATCGAGCACGCGATCGTCGACCAGCCCGTCATGGACGAGCACGTCGCAGATCTTCAACGCCTCGACGGCGCGAACGGTAAGGAGGCCGGGGTCACCAGGACCGGCGCCGACGAGGATCACGCGGCCGCGCGAAAGAGGGTCGAGAAGCGATGCCATGATGCCGCACATGGCCCGGTGGCCGCTGCGGGGCAATGGAGGATCGGTTTGGGGCGGCTAAGGGATTCTTTGCCGCCCCGGCCTCAGCCCCGGGCGCGCCAGTCGCCGGACTTGCCGCCGGTCTTGGCGAGCAGGCGGATGTCGCCGAGCACCATGCCCTTATCGAGCGCCTTGGCCATGTCGTAGAGCGTGAGCAGCGTGACCGACACGGCGGTAAGCGCCTCCATCTCCACGCCGGTTTTGCCCTCGGTCGCGGCGGTGGCGGTGGCGGTGACGCCGGTATCGTCCAGATCGAGGTCGATCGCGACGCGGGTGAGGGGCAGGGGATGGCAGAGCGGGATCAGCTCGGCAGTCTTCTTCGCCGCCATGATGCCGGCAATGCGCGCGGTGGCGAGTACGTCGCCCTTCTTCACGCTGCCGTCGCGAATCGCCGCAGCGGCCTCGGCCGACATGGTGATGCGACCCTGCGCCACGGCCTCGCGTGCGGTGACCGACTTGCCGCCGACATCGACCATGTGTGCCGCGCCGGTTTCGTCCAGATGGGTGAGGCCGCTCATCCGACCAGCGCCCGCGTCGCCGCCTCGACATCGGCCTGGCGCATCAGCGATTCGCCGATCAGGAAGCATCGAATGTCGTGCGCGGCCATCGCGTCGAGATCGGCGCGGTTGTTGAGGCCGGACTCCGCCACGAAGGTGCAGTCCTTGGGGGCATGGCGCACGAGGTCATACGTCTTCTGCACGTCCACCTCGAAGGTCTTGAGATTGCGGTTGTTTACGCCGATCAGCCGCGATCTAAGCTTAAGCGCGCGTTCCAGCTCGTCGGCGTCGTGCACCTCGACCAGCGCGTCCATGCCATGTTCGATCGCGGCAGCTTCGATCTCGCCCATCTGGCCGTCGTCGAGCGCCGAGACGATGATCAGGATCGCATCCGCCCCCATCGCCCGCGATTCCGCCACCTGCCACGGGTCGATCAGGAAGTCCTTGCGGATCACCGGCAGATCGCAGGCAGCGCGGGCGGCGACCAGATAGTCCTCGTGCCCCTGAAAATACTCATGGTCGGTCAGTACCGATAGGCAGGCCGCCCCACCGGCGGCATAGGCGCGGGCATGGGCGGGCGGGTCGAAGTCCGCGCGGATCAGGCCCTTGGACGGGCTCGCCTTCTTGATCTCGGCAATCAGGCCGTAGCCACCCGCCGAAGCACGCGCATCGAGTGCCGCCTTGAAACCGCGAGGGGCAGATGGTGTCGGCCAGGCGTGCGGGCTCGCCTTGCGGGCGGTGACCTCGCTGCGCTTGGTTTCGATAATCGTGTCGAGAATGGTGCTCATGCGAAGGCGATCCAGCAGTCGAGAAGGGCATTGGCAAGCCCGTTGTCGAGCATCTCGGCCGCTTCCTCCACCCCGTCCCGTAGGTCATCGGCGCGACCCGCGACCATCAGTGCGGCTGCCGCGTTGAGCAGCACCGCATCGCGATAGGCGCCGTGCTCGCCCTGGAGCAGGCGGCGCAGGGCAAGGGCGTTGTATTCGGGATCGCCACCGCGAATCGCCGCCAGCGGATGGCGCGGCAGTCCGGCGTCCTCGGGAGTGATGCGGGTGGGCAGCTTGGCGCGGCCGACATTGATGACGACGCTCGCCGCTTCGGTAGAAAGCTCGTCGAGCGAATCCTCGCCCGAGACGATCGCCGCCGCCTCGACGCCGAGCTGCTCCAGCGCCTCTGCATAGACGGGCGCGTAATCGGGCCGCGCGATGCCGATCAGCTGATAGCGGACATGCGCCGGGTTGGCGAGCGGCCCCATCAGGTTGAAGATCGTCCGCCGCGCAATCCGCCGCCGGATCGGCGCGATCCGGGCGAGCGAGGGATGATGGTGCTGGGCGAACAGAAAGGCGATGCCGATTTCGTGCAGGCTCTCCTCGGCCCGCGCCGCCGCCCGATCGAGGTCGAGGCCCAGTGCCTCCAGCGTATCCGCAGCGCCGGCCTTGGAGGAGGCGGCGCGGTTGCCGTGCTTGGCTACTGGAACGCCGGCGGCGGCCACCACCAGGCTGACCGCGGTCGAGACATTGAGCGTGTGGTGCCCGTCGCCACCGGTGCCGCACACATCGATCGCACCTTCGGGCGCCGTCACGGGGATCAGCCGATTGCGCAGCGCGCGGGCGGCCTCGGCGATTTCGATGCTGGTCTCGCCGCGCACCGAGAGCGCGATGAGGAACGCCTCGATCTCCGCCTCCGGCGCAGTGCCGTCGAGAATGTCGACGAACGCCTGCGCGGCGGTTTCGCGGGCAAGCGGGGAGGACGGATCGGGAAGCAGGCTGAGGCTGGTCACGCCGCCTCTATTCCGGGACGCGGCCAGACTGTCGAGCAAATCCTGCTTGCGCGGCTTAGTTGCTCTTCTTCGGCTTGGTATAGGGCACGAATTCGCCCAGCGAGACGAAGCCGCGCGGGAAATAGGAATTGCGGTCGATCAGCCGCACCGTATCGATGCTGCACAGCTGGGACCCGAAGGTGTTGGTCACCAGGATCGAATTGTCGTCCAGCTGATCGGCACCGCCACGCGGCTGGTTGACGTACAGCGTGTTGCCGACGGTGTAGACGATCGCCTTGCCGTCGATGATCTGGCTGGAACCGGTGCGGACCAGGCTGATGCAATCGACCGGCTTGCCGGCGACTCGGCCGTCGAGCAGCTTGGCGAGCTGCTGGTCCGGCGTATCGCGGTGACGAGCGTTGGCGACAGGTGCCGCAAGCAGCGCGGCACCGGCGAGCAGGGAGGCGAGGATCGGTTTCATGGTGTGGCTCCTGGCACGACTGCGATGAACCGAGGCTGAAGCAGGTCAGGCGGTGGCCGTCGCCTCGATACCGGCCAGGCGCAGGAAGTTGGCGAGCATGGCATGGCCGTGCTCGGTGGCAATGCTCTCCGGGTGAAACTGCACGCTGTGGATCGGCAGCGATGCGTGCCGGAAGCCCATCACCGATCCGTCCTCGGCGGTGGCATTCACCACCAGGCTGTCGGGGATGTCGGTGACGATCAGCGAGTGGTAGCGCGTCGCTGTGAAGGGTGAGGGGAGATCGGCGAATAATCCGGTGCCGTCGTGCGAAACCGGCGAGGTCTTGCCGTGCATCAGCCCACCGCGCACCACGCTGCCTCCGAAATGCTGGCCGATCGACTGATGGCCCAGACACACGCCGAGCAGCGGCTTGCCCAGATCGGCGCAGGCTGCCACCAGATCCAGGCTGATCCCGGCTTCGTTCGGCGTGCACGGGCCTGGCGAGATGAGAAAACCCTGTGCGTTCGTGGCGATCGCTTCGTTTGCGGTGAGGGCATCGTTGCGTACCACCTGCACCTCCACCCCTAATTCCATCAGATAATGGACGAGGTTCCAGGTGAAGCTATCGTAATTGTCGAGAACGAGGATCATGGGCGCAGACCTAGGCGCTCAGGCGCCGATGCACAATCCGGCCTTGCGCGCGCCACAGTGCGGCGGCACCGCGGCGGGGCAGGGACGTTGTGTCACCTCCAGGAGTATCCCCGATGCTTGCCCGTTTGATGATTGCCACCGCCCTGCTTGCCGCACCGGCGCTCGCCCAGCCCCAGGATCAGACCGCGCCGGACGGGCCGCCCAAGCGGGTGCGCAGCATCCTGCTCTATGGCGATCAGAGCTGTCCCAAGCCGGCGAATCCGGACGAGATCGTCGTCTGCTCGAACGCGGGCGAGTCACCGTATCGCATTCCGAAGCGCTTCCGCGATCAGCCGAAAGAGGACGCACCCTCGACCAGCTGGTCGCGCCGGATGGAAGTGGTGGAAGATTTCAACAGCGCTGGCCTGCCGAACAGCTGCTCGCCGGTTGGCTCCGGTGGCCAGACCGGATGCACGCGGCAGATGCTGCAGCAATGGTATCAGGACAAGCTGGACAAGGAAGCGAAGGCCTCGCGCGTGCCCTGATCGCGCCGCGCGCGCCGCAGTACGCAGCCGTCATCCCGGCGAAAGCCGGGACCCATTGGCACTTCCGCTCCGATTCTTGCCGAAGCCAAGCGGCCACCCGGTTTCGGCTTCGCCGGGATGACGATCAGGATCGAGGGTCGGCTTCGCAGGGGCTGGCGGACCGGCCTATTGCCCGAAGCCCGCCTCGCTGGCGCGCGCGATCGCCTCGCGCGCGGCGGCGAACAGTGCGCCCGATTTGGCTTCGCATTCGCGTTGTTCATAAACGGGATCGGAGTCGGCGACGATCCCGGCGCCGGCCTGCACGTGCATCACACCGTCCTTCACCAGGGCGGTGCGTAGCACGATGCACGAATCCATCGAACCATCCGGCGAAAAATAGCCGACGCCGCCCGCATATGGACCGCGCGTCTCCGCCTCCAGCTCGGCGATGATTTCGCAGGCGCGGACCTTCGGCGCGCCGCTCACCGTGCCTGCGGGAAAGCCCGCGAACAGCGCGTCGATCGCATCGGCATCGTCCCGCAGGCGGCCGACCACGTTCGATACGATGTGCATGACATGGCTGTAGAATTCGACCGTATAGCTGTCGGTCACCCGAACGCTGCCAGGGGCTGCGGCGCGGCCGACGTCGTTGCGGCCCAGATCGAGCAGCATCAGATGCTCGGCGCGCTCCTTGGGGTCGGCCAGCAGCGAGGCGCGGTTGGCCTCGTCCTCGGCGGCGGTGCGGCCGCGTGGACGGGTACCGGCGATCGGACGGATCGTAATCTCGCCATCGCGGGCACGGACGAGGATCTCGGGGCTCGATCCGGTGAGCGCAAAGCCCGGCAGGTCGAGATGATAGAGAAAGGGCGAGGGATTGATCCGCCGAAGGGCGCGATAGAGCTCGAACGGGGGCAGCGGAAACGGTGCGGTGAAGCGTTGGGCAAGCACCACCTGAAAGATGTCGCCAGCCGCGATATAGTCCTTCGCCGCGGCGACCATCTCGGCATAGCGCCCTTCCGCGAGCACCGGCGTCGGCTGGATGGCGCGTGGCTCCGCCCGGACCGGGGCGGGGAGGGGGGTGCTGGCGAGTTGCGCGGCGACCGCATCGATGCGCTCGGCCGCGGCTTCCGGGTCGGCGCCGGGCCAGACCGGCGCGACGAAGAACAATTTGTCCGCCAGCCGGTCGAACACGAGCAGCACCGTGGGCCGCACGAAGATCATGTCCGGCACCCCGACGGGGCTCTGCGGGGGGCGGGGCAATTTCTCGACCAGCCCGACGGTCTCGTAGCTGAAATAGCCTACCAGGCAGGCGAGCGCGCGCGGCAGCTCCGCCGGTACGTCCATACGGCAATCCGCGACCAGCGTGCGAAGCGCGGTAAGTGGATCGGCGGATAGCGGCTCGAACGCAGTGCGATCCGTCATCCAGTGGGGGTTCAGCTCCGCCTCCGTGCCGGTCGCACGGAACACGAGGTCCGGTGCCAGCCCGATCAGGCTGTGCCGCCCGCGCACCGAGCCGCCCTCGACCGACTCGAGCAGGAAGTCGCCCCGGCCCGGCTGTATCAGCTTGAGTGCGGCGGCGACCGGCGTCTCGGTATCCGCGACCTGCTGGCGCCAGACCAGCGCAGGCCGGCCAAGGGCGAGCGCTGCGCGGGCGGCGTCGAGACCCTGGATCACTGGGCGCCGTTGCGCTGCAGGTCGGCACGGAGCCGCGCGATGGCGGCTTCGTTGCGGCGGACCTTGAGCTCGCTCACCAGTGAGGCGGCGAACTGGCGCTCATATTCCTGCGCACCGACCTGTCCCAGCGCCTGGGTGATCGACTGCAGAATCTGCGGCCCCTGCGGGTCGCCCGCCACGTTGCCCGGCTGGATGGTATCGACATAGACGACATAATAGCCGGCACGGTTCGGTGCCTCGACCAGTCGCGCGGTCTTGGCGGGCATGTCGAACGCCAACTGGATGAAGTTCTCCTTGCCGCGCAGTTCGCTCCGCTTGAAGTCGAACGGCTTCGGCGGTGCGCCCTTGTTTGCGCCTACCTCCGCCAGCGCCTGCGCCATCGGCACGCCCTTCTGCAGCTTCGGGAGCATGGCGGTGGCGGCGGCACGCGCCTTGGCGAGGGCCTGATCCAGCAAATAGTCTGCCTTCACCTTTTCGGTAATCTGGGCGAGCGGACGCGGTGCGGCGGGCACGATCTTCTCGAGCGAGACGAGCGCGAAGCTGCCGTTCGCGCCGACGGGGATGACCTGGGGCTCGTCGCCCGCCTGTTCAAAGCCGAAGCCGGCCTTCATCACGGCGGTAACGGTGGCGTCGGGCTGATACGCGGCGTTGTCCGGGTCAGTGCCGTTGGCAATCAGCGCGGAGCTGCGGACGGCGGTCAGCTTGGCCTTGGCGACCGCTTCGTCAAAGGTCGCGCCGTCCCCGATCGCATCTTCGATCGCCTGGCGCGATTCGGCCAGCAGCGCGGCAAGCTTGCGCTTGCCTACTTCGTCGGTGAGTTCGGTGCGGACCTGCTCGAGCGTGCGGGCGGCGATCTTTTCGACCTTGGTCACGCGATAGACGAACCAGGCGCCGCCAAGCTGCACGGGACCCTGCAGGCCGGTGGCGGGGGCGGTGAAAGCGGCATCTGCAAAGGCAGCGGAAACCTGCTTCGCGAGCCCGGCCTTGTCGGTCGCATCGATCGTGCGGGCTTCCAGGCCGGCAGCCTTGGCGGCAGCGGCAAGGTCTCCGGCCTTGGCGGCCGTGGCAACCTTTGCGGCCACCGACTGGCTGATCGCCTGCACCAACTCTACACCGCGCTTTTCGCTTGCGGCGTACTTCGCGGCCTCTTTCTTGTAGGCGGCTGCAATCTCGGCGTCGGTCGGGGTGACCTGCGCCTTCAGCACATCGGGCTGGGCGACCGCATAGCGGACAATGCGGCGCTCGGGCACCTGATAGCGGCTGCGATTCTGGGCATAATAGCCGGCGAGGGTGTTCGCGTCCGGCGCAGGGCCCGGATCCATTGCCAGCGACTGGACGAAACCGACGATGCCGGTGCGGCGCTCCAGCAACGTCGCGACATAGGGCGTCACCACGCCGGCGGGGGCCGGTGCGCGAAGCGCGACCGGGCCGACGAGCCAGGCAGCATAGCGCTGCGTGGTCATGCCTTCGCGGAACTGCGCCGGGGTCAGGCGATTCTGCGCGAGCAACTGCTCGAACGTCTGCTGACTGAACTTGCCGTCCATGCCGGCGAACTGGGGATTATTCGCGATATCGGTGTCGATCAGCTTCTTGCCGACCGCCATGCCGTTCTTGTTGGCGAAGGCTTCGATCGCGGCGGTGTTGACGGCATCGTTCAGCGCGGCCTCGAACCCGCCCTGCGCCAGCAGCTGCGCCATGGTAATGTTCTGGCCCTGCGCCTGCGCATTGCGAACATAGCGTTCCAGCCGGTCGCGGACCTGCTGCTCGGTGACCTTCTGGCCGGCGACTGTCGCGAGCGTGCCGCTGTTCGCGCCGGTGATGCCGGCACGCATGCCGGTGACGTCACCTGCCGCAAAGGCGATCGCGAGCAGGCCCAGGAAGATAAAGACGATGATCAGGCCGTAGCGCGACTTGGTGAAGTTCCGGAAGGCGTTGAGCATGGAGAGCCGTTCGTTCGAGGAATTTGGGCCCGCTTTAGGGCCGGTGCGGCGCGCCTTCAAGCTTGTGCCGCGCGGCACAATCGGTATCGACTGTGCCGAAACATTCGGGGAGTGATGAATGCGCCGCAAGCTGGTCGCTGGAAACTGGAAGATGCACGGCACCCGTGCCCAACTGCCGGAGATCGCCGAAATCGCAGCGGCGGCGCGGGAACACCCGCAGGTCGATGCGCTGCTGTGCGTGCCGTTCACGCTGATTGCGCCGGCTGTCGAGATCGCCCGCGACTTCGTCATCGGTGCGCAGGACGTGCACGAGAATGATGCGGGGGCACATACCGGCAACGTCTCCGCCCCGATGCTGGTGGAGGCCGGCGCCAGGGTGGTAATCGTCGGCCATTCCGAGCGCCGCGCCGACCAGGCCGAGACGAGCCATCACGCCTGGGCCAAGGCTGCCGCCGCGCGACGGCACGGCCTGAACGTCATCCTGTGCTGCGGGGAAACCGAGGCGGAGCATGACGCAGGCCGCGCCGAGCGGATCGTGCAATCCCAGATCGAGAAATCGCTGCCGGACGGCGCCGCGCCTGATTGGCTGACCATCGCCTACGAACCGCGCTGGGCGATCGGCACCGGCAAGACGCCCACGCTTGACGAGATCGCGACCATGCACGCCATTCTCCGCGCCAAGCTGCGCGGGATGATCGGGCTTTCGGCCAATGATATGCGTATCCTGTATGGCGGTTCGGTAAGCGGCGCCAATGCCGCATCGATCCTCGCGGTAGACGATGTCGACGGGGCGCTGGTGGGCGGGGCGAGCCTCACCGCGGCCAAGTTCGTGCCGATTATCGAGGCGGCTGCCGAAATAGCGGCAGGGGATTAACCTGTTGTCGGGGGTCTATCGCTACAAGGCCTCCATGCTGCCGCAGATTCACCTTGTACGATCGGGAAGGACGAAGCTCGATAGAGCGATCCTGACCGAACAGTATCGGGTGCTCAGCCGCCAGATTCCGCTGATGTACACGCTCGTCTTCCTGGACGCGATGTTCCTCGGCTTTGCATCCTACGGATCGGTGCACCCGCGACTTAGCGTACTCGCCCCGAGTCTGCTGGGGATTGCGGCGGCGGTACGCAGCATCATGTGGGTGGCGCGGCGCGGCGACTCGATGCCCAACCTCCGTCGTATCCGTCGCTACCTGATAGGTACGATCGTTGCGGCCGCCGTGCTCAGCCTTGCCTTTGGCGGCTGGGCGCTCGTCCTGTTCGACCAAGCGGATCTGGCGCGGCGGACCTGCATCGCGCTGTATATCTTCATCGGCGCGGTGACCTGCTGTTACTGCCTGCAGACCTTCCCGATCGCGGCGTGGTTGGTCATGGCCTGTGGCGCCTCGCCGGTGATCTTCTGCCTTGTGGTCTCGGGAGACCGATTCCTGGTCGGTCTGGGCGTCAACATCATCCTCGTATCTGCCGTGGTTCTGCGAATGTTCGGCGCGACGCATGCCGGCTTTGTCGACGTGCTCGCCTCGCGTGCGGAAATGGCGGCAGGACAGCGGCGCGCGCGGCTGGCCGAGCAGCGGGCGCACCAGCTCGCCTATCACGATCCGCTTACCGGCCTGCCCAATCGGCGCGCGCTGACGGAATATCTTCGCCGAGCCGAACCCAATCAGTTCGGACTCATGCTTGTCGATCTGGATCGCTTCAAGTCGATCAACGACGTCCATGGCCACCCGGTGGGTGACCAGCTGCTCCGTGCGGTAGCCGGTCGGTTGAACTGGGTCGTGGGAGAGGGGGGCGGCAGCTATCGCCTGGGCGGCGACGAATTCGCCATCACGCTTCCTTATGCCGACGGAGAGGTCGATCGCGTCCGCAGCATCGCACATGCCATTGTCCGGGAAGTCGCGCGGCCGTTCCTGATCGACGAGCGCATGCACCATATCGGCGCCAGCGTCGGCATTGCGCTCTATCCCGATGATGCCACCGATGCAGACACGCTGATGCGCCGGGCGGACGTCGCGCTGTATCAGGCGAAGGAGGCCGGCCGCGGTTGCTATTGCGCTTTCGCATCGCAGATGGACGCGGAAATTCGCCGCCGTTCCACAATCGAGGCGGAGATGCGCGAGGGGCTGGAGCAGGGGCTGTTCTATCCCCGGTATCAACCCATCGTCGATCTGCGGTCGGGCTGTGTCACCGGGTTCGAGCTGCTCGCCCGCTGGCGTCGCGACGATATCGAAATAGGCCCCGATCAGTTCATCCCGATCGCGGAAGAATGCGGTTTGCTCAATACGCTGATGCTGGATCTGCTGGATCGCGCCTGTGCCGAGACGCGCGACTGGCCGGTTCCTGCCAGCATCGCGATCAACATTTCCCCGGGCCAGCTTCGCGATGACTGGCTGAGCCACAAGATCCTGTCGGTACTTGCCCGCACCGGCTTTCCACCCCAGCGGCTGACCGTGGAGATCACCGAGAACGCGCTGATCGTCGATGCCGAGAAAGCGCATCACGCGATCGAGTCGTTGAAGAACCAGGGCGTGCAACTGGCGCTGGACGATTTCGGCACCGGCTATGCCTCCATCCAGCATCTGCGCATGCTGCCGTTCGACAAGATCAAGATCGATCGGTCATTCATCGAAACGCTTGGAGAAAGCACCGAGGCGCTGCGAATTGTTCGCGCCATTCTCGGTCTCGCCGAGACGCTGGAACTCCCGGTCGTCGCCGAAGGCATCGAGACGGTGGAAATCGCACAGATGCTGCGCGCGCTGGGTTGCGCGCAGGGGCAGGGGTATCTCTTCGGTCGCCCCATGGCGAAGCAGGAAGTCGAACAATGGCTCGCCGGCGGCATCATACCGCCGGCGGCCGAGGTGCTTATCCGCCGTAGCGGTCCTTGAGTACTTTCCAGGTGGCGCGCAGGCTTACCGCTTCGGCGCCTTTGGGCCGACCCGGCTTCGAACTTCCGTTCCAGCAGAAGATGTCGAAATGCGCCCATTGCGCGTTGGCGGGCGCGAATTCCTTCAGGAACAGCGCAGCGGTGATCGCGCCGCCGAAGGGTCCCTCGGCCGCATTGACCATGTCCGCCACGTCGGACTTCAGCAGATCCTTGTACGGATCATAGAGCGGCATCCGCCAGATCGGGTCGGACTCTTCCTCGCCGGCTGCGAGGATTTCCGCTGCCAACGTATCGTCGTTCGAGAAGAGCGCCTGAAGATCTGCGCCCAGCGCCACCCGAGCTGCGCCTGTGAGGGTGGCGAAGTCGAACACGAGCTCGGGCTTCTTCTCTTCCGCCTTGGTCAGCGCGTCGCCGAGGATCAGGCGGCCCTCCGCGTCGGTGTTGCTGTTCTCGACCGTGATGCCCTTACGCGAGATCATCACATCGCCAGGGCGCGTCGCCTCGCCCGAGATTGAGTTCTCGACGGCCGGAACGAGCATGTGGAGACGCACCGGCAGCTTGTTCTGCATCACCAGTTCGGCAAGCGCGAGGGCATGGGCGGCGCCGCCCATATCCTTCTTCATCAGCCGCATGCCGGCCGCCGGCTTGATGTCCAGGCCGCCGCTGTCGAAGCACACGCCCTTGCCGATGATGGCGATGCGCGGATGCTCCGGATCGCCCCATTCCAGTTCGATGAGGCGCGGTTCGCGGCCCTTGCCGGCGGCCTGGCCGACGGCGTGCAGCATGCCATAGCCCTGCTGTAGCTCCTCGCCCTTCACCACGCTGAAGGTCGCGCCATAGGTCTTGGCGAGATCGGCACCTGCCGCCTCGAGATCGGCCGGGCTCATGTCGTTCGCGCCCGTGTTGATCCGGTCGCGCAGCTTGAAGGTGACGGCGGCCATCCGCACCGCATCGTCCATCTTCACCGGATCGCCGGTAAGCAGCACGCGCGGGCCCTGCGCCTTGGGGTCGGCCTTCTTGTAACGGTCGAACTTATACTGGGCGACCAGCCAGCCATAGATCGCCTTGCCGGGCTCCACGCCTTCGACGCGGTAGGTGCCCTCCGGCAAGGTCTCGGCGAGCTTCGCGAGGCACCAGGAGGTCAGCTTCTCGACATTCGCCACGACGCTGACGACGGACCAATCCTCCGGCGCATCGCCGGGGAGGATCGCGCTCGCCATGGCTGCGGCGCTGAGCTTCTGCGCGGCGGCGGCTGCGCGATGCCGCGGCGGTTGCGCCGTGAGCCAGGCGTCATAGCCCTTGGCATCAATCAGGTGGATGGTGCGAGCGGCCTGGCCGCGATCGGGCTGAACGAGCGTGTTTAGATCCGTCATGGTCCTGATCTAGGATGCCGCGCGGCCCGCGCCTAGTCCGTTCGGCGGTGGTTTTTTGGGCTGGTGCACGGCCGGGCAGCGGAGTTCACGTGCCCGCCGGGAGCAGCGACTTCCATCGAGCGTCAAGCTTCGTCTGAGCATCGGCGCGCTTCACCTTCGAGACCAGCGAGATGCCGCGCAGGCTGATGCTGTGCCCACCGAGGAACTTTCCCGAAATGGAATAGCCCAGGTCGTATAGCGCGACATCTTCGTGGGGTTCGCCATCGGCCAGGAATTGGGTAACGATCACCACCGGCAGCCGATCGTCGCCACGGCTGTTGTCGGGCAGCCCGGCGGTCTCGCGCGCCTTGACCAGCGCGTGCTCGAACCAACCACCTTCGATGCGCGGTTCGCCGGTGGTCGCGGCGGGGGAGACGCCGAGCGGGGTCGGGAACAGGATCGATTGGCTCTGCACAGATTGCTCGGCAGCGGCGGGCTTGAGCGTTAGCGTCTGCTTGCCGCGATCGGTCGCAACCAGCACGAGTTTTGCCACCTTGGCGGAGGCGCGCTGTTCGGTTGCCGCCTTCTCTGCCTTTGTTTCGCGCCGATCGGTCCAGTTGTTCCAGAGCGTCAGACCGGAGATCAGCACTGCCGCGACGCCCAGGATTTCGCCGAGCGTGATCCAGCGCCGCCGCACGGCAGCAGCTTCGGCGCGATCCTTCGCGCGGGAGACGGAGTCGTCACTCATCGCGGCATCACCAGGAACTGTTCGAACTTCCCGCCGGCGCCGGGCTCCGCATAGGTGACGGCGATGAGGCTGCGATCCTTGTAGCGAATGCGATAGTTGCGGTTGACGAAGCCGCCACGCAGCCGCGCCTTCCCGATCGGTTCGAACGCCAATGGTTCGCCCAACGGCAGGAGGCTCGCACGATAATCACCCAGCGCGGTGGCATCGAAGAAATAGTTCGCGTCCTCCGTCATCAGGCTGCGATCGGGCGTACCGGCGCGAAGCTGGTCGAACAGCTTGCGGGCCAACCGGTCCCGCTCCTGATCGAGCACTGCGGTTGCTGGCTTGGTGACCGGCAGGAGCAGATCGGTGATGCCCTCGGCAATCGCGTCGTGGGCACCGCCGAAATCGGCATTGACCAGCGAGACGACCGCGAAACGCTCCTCCGGGATCACGACGTTGCTGGAGAGAAAGCCCACAGCTTCCCCGCCATGGGACACTTCCTTCTTGCCGGCATGTTCGCCTAGCGAGACGCCGAGGCCGTAGTGGGTGGGCGAACCATCGGCGAGCTTCACCTCGGTTTCCTGCACTGCCCAGTCCCGCGCGGGCATGACGGTGCGTTCGATGCGCGCGATGTCCCACTTGGCGAGATCGGCAGCGCTCATCGCCAGTTCGCCGGCTGCCCATAGCCAGCCGTCCGCCGCGGGCTTGGCGGGACGTACCGGACCGAGTGCGTAGCGATGCGTTCCCTGCGGGAACCCCTTGCCGACCGCTTTGTCCTGATCGATCGCGTCCATCCCCAACGGCTTGAAGATCCTGGCCTGGAGATAGTCGAGCAGCTTCCTGCCCGAAGCCTTCTCGATAATCATACCGGCCACGACATAGCCGGTGTTCGAATATTGCCAGGCGGTGCCGGGGGCGAAGTCCAGCGGCTTTTTGGCCCAGCGATCGACGATCTGCTGCGGGGGCACCGCCGTCTCCATCGCCTTGAAGCTATAGTCCTGCGGCCAATAATCCTGCAGGCCCGCGGTGTGGCTCAGCAGCTGGCGAATCGTGATCGCATCGGCATCGGTGACGTCGGGAAGCCATTTCGACACCTTGTCGTCCAGGCTCAACTTGCCCTCGTCCGCCAAGAGCAGGATCGCCGCTGCCGTGAACTGCTTGGAAATCGACGCGATCTGGTACTTGGCATTGGCGTCGGGACCCTTGGCGATCCCCGGACCCTGGTCGCCATAAGCCTTGGTGAAGACGATCTTGCCGTCCCGCACGATCGCTACCGAGGCGGAGGGGACGCCGCTGCTTTTCAGCGCCTCGGCAACGATTGCGTCGACCTTGGCGGTCTGTTCAGCGGTAAGCTGCTGCGCGGCGGCAGGCGTAGCGATCAGCAGGGTGGCGGCAAAAGCGGTACGGAACATCGGGCCTCCGGATACGGTGCCAGAGGCTTAGCGCCGACGGCGCACCCTGCCAACGGATCGTTGCGGCCGCGTTCGCTGCGGGGTAGGGTTGTCTGCTTGGGGGTGCGCATGCGGGTATTAGTCGCGTTCGTTCTGTTGGTGCTGTCTGCCTGTTCCTATCAACAGCTGTTCGACAAGTTGAGCACGCCGCAAGAGCAGGCAATGGCCCTTCATGCTGCGCAGGCGGTGCAGAAGGGCGATCTGGGCTGGCTTTCCGCCCATGCCGGAGACCGGCTGCGGCAAGACCTGACGCCGGTGCTCGGACACCAGATGCAGGCACTGTCGCCGAGGGGCCAACCGGTACTCAGCGCCGTCAATGTCCAATGGCTGCAAAATGGCGGCAAGCCAATAACGCTGAAGCGGCTCACCTATGAAATCGGCGCGAACGATAGATGGGCGCTGCTCCAGGTTGTGCTCGAAACGGAGGGCCCGAAGCCGCTGGTGAACGGCGTCTTCGTCCAGCTCGTCGATCGATCGCCGAGGGCCGCCAATCGGCTGACCTTGACCGACAAGGGCTTCATCCATTTCCTGTGGCTTGTGCTCATGGCAGCCGCCGTCGGAACCTGCATTACCGCCTTCGTGCTCGTGCTGCGCACGAAGCGGCTGCGGTGGAAGTGGCTCTGGTGTGTCGGCGTCTTCCTGTCTTCGTTCGCGTTTCAGCTGAACTGGACGACGGGAGCCTGGGATTTCATGCCGATAAGCGTAACGCTTTTCGGCGCCGGAGCCCTTCAGCAAGGGCCTATGATGCCTTGGGTGATGACCTTTGCCATCCCCGTTGTCGCGATCACGTTCCTCGTCCTGCGGGCGCTCGGCAGGTTGCCGATCAAGCCCGCAGAGGATCAGTCCATCGGTACGCCGTAGAGATCGTGCTCGTCCGCGTCCTCGATCAGGACAGGCACGATATCGCCCTGCTCGAGATGTCCGGCGTCGCGCAGGAAGACCTCGCCGTCGATCTCCGGGGCGTCGGCCTGGCTGCGGCCGGTGGCGCCGCCTTCCGCGTCGACCGCGTCGATGATCACCGCGAGCTGGCGGCCGATCTTGGCCTGTAGCTTGGCCGCGCTGATCGCGGCAGTCTTTTCCATGATGCGGGCGTAGCGCTCTTCCTTGACTTCCTCGGGCACCGCGCCGGGGAGATCATTCGCCGAGGCGCCTTCGACCGGCTCGAAGCGGAACGCGCCGACCCGGTCGAGCTGGGCCTCGTCGAGCCAGTCGAGCAGATACTGGAAGTCCGCTTCGGTCTCGCCGGGGAAGCCGACGACGAAGGTCGAGCGGATCGCGATGTCCGGGCAGATGTCGCGCCATCCGCGCAGCCGCTCCAGCACCTTGGCTTCGTTGGCCGGGCGCTTCATCGCGCGCAGCACGTTGGGGGCGGCGTGCTGGAACGGGATGTCGAGATAGGGGAGCACCAGTCCCTCCGCCATCAGCGGGATCACCTGATCGACATGGGGGTACGGATAGACATAGTGCAGCCGCACCCAAGGCGCGATCTGGCCGAGCTCGCGGGCAAGGTCGGTCATGTGCGGCACAACCTCACGACCCTTCCAGGCGCGCGGCTCCTTGCGGATGTCGATGCCATAGGCCGAGGTGTCCTGGCTGATGACCAGTAGTTCCTTGGTGCCGGCGGCGACCAGCTTCTCCGCCTCGCGCAGGATCGCGTCCGGGCGGCGGCTGACCAGATCCCCGCGCAGCGACGGGATGATGCAGAAGCTGCAACGATGGTTGCAGCCTTCCGAGATCTTCAGATAGCTATAGTGCCGCGGGGTGAGCTTGAGCCCGCTGTCCGGCACCAGATTGACGAAGGGCGAGGGCGGCATCGGCGCCGCCTCGTGCACCGCGCCGACCACTTCCTCATATTGGTGCGCGCCGGTTACCGCGAGCACGTTAGGGAAGCGGGCGCGGATGACCTCGGCTTCCTTGCCCATGCAGCCGGTGACGATCACGCGACCGTTCTCGGCGATCGCCTCGCCGATCGCCTCAAGCGATTCCTCCTTGGCGCTATCCAAGAAGCCGCAGGTATTGACCAGCACGACGTCCGCGCCGGCATAGTCCGGTGACAGCGCATAGCCGTCCGAACGGAGCTTCGTGAGGATACGCTCGGAGTCGACCAGATTCTTGGGACAGCCGAGCGACACCATGCCCACCTTGGGGGCTTCGGGGAGTCGCGTTGCCATGATCGGGTGCGCACATAGGCGTGAACCCGCCCGATTGCTAGGGCAGGCAATGCCGGCGGCTCACGTGATTTTACCGAAATTGATTATCCGCTTTGCAACAAATATCGAGCAGAGAGCGCGCGAGTGTGAAGGACTGCGGACTCCGGCATGAGGCAATCGATCGAGCTCGTTCTAGAACCGGGAACGTTGATGGTCATCAACATCCTGATTTCATTGATTTCAGCGGTTGCGTTTCTCGCTGCAGCCCTTCGTCCCATTCGGGGGTCGGCACCAGCCGGCCTGATGTTGTGGAGCTTTGCCAACTTGGCCACGGCCGCGGGCTTCTTCGTGCTACTTTTGCCCGCGTTCATTTCTTTGCCGGTCCCTGCATTGCCCGGTAATCTGCTGATCGACGCTTGTGCGATTCTCAACTTCATCGCCGTCGTGCGATATCTCGGGCGGCCCCGCAGCGACTTCTGGGTCCTTGTTCCCGCGAGCGTGCTGGTCGCGGTTGAGATCGGCTATGTGCTTGCGGCCTATGAGAATATGCGCGTGATGGTAGCCTTGGGCGGATCGCTGCGCGGCCTGCTGACGATTGCTGCCGCGCGCGCGCTGTGGACGTGCGCCGACGCATCCCGACGATCGATCGCGCGTATCGCCGCAGCGGCCCATGGCGTGTGGGCGTGCGTACTCGTCGCCCGCATGCTTTGGTGGCTGGTCCATCCCGACGCATCGGCGCTGGACGATCCGACCACTGCCTTTGGCCTCATCGCTCGAGCCCTTCTCACCGCAACGATCACACCGTGCATCCTATGGATGCTGACCCGCGAACTCGATGCCCAGCTTTTCCACTACGCGACCCATGACGGACTGACTGGCCTGTGGAATCGCCGGGTGGTGTGGGAGCATGGCGCCCAGCGCGCAGAAGAGGCGCGAGCGTTCGGCGGATCGATGGCCGTGCTCATGATCGACGTGGATCACTTCAAGAAAATCAACGACCAATATGGCCACGCCGCCGGTGACCTCGTGCTGATGGCTGTGGCGAGGGAGATTGGCTGGGTCGTCGGGCAGGGTGATCTGGTCGGGCGCATCGGCGGCGAGGAGTTCCTGATCGTGCTTGCAGATCCCGACGATGCGATGCCTTTAGCCGAGCGCGTGCGCGCCGCGGTCGAACGACTGGAGGTTGTGGATGCGGTGGAACAAGCGCCGATCGGTTGTACCGTCAGCGTCGGTCTTGCCGTCGCGCGAGGCGCTGCACTCGGCTGGGAGCAGCTTGTCGGAGCGGCCGATCAGGCGCTCTACGCCGCGAAACGGGAGGGCCGGAATCGCGTTTGCACCTCTGCTGTCGACGCTCCCGTGCCTCCGGTCGCCGCAACCTCGGGCAAAAGGGAGGCCGAAACCCGATTGCACGCAGCTCTGTGAGGTTTACGGATAGGCCCGCGCGCGGGGCCGGCCTAGCGCGCCATCCATCGCTTCTGGAGATACCGTCATGACCGCGACCACCGCAGAGCCTGTGCAGCTGCCGACCCGCTCCGGACTCGTCATCGACGTGCGCACCGTGCGTCCGCAGGACGAAGCACTGCTCAAGGATTTTTTCGATCACGTCTCGAACGAGGATCGCCGCTTCCGCTTCTTCACGGCAAGCCCGCATCTCCAGCCGCATCAGGCGGCAGCGCTGATCCATGTCGATCACAAGCAGACCGAAAGCTACCTGGCGTTCACTGCGGAAGGGCAGCTGATCGCCTCGGCGATGCTCGCCTGCGACGCGGACATGGAGACGGCCGAGGTAGCAATCTCGATCCGTACCGACCGCAAGGGGCAGGGCGTGGGCTGGAGCCTGCTCAACTACATCACCACCGAGGCCAAGGCCCGTGGGGTGAAGCGGCTTCAGTCGATCGAGAGCCGCGAGAATCATCTGGCGATCGAGCTGGAGCGCGAAATGGGCTTCGTCGCGCGCGAGGTTGAGGGGGATCCCAGCGTGGTGCTGCTCGAAACGGTGTTCTGAACAAAGGCGCCCCGGCCCATCCCGGGGCGCCGTTTTGCTTCACCGGAACGGCGGCTCGTTGAACGCACGCAGCTTGCGGCTGTGCAGCTTGGCGCCCTCACGGCGCAGTTCCTCGCATGCTTCGATGCCGATCTTGAGATGCTCGGCGATCGCCCGCTCGTAGAAACGGTTGGCTTGGCCGGGCAGCTTGAGTTCGCCGTGGAGCGGCTTGTCCGAGACGCAGAGCAACGTCCCATAGGGCACGCGGAAGCGATAGCCCTGCGCCGCCAGCGTTGCCGACTCCATGTCGACGCCCACCGCACGGCTCAACGAGAAGCGCAGCGCGGACTGAGAATAGCGCAGCTCCCAATTGCGATCGTCGGTGGTGACGATCGTGCCGGTGCGCAGGCGCTGCTTGAGTTCGTCGCCCGACTGGCCGGAAACGGTTTCCGCCGCGCGGGCAAGCGCTTGCTGGACCTCGGCGATGGCGGGGATAGGGATTTCCGGCGGCAGCACGTCGTCCATGATATGGTCGTCGCGCAGATAGGCGTGGGCGAGCACATAGTCGCCGATACGTTGGCTGGGGCGCAGACCGCCGCAATGGCCGATCATCAGCCATGCCTCCGGGCGGATGACCGCCAGGTGATCGGTGATCGTCTTCGCGTTGGACGGGCCGACGCCGATATTGACCAGTGTGATGCCGGTGCGGCCCTCCGCCATCAGGTGATAGGCCGGCATCTGGTGGCGACGCCACGCGCCATCGCTCACCAATCGGTCCGCGTCTGCGGCATCCTCGATCACGATCCCGCCCGCACCCGACACGCCGGTGAACCGGCTGTCCGGTCCCAGCTGCGCACAGGCCCAGCGAACGAACTCGTCAACATAGCGGTGATAGTTGGTGAACAGGATATATTGCTGGAAATGTTCGACCGGTGTCCCGGTGTAATGCTTGAGCCGGGCCAGCGAGAAATCGGTACGAAGCGCATCGAACAGCGCCAGCGGCCGCGTCTCGTCATGGCTCAGCCAGATCCCGTCGGCGATCTCATCGCCAATGTGCGACAGCTCGGTGGCAGGGAAGTGCCGGCCAAGCTCGGTTGCGGAGACGTCGTCCAGGCTCAGGATCGTGTTGGGATCGAGGACATAGGGGAAGGGAATTTCCTGCCGCCCGGTAACCGCGTGCACCTCGACGTCGTAATCCTCGATGAGGAAGGTGAGTTGTTCGGTAAGATAGTCGGCGAACATCGCCGGGCGCGTGACGGTGATGCGATAGTCACCTGCTTCAACCAGTCGTCCGAACGAGCGGCGCGGAATGGGCCGGTTGATGCCGCCGCGATAGGTGACGCGCAGCTCCGGGTAAGCGAAGCTCCCATCGGTCCGCGTTTCGGGATCCGGCGTGGTGCCATCGGTGATATAGCGGTTGAGCGCCTGCTGCAGTCGTTCGACCGAGGCGCGATAGAGCCGATCCAGATCGGCGACGATATCGGAGGCTTGAGTCATCTTCCATCGCTAAGCGCGGAAGATGACTCTGGCAAGTCGTGCGCTTTAAATGCCCCCGCCGGGCGGGGGCACGGGATCAGAGCTTGCTCAGCACATAGTCCGCCGAGCTGACCTCGAAAGCGCCCGGCGCTTCAACGAACAGCTGCTCGACCACGCCGTCGTTGACGATCATCGCGAAGCGCTGGCCTCGGGTGCCCAGACCGAAGGCCGAGCCGTCCATGGTGAGACCCAGCGCTTCGACGAAGCCGCCATTGCCGTCCGCGAGCATCGTCACCTTGTCCGAAACACCGTTGGCGTCGCCCCAGGCCTTCATGACGAAGAAGTCGTTGACTGCGGTGCAGGCGATTTCGTCCACGCCCTTTGCCTTGATCTCCTCGGCCTTCTCCACGAAACCCGGCAGGTGCTTGGCCGAGCAGGTGGGCGTGAAAGCGCCGGGGACCGAGAACAGCGCGACCTTGCGGCCGGCGAAGTAGGCGGGGGCGTCGACCTGGTCCGGTCCCTCGGCGGTTACCTTGACGAGCTTGGCGTCGGGGATGCGATCGCCGGTCTGGATCGTCATGCTGTTCTCTCCTTACGAATCCCGCGGCCGCATGGCCGCGGCGCTTCCATCGCATTCCGCGCAACAAATTCAAGCGTGGCCCGTAGGGAGGGTGGACGATATGGTGAACCGCATGGATTCGACGCCTTCCCTTACCGGACAGTTTTTGCTGGCAATGCCGGGCATCGGCGATCCGCGCTTCGAGCGCGCCGTCATCGCCATGTGCGCGCACGATACCGAAGGCGCGCTCGGCATCGGCATCGGCGCGACGATCGACGGACTGGGACTGCACGACCTGCTTGGGCAATTTGAGATTGATCCGGGCGACGTCCCGGACGTGCCGGTGCATTTCGGCGGACCGGTAGAGCCACGTCGGGGCTTCGTGCTCCATTCATCGGACTGGAGCGGACAGGACACGATCGACGTGGCAGGCCGCTGGCAGCTTTCCGGCACGATCGACGTGCTGCGGGCGATCGCGGAAGGTCGCGGACCGAGCCGTTGGCTGGTCGCGCTGGGCTATGCGGGATGGGGCGAGGGGCAGCTCGAGGAGGAGCTGACCCGCCACGGCTGGTTCAACACGCCCGCCGATATCGCCCTGCTGTACGACACCGACGTCTATGAGCGTTGGGCCGAAGGGTTCGTCGGGGCGGGTATCGATCCGCGGCTGCTGGCAAATAGTACGGGCACCGCTTGAATCTGGGCGAACGGCATATAAAGATATCTTTATATTAACATTGCGCCCCTGATCCGGAGCGGCTAGGGGCGCACCCATGCGGCCGGGAGGATTCCCGGTGCGCCAGCATTTTGCCTGCAACTGGAGAAGCAGCCCGTGGCTAAAAACGACTATGTCATCAAGGACATCGCGCTCGCCGATTTCGGCCGTGCCGAGATCAACATCGCCGAGACCGAGATGCCCGGCCTGATGGCGCTCCGCAAGGAATTCGGCGCATCGCAGCCGCTCAAGGGCGCGCGCATCACCGGTTCGCTGCACATGACGATCCAGACCGCCGTGCTGATCGAGACGCTGACCGCGCTCGGCGCACAGGTCCGCTGGGCGACCTGCAACATCTTCTCGACGCAGGACCACGCTGCCGCCGCGATCGCCGCGACCGGCGTGCCGGTGTTCGCGGTAAAGGGCGAGAGCCTGGCCGAGTACTGGGATTATGTCGGCGACATCTTCAACTGGGGCGCCGATGGTGACGGCACCACCGCCAACATCATCCTCGACGACGGCGGCGACGCGACCATGTTCGCGCTGTGGGGCGCCAAGCTCGAGGCCGGTGCGACGCTCGGCGAGCCGGAGAATGACGAGGAAGTCGAGTTCCAGCGCGCGCTCAAGGCGTTCGTCGCCAAGTATCCGGGCTATCTCACCAAGACCGTGCAGAACCTGAAGGGCGTCTCGGAAGAGACCACCACCGGCGTGCACCGCCTGTACGAGATCGCCAAGAAGGGCGAGCTGCCGTTCCCGGCGATCAACGTCAACGACAGCGTCACCAAGTCGAAGTTCGACAACCTCTATGGCTGCAAGGAATCGCTGGTTGACGCGATCCGTCGCGCGACCGACGTGATGCTGGCCGGCAAGGTCGCCTGCGTCGCAGGCTTTGGTGACGTGGGCAAGGGCTCGGCGCAGTCGCTCCGCAACGGCGGCGCCCGCGTGATGGTCACCGAAATCGATCCGATCTGCGCGCTGCAGGCGGCGATGGAGGGCTTCGAGGTCGTCACCATGGACGAGGCCGTGAAGCGCGCCGACATCTTCGTGACCGCCACCGGCAATGCCGACGTGATCACCGCCGATCACATGAAGGCGATGAAGCCGATGTCGATCGTCTGCAACATCGGCCACTTCGACAGCGAGATCCAGATCGCCGCGCTGTCGAACTACAAATGGACCGAAGTGAAGCCGGGCACCGACCTGGTCGAGTTCCCGGACGGCAAGCAGATCATCGTGCTCGCCAAGGGCCGCCTGGTGAACCTGGGCTGCGCCACCGGCCACCCGAGCTTCGTGATGTCGGCCAGCTTCACCAACCAGACGCTGGCGCAGATCGAGCTCTGGACCAAGGGTGAGAACTACAAGAACGAAGTCTACGTCCTGCCGAAGCACCTCGACGAGAAGGTCGCCGCGCTCCACCTCGAGAAGCTGGGCGTGCACCTGTCGCAGCTGAGCGAGAAGCAGGCATCGTACATCGGCGTGCCGGTCGAAGGCCCGTTCAAGCCGGACCACTATCGCTACTGATCGTTCCGACGAACGAAGGACGAGGGCCGCGCTTCGAAGGGAGCGCGGCCCTTTTTCTATGTTCGGAGCGCGCCGCAGAACGGACCGACGACCGGCCAACCCTGCCTTGCGAGCGGGACTGTTACCGACCGAATGGGCGGCATGGACCGCATCCGCACCGACGCGATAATATTGGTGGACAAAAAAAGGGGGCCGTTGGCGGCCCCCTTTCAGGTCGGGTCTGAGCGCGTGGGTCAGAAGGCGAGGCGGACGCCTGCATAGAAGCGGCGGCCGATCGGGTCGTAGGTGCCTGCATCCGTATCCTGGCCGGCCGACGCGCCGATATCGGCGATGTAGGGCGGCTTGTTGTCGAGCAGGTTGTCGCCGCCGACGAAGAACTCGTACTGGCGGTTCACGCGGAAGCGCAGCTGGGAATCCAGGTAGAATTGCGGCCGCACGCGCACTGCCGGGTCCGAACCCGGACGCTCGCCGGTGAGCTGATCATCGATGCTCGACTGGCTGAGCCACGTGCCGGTGACCGCCAAGCCGACGCCCTTCACGTTGTACGTGCCGTTGATCGTGAACTTGTCACGCGGCGCGCCGATCTCGCCGGCGAAATAGTCGCGCTCGGCGCCCGGTACCGGCACCGTGTAACCGGTGAACAGGTGGGTGTACGATCCGCGAAGGCCGAAATTACCTGCGAGGCCCCAGTCGGACAGGTTCTGATTCCACGTGACGGTGGTGTCGATGCCCGAGGTCTTCTGGCCGCCGCTGTTGCGGAAGGTCGTGTTCACCTCGTCGATCGAGCCCACGCTGTTCGCGCCCACTGCCGCCGCACGCCGCACGATCTGCGAGCAATACGCCTGCACGCCGCCATTGTAGCACTGGGAGAGCGTGTACTGCAGCGGAGTGAAGACGATCGCATCCTTGATACGAATGTTGAAATAGTCGACCGTCACGACAAGGTTGCGCAGCGCATGCACCGAGCGCGGATTGATCACCACGCCGGCCGTGAACGAGTCACCCTTTTCTTCCTGCAGACCCAGATTGCCACCGCCGAAGCTGGTGATGCCCTGCTTGTCCGCCTGGCTGACCGCGAAAGCGCCGTTGGCGGCGATGTTCGCTGCGACGCCTGCCGCGGCGCGGCACTGGGTGCCGAGCGTGCCGCCAGTGGAGGCCGTCACGCCCAGGCAGGGATCCTGGAGGCCGCTCGGGAAGTCCTGCTGTGCAGGCTGGAACAGTTCGTTGATGTTCGGCGCACGCACCGAGCGCGCGGCGATCACACGGAAGCGGATATCCTCCACCGGCGCCCATTCGCCACCATAGTTGTAGCTGACCGTGGTGCCGACCGTCGAGTAGTCGGAAACGCGGATCGCGCCACGCACGTTGAGGCGGTGGAAGAACGGACGGTCCTGGAGCAGAGGCACGATCGCTTCGCCGAAGCCTTCCCAGACGTGGAAGCTGCCCGATGTAGACGGCAGCGCGTTGTTCCCGTTCAGACCCTGCTGCGTCAGCAGATCGAAGGTGTTGCTGCTGGTCTCGCGGCGATACTCGGTGCCGATGTTGATCCCGACCTCGTCCGCGCCAAACAGCGAGAAGAGCTTGCCGGTAACGTTGCCGCCGAACACCGTCTGGGTGACCTTGGCGTCGAGCGTGGTCGGCGCCTCGATATAGCCGGCAGCCGGCGCGAGCGTGCCAATGCCGTAGATGTTGGCGGGCACGCAACCCGCCGCACGCGCGGCGGGATCGGCGCAGACGATCTGGCCGGTTGCCGGATCGGTGTAGGCGTTCAGCGCCTGGGTGAACTTCGTGCTGTCGAACTGGCCCGAGCCGGTCTGGTGCTCCTTGCTTTGGCCGTAGATGCCATACACCTCGTAGTTCCAGCGATCCCCGCCGAACGAGCCGTTCAGGCCGCCCGCGATACGGAACAGGTCACGATCGGCCGAAGACGTGCGCGGGCCAAAATCGGCGAGACGACGATCGAAGTAGATGTCGCGCAGGCCGTCACCGTCCGTGTCCGTCGCCGCGTTGAAGATTGCTGTCGGAACGAACGGGTTTCGATAACGGGTGCCGCCAACGATCGTCTCGATCGGCACCTGGCCGCCCGTCGCAATGTCCACGAGATCCGAGCTGAGCGGGAAAGGCTCGATCACCGTCTGCACCTTAGTCTTGGCATAGTTGCCTTCGACCCACAGGTTGGCGGCCGGCGAGAACTCGAAATTGCCGCGTCCGGCAGCGACATAGCGTTCCACCGGAACCGCGAGGTAGCGATAGTCGGAACGGTTGAAACCCCCGCAGCTGATGTCGGAGCAATCCACCAGCGAACCGGTGTTGTAGCTGAAGATCTGGTCACCGGCGTAGATGCGCCCACCCGGCGTGAAACCGGACAAGTAGGGCCGCTCGGGATCGTTCGGGGTAAAGCTTGCGCTCGTCGAATCGATCGCGCTGGAACCAGCTTCGGTCGAGCGGTCGCGCTTGAGCACGGTGCCCTGCTTCGAATAGCTGCCGAACAGCATCACGTTGCCGCGGCCATCGGCAAAGTTCTTGCCGCCGAGCAGGCTGTACTGCTGATCGAAGCCGTCACCGCGACCGGTAATGCCGAGCTGTGCGTCGGCCTGCAGGCCCTCGAAGTTCTTCTTGTAGATGATGTTCACCACGCCCGCGACGGCGTCCGAACCGTAAACGGCCGAGGCGCCACCGGTGAGGGTGTCGATCCGCTCGATGAAGCCGGTCGGGATCACGTTCAGGTCGACGGCCTGACTGCCTGGCTGGCCCGACACGAAGCGGCGGCCGTTGACGAGCACCAGCGTGCGGTCTTCGCCGAGGTTGCGCAGATTAACGGTCGCGGCACCGGCGCCCTGCGTGGCGAAGCTGGAATTGGTGCGGCTGATGCCCGGCGTGCCGAAGGCCGGGTTCTGCAGCAGTACTTCCTGGACGTTGATCGCGCCCTGCTGCTGGATCTGCTCGGCGCTGATCACCTGCAGCGGAGACGCGGAAGCGGCGGCCGGCGAAGCGATGCGCGAACCGGTCACGACGATTTCGGTCGGTGCCTGATCCTGCGCGCCGGCCGTCTGCGCAGGCGCTGCCTGCTGCGCTGCGGCATGCGGGACGGCGATCATCGTGCTCGCCAGCAGCGTACTAGCGAGCAATTGGTGGCGACGCACAAGATACATAGAGAAACATCCTACTCACATGACGTATACCAGCGCGGATTTTTGCCGCGCGTGAAGGTTGATGCGGTTAGGGTCTGGGAATGGACAATGCCAGCGAGCGGTTGTCCGGCTAGGACGATCTGAAGAATACTGTAACCAATTTACAACTATTCATCGGTTTTGAAGTAATTCTGTTAAGTTTCGATAATATGTCTTATATTTCTGTGTGCGTGTTTTTGGTTTCAAAAATTTGCCACAGCCGTTCCGACTTGCGTGTCTGTCGCACGCAAAGGGCTTTTCGCCTCCCCCTCCATTGGCTTAAGGACGAAGGGTGGGCATGCCGGATGACCTTCGTTGATCGTACTCTCGCAGAGTAGCGCCGCTCTCGTCGGGGCGGTGCTCGCTTTTGTGCTGATCGTCGCCATCTGGGCGCTGTACGCGGGCCTCGCCGCACGCGCGGCGGCGCTGACGGCCTATGAGCAGAACCGCCGGCTCCTGCGTTTTGCCAGAACGTCGCCGGCGCTGCCGATGCTGGTACGCGCCGATGGCCGAATGGAAATGTCGCCGCGTCTTGCCGGCTGGCTCGGGCTAGACGGGCCGGTCGAATCGCTTCCCAGACTGTCGCAGAAGGACGCCGGGCTGGAGCCGGAAGATGTCGCGCTGCTCGCCGATCATGTCGAAGCTGCCCAGCGCGCCGGCCAGTCCTTCCGCCTGTCGCTGCCGGTGCGCGGGTCCGAACGGATGCTGCTGGTATTGGGGGAGCGTGCCTCCGAAGCGGTAGAGACGCCCGGGAGCGTCCTGCTCTGGGTGCTCGACGCGACCGACAGTCAGGCGGAATTGGGCGCGCTGGAGCGCGAGGCGGACCGGCTGCGTGCCGCGTTCGACGCGCTGACCGCGCTGATCGAGGCCGCACCGATGCCAATGTGGTATCGCGGGCCCGATCTTCGGCTGCTGATGGTCAACACCGCGTATGTCCGTGCCGTCGAGGGGCGCGATGCGGAAGATGTCGTGGCGCGGGGGCTGGAGCTGGTGGACGGCGCGGGGCTCGGCGGGCCGCTCGCCAATGCGGCGATCGCGCGCGACACGCAGGAGCCGCAATCGGCCTCGATGCCAGCGACGATCGCCGGCGCCCGGCGCATGCTGCGCTTGCACGACGTGCCGCTCCCAACCGGCGGCATTGCGGGCTTCGCGGTGGACATCGAGGAACTGGAGCGCGCCCGCGGCGGCCTGAAGCGGTTCGCCGAGGCGCAGCGGGCGATGCTGGACCGTATGTCCGCCGGCGTCGCGCAGTTCGGCTCGGATCGCAGCCTCGTCTTCTGCAATCAGCCCTTCCGCCGGCTGTTCGCGATGAAGAACGAGTGGCTGGCGGACCGGCCCGAATTCGATCGCGTGCTGGAGCGCATGCGCGAAGCGCGCAAGCTGCCGGACGTGCGGGACTTCCCGGCGTGGAAGGCGGAGCGCCGCGAATGGTTCACTGCGCCCGAAGCGGTGGAGGAGAGCTGGAGCATCGGCACCACCCACCTGCGCGTCGTGGCACAGCCGCTGCCCGAAGGCGGGCTGTTGCTGATCTTCGAGGATCAGACCCAGCAGTTTGAGCTGCAACGCGAACATGGCGAGATGCAGCAGGTGCGCACCGCGACGCTGGACAGCCTGGCAGAGGCCGTCGCAGTGTTCGGCAAGGGGCGCCTGCAGCTGTGGAACCGCAAGTTCCGACAGGTCTGGAGCTTCGACGACGGCTTCCTCGACAATCATCCTCAGATCGCCACCTTGGTGAAGGTTGCGGGCGGCAAGCTGGTCAATCCGGCGCGCGCGGAGATATTGGGCGATCTGATCCGCCTGGCCGCCAAGGACCGCCAGCAGCGCGGATCCAGCATCACCTTCGCCAATGGTCGACATTTCGACATTGCGGCGGTGCCCTTGCCGGACGGCAATGCGCTGGTGACGATGCTCGACACCACCGATCGCCAGCGGGTGGAACGCGCGCTGCGCGACCGCAACGAGGCGCTGGAGGCGGCGGATCGCGTGCGCACCGCCTTTGTCGCGAACATGAGCTACGAACTGCGGACGCCGCTGACCTCGATCAAGGGTTTCGGCGAGATGCTGCAGGGTGGTTTCGCCGGCAAACTGAGTGCCGACGGCAAGGAATATGTCGAGGCGATCCTGATGTCGGTCGATCGGCTAGGCGGGTTGATCGACGACGTGCTGGACCTGACGCAGAACGAAGGCCAGCCGATCGAGCGGGAAACGGTGGATATCGAGCTTGCCGCCACCGGTGCCGCCGAGGTCATCGCGCCGCTCGCCAAAGGCAAGGCGATCGAACTGGTGGTCGAGGACGCGGGTACGGCCGGGGTGGTCCAGGGCGACGCCAGGCGTATCCGGCAGACGGTCGAGCATCTGCTGCGCCATGCGGTATCGAATACGGGCGAGGGCGGCCGGGTACTGCTGCATCTGGACGGGAATGCGAGAGTAGCGCGCGTGATCGTGAGCGACGACGGCCCGGGCATGGCGCCGGAAGCGGTAGCGCGCGCCTTTGATCGGTTCGCGCAGGTCGGCACCTCTCGAGGCGGGGATCGCGCGCTCGGCCTGGGCCTGCCGCTCGCCAAGCAGTTCGTGGAGGCGCATGGCGGGCGGATCGAGCTGATTTCGGAACCTGGACAAGGAACGCTCGTGACGGTGGAACTGCCCCGCGGATGACCGAGGATCGCATGGTGTTGGCCTCTCTCGAGGCCGCGCTGGGACTGGGCGCGAAACTGGCCGCCATCGTGCGTGCCGGCGACGTCATTGCGCTTTCCGGTCCGCTCGGCGCAGGCAAGACGAGCATCGCGCGCGGGCTGCTCGCCGCGCTCGGGCTGGAGGGCGAGGCGCCGTCGCCGAGCTTCGCGATCGTCCAGCCCTATGACCCGCCCGAGGTGCGGCTGCCGGTTCTGCATGTCGATCTCTATCGCATCGACGATCCGTCGGAAGCCGAGGAACTCGGGCTCGACGATGCCCGCAGTGATTCGCTGCTGCTCGTCGAATGGCCGGAGCGGCTGGACGAGGGTGCCTGGCACGATGCCTTGTGGTTGACGCTGGAGGTCGCACCCGATGGCGTCCGCGCCTTGACAGCGCGCGTGCCGGCGGCATGGGAAGGCCGATGGCCGTTGATATGACACCGCCGCTTGCGGCACCCGCTTTTCTTGCATCCGCCGCCTGGGACGGGGCGCGCATCCTGCCCGTTGCCGGCGACGCATCGTTCCGCCGCTATTTCCGCGTCGTCGATGGTGACCGCAGCGCGATCCTGATGGACGCGCCGCCGCCGCACGAGGATCCGCGCCCTTTCCTCGCCGTCGCGCAGTGGCTGACGGACCATGGCTTCGCCGCGCCGGCGATCCTGCACGCGGATCTGGACCAGGGCCTGGTGCTGCTGGAGGATTTCGGCGACGTTCGCCTTCGCGAGACGGTGGACGCGGAACCCGCGCGGGAACGGGGCCTTTATGGGGCCGCGGTCGATCTGCTGGTTCGGCTCCACGCGGAAGAGGCCGGTGTGGACACGCCGTATGACCGCGCCGTGTATCAGCGCGAGGCTGGCCTGTTCGTCGAATGGTATTGCCCCGCGGTCGGGCTGAACGTCGATGCGGCCGGCTATGTCGCCGCCTGGGACGCGGTCCTTGCCCCGCTGCTCGACGGTCATCGTCCCGTCACGGTGCTGCGCGACTACCATGCCGAAAACCTGATGCTGATTGAGGGTGGCGAACGTTTGGGACTGCTCGACTTCCAGGACGCGCTTGCCGGACATCCCGCCTATGATCTCGTGTCGCTGCTTCAGGACGCGCGACGCGATGTTCCGGCGGCCGTGGAAGCGGCGATGCTCGCGCGTTACCGGGAGGCGACCGGGGCTGGGGAAGCGTTCGATATCGCCTATCACGTGCTGGGCGCGCAGCGGAATGCGAAGATCCTGGGCATTTTCACCCGGCTGTGGAAGCGGGACGGAAAGCCGCGCTACCCGGCGCTGTGCCCGCGCGTCTGGGCCTATCTGGAACGGGATCTTGCCCATCCGGCGCTGGCGCCGGTGGCAGACTGGTTTGCTGCCAATGTACCGGCAGACCGTCGCGGCGACCCGATGCAGGTGGCGGCATGACGATCTATTCGCTCCGCCCGCAGCCCGCCGCGCCCGTGCCGCATACGGCGATGGTGATGGCGGCCGGTCTCGGCAAGCGCATGCGGCCGCTCACCGTCGTGCGACCCAAGCCGCTGATCGAGGTGGCGGGCAAGCCGCTGATCGATCATGTGTTCGATCGGTTGAGCGCGGCGGGCGTCGCGCGCGCCGTGGTAAACGTCCATTATCTCGCGGACCAGCTCGAAGCGCATCTGCGCGCACGCGTCCGGGGCATGGAACTGCTGGTCTCCGACGAACGCCGGCAGCTGATGGAAACCGGCGGCGGTCTGGTGCAGGCGCGAGACATGCTGGGCGACCAGCCGTTCCTGTGCGTCAACAGCGACAATCTTTGGGTCGACGGTCCTAGCGACGCCATCCGCCTGCTCTCCGCCCAGTGGGACGAGACGAAGATGGACGCGCTGCTGCTTCTGGTGCCGCTCGCGCGCGCCACCTGCCATCGCGGTGCCGGCGACTTCCGGCTCGACGCCTTCGGCCGGATCACCGAGCGGCGCAAGCCCGGCCGTCTGGCGCCGTTCGTGTTCACCGGCGTGCAAATCCTAGCGCCCCGCGTGATTCGCGATTGGCCCGAGGGGCCGTTCTCCACCAATTTGTTCTGGGATCGCGCGATGGCAGCGGGGCGGCTCTGGGGCGCAGTCCATCAGGGCCTGTGGTTTGATGTGGGCTCCCCGCGCGCGATCGGCGAAACCGAAGTCGCACTCGCCGAACTCTGATCCCCCAGGTCAATGCAGCACGGCGGGGTCTGGTGGTGCAGCCCTGCCGTTGAGGACCGCCGGAAAATCGGTCTTGCGGGCCAGCTGCAGTATTTCGGTCGCACGCTCGACGCCGACGGCGGGGGAGAAAAGATGCCCTTGGCCGAAGGTGCAGCCGATACTGCGCAGGCGCTCGGCCTGGAGTTCCGTCTCGACGCCTTCGGCGATGACCCGCATGTCGAGTTCCTGGGCGATGTGCAGCACGCCCTCGACGATCGCGCGGCTCGCGCTGTTCTGCAGCAACTGATCGGTGAAGCTCTTGTCGATCTTGATGAAGTCGACCGGCATGGTGAGCAGGTGGGTTAGCGAGGCATAGCCCGTACCGAAATCGTCCAGTGCGACCAGCAGGCCCTGGGCTCGGAACCAGCGGAGCGTATCGGCTACTACGGTGTCGCCCTGGCCCAGATACACGGTCTCGGTGATCTCCAGCGTCAGATGATGCAGCGGGACGCCGTAGCGTTGCAGGGTCTCGGGGATCATTTCCCGAAGTCGCGACCCGTGGAAGTCGCTGGACGAAAAGTTCATGCCGATATGCGGCGGCGCGATACCGAGATCGCACCATTGCCGCAGATCGGCCGCCACGCGCTCCAGCATGCGTGCGGTTATAGCGCCGGCGACCTTGCCGTCAGTGGTTGCCTCGAAGAACTCGGCGGCGGACACGATCCGCTCGTCGGTGCGCATGCGGCAAAGCGCCTCAAAGCCGAGGATCGTGCCGGTGCGCAGGTCGATCAGCGGCTGGTAATGGGGCAGCAGCCGGTCTTCGGCGAGCGCGCGTTCGACTGCGCTGATGGCATCCAGCCGTCGCGCCATTCGCGTTGCGATACCGGGCACATAGCGCACATAGCTGCCGCGGGCGGTCTCCTTGGCGTGATACAGGGCGAGATCCGCATTGAGGCGCACCTGCTCGGCGGTTTCCCCTTCACCGATCAGTGCGCCGCCTGCCGTGGCGCGGGGAACGACGTTGCGTTCGCATCCTTCCAGGGGTTGCGCCAGCGCATCGAGGAGGCAACGGGCCGTCGCGGCAGGGTCGGCGAGCGCCGCCGGGCTCTGCAACAACACGGCGAACTCGTCTCCACCCAATCGATAGGCGCGGTCCGGCGCTGCGGCATCTGCCAGGCGACTGGCGGCCTGGATGATCAGGGCATCGCCCGCGACGTGGCCGAACGTGTCGTTGACGATCTTCAGATTGTCGAGATCGAGCAGGATCAATCCCCAGGCTCCCGGTTCGGAGCAGTCGAGATCGCCCAGCGAGGTGTTGAAGGCGGAACGATTGGGTAGCCCCGTGAGGCCGTCGAGCTGCGCGCGGCGTACGTGCTGCGCCCGCCAGATATCCTGTTCGATCGCAATAGCGCACAAATGCAGGCAAACGCGGATGATGCGCCGCTCCAACGGGGTAGGGCCGCGAGGCACCCGGTAATAGAATGCCACCACCCCGGTGACCTCGCCGCGACCGTTCTTGATCGGGTTGGACCAGCAACCGCGCATTTCGAGGGGGCGCGTCAGATCGAGAAACTTCGTCCAGTTGGGATCGCTCTCGATGTCGATGCTGGTATAGGGTTCGCCGAGATAGGCCGCGGCGCCGCAGGAGCCCACCTTCGGACCGATCATCAGCCCGTCGATGGACTGGAGATAATATTCCGGCAGGCTCGGGCCGGCGACGGGGTGCAGTCGGCCTGCGACGTCCACCCTGAGCACCGAACAGCGAACGTCCGGCAAGCGGATTTCGACTTCCCGACACAGGCGATCGGTTGCCGAGGCGAGGTCCACACCCTTGGCGACGAGCTCCAAAATGTTGTTCTGAAGCGAAATGTCCACGCGTGTCGTAACCTTCTGCAGTTGTTTGCAGGTTGCCGCGCGCGATCTTGCATGGGCGATAACGGGGGCTCCGGTAAATCTACGTAGAAATGTAAAAATGCAGCGGTAGGGGGAGGCATGAGCACTTCTATTCACGTTGGCTGCGATCACCCCGAACCGCGCCGGACCCCCGATCGCGTCGGCCGTCGCCGGGCCGCGCAAGAGGACATCGCATGATCCGCGGCGGCCTGGTTTCGGCACTGGCGCTGCTCTTCGCAACGCCGCAGACGGGCGATCTCCCGCCCTATCTGGCTCCCGATCAATATCCGGACGGGATGCGCATCCTGCCGCCGCCGCCCGCCGCCGGCAGCCCGGCGGCGGCGCTGGACATGGCGGTGTACCGGGCAACGCGAAGGCAGGCCGGCACGCCGCGCTGGACGATGGCGACGGAGGATGTGACCAACGATCCGCTACACCGAAACGCCTGCGCGATGGGCATGGTGCTGGATCCCAAGCAAGCGCCGGCCCTGACGCGGCTGCTGGATCGCGCCGGCACCGGTGCGGTGGTCGGCAAGGTCAAGGCAACCTATCAGGTGCCGCGCCCCTATCTTCGCGAGGAGGGGCCGATCTGCGAACCGAAGACAGCGCATCTGGCGAGCAACGGCGACTATCCTTCCGGTCATACCGCCAATGGCTGGCTGGAGGCGCTGATCCTGGCGCAGGTAATCCCGGACAGGGCGACACAGATCCTCGATCGAGGCCGCGCCTATGGCGAAAGCCGCGCGGTCTGCGGCTCGCACAGCAAGAGCGCCGTCGAGGCAGGCTATCTCGCCGGGTCGGCAGTATTCGCCGTGCTCCAGTCCTCGTCCCGCTTCCGCGAGGACGTTGCCGCTGCGCGCGCGGAAGTGGACCGACTGCGGGGGACTGCCTCGAAGCCGGACGGCCAGAGGTGTGCGGCGGAGACGGCTGCGCTGGCCGTCCGTCCCTGGTGATGTGCCGGTGACGGCGCTGTCATGAAGCCGTCGCCGTGCGGGGTCACAAGCGCGACGCTGCATGGGGAATCGGGATGGACGGTGAGAGAGCGACTGCGAAGCCGCAATCTCGTTCGGGGCCTACGCTGTTTCTCGGCGGCCTCGCGGCGTTCGGCGCGTATTTTGCGATGTATGCTTTCCGCAAACCATTCGCAGCGGCGACCTATGCGGATGTCCCGGGGTGGCACTTCGCGATGGATTACAAGAGCGTGCTGCTGATCGCGCAGGTGCTGGGCTATGCGCTTTCCAAGCTGATCGGCGTGCGCGTGATTGCGGAGACGGAGCGCCGCGGGCGGGCCCGCACGATCCTGGTACTCATTTGCGCCGCTTGGCTGGCTTTGCTGGCCTTCGCACGGGTGCCCGCGCCGTGGAACGTGGCCTGCCTGTTCTTCAATGGTCTGCCACTGGGGCTGATCTGGGGGCTGGTGTTCAGCTATGTCGAGGGGCGCCGCGTTTCGGAGCTGATGGGGTCGATGCTGTGTGCCAGCTTTATCCTGTCCTCCGGCGTCGTGAAATCGGTGGCGGTTCTGCTGATGGGCTGGGGCATTCCGGCGCTATGGATGCCGGCGGTGACGGGGCTCGTGTTCGTGCCGATCCTGCTGGTCGCGCTGTGGCAGCTGGAGCGCCTGCCGCCCCCCGATGCCCTGGATGAAGCGGAGCGCACGGTCCGCGTGGCGATGCATGCCGGCGATCGCATTGCCTTTCTGCGTGCGCATGGGGGCGCGCTGGCAATGCTGGTGGCAGGCTATGTGCTGCTCACCGCCTTGCGCGACGTGCGCGACAGTTTCGCGCCGGAGCTGTGGGGCGCGCTGGGTTTCGGCGGCGAGGCCACGGTGTTCGCGGCGAGCGAATTGCCGGTCGCGTTGCTGACTCTCGGCGCGCTGGCGCTGCTGATATTGGTGCGAGACAATCTGCGCGCATTGCTGGCGCTGCATGGGATGATCCTGGCGGGAGCGGCGCTGCTGGGCCTGTCCACCCTCGCGTTTCAAGCCGGGCTGCTGGGGCCGCTTCCCTGGATGATTGCGGCGGGCGCGGGGCTCTATCTTGCCTATACGCCGTTCAATGCCATGCTGTTCGATCGCATGATCGCCACGATCGGGACTGCAGCCAATGCCGGCTTCCTGATCTACATCGCGGATGCCTCGGGCTATGTCGGGAGCGTCGCGCTGTTGCTGTCCCATGCGATAGGCGCGCCGGAAATGCGATGGTTGCCGTTCTTCATTGCGTGCTGTTATCTGACCGCCGTCGCAGTGGCGGGGCTGACGCTGCTGTCCGCGCTGTATTTCCTCCATGGGCGATCCCGTTCGCAGATTGGCGAGATCTGCGAATGTGCTGCCTAGGTTGATCCCGCTTGCGCGTTCCACTAGCCTTAGCAAACGATCGCGCCGGTGCTCCGAAAGGAGCTTAATCGGGAATGCGGTGCGGGGAGCTTCCCCAAATCCGCGGCTGTCCCTGCAACTGTGAGCGGATAGCGCGATGCACTGGCCCCCTACGAGGGGGCGGCCACTGGGCCCGCGGGCCTGGGAAGGCGTGCAGCGTGCCGTGACCCGCAAGCCAGGAGACCTGCCGGCGTCCGGTCGCTCTTGCCCTGGCCCAGGGGATGGCCGAGGCACGGTGTACTCCGTCTGAGCGACGCAAGAGCGGCGGGGCCGCTCGCGGTTGCATGGTCCGGGCGCCTGAAGCGTCCGCTCGGGCCGTTCGACCGGCCGTTCGCGGTAGGGCCCGCCAAGTCGCACGACGCCCGCGGAGTATCGTCTGTTGCCCGTTTCGTCCTTGCGCGTGCGCTTGGTCCTGTTGTTCGCAGGGCTAGTCGCCGCGAACCTCGCTGCCTGGGGCTGGGCGTTCAGCCTGTTCCATGCCCAGCCGCTAATGCTCGGTACCGCGCTGCTCGCCTGGGGGCTTGGCCTGCGCCATGCGGTCGACGCCGATCACATCGCGGCTATCGACAATGTCACTCGCAAGCTCATGAACGATGGCCAGCGGCCGATCGCGACGGGCTTGTGGTTTGCGCTTGGCCATTCGGGCATCATTGCTATCGCCTCGGCCGGGATCGCGCTTACTACCAGCGCGCTGGCAGGGATGGGGGCGTTCAAGGAGGTCGGCGGGGTTGTCGCCACCGCGGTGTCGGCGCTGTTCCTGTTCGCGATCGCGGCGATGAACCTCATCATCCTCCGCTCGGTCTGGAAGACCTTCGCCCATGTGCGCGCGGGCGGCAGCTATGTGGAGGACGACCTCAACCTGCTGCTTGGCGCGCGCGGGCCCTTGTCGGGGCTGTTCCGGCCGATGTTCCGGCTGGTGCGCCACAGCTGGCACATGGCGCCGCTCGGTTTCCTGTTTGGCCTGGGGTTCGACACCGCCACCGAAGTGGCGATCCTCGGCATGTCAGCGGGGCAAGCGGCGCACGGCGTGTCGCTCGGCACGCTCCTCGTCCTGCCGGCGCTGTTCGCAGCCGGGATGGCGCTGATCGATACGCTGGACGGCGTGGTCATGCTCGGCGCCTATCAATGGGCGTTCGTGAAGCCGATCCGCAAGCTCTACTACAACGTCACGATCACGCTGATCTCTGCGTTGGTAGCCATCGTCATCGGCGGCATCGAAACGCTGGCGCTGATCGGAGACAAGATGGGATGGACCAGCGGGCCGTTCGGGCTGGCGGCTGATCTGGGAGCCCATTTCAACGGGCTGGGCTTTGCCATCATCGGGCTGTTCGTTGCCTGCTGGCTGATCAGCTTCGCCATCTATCGCTGGCAGAGGCTGGACGAGATCGAGGTGCGGGTCTAGAGGATGCAGGGAAGGCTTTTCAGCCTTCGAAGATCGCGCCGGTGCTCCGTAGAAGGAGCTTAATCGGGAATGCGGTGCGGGGGTTCACCCCCAAATCCGCGGCTGTCCCTGCAACTGTGAGCGGATAGCGCGATGCACTGGCTCCCCTGGAGGAGCAGCCACTGGGCCGATCGGGCCTGGGAAGGCGTGCAGCGTGCCGTGACCCGCAAGCCAGGAGACCTGCCGGCGCAACGGTCGCTCTTGCCTTGGTCCAGGGGATGGCCGCGGCACGGTCTTGCTTCCGTTCGAGCGACGAAGCTGTGCGGCTGGGGCTGCACGGTCGTGTGGTGATGGGTGCTCTTCGCGCCCGCCCGTCGTCGCGCGCTGACCGGAACCCGTTCCGGCAAGCCCCGCCTGTTCGCTCCGGCGCGGGGGAAGATATGCATGACCGACCTGGCCAAGGTTCCCGTTACCATCGTCACCGGTTTTCTCGGTGCAGGCAAGACGACGCTGATCCGTCATCTGATCCAGAACGCGGGCGGGCGCCGGCTCGCGGTGGTCGTCAACGAATTCGGGACGTTGGGCGTCGACGGCGAGATCCTGAAATCCTGCGCCATTCCCGACTGCCCCGCCGAGAATATCGTCGAGCTGGCCAATGGCTGCATCTGCTGCACCGTCGCGGACGACTTCATCCCAACGGTCGAGCGGCTGCTCGCCCTCGATCCCCGACCGGATCACATCCTGATCGAAACCTCGGGCCTCGCGCTGCCCAAGCCGTTGCTCAAGGCGTTCGACTGGCCGGCGATCCGCAGCCGTATCACGGTGGACGGGGTATTGGCCCTTGCCGATGCGGAAGCCGTGGCGGAGGGGCGGTTCGCGCCCGACCTCGTTGCGCTCGAGGCGCAGCGGGCAGCCGATCCCGGGATCGACCATGAGACGCCGCTTGCCGAGGTGTTCGAGGACCAACTCGCCTGCGCCGACATGGTGCTGCTGACCAAGGTCGACCTGGCGGGACCGGAAGGCGTCGCGGCAGCCCGCGCGGTGATCGCGGCTGAAGCGCCCCGTCCGGTGCCGGTGATCGAGATCCGCGAGGGCGCGATCGATCCGCGCGTGATCCTTGGGCTGGGTGCGGCGGCGGAAGACGATCTCGCCGCGCGTCCCTCGCATCATGACGGTGCCGACGATCACGAGCATGAGGATTTCGACAGCACCGTGGTGACGTTCGGCGAAATCGCGGACCCGGCCGATCTGGTCGTCCGCATCGAGCGTCTCGCCCGCGAGCATCACGTCCTGCGCGTAAAGGGCTATGCGGCCGTGATCGGCAAGCCGATGCGGCTGCTCGTACAGGCGGTCGGGGGGCGGGTGCGCCACCAATATGATCGCCCTTGGCGCCCCGGCGAGCCGCGCGGCACCGCATTGGTCGCGATCGCCGAGCATGACCATGTGCACCCGGAAGCGTTCCGCGCGGTGCTCGCCGGCTGAGGTACGCGGACGATGCATGTCCTTTTCCGCGAGACGCACGGGCTGGAGGAGAATGCGGTTCCCCAGGACCTCGGGCAGGCGCCCGCGGACCTGGTGGTTCTGTCTTTTTCCGACAGCGATCTCGGCGCGTTCGCGGCGGCATGGCACGGGGATTGCGACCGCTTGCCTTCGCTGCGCCTGGCGAACCTTGCGGCACTGATGCATCCGCTTTCGGTCGACACCTATGTCGAGCGGACGCTGGCGGGGGCCAAGGGGATCCTCATCCGGCTGATCGGAGGCATGCCCTATTGGAGCTATGGGCTGCAGCAGGTGGAGGCACTGGCGCGGGAGCGGGGGATCGCGCTTGCGGTGCTGCCGGCGGACGGGCGGCCGGATCCTCGGCTGGACGCGGCCTCCACGGTTTCGAGCGACGTGCTGCGGGAACTCGCCGGGCTGTGCGACGCAGGCGGGGCCGGTGCGGCCCGCGCGGCTCTGACGGTGCTCGCCGGGTCGGCAGGCATGGAGGGCGTCGGCGCTACGGACCATCTGCGATTGCCGTCCGCCGGGTTCTGGCATCCGCGTCATGGAGCCTTTGTTCCTTCCGATGCCCTCTCGGAAGGTGCGGGGAAGACGGGCGAAGAAGGCTGGTCGCCAAGCGGAAAGCCGTTGATCGCGATCGTCTTTTACCGATCCTATCTGGTCGCCTGTGACGTCGACCCGTTCGTAGCGCTGCATGAGGCGTTCGAGGCCAGAGGCTATGACGCAATCTCGATCTTCGCGCCGTCGCTGAAGGCGCCCGATGCCCGGAGGCAGATCGAGCGATGGCTTTCCGATCTCGCGCCGGTCGCCGTGGTCAACGCTACGGCATTTTCCGCCCGTGACGAGCAGGGCCGTACGCCGCTCGACGGTGCGGGCGTGCCCGTCTTCCAGCTTGCACTAGCGACATCCACCTACCAGGCTTGGGCCGAGGCCGATCGCGGCTTGTCGCCTGCCGACCTGGCGATGCACGTCGTCCTGCCCGAATTAGATGGGCGCGTGTTCGCGGGCGTCGCAAGTTTCAAGCAAGCGGAAGCGCGCGACGAAGCGCTCGGTTTCGCCCGCACGGTGCACCGTGCGGACCCGGATCGGATTGCCGCGATCGTCGGCCGGATCGCGGGCTGGATCGCGCTCGGTGCGCAGCCGGCGGATGCGCGGCACGTCGCGCTGGTCCTCTCCACCTATCCGGGCAAGTCGCATCAGATCGCTCATGCGGTTGGGCTGGACGCGATCGCCTCGGCAGAAGCGATCGCTGCAGATTTGGGGCAGTCGGTTCGGGATCTGCCTGCGCGATTGACGGCGGAAGCGCTCGAATGGCCGCTCGAGGAATATCGGGCCCGCCTGCTGGCACTTCCCGACACCTTGCGCGGCGCGGTTGATGCCGCGTGGGGCGCACCAGAACGGGACTCTCTGGTTCGCGACGGGGTCTTCCGCTTTCCAGCGTTTCGGAGTGGCAACCTGTTGATCGCCCTGCAACCGGAGCGGGGCGATCGAGTTGGTCGGGAGGACAGCTATCACGACGTCGGCCGGGTGCCGTGCCATGGCTATGTCGCCTTCTATCTATGGCTGCGTGCGCAAGGGATCGATGCGCTGGTCCATATCGGCGCACACGGCACGCTCGAATGGCTGCCGGGCAAGGCGGTGGCGCTGTCGGACAGATGCTGGCCCGAGATACTGACGACCGGGTTGCCGATCCTCTACCCCTTCATCGTCAACGATCCGGGCGAAGCGGCCCAGGCCAAGCGCCGCACGGGCGCGGTGACGATCGGGCATCTGCCGCCTCCGCTCAGGACCGCAGGCACCGGAGCCGGGCTGGAGCGGATCGAGGCACTGCTAGACGAATTTTCCAATGCGGTCGGGCTGGACCCCGCGCGGCGCGATCGGCTGCAGGGCGCGATCCGCGACGAGGCGCGGGCCGTTGGACTCGATGCCGAACTGGGCCTGGATGACGCCCTCGGCACGGCCGAGGCGATCCTGCGCATCGACCGCTTCGTCTGCGATGTGAAGGAAGGCCAGTTCGGGGACGGTCTGCATATCTTCGGCCGCGGCGCCTGCGGTGCTGCGGAGCGCGACGGGCTGCTTGCCGGGCTGGACGGAAGGCGGGTGCCGGCCGGACCTTCGGGGTCGCCGTTCCGCGGACGGACCGACGTGTTGCCGACCGGACGCAACCTCTATGCGATCGACCCGCGCGCCGTGCCGTCGCGCGCTGCCCATTCCCAAGGGATCGTGTTGGCCGACGAATTGATCCGGCGGCATTTGCAGGACCATGGCGACTATCCCAAGGGTCTGGTGGTGGACTTGTGGGGTTCCGCTACGATGCGAACCGCCGGCGAAGAATTCGCGATGGCGCTGCATCTGCTGGGCGCCGCGCCAGTCTGGGATGTTGCCTCGGAGCGCGTGTCCGGCGTCGAGATCCTGCCGATCGCGATGCTCGACCGCCCGCGAATCGACGTGACCCTGCGTGTCTCCGGCCTGTTCCGCGATGCCTTTCCGACGCTTCCGCAACTGTTCGGCCAAGCCGTACGGGCACTCGCGACGCGCGACGAACCTGCCGAATGGAATCCGTTCTACGGCAAGCAGACCGCTCCCAGGGTGTATGGGCCGCAGCCGGGCAGCTATGGGCTTGGGCTGGGGGATGCCGCCGAGACCTATGACGCCGAGGCCCGACGTGCGGCGGGAGAGGCGTGGTTCGCCGCCTCGGATCACGCGTTCGACGGAAGGGACGCACAGCATGATCCGGGGGGCATTCGCGAGCGGGTGGCACAGGCGGATGCCTTTGTTCATCTCCAGGACCTGCCCGAGACGGACCTGCTGCTCGCCGCCGATTACGCATCGCACGAGGCGGGCTTTGCTGCGGCCAAGACTGCGATCGGCGGGCGCGCCGCGCTGTACCATCTGGATTCCCGCGATGCTGACCGGCCGGTCGCACGGCCGTTGAGGGAGGAAATCGCCCGCGTCGTCCGGTCGCGTGCGGCACATCCAGGTTGGATCGAAGGCATGATGCGCCACGGCTTTCGCGGCGCGGCGGAGATCGCGGCCACGCTCGATCATCTCGGTGCCTTCGCCCATCTGGCGGGGGCGGTGCAGCCCCAGTTGTTCGATCTATATTATGATGCGACGCTCGGCAACGCGGATGTCCGGCGATTTCTGGCCCGCGAAAATGCAGCGGCGTTGCAGGCGATGGAAGCCCGCTTCGCGGCGCTCCATGCCGCCGGTCTCTGGCAGACCCGCCGCAATTCCATCCTCGCAGCGCTGGGGGGCGCTTCATGAGCGCGTTCGTGGTGCGCGGCTGGTGCCCCGATGCATGGCGTCCGATGGCGGCGGGGGATGGATTGCTGGTCCGCGTGAAGCCACGGCTCGGCCGCCTTACGCGTGCGCAATTGCTCGGGCTGTCCGATGCTGCGACGGCCTATGGCAACGGGCTGATCGACGTGACGAGCCGCGCCAACCTCCAGCTTCGCGGCGTCTCCGGGAGCGGTTGGCGGGTGCTGGTGGAGCGGCTGATCGCGCTCGATCTGGTCGATGCGGATCCGGTACGGGAAAAGCGGCGGACTCTGCTCGTCGCACCCGATTGGCAGGTGGGCGACGACACGCACCGGATCGCGACGGACCTGCTGAACATGCTGGAAGCGTTGCCGGATCTTCCCGGCAAGCTAGGGTTCGTGATCGATGCGGGCGCCGCGCCGCTGCTGGGCGACGCGCCGGGTGACTTTCGGATCGAGCGGGGCAGCACAGGTTCGTTGATCCTGCGTGCCGAAGGGCGGGCCTGCGGCGCAGCGCTTGTGCGCGGGGAGGAAGCCGCAAGCCTGGTCCGGCTGGCGCATTGGTTCGTCGAGAGCGGCGGAACTGCCGTCGGGCGAATGGGCCGGCACGGGGCGGCATTGCCGGCGTGGGCCGCCGGGGAAATCAAACCCGCTGCAGCCGGTACCCCGATCATGCCGGGGCCGCACCTGCTCGGCACGGCGGTGGGCGTCCCTTTCGGGCAAATCGACCCGCAGGCGATGGCCGCGCTTGCAGCGGATACGCTCGTCGCCCTGCGGATCACGCCGTGGCGCGTCCTGTTGGCGGAGGGGGCGACGATGGCCGATCCCCGGCTGATCACGGACGCGGCGGATCCCTTGCTTCGCACCGATGCGTGCGTCGGTGCGCCGGCTTGCCCGCAGGCGAGCATCGATACCCGTACGCTTGCCCGCACGCTCGCGCCTTTCGTCTCCGGCCGTCTCCATGTCTCGGGCTGCGCCAAGGGATGTGCGCGCGCCGGACGCGCCGAGGTCGTCGTGACCGGGCGGGACGGCATGCTCGATCTTGCCTTCGATGCGCGTGCCGGCGCGCCCGCCGCCCAGCGCGATCTGCACCCGTCCGCGCTGCTGTCCCTCTTCGGAACCGACTGATGCCCCATATCTACGAAACCGATGGCGCTGCCATCTATCGCCAATCCTTCGCGACGATCCGCGCCGAAGCCGATCTCGTACGCTTTTCGGCCGAGGAGGAGCCGGTGGCGGTACGGATGATCCATGCCGCCGGCATGGTCGAGCTGGCCGACCATATCCGCTTTTCGGGCGACTTCGCGGCTGCCGCACGCAGCGCGCTCGCTGCCGGTGCGCCGATTTTGTGCGACGCGCGAATGGTGTCCGAAGGGATTACGCGCGGCCGGTTGCCTGCAAACAACGCTGTTCTCTGTACCCTACACGAGGCCCAGGTGCCGGCCCTGGCGCAAACGATGGGCAATACGCGTTCGGCCGCAGCGCTCGAACTGTGGCGCCCCAACCTTGCCGGCGCGGTCGTGGCGATCGGCAATGCGCCGACGGCACTGTTCCACCTGCTGAACATGCTGGAAGACCCGGCATGTCCCCGGCCGGCTGCCGTCATCGGTTGTCCGGTCGGCTTCGTGGGCGCGGCCGAGTCCAAGGCCGCCTTGTGGGAGGCACCGCCCGTGCCCTGCTGCATCGTGGAGGGACGACTGGGCGGCAGCGCGATCACCGTCGCCGCGATCAATGCGCTCGCGAGCCGCGCCGAATGAGCCTCGGAACCGTTCACGGCGTCGGGCTCGGTCCCGGTGCGCCGGACCTGCTCAGCGTGCGCGCCGACCGGCTCGTGCGGAGTGCCCGGCACGTCGCCTATTTCCGCAAAGCGGGACGACCGGGCCAGGCCCGGCGCATCGCGGAAGGCATGTTGCGCGCCGACGCTGTCGAACTGCCGATGGAATATCCGGTGACGACCGAGATCCCGGTCGCCGACCCGCGCTACAACGCCTGCCTTTCCGTCTTCTATGCGGAATGCACCGATCGGCTGCTCGCCCTGACGCGGGCGGGCGAGGACGTGGTGGTACTTTGCGAAGGAGACCCCTTCTTCTACGGCTCGTTCATGCATCTGCATTCCCGTCTTTCGGGGCAGGTGCCGGTAGCGGTCGTGCCGGGGATCACCGGCATGGCCGGGGCGTGGAACGCGACCGGGCAGCCCATCACTTGGGGCGACGACGTGCTGACGATCGCGATGGCGACGCTGCCCGAGGAGGAACTCATTCGCCGCATCCGCGATACCGACGCGCTGGTGGTGATGAAGATCGGCCGTAATCTCGCCAAGCTGCGACGCGCCGTCGCTGCCGCCGGCCGCGAGGCGGAGGCGTGGCTGGTGGAGCACGCGGCGATGCCCGAACAGCGCGTGACGCCGCTGGCCGAGGCAACGCAGGTCACCCCCTATTTCTCGATCCTGCTGATCCACGGTAGAGGGCGCCGCCCGTGACCGGGTGGCTGGTCATTGCAGGGCTGGGGCCGGGAGATCCGGAACTGGTGACCCCGGAAGTCACCGCCGCGCTCGGCGAGGCGACGGACGTGGTCGGCTACTTCCCCTATGTCGCGCGTGTCGCGCCGCGCGAAGGTCTCGTGCTCCACGGGTCCGACAATCGGGTGGAGCTCGATCGGGCCGCGCTTGCGCTGGACCTAGCCGTGCAGGGACGACGCGTGGTGGTGGTTTCCTCCGGCGATCCCGGCGTCTTCGCCATGGCGGCTGCCGTGTTCGAGGCGCTGGAAACCGGGCCGTCGGCGTGGCGCGCCCTCGATATCCAGGTGCTTCCGGGGATTACCGCGATGCTGGCGGCAAGCGCGCGGGCAGGGGCACCGCTCGGGCATGATTTCTGCGCGATCAATCTTTCGGACAATCTCAAGCCTTGGGCACTGATCGAGAAAAGACTTCGGCTGGCGGCGGAGGCCGATTTCGCCATGGCCTTCTACAATCCCCGGTCCAAGGCGCGGCCGGAGGGTTTCGCGCGCGCGCTGGAGGTCCTGCGGGAAAGCTGCGGCGAGGATCGCCTCATCCTGTTTGCCCGCGCCGTCTCCATGCCGGAAGAGGAATTGCGGATCGTCCGCCTCGGTGATGCCACGCCGGCAATGGCCGACATGCGCACCATGGTGATCGTCGGGTCGAGCCGATCGAGGCTGGTAGCGCGGGAGGGCAGGCCGATCTTCTACACCCCGCGATTCGTGGAGGCGCAGGCATGAGCCAGCCACGCGAGCGCATCCGCTGGTTCCGTGACTTCGGTGCGCGGAGGGAGTGCCGGTCGATCAATCATTACGACAGGAACGTCGAGGGCCCGGGCGGCGAGCAGCTTTGCTTCGGCGCCGCGCCCGCCGGCATTCTTGCACACGACCAGATCGATCGCGTGCGCTTCCATGAGCGCCCGGTCGCCCTCCACCGTGAACGGACCGCGATCGACGACGAGGTGGTGATTGGGCAGTGCCGGGGCGGTGCCGGGGTGGTCCACGAAGCGCAGGACATAGTGGTGCTGCGGTTGCGCGGCAAAGTCTTCGACATGCATCCGGCCCAAGGCCAGCAGGATATTGCGGGGCGGACCGAAAAGCGCCGCGACGGCAGCCGCGATGTCCGGCACGCGCGTCCAGCGGTCGCCCCGAGCCGGCGACCAGGGCGGGCGGGTGAGGGCGAGCAGCGGCACGCCGGCTGCCTGCGAAGCGGCGACGGCGTTGGCGCTCATCGTTGCAGCGAACGGGTGGGTCGCGTCGATCAGGTGGGTCACCCCCTGCGCGCGCAGATACTGCGCCAGGCCCTCCATGCCGCCGAAACCGCCGATCCGTACCGGAATGGGCTGCCGGCGCGGCTTGTCCGTGCGGCCGGCATAGCTCAGCGTCGCCGCTATCCCCTGCTCGCCGAGCAGGCGCGCCAGTGCGCTGGCTTCGGTGGTACCGCCCAGCAACAGGACATTCGGCATGGCTGAGTTCCCCTGGCTGACGATCGTCGGGATCGGCGAAGATGGTTGGGATGGGCTTTCCCGCGCCGCGCGAACGGCGCTGGAAGCGGCGGAGCTGGTGATGGGATCTTCCCGCCATCTCGCGCTGGTGCCGGCGCTTACGGTCGAGACGCGCGAATGGCCAGTCCCCTTCGCAGCGGGGATTCCGCTGCTCTTGGAAGCCCGGGGACGTCGCGTCGTGATGCTTGCCTCGGGCGACCCTTTCTGGTTCGGGGCGGGGACCAGCGTGACGCGGCATCTCGCGCCGGGGGAATGGGTCGCACATCCGGCGCCGTCGAGCTTTGCGCTGGCTGCTGCACGTCTGGGGTGGTCGCTGCAGGACAGCATTTGCCTCGGACTGCATGCGGCACCATTCGGGCGCCTGCGCCCGCATCTTGCGCCCGCGTCTCGGTTGCTGTTGCTGATCCGCGACGGCGTGGCGGCATCGACACTGGCCAGCTATCTGGAGGGCGCTGGCTTCGGAGCCTCCGTTCTACACATATTGGAGGCGCTGGGCGGCCCGCGTGAGCGGATCCGGCAGTGCCTGGCGGAGGCGTTCGATCTCGAGGATGTCGCGCATCCCGTCCTGATTGGTGTCGAGGTGCGGGGCGTCGGTGAAGCTCTGCCCAGGGCTTCGGGGCTGGACGACGCATGGTTCGCGTCGGATGGACAGATGACCAAGCGCCCCGTCCGCGCGCTGACGCTCTCTGCGCTCGCGCCGCGGCCGGGGGAGTTATTGTGGGATCTTGGCGCCGGATCCGGCTCGGTCGGGATCGAATGGTTGCTCGCCCACCCTGCCATGCGCGCGGTGGCGGTCGAGGCGGATGCAACGCGGGCGGCGCGGGCGCAGGCGAACGCCGCTGCGTTGGGCGTGGACCGGTTGCAGCTCTGCATCGGTCGAGCGCCAGAGATCTTGCCGCGGGAAACGCCGGATGCCGTATTCATCGGTGGCGGGCTTTCGGCCGCGCTTCTGGAGGCGCTGTGGGCGCGACTGCCGACCGGTACGCGTATCGTGGCGAACGCCGTGACCCTCGAGTCCGAAGCGCTCCTGGCGGTCTGGCAGAGAGAGAGGGGCGGCACGCTGTTGCGGATCGAACTGGCGGATGCCGCGCCGCTCGGCAGCCGGACGGGCTGGCGCGCGCGCTATCCTGTGGTGCAGTGGAGTGTCACGCGATGATCGTCGCCGGCTTCGGCTATCGCAGCGGGGCTACCGTCGCGTCGCTGCGTGCAGCATTGGCGGCTGCCCAGGCGGAAGCGCCGCCGATCACCCATGTCGCTACGCTGGCGGACAAGCTCCCGCTTCTCGCCGAACTGGGGCTGCCCGCGATCGGACTGGACACGCTGGACGGGATCGACACGCCGACCCGCTCCGCCGCCAGTCTGGCCGCGCGCGGCTCTGGCAGCGTGGCCGAAGCCAGCGCGCTTGCCGCAGCCGGCATGGGCAGCCGCTTGCTGGCACGCCGCCACATCTCCCCCGATCGCCTGGCGACTTGCGCCATTGCCGAAGGAACCTGTTCATGACCGTCCATTTCATCGGTGCCGGCCCGGGTGCCCCGGACCTGCTGACCCTCCGCGGTCGCGACCTGATCGCAGCGAGCCCCGTCTGCCTCTATGCCGGCTCGCTGATCCCAGAGGCCATTCTCGCCCATTGCCCGCCCGGCGCCAGGATCGTGAATACCGCGCCGATGGATCTGGACGCCATCATTGCGGAAATCGCCGCCGCCCATGCCGCCGGACAGGATGTCGCGCGGCTACATTCGGGCGATCTCTCCGTGTGGTCGGCGATGGGGGAGCAACTGCGTCGCCTGCGAGCGCTCGGCATTCCCTTTACGGTCACGCCCGGTGTGCCGTCCTTCTCGGCTGCAGCCGCAGCGCTGGAGGCGGAGCTGACCCTTCCGGCGCTGGGCCAGTCGCTGGTCCTGACCCGTACGCCGGGACGCGCCAGCAGGATGCCCGAAAAGGAAAGCCTGACCAATTTCGCGGCTACCGGTGCCACGCTGGCCATCCACCTTTCCATCCACAATCTCGCGACCGTCGTGCGGGATCTGCTGCCCGCCTATGGCGCAGATTGCCCCGTCGCCGTCGTCTGGCGGGCGAGCTGGCCCGATCAGCGGATCGTGCGCGCGACCCTGGGGACGGTGGAGACGGCAGTCGCGGGTAGCATGGAGCGCACAGCGCTGATCTTGGTCGGGCGGGTTCTCGCTGCCGAGGATTTTGTCGAGAGCAGCCTGTATGCGCCCGGTTACGACCGGCGCTTCCGGCCGCAGGATGCACGTTCGCCCTTCGCGGGGGCGGGCGAATGACACCGCCCGGCCTGATCATTGCGGCTCCTGCGTCTGGCACCGGCAAGACAACGGTCATGCTCGGCCTGCTTCGCGCGCTGGCCGAGGACGGGGTGGTCGTACAGCCGTTCAAAAACGGCCCCGATTACATCGATCCGGCATTTCACCGGGCCGCGTGCGGACGTGCTTCGTTCAATCTCGACAGCTGGGCAATGGCTCGGGGCCTGCTGGAGGCCATAACCCTGCAGGCGCACGAAGCGGACCTGGTGGTCGCCGAAGGGTCGATGGGACTTTTCGACGGGGTCGCCACCACCGGCGCGAGCGGCACCGGCGCTACCGCAGAACTTGCGCGCCGCTGGGGGTGGCCGGTCGTGCTGGTCATCGACGTGTCCGGCCAGGCGCAGTCGGCAGCGGCGACAGCGCTCGGCTTTTCGCGCCTCGACCCGCGGATGCCCTTTGCGGGCGTCATTCTCAATCGCGTGGCCAGCCCGCGCCACGAGCGGCTGGTGCGGGCGGGCATGGCGGCGGCGGGCATTCCGGTGCTCGGGGCCTTGCCGCGCCGGGCGGATCTGGCGTTGCCCGAGCGGCATCTCGGGCTCGTGCAGGCTGTGGAGCATCCGGATCTCGATCGGTTGATCGCGGGCTACGCGGCATTCGTCCGGGAGCATCTGGATCTCGCTGCGATCCGGCGTGCAGCGGCCTCCCATTCGGCTCCAGAGGTTGAGCGGGGGACAGCCCGCCTCGCCAAGCCGCCCGCCCAGCGGATCGCGATTGCGCAGGATGCTGCCTTTTCGTTTCTTTACCCGCATCTTCTGCACGGGTGGCGAAACGCCGGCGCCGAGATTCGAACCTTTTCTCCGCTGGCGGATGAAGCGCCGGATGATGACGCCGACCTTGTCTGGCTGCCGGGGGGCTATCCCGAACTTCACGCCGGCACCCTTGCGGCAGCGGCCTGCTTTTTGGACGGGCTACGGCGCCACGCCGCGACCCGCCCGGTGCATGGCGAGTGCGGCGGCTACATGGTGCTGGGCGAGGCGCTGATCGACAAGTCCGGCGAGAGCCACCGGATGGCGGGCTTACTTGGGCTTGTCACCAGCCATGCGCAGCGCCGCATGCACCTCGGCTATCGGCGTGCTTTGCTGCTCGCGCCCATGGCGGGTATAGCCCCGGGGACCATGCTTTCGGGGCATGAATTCCATTACTCGACGATCGTCTCGCAGGCCGACGCCCCGCTGGCGGACGTGGTGGACGCCGAGGGGAAGGCTGTCGCTGAAACCGGATCGGTGCGCGGGAAGGTGACGGGCAGCTTCTTCCACCTGATCGCGGCAGGGGCCTCATGATCAGCCTCAAACTGATCGGTATCGGGACGGGCGATCCCGCGCATCTGACCGGCGAGGCCGTGCGCGTGCTGAACGCGGCGGACCTGATCCTGTTGCCGCGCAAGGACAATGCGGCCGAGCTCGCCGACCTGCGTCGCAGGGTATGTGATGCCGTGCTCACGCGGGACGTGCCGATGGTCGCGTTCGACATGCCGGTGCGATCCGGGGCCGGAGGGTATCTCCAGGCGGTCCGGGACTGGCATGACGCCATCGCGGTTGCCTGGCGCTCGACGATCGACGCCCATCTTCCCGATGGCGGCACGGTCGCGCTGCTCGTGTGGGGTGATCCCTCGCTCTACGACAGCACGTTGCGGATTGCGGCGCGGCTGCCCGGGATGGACGTGTCGGTGGTGCCGGGCATCACCAGCATCCAGTTGCTCACCGCCGCCCATGCGATCCCGCTCAATCCGCTGGCGGGCGCCGTCCTGATAACCACCGGCCGTTTGCTTCGCGCCCATGGCTGGCCCGCGGGTGCCGACACGATCGTAGTGATGCTCGACGGCGGCTGCGCGTTCGAGATGCTCGAACCCGGCGGGCTTCACATTTGGTGGGGCGCCTATCTCGGCATGCCGCAACAGGCGCTCGATCACGGCCCGCTGGCCGAGGCCGGCCCGCGCATCCTGGCTACCCGCGCGGACCTGCGCGCCCGCCATGGCTGGATCATGGACGTCTATCTGCTTCGAAAGGATTCCCAATGACCCGCGACGACGCTGCGCATGCGGAGAAGATGCGCAAGATCCAGGCCGCCCGCGCCACGATGATGGAGAGCAAGACCGAGGAAAAGGGCCTGCTGATCGTCCATACCGGCAAGGGCAAGGGCAAGAGCAGCGCCGCCATGGGCATGGTCGTCCGCGCGATCGGCCATGGCATGAAGGTCGGCGTCGTCCAGTTCATCAAGGGCGCCATGATGACCGGCGAGAAGGCGGTATTCGATGCCTTTCCGGAGCAGGTCGAGTTCAAGCCGATGGGCGAAGGCTTTACCTGGGACACGCAGGACCGCGCCCGGGACATCGCCGTGACGCGGACCGCTTGGGAGGAGGTGAAGCGGATGATCGCCGATCCTGCCTATGACATGGTGCTCGCGGACGAGCTCAACATCGCGCTCCGCTATGACTATCTGCCGCTCGACGAGGTGCTGGAAGTGTTCGCCGCGCGCCCGGCGATGCAGCACGTCGTCGTCACCGGCCGCAACGCGCCCGACGCGTTGATCGAGGCAGCCGACCTGGTGACCGAGATGACGCAGGTGAAGCATCCGTTCCGATCCGGCGTGAAGGCGCAGAAGGGTATCGAGTTCTGAACGCGCCGCCCGCCTTCGACGCCGCTTTTCTGCACGGCTTCGACACGTTGCTCCGTTGGCGGCGTGACGTGCGCCACTTCGCGACGCGTCCGATCGCTGAGGATGCGATGCGGGCGCTGCTGGAGACCGCTGCGTTGGCGCCATCGGTTGGCAACGCCCAGCCGTGGCGTTTCGTCCGTCTGCGATCCGCAGCCATTCGCGCTGCCCTGATCGAACATGTCGACGCCGAAAATATGCGTGCCGCCGAAGGCTATGCGGGCACGGACCGGCAATCTGCCTATCGCGCGCTCAAGCTTCACGGATTGCGCGAGGCGCCAGAATTGCTGGCCGTGTTCTGCGACGAGCATCCCGAGGCCGGGCATGGGCTGGGGATCGCGACGATGCCGGAGATGCTGCGCTATTCCTGCGTAACCGCCGTCCATACGATGTGGCTTGCCGCGCGCGCACGGGGAATCGGGCTCGGCTGGGTGTCGATCCTGGCACCCGAGCCGGTGACGAGGCTGCTCGGCGTCCCCGCAGACTGGACGCTGGTTGCGCTGCTCTGCCTTGGCTATCCCGCCGAGGCTTCCGAAACCCCCGAGCTGGAACGCCACGGCTGGCAGGCGCGCGAGCCCCTGGCCGACCGGTTGTTCGAACGCTGATTTCCAAGGAGACCCTCATGATGCTTACCCCCGTGGAAGACGGGCCCGCCATCGTCGTTTGCAGCACCTGCCGCTTCAGCAAGGATGCGCGCGAGAACCAGGAGGGACGTCGCGGCGGCGCGCTGCTGGCCGACGCACTGGTCGCCGCGCGCGACGCCGACCCGCGCTATGCGGGCGTCGCAATCCAACAGATGCCGTGCCTGTTCGCCTGCACCGAACATTGCGCCGTACATCTCCGCGCGCCGAACAAGGTCGGCTATGTCCTCGGCCGCTTCGCGCCGGACGCTGACGCGGCCGTCGCGATCCTCGACTATGCCGCGCATTATGTGGCGAGCGACCATGGGCGCGTGCCGTTCGCGCAATGGCCGCAGGGGGTGAAGGGCCATTTCATCGTCCGCGTGCCGCCGGCGGGGCAGGTGGTGGAGGGCTAATCGCCCTCCGCGCCGAGCAGCGGGAGCAGGATCGTCTCGATCGCCTGCGCGACACCGTCCGCTTCGTTGGATCCGGTGACCTTCGTCGCGGCAGCCCGCACCGCATCCGGCGCCTGTCCCATCGCAATGGACAGCCCCGCGCGCGCGAACATCGGCAGGTCGTTATACTGGTCGCCGATCACCGCGACCTCCGCAAGAGGCACGCCCATCGCCCGCGCGAGTGCCGCGATGCCGTCGCCCTTGTTGGCGGCGGGGGCGGTGACGTCGAGATAATAGGGCTGCGATCGCGCCACGTTCGCCGTTTCGCCCAGTTCGTCCGCTAACTCTGCTTCGAGCGCGGCGAGCATGGCATGCTCCGAGGAGACGGCGACGATCTTATCCGCGCCGTCGAGCAGCGGGCCGAAATCGCTGCACACCACCGGTTCCTGCGCAGAGGCGACCCGCTCCCGGGGGGTGTAATGATCGTCCAGCTTGTCGGTATGCCACTGGCCTTTGGCGAAGAGCCAGCGGATCACGTTCGGCCGGGCGAGGCGATCGAGTGTCCGCGCGGCGACATCCCGATCGAGGTGTGTTGCGGAAAGGATCTCACCATCGACCCGCACGATCGTACCACCGTTGAAAGCGCCGACCGGCGTAGTGAGGCCCAGCCGCTGTGCGATCCACAACAGACCGCTAGGTGGCCGGGCGCTGATCAGCGACACAGGGACACCCGCCGCGGTCAGCCGCCGCACCGCTGCCACCACCGGCTCGCCGAGGCTCTTGTCAGGCCGCACCAGCGTGCCATCGATGTCGGAAAGGAAAAGGCCCAGTTTCATGCTATCTCGTGCCAGCTGCGCCCGTCCCGCGCGAGCAGCGCGTCGGCGGATTGAGGGCCGGTGCTGCCGGCAGGATAGTCGTCCGGCGACCCCGAGCGCCAAGCGTCGAGCAGGGGCTGCACCGCCCGCCAGCCGCCCTCGATCTGGTCGGCACGCTGGAACAGGCTCTGGTCGCCGATCAGCACGTCATAGAGCAGCGTCTCGTACCCGGTCCGATGGCCCAGGTCGAACGCGTCAGCATAGGTGAAGGTAAGGCTGGCCGGCACCATCTTGACCAGCGGCCCGGGCAGCTTGACCGCCATTTCCATCGTGAGCGCCTCGCCCGGCTGGATCTGGAGGATCAGCCGATTGGGCGGAAGCTCCGTATTCGGCGTGTTGCGGAACAGGGTGGGCGGCACCTCGCGGAAATGGATCACGATCTCGGTGTCGCGGGCGGCCATCGCCTTGCCGGTGCGGAGGTAGAAGGGGACCCCGTGCCAGCGCCACGTCTCCACTGCGACCTTCAGCGCGACGAAGGTTTCGGTGTGGCTGTCCGGCGCGACATCGGGCGTGTCCGCATAGGCGGGCACGGCCTGGCCGCCGGCCTCGCCCGCCAGATAGCGTCCGCGTACGGCGTCCTCTGGCTGGATCGGCGCGACCGCAGCGATGACTTTGGCCTTTTCGGAACGGACCGCCTCGGCATCGAAGCTGTTCGGCGGTTCCATCGCCACGAGTGCGAGCAGCTGAAACAGGTGGTTCGGCACCATGTCTCGGAGCGCTCCGGTCTCGTCGTAGAACTTGCCCCGGTTTCCCACTGCGACGGTTTCGGCCGCCGTGATCTCCACATGGTCGACATAGCGGTTGTTCCAAACCGCTTCGGTCAACGCATTGCCGAACCGCGCAACGGTGATGTTCTGCACCGTTTCCTTGCCGAGAAAATGGTCGATCCGGTAGACCTGCGCCTCTTGCGCGTGCTCGAGCAGGCGCGCATTCAGCGCCTGTGCAGACGCCAGATCGGTGCCGAACGGCTTTTCGACGACTAGGCGTCGAAAGCCGTCGGTTTCGTCGAGCAAGCCGATGCTCCCCAGCTTCTCGCCGATCGGTCCGAAAAACGCGGGTGCGGTGGCGAGGTAGAAAATGGCGTTGCCGGCAAGCCGCTGTTTCAGCTCCCTATAGAGCGCATCATCGGTGAAATCGCCCTGCAGATACGCGATGCGGGGCGCCCAGCGCTCCCAGGCGTCCCCATCCGTGCCCGGTTCGACGAAGCTTTTCAGCTTCTCGCGCAGGGCATCGTCATCGCCTTTGCCATGGCTGATGCCGAGCAGTGTCGTCGCGCTGTCCAGCAACCCGTCGCGCTCGAGATGGACAAGCGCCGGCATCAACAGGCGACTGGCGAGATCGCCCATCGCCCCGAAGATGACCAGCGTCGCGGCGGGAGCCGGCGGCGCGTCGTTCATTGCGGCATCTCGACATGTCCGCCAAAGCCGAAGCGCATGGCGGAGAGCAGCTTGTCGCCGAAAGTATTCTCTACCCGACTGCGATAACGGGCGAACAGCGCAGCGGAGAGGACATAGACAGGCACGGCCTCTTCCATCGCCGCGTCGATCGTCCAGCGGCCTTCGCCGGAATCTGCCACCTTGCCGCTATAGCCGTCCAGCGTTCCGTCCTTGGCCAGCGCCTGCGCCGACAGGTCGAGCAGCCACGAGGAGATGACCGATCCGCGACGCCAGACTTCGGCGATGTCGGTCAGGTTGAGGTCGAAGCGTTCCTCCTCGGGCAGCTTGTCGGATGCCTTGCTCTTCAGCACGTCAAAGCCTTCGGCATAGGCCTGCATCAGGCCGTATTCGATGCCGTTATGAACCATCTTCACGAAATGCCCCGAACCGGCGGGGCCGCAATGGATATAGCCCTTTTCGGCACGCGGATCATACCCTTCGCGGTCGCCACGCTCGACCGTACGCGGGATCGTGCCGAGACCCGGCGCCAGCGCATCGAAGATCGGATCGAGCAGGTCGACCGCTTCCTTCTCGCCGCCGATCATCATGCAGAAGCCCCGCCGAAGCCCCCACACACCGCCCGAGGTGCCCACGTCCACATAATGGAGCTGGCGTGCGGCTGCCGTCTTCGCGCGGCGGATGTCGTCCTTGTAGAAGCTGTTGCCGCCGTCGATGATGATATCGCCCGGTTCAGCTGCTGCCATCAGCGCCTCTACGGTGCTCTCGGTCGGGTCACCGGCGGGCAGCATCACCCAGAAGATGCGCGGTGCCGTCATCTTGGCGACCACATCTTCCAATGAAGTGGCGGCAGTGGCGCCGTCCTTGGCGATCGCTTCGACGGCTTCGCTACTGCGGTCATAGGCCACGATCTCATGGCCGTGTTCCATCAGTCGGCGCCCGATCCCCGCACCCATGCGGCCGAGGCCGATCATCGCAAGACGCATCCGGTATATTCCTTTTCGCTAAATTCAGAGAGCCGCGCGTACGGCCGATACCAGCGCTTCTATTCCCCCGCCGCCGCGCTTCAAGTGGACACGCAGCACGCGACGTCCGCGTTCGGCCAGAACATCGGTATCGCCGCGTGCCTGCGCGATCTGAACGGTGCCGAAGCTCGCCTTGCGGCCGGGGACCGCAAGGTCCGGGTCCGGATCGCGGGTGATCGTGAGGAACACGCCGCTGTTCGGTCCGCCCTTATAGGCCTGCCCGGTCGAGTGGAGAAAGCGCGGGCCAAAGCCGACGACGGTAGCAGCGCGCGTCGCCTCGCGCACGGAGACCCGCATTGCGGTCAGCGCCGCGGCATCGGCCTCGTCGCGCTCGATATAGGCGAGGAAGCCGGCATAATCGCCCGGAACCAGCGCCGCGAAATGATCGCGAAGGAGGCTCGCAGGGCTGCCGGAGAGCGACTGCCCCTTGGCGGCATACAGTGCGAAGTCGGCATTTTCGGCAATAGGCTGTTCGGGATCGAGCGCCCCCGACGCTTCATAGGCATCCACCAGTTTGCGGGTGGCTACCTTCGCATCTTCGACATCCGGCTGATCGAACGGATCGATACCGATGACGGCGCCGGCGATTGCCGTGGCGACTTCCCAGCGGACGAATTCCTGTCCTATAAGCTGCGGCGTATCCAGCGTGATCCGCACGACCGGATGGCCGGCAGCGGCGAGGGCATCGAGCGTAGCCGCATCGTCCGCCGCCTGGTCTCCGGCGAGCGCGAACTGCACGAACAGGCGATCCTCGCCATAGCTATCCGGCGCGCCCAGCGGCTCCAGGTCGACAGGAACGATGCCCTTGCCCTGCTTGCCGGTCGATTCCGCCAGCAACTGCTCCAACCATGCGCCCAAGGGGGCGAGGGGAGGCGCGGCGAGAATCGTCACCTTGTCGCGGCCGGCATGAGCAGCCTCGCCAAGCAGGATCCCCAATCGTATCCCGGGATTGGCGGCCGGTGGTACATCCGCGCCGCATGCATAGACCATCGGCGCGATCGCGTCGAAAAAGGCGGGGACATCGAGGCCCATGGCGGCGGCTGGCACCATACCAAAGACCGACAGCACCGAATATCGCCCGCCGATTGCCGGGTCGCCGGGGAAGGTTGCGAGGAAGCTATCGGACGCAGCGGTCGCTTCCAGCTTCGATCCGGGATCGGTCACGGCGACGAAGTGCGCGCCTTTCTGCCCGCTTGCTGCGAAGAAATAGGCGCGGAGCAGTTCGGGTTCGAGCGTCGACCCCGACTTGGACGAGACAATGAACAGCGTTTGTGTGGCGTCGATCTGCGACTCCACGGCAGCGATCTGGCCAGGGTCGGTCGTGTCGAGGACATGCAGCTTCGGGCTGCCGGCTGCATTGCCGAGGATCAGCGCGAGCACTTCGGGTCCGAGGCTCGATCCACCCATGCCCAGCAACACCATATCGGGGAAGGCCTTGGCCTTCTCGCCCAGTTGCTGGAGCGTCGCCATGTCAACCTGCTCGCCCCGGGCGGCAGCCAGCCAACCAAGCCACTTGGCTTCGTCCTTGCCCGTCCACAGGGTCGCATCGTGCTGCCAGAGGCGCCGCGACCAAGCATCGGCGCGCGCCGTTTCGATCCGCTGCTCGACGGGTTTCGCCAGTGCCTCCGGGAGTTGAGCATCGAAGCTGTTCAGTCGCTTGCCGAGATGCGCGGTACGCTTCGCCGCGACAGCCCCCAGCAACGCATCGGCGGCATCGCCAAACTGTTGCACGCCGTCCCGTACCAGTGCGCGGGTCACCTCCTCCAGGCCGAGACCCAACCGGTCGGCTTCGGCGAGCACGTGGCGTGCCGCGTCCAGGTCATCGGTGAGGGTGTCCGCGACGGTACCATGGTCGCGATACGCATCCATGGTTTTGGGTGGCATGGTGTTGACCGTATCCGGCCCGATCAGCGTGTCGACATAGAGCGTGTCCGGATATGCAGGGTCCTTTACGCCGGTCGAGGCCCAAAGCAGCCGCTGAGCCATCGCGCCCTTGGCGGCGAGCGCCTGCCAGCGCGGGCTGGCTATCAGCTCAAGATACCAGGCATAAGCCAACTTCGCGTTGGCGATGGCGACCTTGCCGCGCAGCGCCTTGAGCGCCGCGCTTTCAGGGTCTCCCGCGGAAACGCGTGCATCGATCTTCTTGTCGATCTGGATGTCGATGCGGCTGACGAAGAAGCTGGCCACACTCGCGATCCGATCGATCGGCTCGCCGCGGGCGACACGCGCTTCCAGCCCACCCAGATAGGCTTCGGCGACCGCCTGATAGCTTTCCTGCGAAAACAGCAGCGTGACGTTGATGTTGATCCCGTCTTCGATCAGCTGCCGGATGGCGGGGGCGCCCGCTTCGGTGCCGGGGACCTTCACCATGAGGTTGGGCTCATTGACATGCGCCCAGAGCCGACGGCCCTCCTCGATCGTCGTCTGGGTGCCGTTGGCAAGATAAGGGGATACTTCCAGGCTGACATAGCCGTCGCGGCCGCCGAGCCGGTCGTACACCGGCCGCAGGTCGGCAGCCGCCGCCTTGATGTCGGCGATGGCCTGGCTTTCATACACGTCCTGCACGCTCGCGTCGCCGGTACCGAGGAAGCCCTCAAAGCCTTCGTCATACGCCGCGCCGTGGCCCATGGCCTTCTCGAAGATGGAGGGGTTCGAGGTAACGCCGGTCAAACCGTCCTGTTCGATGAGCTTGCGCAGCCCCCCCTCGCGCAGGAAGCTGCGATCGACGAAGTCGAGCCAGACTGCCTGGCCGGCCTCGTGTAACTGCTTGAGTTTGTTCCCGGCGCTCACTTGGCCTGCTCCATCACGTCGCGCGCGACCTTCATCACGTTGTCGACGGTGAAGCCGTATTTCTCTTGCAGTTTGGCAAGCGGCGCGGAGGCGCCGAAGGTCGACATGGTGATGGTCGCTCCGTAGCTGGTGACGTAGCGGTCCCAGCCCATCGATCCGGCCTGCTCGACCGCCACCCGCGCCATAACGCCGGGCGGCAGGACCGACTCGCGATAGGCGCGGTCCTGCTTCTCGAACAGATACCAGCTGGGCAGCGAAACGACGCGCGAGCGCACCCCTTCGGCCGTCAGCCTTTCATGCGCCTCCACGACCATCGGCAATTCCGAGCCTGTGCCGATCAGGATAACCTCGGGCGCGCCGCCTTCCGCGTCGGCAAGTATATAGCCACCACGCTCAAGCCCATCGGCCGAGGCATATTTGCTGCGATCTAGCGTCGGAATCGCCTGGCGCGAAAGGATCAGCGCGGTCGGCTCTTGGCTGTGCTCCAGCGCAACCCTCCACGCGACGGCAACTTCGTTGGCGTCACCCGGGCGGATGGTGTCGAGGCCGGGAATGGCACGAAGGGTGGCGAGATGCTCGATCGGTTGGTGGGTCGGTCCGTCCTCGCCGACGCCGATGGAATCGTGCGTGAACACGAATACCACGGGCAGCTCCATGATCGCCGCAAGGCGGATCGGCGCGCGCATATAGTCGGCAAACACCAGGAAGGTAGCCGTGTACGGACGCAAATAGCTGAGTGCCATGCCGTTGGCGATCGAGCCCATGGCATGTTCGCGCACGCCGAAATGCAGGTTCTTGCCGCCGTAATTGCCTGCCTCGAAGGAATCCGCGCCCTTGATGTCGGTCTTGGTCGAGGGCGAGAGGTCGGCGGCGCCGCCGAGCAGGGCAGGGAGATGCGGCGCAACTGCATTGATCACCTTGCCGCTGCTGTCCCGCGAGGCCAGGCCTTTGGCGTCGGCATCGAAGCTCGGGATGGCCTGCTGCCAGCCATTATGCAGTTTGCCGCGCCGCAACTCATCGATTTCGGCCGCCTCTTGCGGAAATGCCGTGCGGTATCGCGCGAAGAGTGCCTCCCATTCTTCGCGCGCCGGCTTGCCACGGTCCGCGACCGCCCCGCCGAAGCGCTCTGCGACGCCGTCTGGGACCAGAAACTGCGCATCCTCGGGCCAGCCATAGGCCTTCTTGGTCGCGCGGACATTATCCTCGCCAAGCGCCTCGCCATGCGCTTTCTCGCTGCCGGCGCGCGGCGACCCCCAGCCGATCACGGAATGAACGATGATGAAGGTCGGCGCGTCGTTGGTCGCGCGAAATGTCTCAAGCGCCTGTGCCAGGGCCTCGATGTCGTTCGCATCATCCACGTGCAGGACGTTCCAGCCATAGGCTTGGAATCGCTGACCGACATCCTCATCGAAAGCGAGATCGGTGCTGCCTTCGATCGAGATATGATTGCTGTCGTAGATCCAGCAAAGGTTCGACAACTTCAAATGGCCGGCGATGGATGCCGCCTCTCCGGAAACACCCTCCATCATATCGCCATCGCCACACAGGACGTAGACGTCGTGGTGGAACAGGTCGAACCCGTCTCGATTGTAACGCGCACCAAGCGCGCGCTCGGCCACAGCCATGCCGACGGAGTTGCCGCAACCCTGGCCCAGGGGGCCGGTCGTGGTTTCGACGCCTGTGGTCATGCGATATTCGGGATGTCCGGGCGTCTTGGACGAAAGTTGCCGGAACTGCTTGATATCGTCCAGGCTTACTGCCGGTTTACCGGTCGGTTGGCCATCCGCATCGATCTCGCGCACGCCAGCGAGGTGCAGCACGGCATATAGCAGCATCGAGGCGTGGCCGACCGACAGGACGAAGCGATCGCGATTGGGCCAATCCGGCGCCGTGGGATCGTAACGAAGGAAGCGGCTCCACACGGTATGGGCAACCGGCGCCAGCGCCATGGGGGTGCCGGGGTGACCGCTATTGGCCTTCTGCACCGCATCCATGGCCAAGGTGCGGATAGTGTCGATGGCGAGGCGATCGGGCGAGCCGTCTTCGCGGGCGTTCTGGTCGAGTTCGGGCATGGGTCAAGCAACTCCGTTCGTTGCAGTGCAACGGGTGGGCGCGAAAATGGCTGCGAATTTATTCATCTATCGGTCGCTCCTCACGGATCACTCCATCTGGTTCCGCGAGATACAGGGCGTCGATTTCGGTGAGAAACAGCCCATGCCCGAGAGCACCCGGGATCGATGAGAGGGTACGGGCAAGTGCTGCTGCGTCTCGAATTTCTCCGAAGTCCGCATCGAGAATCCGATGGCCGGAATCCGTAATGAAAGGCGTATCCCCAGCTATCCGCAAAGAGGCAGCGCCGCCCAGGCGCGCAATCTCGGCCGTGACCAGGCCCTGGGCGGCTGCGAGCACCTCGATGGGCACCGGGCGCGTGCCGAGCCGCGCAACCCGCTTCGAAGCATCTGCAACGGCGATGTTGCGGCGCGCGAGGGTGGCGACGACCTTCTCCAGCAGCATCGCGCCGCCGCCGCCCTTGATCGCTCGAAACCCTGAGTCAATTTCGTCAACGCCGTCGATGCAGACGTCGATGGACGTCAGCGCATCCGGCGCCAGCAGGGGGATGCGCAAGTCCTGTGCCGCGATCCAGGTTGCGCGCGAAGTCGGCACTCCGGTGATTCGCAATCCTTGCGCTACCCGCGCGCCCAGCAGTCGCAGGACATGCGCCGCGGTGCTGCCGGTGCCAAGGCCGACGATCATCCCATCCCGCACCTCCGCGATGGCGGCAGCAGCGGCTGCGTGTTTCAAATGCTCGACATCGGGTGGTGGGACCATGGCCGTCGAACGGTAGAGCAGCGCGCCCGTTCCGCCTGCTATACGCGAGTGTACCGTGCTGCTCGTGTAGAGCGCTGCGCGAAAGGCGATGGGCGACAGCGTTAGGCTGCCCGTCCGGTGCAGCGATCAGTCCGCGTCGGCGTCGACCACGCCCGAGCGATAGGTCTGGATCGGCGCCTTGATCCAGGCTTCCTCGCGGAACCACTTAGTGATGATATACTTGGTGCCCTCGACGACGCGCATGCCTTCATGCAGCGTATCGTAATTCGGGCTGCCATCCGGGAGCATGTTGTTCCAGATCACGAGTAACCCGCGCTTCGGCTTGAAGCGAATGCCGGCGCGCGGAAACCAGGTGGCGCCGCCTTCTTCGACATCGTTGAGATAGGCCATGGCCGTCCAGGTGCGCTGGCCGCCCGTTTCCAGCATCTTGTCCCAATAGCCGCTGTCTTCGTGGAAATAGTCGCAATGGGCGCGGAACTGCTGGTTGGGGGCGTAGCGCTGGCCTTGCATGGTTTCGGCATTTTCCACCGGGATGCCCAGCAGATCGGCAATGCGATTGTCGATCGCCTGCACGTCTGGCGACCAGCGATACAGGTCCGAACTGTGGCTGGTGCGGTAATCGGGATCATCGGTCGCCGCGAGGAGCGTCGAAGGGCGGGCATTGCTGTCGATAAGCCCGATCAGCAGATCGCAATCCGCATCGCTGAAAAAACCGGGATAGGTGTAGACTTGCGCCAGATCCACCTTGGCGCGGCGCACATCGGGATGGGCATCCAGTCGCGCCGCCACGTCCAAACCGATCTGGGCCCGCCGCGCGGAGGGCGACCCCTTGCTGTTGCCGTTCGTCTTGCTCACCCGAAAACTCTTTGCCGGGCAGCGGCGCGATTGCAAGACCAAGCGCGGACAAGAAAGAAGCCGGCATCGCTGCCGGCTCCAGGTGCGTGCAGTCGTGCGACCGTGCGAACGAGTTACCAGAAGATGCCGTGGATCACGTCGACCACTTCACCGGTGTCGACGTCGACCAGCAGGGCGTCGTCATAGTAGCGGACCCACCGATAGGGGCCCCAGACTTCAGGCAGGCGATAGGAATAGGGGTCGCTGATCCAATATTGTTGGGCGAACAGGAACGTATCGAGGCGGTAGCCGATCGAGAAGCGACGATAGCCGTAGCTCCAGCGCGCGGGCGGGTAATAGCGCGGCAGGCGGTACAGGCCGCGATTATAGTCGCGATAGCTTCGCCAGTCGTAGCGCTGATCGTGGCGCCAGCCATTGTTCCACACGCCGCGGTCGCCGCGCCAGCGATCGCCGCGATCCCAGTCTCGGCGGTCGTTCCAGCGGTGGTCGCCATCGCGGCGTCCCCAGTCGCGGCCGTTGTTCCACTGCGCACGGGAGCGATCGTCCCAGCGGCGGTCCTGCCACCCCTGGTTGCTGCGGATGTCGCCGCGGTTCTGCCAGTCCTGTCGCTGTCCGCCGCGCCAGTCGCGCTGCGGCTGCACCGCAGGCGGGCCGCCCTGCGGCTGCTGGAACCCGGGGCGGGGTTGGCCATCGGGGCGACGCCAGTCGCCGCGATCCTGCGCGCGAGGGCCGCCCTGCCACCCTTGCGCGCCATCGGGCCGCTGCCAAGCGCCGCGATCCTGCTGCTGGAGTTGTTGCGGCTGCGGTGTGCCCTGGGGGCGCTGCCAGCCGGGGCCTCCTTGTGTCCGCTGCCCGCCATCACGATCCTGCGCCTGGGGCTGTCCGCCACCCCAGCGCGGACCATCGCCGCGCGGGCCCTCGGGCCGACTCCAGCCGCCGCGATGCTCGCCGCGCTCCTGCGCAAGCGCGGCGGCGGGGACCAGCGCAGCCGCGGCCGCAACGGCCGCCATCAGCATCCTTTTCATTGAACCATTCTCCGGCGGCAACGGCCAATCGCCTTGCCGATGCTGCACTGGTACGCGATGGATACTGAGCAGCTTCTGAATTGCGCCGTCAGCAGATTGAAAGAATTCATTCTTCTTGGGCGGGGTCTCCGCGCGCGATGCGGGCGGCGTCCTGGATCGCGGCAACCAGACGCGGATAAATACCGCAGCGGCAGATATTGGGAATGCCATCGCGAATATCTTCCTCGGACGGATTGCGATTGGTCCGGATCAACACCGAAGCCGCCATCACCATTCCGGGTATGCAATAGCCGCATTGTACGAGATTGGCTGCGAGGAAGGCTTGCTGCACCGGGTGGCTGCGATCGGACGACAGGCCCTCGATCGTGGTGACGAAGGTGCCTTCGATCGCGCCGATCGTCTCGCGGCACGCGAGACGCGCCGCACCGTCGATATCCACGGTACAGGCGCCGCAATCGCCGGTGCCGCAGCCATATTTCGTCCCGGTGAGGTTGGACGCATCCCGCAGCGCCCAGAGCAACGGTGTCTGCGGATCCATATCATACTGGACCGGCTGGTTGTTGACGGTGAACCGAGTCATCCCGCGACCCTAGCGGGAAACGACGGGTTTCCGAAACCGGCATTGTCGGCGCGCCGTGCGGGCGCGACATTCCCCCGATGACCTTGCCCACGCTCTTCGTGCCCCATGGCGGCGGCCCCTGCTTCTTCATGGATCCAGCAGGCGGCCCTGCTGATCCGATGTGGCAGCCGATGCAGGCATATCTTGCAGGGCTGATCGAACGCCTGCCGCAGCGACCACGAGCGATCCTGCTGGTGTCCGGGCATTGGGAGGAGCCCGACGTTACCGTGCATGTCGGAGCAGGGCAGCCGCTGCTGTTCGACTATTACGGCTTCCCCGAACACACGTATCATCTGCGTTGGGATGCTCCCGGCGCGCCAGAGGTAGCGTTGCGGGCAAAGGCGCTGCTCGACACCGCAGGCTTCCCGACGGGAGTCGAACGCGAGCGTGGCTGGGATCACGGCGTTTTCATCCCGATGAAGGTCGCGGTGCCTGAAGCCGATATTCCGCTGACGCAATTGTCGTTGCGGGCGGACCTCAATCCCGCAGCTCATGTCGCAATCGGCAAGGCGCTGGCACCGTTGCGCGACGAGGGCGTGCTGATCGTCGGCTCCGGCATGAGCTTCCACAATCTGCGCGTCCGCGGGCCGCAGGCGACGCCCGGTGCCGATGCATGGGACGAGGCACTGGTCGAGGCCGCCACGGACCCCGATCCCCTGCGTCGGGAAGCCCGAATCATCGCATGGCGGGACCTGCCCTATGCCGAATTCGCGCATCCCCGCGAGGAGCACCTCTTGCCACTGATGGTCGCGCTCGGCGCGGGCGGCGACGGCCCTGCCATCTGCGACTATCGCGATCACGTCTTCGGGTGGGCGGTGAGCGGCTTCCGCTTCGGCTAATCGCGCCAGCTGCGGTCGATCCGGTCGACCAGCCTGACCATCGCCGCGAAGTCCGCAGCACCCGGGCCGCCGGGGACCTGCGCGATGTGGACGTCGCGTTGGTGGACGGAGACCACTTCCGGCGAAATCTCGATCGGCTGGCCCATGCTCATCGTTGCGACCTGGATTTCGCAGGCGCGCTGCAATGCCCAGTGCTTGACGAACGCCTCGGGCAGGGTGCGCCCCATGGCGAGGATGCCGTGGTTGCGGAGCAGCATCACGCGCTTGTCCCCCAAATGGGCCAGCAAGCGTTCGCCTTCCTCGTCGCGCACGGTGACGCCTTCGAAATCATGGTAGGCGATTTGGCCGATGAAGTTGCACGCGTAGAAATTGGTCGGCCGCAGCCCGCCTTCCAACGATGCGACCGCCATACCGGCAGTGGTGTGGCTGTGCATGATGCAATGCGCGTCGGGCAGGTGCCGGTGGAATAGCGAGTGCTGAACGAAGCCGGCGCGGTTCACCGGATAGGGCGAGTCGTCGAGCTTGTTGCCGTCGATGTCGATCTTGACGAGGTTCGATGCCTTCACTTCGCTGAAGTGCAGCCCGAAGGGATTGATGAGAAAGGCGCCTTCCTGGTCCGGCAGCTTCACCGTGATGTGGTTGTAGATCATCTCGGACCAGCCGAGCATGTCGAACACGCGGTAGCAGGCGGCGAGCTGTTGGCGCGCCTCCCATTCGGCGTCGCTGGCCTGAGACGTGGGGGCGAGCGCGGTTGCCATGACACCTCTCCAAATTTCTGTTTTCGAGCTTTGGGTATGCCATGAAGCGGGGAAGCCCCGCAAGCATCAGCGGAAACCGTAGGGCACCGCCCGCCGGCGATCGGGGTCGATCTCGATCATCGATCCGGCGGGCGGGAAGGCGCGCTGGTCGCAGTCGAGGCGCGGGCAGATGCGGCACGAGGCGCCAATCGGCGTCGCGGCGCCGCCGGTTCGCAGCGCGTCGGCATAGACGAAGTCCGCGGCATGCGTCTCCTCGCACCCCAGCGCCACCGCATAGCGACGGGGCGGGCGGCTGAAACTACCCGAGGGCTTCACCAGCCCTTTGGCCATCGAGACATAGCGGGTGCCGTCCGGCATCTCGGCGAGCTGGACCAGAATGCGATCGGGAATCGCCACAGCCTCATGCACGATCCACAGCGGACAGGCACCGCCGAGTGCCGCAAATTGCAGTCGGGTGGCTGAGTGGCGCTTGGTGATGTTGCCCGCCATGTCGACCCGGCAGAAGAACACCGGCAGCCCTTGCGCCCCGGGGCGCTGGAGCGTCGAAAGCCGATGGCACGCCTGTTCGAAGCTCACCGCGAAGCGCTGACGGAGGCGATCGATATCATGGCGAACTTCGTAGGCCGCTGCACGAAAGCGGCCATAGGGCATCAGCAGCGCCCCCGCCGCGTAATTGGCGAGGCCGACGCTCAGCAGTTCGCGTGCGGCCGGTGAGGCGAGCCCGGCGCGGTCGATCACCAGCCGCATCTCGTTGGCGAATTCGTAGCGTACCAGTCGGTGGGCGAGCAGGAAGGCGCGGCTTTCCGGTGGCAGAGCGTGGTTGAGCGCCAAGGTACGCGCGTTTTCGTCGAACCGGCTAAGCTCGCTGCCGTCGCCCTGCGCACCGATGACCCGGACCCCGTGCCAAAGCCGCAGCCGGTCCTCGAAGGCGCGCACCACATTGTCGTCGTCGAGTGCGAGGGCATCGGCGAGCAGCTCGGCCGATCGATCGATCGCGTCGATGTAATTGCCTTCGGCCTGAAACCAGTCGCGCACCTCCTCCCAAGGCAGCGGCGCGGCGTCGCCCGAGCCGGTATCGAACCGGTCGTCGAGCACGCGAAGCTGCTCCTGGCTTCGGCGATAGGCGTCGTGCAGTGCCACCATCCTTCGGGCGAGCAGGGGCTGCTGTTCGATGCCGCGGCGGATATCGGCCTCGTCGATCCGGTCGGCGCCCACGCTGCTGTCGGTCGCCGCGTCGATCGCGCGGAGCAGCGCGGCGGTCCCGCCCTCGCCGTTGATCTCGGCCGCCTCCACCGGGAATTCGCGGGCGAGCGCCAGCAGCACCCCGTCGGTGATCGGCCGGTCGTTGTTCTCGATCTGCGAGAGATAGGAGACGGAGATGCCCAGCCGCTGCGCCATCCCGGCCTGGGGGATGCTCAGGCGGCGGCGCAACTCGCGCAGCCGAAAGCCTTCGAACAGGCGGCGGCGGGGCGGGGGCGGAAGCTGGGTAGTCATGGGTTCGCATAGTCTGCAAACCGCTGCCCCGCAACTTTGCAACATTGCATTTGCGAGTGTCCCATGGCCCGGTGCACAAGCCGCGTTCACGGAGAGAATGCCGATGTCGTCGACGATCGAGGAACTGGAACGCCGTCGTGCCGCTGCCCGTTTGGGCGGCGGCCAGAAGCGGATCGACGCTCAGCACGCCAAGGGAAAGCTGACGGCGCGCGAGCGGCTTGAGGTGCTGCTAGACCAAGGCAGCTTCGAGGAGCTCGACATGTATGTCGAGCACAACTGCACCGATTTCGGCATGCAGGATCAAGTTATCCCCGGCGACGGCGTGGTCACGGGGTCGGGCACGATCAACGGTCGCCTCGTCTTCGTATTCAGCCAGGATTTCACCGTGTTCGGCGGCTCGCTTTCAGAGCGGCATGCGCAGAAGATCTGCAAGATCATGGACATGGCGATGAAGGTCGGCGCGCCCGTGATCGGCCTCAACGACAGCGGCGGCGCGCGGATTCAGGAGGGCGTCGCGTCGCTCGGCGGCTATGCCGAGGTGTTCCAGCGCAACGTGCTGGCCTCGGGCGTGGTGCCCCAGCTTTCGCTCATCATGGGGCCGTGCGCCGGCGGCGCGGTCTACAGCCCCGCAATGACGGACTTCATCTTCATGGTGAAGGATTCGTCCTATATGTTCGTCACCGGCCCGGATGTAGTGAAGACCGTTACCAACGAGATCGTCACGCAGGAGGAGCTGGGTGGAGCGGTGACGCATACCACGAAGTCGGGGGTCGCTGACGTCGCCTTCGAGAACGATATCGAGGTGCTGCTCGCGGCCCGCGACTTCGTGGACTTCCTTCCGGCCTCGAACCGCGAGGCCCCGCCCGAGCGGCCCTGCGACGATCCCTGGGATCGCATCGACGAGAGCCTAGACACACTGATACCGCCCAACGCCAACCAGCCGTACGACATGCACGAGCTGATCCGGAAGACTCTGGACGAGGGCGAGTTTTTCGAGCTGCAGCCCGCGCATGCCGGTAACATCCTGATCGGTTTCGGCCGAATGGAGGGGCGCACGGTGGGCGTGGTGGCCAACCAGCCGATGGTGCTGGCGGGCTGCCTCGATATCAATGCTTCCAAGAAGGCTGCACGCTTCGTTCGATTCTGCGACGCGTTCGAGATCCCGATCGTCACCTTCGTCGACGTACCCGGTTTCCTGCCCGGTGTCGGCCAGGAGCATTCGGGCATCATCAAGCATGGCGCCAAACTGCTCTTCGCCTATGCGGAAGCCACGGTCCCGAAGATCACCGTGATCACCCGCAAGGCCTATGGCGGCGCCTATGACGTCATGGCGTCCAAGCATCTGCGCGGCGACCTCAACTATGCCTGGCCGACCGCCGAGATTGCGGTGATGGGGGCCAAGGGCGCGGTGGAGATCATCTTCCGGGGGCGTACACCGGAGGAGATCGCCGAGCGCACCGCCGAGTACGAGGCGCGCTTCGCCAACCCGTTCGTGGCGGCGAGCAAGGGCTTTGTCGACGAGGTAATCATGCCGCACTCGACGCGGCGGCGGATCGCGCTGGGCTTGCGCAAGCTGCGGAACAAGCAGCTCGAAAACCCCTGGAAGAAGCACGACAACATCCCGCTGTGACGCGGCACTGATCGAGGAACGCGATGAAACTCGGCCGTCTCAACCATGTCGGCGTTGCGACGCCGTCGATCGAAGCCTCGATCGCCTTTTATCGCGACGTGATGGGCGCAGAGGTGATCCGCGCGCCGTTTGACCTGCCCGCGCAGGGGGTGAAGGTGTGCTTCGTCGATACGCCGAACAGCCAGATCGAGCTGATCGAACCGCTGGGCGAGGCGTCTCCGATCCATGGTTTCCTCGCGAAGAACCCGGCCGGGGGCCAGCATCACCTCTGCTACGAGGTGCCAGATATTCACGAAGCCAAGGCCTGGTTCGAGGCCAAGGGCTGCAAGGTGCTCGGCGAACCGCGCATCGGGGCGCATGGCACGCCGATCTTCTTCGTCCACCCCAAGGATATGGGCGGGATCTTGACGGAAATTATGGAGAGTCCCCGTGCGCAGCACTGACCCCCGTGCTCCTGCGAACGCAGGAGCCCAGAGCCACGGGCGATGCGCTTGCAATCCTGGACTCCTGCTTTCGCAGGAACACTCGGCATGACTAAACCCACGCTCGATCAATGGTCCGCCGCCGCTTCGAAGGAAGTGAAGGGCAAGGATCTCACCTGGCAAACGCCCGAAGGTATCGCGGTCAAGCCGCTCTATACCCAGGACGATGTGGCAGGTGTCGATCCCGGCCTACCGGGCTTCGCCCCGTTTACCCGTGGCGTGCGCGCGTCGATGTATGCAGGCCGGCCGTGGACCGTGCGCCAATATGCCGGCTTCTCCACCGCCGAGGAATCGAACGCTTTTTACCGCCGCAACCTGGCCGCGGGGCAGAAGGGCCTGTCGGTCGCGTTCGATCTTGCCACGCATCGGGGCTATGACAGCGATCATCCGCGCGTGGTCGGCGATGTCGGCAAGGCCGGCGTGGCGATCGATACGGTCGAGGACATGAAGATCCTGTTCGACGGCATCCCGCTCGACCAGATGTCGGTTTCGATGACGATGAACGGCGCGGTGATCCCGGTGCTGGCCTTCTTCATCGTCGCGGGTGAGGAGCAGGGCGTTCCGCAGGAGAAGCTCGAAGGCACGATCCAGAACGACATCCTCAAGGAGTTCATGGTTCGGAACACCTATATCTACCCGCCCGAACCGAGCATGCGGATCATTTCAGACATTTTCGCCTATACCAGCGCGAAGATGCCGAAATTCAACAGCATTTCGATCTCCGGCTACCATATGCAGGAAGCCGGCGCGACCCAGGTGCAGGAACTGGCCTTCACGATCGCCGATGGCATGGAATATGTGAAGTACGGTGTTGCCAGCGGGCTGGATATCGACAAGTTCGCAGGGCGTCTGAGCTTCTTCTTCGCAATCGGTATGAACTTCTTCATGGAAGTGGCGAAGCTGCGGGCCGCACGGGTGCTGTGGCACCGGGTGATGACGGAAGCGGGCGCGCAGGACGAGCGCTCGAAGATACTGCGCACCCACTGCCAGACCTCGGGCGTGTCGCTCACCGAGCAGGACCCCTACAACAACGTCATCCGCACCACGATCGAGGCGATGGCGGCAATGCTCGGCGGTACCCAGAGCCTCCACACCAACGCGCTCGACGAAGCGATCGCGCTGCCGACCGACTTCTCCGCCCGCATCGCCCGCAACACGCAGATCGTGCTGCAGGAAGAAACGGGGATGACCAAGGTCGTCGATCCGCTGGGCGGCAGCTATTATGTCGAGAGCTTGACCCAGCAGCTGGTCGACAAGGCCTGGGAGATCATCGAGCGAGTCGAAGCCGAGGGCGGCATGGCCAAGGCGGTCGCCGCCGGCTGGCCCAAGGCCATGATCGAGGAGGCTGCCGCAGCACGGCAAGCGCGGGTGGATCGCGGCGAGGATGTGATCGTCGGTGTCAACAAGTACCGGCCGGCGAGCGAGGACCTGCTCGAAACGCTCGAGGTGGACAATGCCGCCGTACGCGAGGGCCAGATCGCCCGCATCCAGCGGGTGAAGGCATCGCGAGACGAAGCGGCCTGCAAGGCGGCGCTCGATGCGTTGCGCGAGGGCGCGAAGGCTCGCGGCAATCTGCTGGAACTGGCCGTGGTCGCGGCGCGGGCGCGGGCGACGCTGGGCGAAATCAGCGCGGCGATGGAAGACGTGTTCGGCCGCTACGCCACGCAGCCGACGCCGGTGAAGGGTGTCTATGCGGCACCCTATGCGGAAGACAGTCGTTGGGCGGAAGTCCTGCGGGGCGTCGAGGCCGTGGAGCGCCGGCTCGGGCGCAAGCCACGGCTGCTCGTCGCCAAGATGGGCCAGGACGGGCATGATCGCGGCGCCAACGTGATCGCCTCGGCCTTTTCGGACATGGGCTTCGAGGTGGTCAGCGGGCCCTTGTTCCAGACCCCGGAGGAAACCGTAGTGCTGGCGCTCGACAGCGGTGTCGACGTCGTCGGCGCGTCCAGCCTTGCGGCCGGGCACAAGACGCTGATCCCCGAGTTAATCCGCGGTCTGCGCGAGGCGGGGCGCAGCGACATCAAGGTCATCGCTGGCGGGGTGATCCCGCCGCAGGATTACGAGATGCTGCGCGCCGCGGGCGTGCAGGGAATCTACGGGCCGGGCTCGAACGTCGTCGAGTGCGCGGCGGACGTGCTGCGCCTACTCGGCCACAACATGCCGCCGCTCGAGGCCGCCGCCGAATGAGCCTGGGCTTCTCCGTCGAGGCGCTGATCCCGCGCACTCGCGGCGGAGGGGCGCTGCGCATGGGGCTGGTTCGAGTGCCCGAAGCCGAGTGGCTTACGCCGGGGGCGGATCTGGCGGCGCGCGCGGCAACGTTCGCGGCCGAGCCCGGCTGCGTGCAGGTGTTGCCGGAGGCGGAGACCGCTGTGAACGAGGTCGTGGGGATGCTCTCGCACCGCGACCTTCACAGCCGTCATCCCGGCGAAAGCCGGGATCCATTCGCCACAACCTTTGGGGCAGGAGTCGAACCGGAGCGGGCAATGGATCCCGGCTTTCGCCGGGATGACGGCTTGGAGGGAAGGACCGCTCGCGCCGCCGCCGCGCTCCGCAGCGCCGCTGCAGGCGTGTGGGAGGATCTGTGCATCCTCACACCGGATGCGAACGGCCAGTACCGCCTCACCGCCGCCGCACTGGCTTTCCCGACCGATTGGCACCTGCACGAAAAGCTCGGTCACGCGCTTACCCCCATCCACGCGCCGATCCATGGCTATGCCGAGCAGTTGGCCGCGGGCGTCGACCATTTCTTCGCCACGCTCCAGCCGGGCGCGATCTTCGGTCGTACCAACTGGTTCGTCGTGGCGAGCGATGCCTGGCGCTACCTGCCGCAGGACGAACCCGACGTCCGCTTTGCGCATGTGACCGCCGAATATGCAGGCGAGACCCTGTTCGTCCGCTGCGAACGCCAGACGCTCCGCCGCCTGCCCCAAAGCGGGGCAGTGCTGTTCACCATCGGCATCCATGTCGAGCCGCTCGATCGCCTGAGCGACGGTGCCGTCGCGCGCGTCGCTCAGTCCGTCGCGGGGATCGGCAGCGGCGAACACGAACGCCGCGCTGCGCCCTTTTACGCCGAAGCCCTCACCCGCTATGCCGAGCGGCGTAACCGTTCACCGGAGTTGCTTGCTTGACCCTCGAATCCTCCCCCGTCCGCACCGACTGGACCCGCGACGAGATCGCCGCGCTGTTCGACCTGCCGTTCACCGAGCTCGTGTTCCGCGCGGCCGAAGTCCACCGCGCCAACCATCCGGCGAACCAGGTCCAGCGCTCGACGCTGCTCTCGATCAAGACGGGCGGCTGCCCCGAGGATTGCGGCTATTGCAGCCAGTCGGTGCATGCCGATACCGGCCTCAAGGCGACCAAGCTGATGGATCCGCGCGCGGTGCTGCAGGCGGCGGCGCAGGCCAAGGACCATGGCTCGACCCGCTTCTGCATGGGCGCCGCTTGGCGCAACCCCAAGGACCGCGACATGGGCGCCATCGTCGAGATGGTGAAGGGCGTGCGCGCGATGGGCATGGAAACCTGCATGACGCTGGGGATGCTCACCGACGACCAGGCGAAGACGCTCGCCGATGCCGGGCTCGATTACTACAACCACAATATCGATACCTCGCCCGAACGCTATGGCGAGGTGATCACCACCCGCAGCTTCGAGGAACGGCTGGAGACGCTGGAGCATGTCCGCGAGGCGGGCATCAACGTGTGCTGCGGCGGCATCGTCGGCATGGGCGAGACGCGCGGCGACCGGGTGGGCTTCATCCACGCCCTGGCGACGCTGCCGGTGCATCCGGGGAGCGTGCCGGTCAACGCGCTGGTGCCGGTGAAGGGCACGGTGCTGGGCGACATGCTGGCCGACACCCCGCTTGCCAAGATCGACGATATCGAATTCGTCCGCACCGTGGCGGTGGCGCGCATCACCATGCCGCGCTCGATGGTCCGCCTTTCGGCCGGCCGCGAGAGCATGAGCGATGCGACCCAGGCACTCTGCTTCCTCGCGGGCGCCAATTCGATCTTCACCGGCGACAAGCTGCTGACCGCAGGCAATGCCGGCGACGACAAGGACGCCGCGCTGTTCGCGCGCCTCGGCATCACGCCGATGGCCGCGGAGTGCAAGGTGGAGCTGGAGGCGGCGGAGTAACGTGCCGCACGAGCTCGATTGGCTTTGGCGGGCGATTGCCTTCCCCTTCGTCGATTGGGCGAACAGCCCCTCCATGCTCCGGCTCGAACTGCGGCGGCCTTGGCTCTACCGCGCCATCGTCTGGCCGCCGCTTATTCTTCTGATTGCCGCCCTGGCTGTCGTCAGCCTTTGGCTACTAGGGGTACTAAAGCTCTGATGTTCAATAAAATCCTCGTCGCCAACCGTGGCGAAATCGCGTGCCGGGTGATGCGCACCGCCAAGAAAATGGGCATCGCCACGGTCGCGGTCTATTCGGATGCGGATGCCCGCGCGCCGCATGTGCGGATGGCGGACGAGGCGGTGCGGCTCGGGCCCGCGCCGGCGGCGGAGAGCTATCTCAAGGCGGACCTGATCCTGCTCGCCGCCAAGGAGACCGGCGCCGACGCGATCCACCCCGGTTATGGCTTCCTCTCCGAGCGCGAGAGCTTCGCCAAGGCCTGCGCCGAGGCGGGCATCGCGTTCGTCGGCCCGCCGCCGGGGGCGATCGCGGCGATGGGGGACAAGATCGAGTCGAAGAAGCTCGCCAAGGAAGCGGGGGTCAATGTCGTGCCCGGCTACCTGGGCGAGATCGACGATACCGAGCATGCGGTGCGCATCGCATCCGAGATCGGCTATCCGGTGATGATGAAGGCCTCGGCCGGCGGCGGCGGCAAGGGCATGCGCCTCGCCTGGAGCGAGCAGGACGTCCGCGAAGGCTTCGAGGCGACCAAGCGCGAGGGGCTGGCGAGCTTCGGCGACGACCGCGTGTTCATCGAGAAGTTCATCGAGAGCCCGCGCCATATCGAGATCCAGCTGCTGGGCGACCAGCACGGCAACATCGTCTATCTCAACGAGCGTGAATGCTCGATCCAGCGCCGCCACCAGAAGGTGGTCGAGGAGGCCCCGTCGCCCTTCGTCACGCCCGCAATGCGCAAGGCGATGGGCGAGCAGGCAGTCGCGCTTGCGCGGGCCGTCGGCTATTACAGCGCGGGCACGGTCGAGCTGATCGTATCGGGCGCCGACAAGACCGGGCAGGGCTTCTACTTCCTCGAGATGAACACCCGACTCCAGGTGGAGCATCCGGTGACCGAGGCGATCACCGGGCTCGATCTGGTCGAGCAGATGATCCGCGTCGCAGCGGGGGAGAAGCTCGCCTTCACGCAGGACGAGGTGAAGCTAGACGGCTGGGCGATCGAGAACCGCGTCTATGCCGAGGATCCGTATCGCGGTTTCCTGCCGAGTACCGGCCGGCTGGTGCGCTATCGGCCACCAACGGCCGAGACCGCAGGCGAGGGCTATATCCGCGTCGACGACGGCGTGACCGAAGGCTCCGAGATCAGCATGTTCTACGATCCGATGATCGCCAAGCTGATCACCTGGGCGCCGACCCGCGACGAGGCGGCGGCGCTGCAGGTGCAGGCGCTCGACCGCTTCCGCATCGACGGCATCGGCCACAATATCGATTTCCTCTCGGCGATCATGCAGCACCCGCGTTTCCGCTCGGGCGAGCTCACCACCGGCTTCATCGCCGAGGAATATCCTGATGGCTTCCACGGTGCGCCTGCGGAAGAAGATCTGGTGCGCAGGCTTGCGGCTGTTGCCGTGCTGCTGGATCTGGATAGATCCGGCCGGGCCGCGGAGATTTCTGGCCAGCTCGGCACGCCTGCGCAAACTTCAACCGCGCGGACGATCCAGATCGGTGAGCGCCGTTTTGACGTGACCGTCGACGGCTGCGATTCCGGCGCGTTGGTCAACCTCTCGCCGGACGAGCCGCCGCTGGAAGTTTCCGGGCGCTGGCGTGCGGGCGACCCGCAGTTCATCGCGCGACTCAACGGTGTGGAGTTTGCTGCCGGCGTGGACCGCACGCGGACCGGGTGGAAACTCACCGCGCACGGTGCGGCACATCTGGTGGAAGTGTTACCGCCCCACGTCGCGCAATATCGCGATCACATGATCGAGAAGATTCCTCCGGATATGAGCAAATATCTGCTTGCGCCGATGCCGGGGCTGCTCACCCGCCTCCACGTCCAGCCCGGCGACAAGGTCGAAGCGGGGCAGGCGCTCGCGGTCATCGAAGCGATGAAAATGGAAAATATCCTTAGGGCCGAGCGCGCGGGTACGGTGAAGCATGCGCATTTCGAACCGGGAGAGAGTCTCTCGGTCGACGCAGCTATCCTGGAATTCGAATGACCTGCGTACGATAAGTCCCAAATCGATACGAGTACGCAACGATAGCTGGATTGCGCTTTCCTTGATTCTGGGGTTGTCGCCTTTGGCAAACTCGTGTCTCAATCGCGATACGAGGAACACGCTCGACGGTTCCTAAATCAAGGCCGCGCGCCCGCAGAGGAAGGCAACGTGCAGGAAGACGATGGCTTCACCCGCTGGATCGAAGCGTGCGCGGCGGGCGAATTGCTTGGCATCGCAACAGCGGCTTTGTGGTGGGTAACGGTGGACCGGTTCGATCCAGTGCCGATCGGGGCGGTTTCCGAATGGTTCATTTTCTTTGCGAAAGCGTCCAGTGGGCTGATCCAGGGTATGGTGCTCGGCCTGTTGCAGGGTTGGGCACTGCGTCGCCAGTTCCCTGCGCTCGACCTTCGCGCCTGGGTGATCGCGACGACCATCGTCGGTATCTTCGTATGGTCGGTTGCCGCCTGGTATGCCGTCTTCCCGTCGCTCGACGGTGACCCGCTGTTGCCTGCCGTCGCAACGCTTTTCCAGACGGCGGTGGCGGCCGCGGGTTTCGGACTGGGCCTGGGGCTGTTGTTCGGGATCGCGCAGGCGCTGATCCTGCGCCGTGCCGCAGGACAGGCGCACTGGTGGATTGCCGTCAACGCTGTTGGCTGGGGCGCGGCGCTTCCTTGCATCTACGTTGCGGCTTCGGTGGGCAGCGCATCGCCCACCAGCCTTGAAATCGCCTTCCGGGGACTGGTAGGCGGCGTGGTTTCCGGTGTGGTGCTTGGCACCATTACCGGCCTGTCCTTCGCCGTGATGCCGGCGCGCCGCCCCGCGGCCTGAGCGCAATCAGCCCAGGTGGGGGGCGAACAGCTCCAGGAGTCTTTCGTACAGCGCACGCTTGAACGGCACGATCAGCTCGGGAAGGTCGGCAGGCTCCGCCCAGCGCCATGCCCGGAATTCGGGGTGAGCGGTAACGATATCGATATCGCCGTCCTCCCCCAGGAAGCGGAGAAGGAACCAGCGTTGACGCTGGCCGCGCCATTTACCCTTCCAGACCTTGCCGACCAGATCCTCCGGCAGGTCATATCGCAGTTCCTCCGGGGCTTCGGCGATCAGCTCCACATGATGGCGGGCGACGCCCGTTTCCTCCCAAAGCTCGCGGAACGCGGCGTCCAGCGCATCCTCGCCAGGATCAATACCTCCTTGCGGCATCTGCCACGCATCCAGCGTCGAATCGAGCCGCTGGCCAACGAACACGTGCCCTTCGCGATTGAGCAACATGACGCCGGCGCAGGGCCGGTAGGGGAGCAAAGCGGGATCGGTCATATGGCGCTCCTAAGGCGAAGCGGGACATGGCGGAAGGGCCGTCTTTCGCAGCGCTGCCCCGCTTCCTAAATTCCGGATGTGATCCAAGTCGTTCATCACCCCGACTATGTTGCGCCTGCACCGGCCGGCAGCGCCTATCTCTGGAACAAGAACGGTCTTGTCCGTGACCTGCTGCAGGCTGAAGGCGCGAATATTCGCTGGCACACGCCGGACGTGATGCCCTCTCGCTGGCTGGAAGCGGTGCACGATCCCGACTATGTCACCGAGGTTATCGAGGCCCGCGTGCCGCCGCACAAGACCCGCCGGATCGGTTTCCCGGTGACCCCCGCGGTCGCGCGTCGATCGGAGCGGGTGCCTGGCGGCACCTTCCTCGCGGCACTGCTTGCCCAGCAGGAAGGCTATGCCGCCAACAGTGCTGGTGGGAGCCATCACGCGCTGGCCGATACGGGCGCGGGCTATTGTGTGTTCAACGATCTCGCCATCGCCGCCGTGCGATTGACGGAAGAGGGGCATGCCCGCCGCGTGCTGATCGTCGATTGCGATGTTCACCAGGGCGACGGCACCGCGGCGCTGACTGCCGGTCGGTCCGACATCGCAACCTACTCGATCCACGCCGAGAAGAACTTTCCCGTCCGCAAGGCGCGCTCGACCCTCGACGTCGGTCTGCCGGACGGCACCGGGGACGACACCTATCTCGAAACGCTGGCGCAGACGCTGTTACCGCTTCTTGTTCAGTTCGATCCCGATCTCATCCTGTACCAAGCCGGCGTCGATCCCTTCGCGGCCGATCGGCTGGGGCGGCTCAGCCTGAGCGGGGAGGGGCTTGTCGCCCGCGATCGCTGGATTGCGGAGACGCTGCGCGGGCGCGGCATCCCCTTCGCGAGCACGCTGGGGGGCGGCTATGGCAGCGACGCGCTGGAGGTGGCCGGGCGGCATGCCACGTCCATCCTTACCCTCGGCGCGGCGGCACTCGGCGACACTTGCAACCTGCGCAATCGAGGCGCATCTGGCGCGGCATGAGTCAGTATCCCGCGCTCCGCCTCCGCCGCTCCCGGGCTTCGGCCTGGAGCCGTCGATTGCATGCCGAAACGGTGCTCACCCCTGCCGATCTGATCTGGCCGGTGTTCGTGACCGAAGGCGAGGACGAGGAGCCGATCGCGGCCCTCCCCGGCGTTTCGCGCTGGAGCCTGAAAGGCATCGTCGAACGAGCACGGGAGGCGCGCGATCTCGGAATTCCGTGCCTGGCGCTGTTCCCAAACACGCCGCATGCGTTGCGGACGGAAGATGGTCGGGAAGCGGTCAACCCTGACAATCTGATGTGCCGCGCCATTCGTGCGATCAAGAATGCGGTGCCGGAAGTGGGTGTTCTGACCGACGTCGCACTCGACCCCTATACCAGCCATGGCCATGACGGAATCGTCGATGCGGCCGGCTATGTGCTCAACGACGAAACGTCTGCGGTGCTGACCGAGCAGGCGTTGGTCCAGGCACAGGCGGGCGCGGACATCGTGGCGCCGAGCGACATGATGGACGGCCGCGTCGGCCAGATCCGGGGCGCGCTGGAGGCCAACGGTCACGTCAATGTGCAGATCATGGCCTATGCGGCCAAATATGCCAGCGCTTTCTATGGCCCCTTCCGCGACGCGGTTGGGAGCCGTGGCCTTTTGAAGGGTGACAAGAAGACCTATCAGATGGACCCCGCCAATGCTGAGGAAGCGCTGCGCGAAGTCGCGCTCGATCTCGCCGAGGGCGCGGATAGCGTCATGGTGAAGCCCGGCCTGCCTTATCTCGACATCGTTGCGCGTGTGAAGAACGCATTCGAAGTACCTGTTTTTGCTTATCAAGTGTCCGGCGAGTATGCCATGATCGAAGCCGCTGCCGCAGTAGGTGCAGGTGATCGGGAGGCACTCGTGCTGGAAACCTTGATGGCGTTCAAGCGAGCCGGGTGTTCGGGCGTGCTCACCTATCATGCGCCCCTGGCGGCACGGCTGCTCGGCGCGTGATCGAGACGGCGCGGCTGCTGCTGCGGTCGCCCAAGCCGCGCGATTTCGAGGCACTTCACGCGATGTGGAGCGATCCCGAAGTAATGCGCGACCTGGGGCCGGTGAAGTCGACGGCACATAGCCGGGCGACGATCGCGCGGCATCTCGGCTATGGTGACAGCCATGGCCTTGGCTTTCAGGTCGTCGAGCGGCGCGCCGACGGCGTCGTGCTAGGCTTTTGCGGGCTCAAGCCCGGTGCGCCGGATACGCCGATCGAGGGGGAGCTGGAGATCGGCTGGATGTTCGCGCGTTCGCATTGGGGGCAGGGCTATGCGCGCGAGGCAGCCATTGCGAGCCTGGGCTGGGCCTGGCGCCACCGCGCAGAGCCGCGCGTGGTGGCGATTACTTCCGCCTGCAATCTGGCGAGCCGGGCGCTGATGGAACGACTCGGCATGACATGGTTCACCGATTTCGAGCACCCCGTGCATCCAGAAGGACATCGCTTGCGCCCAACCGTCGCTTTCGCGATCCGGCGACCATGATCGAAACCGAACGGCTTCTACTTCGCGGCTGGACGGATGCCGACCGCGATCCATTCCATGCGATGTGCCGCGATCCGCAGGTGATGGCCTTTATTGGTCCTTTGCAAACCCGTGAAGAAAGCGACGCAGGAATAGACCGGCAGATCGAATTCTTGCACAGCCATGGCCATTGTTTCTGGGCCATGGAACGCCGCGAGGATGCCCAATTTTTGGGGTTCTGCGGAATCAAACCGGGGGCCGCCGGCACGCCGGTCGAAGGGGAGATCGAGATCGGCTGGCGTCTAGCCGTTCCCCATTGGGGCCATGGCTATGCGCGCGAAGCAGCGCGCGCAACCCTCGCCTGGACTTGGCAGCATAGCGACGCCGCCAGCGTCGCGGCGATCACCGTCGAGGGCAATGTGCGGAGCTGGGGTCTGATGGAACGGCTGGGCATGCAGCGCGCGCTGGACCAGGACTTTGACCATCCCGGCGCCATTCCGGAACTTCTGCGCCACCGCACCTATCGCATCGCGCGTCCGTGAAGAAGGCCACGGCGGCTCTTGCCGGGCAAGACGGCGTGACGCGCGGCTGGTTCGTCAGTGCGATCCTGGGCGGATCGTTCCTGCTCTTCCTGGTGCAGCCGATGGTTGCGCGCATGGCGCTGCCCCGTCTGGGTGGCGCGCCTGCCGTGTGGAACTCGGCGATGCTGGTGTACCAGGCGTTGCTGCTGGTCGGCTACGGCTATGCGCATTGGCTCAGCCGATTTCCCGTGCGGATGCAGGCGGCATTGCATCTCGGGCTGCTTGCCGTTGCCGCGCTGTGGCTGCCGATCGGGCTGGGGACGATGCAGGTGCCAATCGGCGCCCAGCCCGCGATTTGGGTGCCGTGGCTGCTGGTCGCTGCGATCGGGCCGCTGTTCGTCGCCATCTCGGCACAGGCACCGTTGCTCCAACGCTGGTATGCAGTCTCAAGCCATGGGCGCGACCCGTACGCGCTCTATGCCGCGTCCAATATCGGCAGCTTTACAGGATTGCTGGCGTATCCGCTGCTCGTGGAGCCGCTCCTGCGGCTTCGCAGCCAAAGCTGGTTGTGGACCGCCGGCTATGTCATGGTCGCCCTGCTGGTCCTGGCTTGCATGAGCCGTTTGCCTCATGAGGACATCGTCCCTGCACGAAGAGCCGGGGCGCCTGCTGTCGTAGGGCGCGACTGGCTGCGCTGGATCGTTCTCGCCTTGGTGCCCTCGGGCCTCATGCTCGCGACGACGACGTTTCTCACGACCGACATCGTCGCGGTGCCGCTGCTGTGGGTCCTGCCGCTCGGCCTATACCTGCTGAGCTTCCCGGTTGCATTTCGAAGCTCGGCGCTGCTGGACGATTTGTTGCAGCGCTGCGTGCCGCTCGTATTGCTGCTGTTCGGTGCGACGCTCGTCGCCGGAGACTCACAGCTGGCCTACGTCAACGCGCTGATCGGGCTGGTGCTGCTCTTCGCGGTCTCGGTCGCCTGCCACGCGCGCCTTTATGCAGTGCGCCCGGCACCGGAGCGACTGACCGGCTTCTACTTGGCCATGGCGGTCGGCGGCGCGCTGGGCGGCGTCTTCTCGGGCCTTGTCGCTCCGGTGCTGTTCGACTGGACCTATGAGTACCCGCTCCTGATCCTTGCCGCGGGTGTTCTGATCCCGCAACGGCCGCTGACCGCACCGTTCGCCGCGCTATGGTGGGGGAAATATCGCCATATCGCGGGCATGGTGCTGAGCATCGCGGTGGTCGGGATCGTACTCGTCGGGCTCAACGAGCATCTGCTCGGCTCGATGCACGTCCAACTCGCATTTGTGATGGTGGCAGTGTTGGGGCTGATCGCCATCGGTGCGCGCTGGCCCTTTGCCGTGGCGCTGGCGGGCGGTCTGTTCCTGTTCGGCGGCCACAACGCCCTCCAGACGTCGCTCAGCGGCGCACGTACCCGCAGCTATTTCGGAGTCTATACAGTCAACGACCAGCCGGACGAGCGACGCCTAGCCCATGGCACGACATTGCACGGCGTGCAGCTCAAGGGCGACCGCGCCCGCAACCCTACGACCTATTACCAGGCCGGCTCTGGCGTGGGACAGGCAATGCAGGCTGCACCGTCGCTCTACGGCGCACATGCCCGAATTGGCGTGGTCGGGCTGGGGACGGGTACGCTCGCCTGCTATGCCCAGCCCGGACAATCCTGGCGCTTCTTCGAGATCGATCCGGCGGTAGTCCATCTCGCGCGCGATTCCGGTGACTTCAGCTTCCTCCGCCTCTGTGCTCCGCGGGCGAAGATCTTGATCGGCGATGCGCGGCTGAGATTGAGCGAACTGCCCGCCGCCAGCTTCGACCTGCTGGCGCTGGACGCCTTTTCCTCGGATGCCGTTCCGATGCACCTGATGACGGCAGAGGCCTTCGAAGCCTATGGCCGCGTCGTCGCACCGGAAGGTCTGTTGCTCGTGCACATTTCCAACCGCTTTCTGGCGCTGGGGCCGGTAGTTGCCGGTGCGGCGAAGGCGACGGGCTGGCAGGGGTTGCGTCTCGTCCATGTGCCGGGCGCACTGGAGCGAGCGGACGAGGGCACTACCTCCGACTGGATCGCGCTCAGCCGATCCCCGCGCGCGCTGGCGGCCCTGAAGGTGCGAGATCCCGAGTGGCGGCCGCTGGCCGCTCAACCGGGCTTTGCCGGCTGGACAGACGATCATGCCTCACTGGTGCCTGTGTTGCGACCGTTCCGCCCCCGCGCTGAATAGCGGCTCAGGTCGAGCGATCGAGTTCCCGCGCGATGGCGACGAACTCGTCGACGCTGACCGTTTCCGCACGGCGGCTTGCATCGATGCCAAGCGTCTCCAGCGCTGCCAGCGCGCCGGGCACGGGCTTGAGGCTCTGCCGTAGCATTTTGCGACGCTGGCCGAACGCAGCAGCGGTCACCGCTTCCAACTGACGGAGCCGAACGCCTTCCGGCGCCTCGGCGGGTACGATGTGGACCACCGCCGACATGACCTTTGGCGGCGGCGTGAAAGCGGAGCGATGGACGTTCATCGCGATCCGCGGGGTGCTCCGCCATTGGGCAAGCACGGCGAGGCGGCCATAATGTTCGGTTCCGGCCTGCGCAACGATCCGTTCGGCAACTTCCTTCTGGAACATCAATGTCAGGCTGGACCACCAGGGATGCCATTCGGCCGAAAGCCAACCGACAAGCAGGGCGGTGCCGACATTATAGGGCAAGTTGGCGACAACATGCGGCTTGCCCGCGAACAGTGCAGGCGCGTCCACCTCCAGCGCATCGCCTTCGATGACTCGAAGCCTCTCGGGGAAATAGCCGCCCAGCTCTTCCAGCGCGGGGATGCACCGGTGATCGCGTTCGACGGCTGTCACCCTCGCGCCAGCCTGCAGCAGCGCGCGGGTCAGGCCGCCGGGGCCGGGGCCGACCTCGAACACCTCGGCATCGGCGATATCCCCCGGCACCTTGGCAATGCGCCCGAGCAACTGGCCATCGAACAGAAAATTCTGGCCCAGCGCCTTGCTGGCACTGAGTCCATATTTCGAGATGATATCGCGGAGCGGGGGCAGGGTGGTCACGCTGCGGCTTCGGCCCTGCGTTGCGCCGCGCTTGCGGCCATGCGGATGGCGGCGATCATGGCGCCCGGATGCGCGACATTGCGCCCTGCGATGCCGAATGCGGTACCATGATCGGGCGAAGTGCGCACGATCGGCAGCCCCAGCGTCATGTTCACCCCGTCGTCGAAATGGAGTGTCTTGATCGGAATCAGCGCCTGATCATGGTAGAGGCAAAGCGCCGCGTCATAGGTTTCGCGTGCACGGGCATGGAACAGCGTATCGGCCGCGAAGGGCCCCGTCGCGTCAATGCCCTCGGCGCGGAGCTGCTCAATCGCGGGGATCAGCACCTCGATCTCCTCCCGGCCGATCGCACCGCCTTCGCCGGCGTGCGGGTTGAGACCGGCAAATGCGAGCCGGGGTGCGCCGATCCCGAAATTGCGCTGCAAACCGCGTGCGGTGACGCGGCCCTTGGCGATCACGAGTTCCGGACTGATCAGAGAGGGGACGTGGGCCAGCGGCACATGTACGGTCATCGGCACGACCCGGAGCGTGGGGCCCGCCAGCATCATCACTGCATTCTCGGCGGTGATGCCGCAACGTTCCGCCACGAACTCCGTCTGTCCGGGATGGCTGAAGCCGACGGCATAAAGCTGCGCCTTGGAAACCGGGCCCGTCACCAGCGCACCCGCGGCGCCGGCATTGGCCAGCCCGGTCGCGACTTCCAGCGACTGGAGCGCGATGTGCGCCGTGCCCATGTTGGGCGCGCCGGGCAGTACCGGCCCGGTATCGCCGAGCGGCAATACCGGCAACGCCTCGCCAAACACCGCGAAGGCTTCACGCGGATCACCGATCGGTGCGATCGGTCCGGCCCACACGGCGCGGACGGCGGCGGGATCGCCCACGGCGAAGAAAGGCGCGAGCCTCTCGGTCTCGCGCGCTTCCCAGGCCTTGGCGGTAATTTCCGGCCCGATCCCCGCGGAGTCGCCCATGGAGATGGCGAGCGGAGGCAGGGTGGCGCCCCCGGCCGTCATCTCAGCGATATTCGATCAGCGCGTCGCGGCGCAGATCGCGCAGCATGCGCTCGGCACGCAGGTTGACGCGCTGGTCTTCCAGCTGTTCCTGCACCTGTTCTACCGACGGCGTGTAAGCTGCAGGCGGATCGTCGCGGCCGCAGATCACCAGCACACGGACGCCGTCCTCGATCGAGCCGAAAGGCTGGGTCGACTGGCCGACCTGCAGCGGCAGGATCAGGTTCTGAAGCGCAGGCGGGAGGTCTTTGATGACGATGTTGTCGCGATCGACGACCTCGGCACCCTCCGCCGCCGCGACCTTGCTCACGTCACCGCAACCGCGGATCGTCTGCGTAGCCTTGGCGAAAGCGGCCGCGCGGGTGCTGGCTTGCGCCTCGGTCGTGCCCTTGGCGAAGGTAAGCGACAGCTGACGAAGGCTCAGTTTCGCGTCGCGCGGATCGGCGACGCCGACCTTGTGCTTGTCCGCCAGATACACGATCGAGAAGCCCGCCGAGAGCGGGATCGGGCCGGCGACCTGGCCGGGTTGCATATCCTGGACGGCCTGCGACAACGCCTCGGGCAGCATGGCGGGCTGGATCCAGCCAAGATCGCCGCCGCGCGCGCGGGTCGAGCTCTGCGAATAGGTACGGGCGAGATAGTCGAACGGGGTGCCCTGCCGCATCTGCTCGATCATCTTCTGCATGCTGGCAGAGACCTCCTTCGCGCGATCCGGCGTCGCGTTCTGATAGATCTCGTACACGTGATATTCGTCGGTGCCCTTCTGGGCGGTCAGACGATCGATCATCGCCTTCACTTCGGCTTCGCCGACATTCACGTTGACGCGTCGGCGGAGCAGGCGGCTCCACGCCAGTTCCGCCTCGATCTGGCGCTTGATCGAGCGTTCCGACGAACCAATTTCGCGCAGCCAGGCACGCATCTGGTCCGGCGATTTCTGAAAGCGCGCGCCGACACGGCTGAAGCTGCTTTCGATCTCGCGCGCATCGACCTTGATCTCGTTGGCCTTGGCCTCCTGGATCTCCAGCGTCTCGTCGATCAGCTGGCGGAGCATGGCGAGCTTGAGCTGCTCGCGCTCTTCCGGCTTCAGCGTCAGTTTCTGCATGCCGGTAACCAGCGCCACGCGCTGATCCACATCGGTGCCGGTGATGACATAGTCGTTGACTATCGCGGTAGGCTTGCGGACGTTCGGATCGGCCTTGCCGAAAATCTCGAGCGTGCTGGGCAGGTCGAGCCCGTTATTTACGCCCGACTGACCGTCCTGGGCCGGGGTCGTCTGCGCAATCGCCATCGTCGCCAGAGCAGCAACCCCCGCGCCCGTCAGCCACTTAGCACCCGTGCCCGCAATCCTGCCCAAACCCATCATCACTTCAGAACGACCCTTATCCTCAAACGGGAAGCAGCGCTTACTGCGCAATTGTGCCTGAACCAAGGCTTAGCGCCGAATCCCTCAAGCGATCGGTTCTAGCGGCCGAGGTTCTTGAAGGCGAGGGTAAGCAGATAGGAGTTGCCGCGCTGTGCGTCGCCGGTGGTGGCATAGTCGCGCCGCCAGGTAGTGCCGATGCGCAGGCAGTCATCCTCGTAGAACAGACCGATGCGGTGACGGATCGGCTGGAATCCGTTGGCCAGCGAAAGCGGATCTTCCTGCTTGTCGGTCAGGTCGATCAGCGTCGAGCCCGACAACGACCAGAAGCGCGCGAACTGCACACGAGCGCCGAGACGAAGTTCCTCGCGATCCTGCAGATCCTCCAGCGTCGGGTCGACATTCCGGTTCAGGCGAAGATAGCCGATCTGGACATAGGTCGCGCGCGAGCCGAGCGACATATCGATTTCGTTGCGGCGCACCGCCAGGCCGTCCTTGTCCAACCGGTAGCGGTGGGTAAGGCTGAGGAAATCGTGGAAGCGGATGACCGTCCGGCCCACGATGTCCGAGAGGCGATCGGTGAGGCCCGTCCCGTTCGGGAACAGCGTCGGGCGGTTGGTGAGGCGGTAGCTTTGCCCGACATTCGCCTCGATACTAAACCCGGGCAAATAGAGCGCATAGTCGAGGCCGTAGGTGAAGCGCGTCGAGTCTTCGAAACGGTCATAGCCGGCGAAGCGGTTGAGCGCGAAGAGGTTCGAATCCTCCAGATCGACGGCACGGGCGTCCTCATTCGGGACGTCCATGTTCTCGAGGTGCGGCGCGGCAACCACCTGCACGCGCGGCGTGATGCGCTGGCTGCCGCCCAGGAAGTCGCCGACAAACGCCCATTTCACGTCGACAGCACCCGCGGCGATGCCACGAAAGCGGAAGCCGTCCTGACCGCGGTAGCTGACGACGCTCGTGGCCAGCGTATCCGAGGTGTTGTAGATGTCGCCGCGCGTATAGGCGGTAAAGGTGACTTCCTGGCCCCAATTGGTCAGCCTGCGCAGGCTCCACTGCGCACTGGTGAAGGCGCGTTGAGTGTCCTGACCGCCGGTGCGGGTAAGCGCGAGGGTGTTGACCTGGAAGTCGAACTTGCCGCCGAGCAGGCCGTCGTCGAGACGGCGGCGATATTCGAGCTCGGGCAGCGCGACCGGCTGCAGCCCCTGGCGGTCGCCGACGCGCAGGGTCTGCACGGCCCAGGCGTTGATCACGAAATAGCTGTCGGCATCAATCCGCTCGATGGCGACATTGTTGCGCAATCGGTCGTCACGAGAGATGTCATAGCGGCGCAGGAAGGTGCGGTCGCTGGCCACCCGCAGCGAGGCATGGACATTCCAGCTCGGGTCCAGCTGATAGCGCCCAACCAAGTCGAGATAGCCGCGGAAATCGTTGCGGAGCGTATCCGGCGTCGGCGCGACCGTCAGGTCGTCCGAGCGGCGGCTATAGGTGCCATAGGCCTGCACGCGGAACGAACCGAGGCTGTTCAGCTCGCGATAATCGGCCTGCAGCATCGGCAGCGTGCTGGTAAACACGCGCGGGGTGACCGTCAGATCGCGATTGGGCGCGAGGCTGAAGAAATAGGGCAGGGCGATCTGAAAGCCATTGGTACGGCTGTAGCGCGCATCGGGCGTGAGGAAGCCCGAATCGCTTTGTCCGCCCGCCGGATGCGAGAAGGCCGGTAGCGGAATGGTCGCAAAGCCAAAGACCGAGATGCGCGCGCCCTTGTAGCGCAGTCGGTGCTTCGCGGGATCATAGACGACGCGGTCGGCCGTGATCTTCCAGGAAGGCTCCTTCGGGCAGCCCGAACTGTCGGTAACGGTGCAGGGCGTATAGGCGGCGTTCTCGACAGTGATGACGCCGCCGTCGCTGCGTGAGCCGCGCTGGGCAGCGATGCGGCCGCCGGCTTCCAGCACCACCAGCATGTTGTCGACCACGCCGTCCTTCAGCGTATCGGTCAGTTCGATGCTGTCGCCATAGGCGGCGTCGCCCTGCGGGTTGGCGACGACGATGTTACCCGTCGCCATCACCTTGCCGGTACGGCGATCCCAGGTGACCTTATCCGCGCGGAGCCGGTTGCTCTCGCGATAGAGACGTACATCGCCACTCGCGGTCACGACATCGGTGTTCATGTCGTAATCGAGCTGATCGGCGGTGAACTGCACTTGGTTGGGATCGTCCGGCAGGCCGTTGGGCGGCGGCGGCGCGGGCTCTGCCGGGCGATCCTGCAGATTGGCCGCGGGCACGTTCGCCGCAGGCGCGGCGGTGCCGGCCGGATCGGCGGGCAGGGGCCGCGACTCGGGCACCTGCTGGGCACGTGCCTGCGCCGAGAGGCACAGACCGAGCGCGGCCGGAAAGAACATGGCCTTGCGCTTCACGAAAACTCCCACCTTTATCGTCACTCCCCGGCAACGGGCATTCTCGTGCCCTATCGCAGCGATTGCGCCTCCGCAACGGCAGGCGCGTTGGCCCAAACGCGCATCCGGGCTAAGGAGCCCCGCATGCAGGTCGATTTCTATCACCTTACCATGGCGCCGCTGGATCGCGTGCTTCCATCCATCGCCGAAAAGGTGCTGGGCAGCGGCGGGCGGCTGCTGATCGTGGCCGAGGACGCAGGGCTCAGGGCCCGGATCGACCAGCTGCTGTGGAGCTACAACGCTGCGAGCTTCCTGCCCCACGCACAGGCAGGCGGCGCATGGGATTCCGATCAGCCGGCGTTGATCGCCGATGCCGTGGCGCCGGCGAACGGTGCGCGAAACGTCGCGCTGGTCGATGGCTTATGGCGCGACGAGGCGCTCGGGTTCGAGCGCGCCTTCCACCTGTTCGATGAAGACAGCATCGGTGCCGCGCGCGTGGCTTGGCGGGCTCTGGGCGATCGCGAGAGCGTCGAGCGCCGTTATTGGCGGCAGGACGAAAATGGCCGCTGGGCACAAGTCGCCTGAGCTTGCAAAGGAGACGCGGCAGGACTAGGGAGCCGCGACTTCCTTTCATCACCAACTACAGGAGCCGCACGGCCATGGCCGCGACCCGGACCTTTTCGATCATCAAGCCCGATGCCACCCGCCGCAACCTGACCGGCGCCGTCACCAAGATGCTGGAAGAGGCTGGCCTGCGCGTCGTCGCTTCCAAGCGCATCCAGATGACCCGTGAGCAGGCTGAAGGCTTTTACGGCGTTCACAAGGAGCGTCCCTTCTTCAATGACCTGGTGTCGTTCATGATCTCCGGCCCGGTCGTCGTGCAGGTGCTCGAGGGTGAGAACGCCGTGCAGCGCAACCGCGACATCATGGGCGCGACCAATCCGGCGAACGCCGAGCCGGGCACGATCCGCAAGGAACTGGCCGAATCGATCGAAGCAAACTCGGTCCATGGTTCGGATTCGGAAGAGAACGCCGCGACCGAGATCGCCTTCTTCTTCAAGCCGGAAGAAATCGTCGGCTGATCAGCCGGGGTTTTCAGGCAGACAAAGGCCGCGCTCCTCATCGGGAACGCGGCCTTTTTCTTTTGTCTAAAGCCCGGCCCTTCAAGGTTGGGGATGGAGTCTGACCTAGAGCAACGATCCCTCCACACCAGCCCCTTCCTCCGACGGGAGGAGCTTAGAACGCGTTTACCGCGGCAAGGTAATCGTTGCGGTCAGCCCGCCGCCGTCGCGATTACCCAGCGCAATGGTCCCGCCCGCATCGTTGACGATCGCCCGGGCGAGCGCCAGCCCTAGTCCGATCCCGCCAGTGTCGCGATTGCGTGATTGCTCCAGTCGGGTGAAGGGGTTGAAGACCAGGTCAAGCTTCTCGGGCGGAATGCCGGGGCCGCGATCGCACACCTCGATCGTGACCCGTTCGGTTTCAGCGATCAGCCGCACTTCCGCGCCGCCGCCATATTTCACGGCGTTCTCGATCAGGTTACGAACCGCGCGCCGCATCAACGTCGGCCGCAGACGCATTTTTAGTCGCTCCGGCTCCTCGAACCGGACGTCGTGATCGAGATCGCGAAAATCCTCGACCACGGCGTCGACCAGCGCACCAAGATCCACATCGGTATTCGGCTCGCTCGGCCGACCCAATCGGGCGAGTGAAAGAATGTCGTCCAGCGTGCGGCTCATTTCGTCCACCGTGTCGGCCATGCGCGCACGATCGTCCTCATCCTCGACGGATTCGATCCGCACGCGCAGGGCCTGAAGCGGCGTGCGCAGATCGTGGCCGATCGCGCCTAGCATACGGTCCTTCTCGTCCAGCATCGAAGTGACGCGGCGGCTCAGCGCGTTGTAGGCGGCAATCAGCGCGCGCACGTCGCTGGGCCCGCGCTCGCGGATGGGCGCGGTGTCGTCACCCGGTCGGAAGGTACGCGCGGCGTCGGTGAGGGTGCGCAGCGGCCGCGCGATCCTGCCGCCGACGAGCAGCACCGGCACGAGCACCACCACATAGAGAATAAGCGTCTGCGCCGCGAGCTGCCAGATCAGGTCGAACTCGCTGCGCGGCCATGGCGTGGCGAGCGTCAGCCAGCCTTTCCCGGGCAGCTCGACAGCGACGAGCATTTCCGCGCCCATGCGCCGAAGCCGCTCCGCACGCAGCGGGTCGAGTTTCGGATCGAGCAAGCGCTCGGGCTTTACGGGGCGAAGGGCCGCCATGATCGACCCGGCATGCAGCCCTGCGTCCTCAAGGCCGCGGCGGAGGTCGCGCTCGACATCGGGCCGGCGGCGATCGGTTTCCCCTGCAAAGGGGTTCTGCGTGTGAAGGCGCACATGCGTTCGAGGATCGGAAAGAAACTGGTTCTTCGCCGCACCCGGCTGCCGGGGCATCTCGCGCTGGAGGATCAGCAGCCGCTCTGCGGCGTCGGCCAGGCGAGTGGTCGCCGGCGCGATCACCAGCGCGAACCGAGCCTTTTGCCGTTCGTGCAGCAGCAGGCCAAAGTTGATCGCCTGCGCTACGAACAGTGCCGCCGCGACAAGCAAGGCGATTCGCGCGATCAAGCTGGTGGGCAGGAACCGCTTCAAAGCCGGGTGACCTCGGCCGCGAGCGTATAGCCCCCGCCCCAAACCGTCTTGATGATCGACGGATTCTTGGCGTCGGGCTCGATCTTCTTGCGAAGGCGGCTGACCTGATTGTCGATCGCCCGATCGAAGGCCGCAGCCTCCCGGCCTTGCGTCAGGTCGAGCAACTGGTCGCGGGTGAGGACCTGCCGCGGTCGCGTCACCAGCGCGTGGAGAAGGTTATACTCACCGGTCGAGAGCGGCACCGAGACACCTTCACGATCGACCAGCGTGCGCTCGCCGGTGCGCAGCACCCAACCTGCAAAGGCGAAGGAGCCGGTCTCCGGCGCGTGCTGCTTGGCGCCGCCCGCCGACCAGCGCCGCAGCACAACCTTGATCCGGGCGGAGAGTTCGCGGGGACTGAACGGCTTCACCACGTAATCGTCGGCACCCATTTCGAGCCCGACAATCCGGTCCGTCTCCTCGCTGCGCGCGGTTAGCAGGATGACCGGCGTCTCGCTGGTTTCCCGGATATGGCGACACAGGCTCAGGCCGTCCTCGCCCGGCATCATGATGTCGAGCACCACCAGATCGATCGCATAGGCATTGAGCCGTGCCCGCGCGCTCTCGGCATCGCCGGACTGGGTGACGCGAAAGCCTTGCTTGGTCAGATATTGCGCGAGCGGCTCGCGTATCGAACGCTCGTCGTCGACGAGTAGCAGGTGGGGAACCTCGGACATGGTCAACAGACTAGCGCCTTTGCCGACGGGGGAAAGAGCCGGACGGGAGGGAGGAGATCCGCAGACGTCGCGGTGAAGCGCCAGGGGAAGCGCTTGCGATCCCGACGGGGACAGGATCAGCGATGTCGACGGCCTCCCGCCCGGCTGCTCCGGCTGGCGTCAGTTGCCGCCGGCCGGAGGAGGCGGAGGCGTGTCGCCGGTCGGCGCGCCCTGATGGCCGCGCCAGCCGCCGGCACGACGCATGTTCATCATCCGCTGGGTCGCCGCCTGGCGTTCGGTTGCGTCGATCTTGCCGTCATGATTGGTGTCGACCATGTCGAACATGCGGGTTGCGCGCGCCTGCTCGTCGGCGAGGGTGAGGTCGCGCTTCGGCTTCATCCGGCCGCCCATGCGCGCGCGCATCTGAGCCTGATAGGCTTCCCGCTCTTCCGGCGTGACCTTGCCGTCATGGTTCGCGTCCATCGCGTTGAACCGGGTGGTGACGCTGGCGAGCATCTCCTCCCGCGTCACGACGCCGTCCTTGTTCTGATCGACCATGGCCAGCGGATCACGGTGGGGAATCCGCGGCCCGTCCTCCGACGCGGTCTGAGCGGCGAGCGCCGAACCGGCGAGCAGCGAGGCCCCGAGCGCGGCGAGGGTGACACGTTTCAGCATCCGAAACTCCTGAAGAAGAAGGGATGCCGGGGGCGGGGGCTGACCCCCGGCACGCCCTTCGTTTCGCATCGGGCTGTCGCATGGATTTGTCATTGCCGCCGCCAAAGTGTCGCAAATTGTCTTTCGTCAGACGGCGGGTGCCCGCTGAACGCGTGGCACGACCTTCCATTCAATAAGCAGGAGCGCGCTGATCGCCAGCACCGCGGCAACGGCGAAATTTCCACCGCGAAAGCCGCGCTCGGTCCCGAACGCCAGCGCCTGGCTGAGGAGCAGGGGCCCCAGGATGAGCGCGGTGCTGCCCAGCGCCGACATCCCGCCCTGCAGCGCGCCTTGCCGAGAGGGATCGGTCATACGGGACAGCAGGGCATTGATCGACGGGAAGGCGAGACCTTGAAAGGCCGCGAAGGGGATGATCGCAAACACCATCCAGGTCTCGCGAACGAAGCAATAAGCGGTGAAGGCTGCGCCGCCCGCCAGCATGCCCAGGACGACGGTACGCTCCTCGCCCCATGCCGCGATCGCACGTCCGGTGACGAAGGTCTGTATCAGCGCCATGCAAACGCCCGATGCCGCCAGAGACCAGCCGATCATCTGCTCGTTCCAGCCGAGCGCGATCTCGCCGAAAAAGGCCCAGGTGGCGGGATATACCATATGCGCGAGCTGCCACAGAAAGGCGGCGAGCAGCAGCGGCTTGGCGTTGCCGGCCTGGAAAAGCGGTGCGAAGGCAGCAAAGACATGGGCATCGCGCAAGCGGAAGATGCGGCGGCGTGCAGGCACGATCGTCTCCGGCAGCAGGATAAGGATCCAGACGGCATTGATGCCCGCCAGCAAAGCCGCAGCGATGAACGGCGCGCGCGGACCGAATCCGGCCAACAAACCACCCATGGCCGGCCCCAGGATAAAGCCGATACCGAATGCCGCGCCCATCATCCCGAAGGTGGCGCCGCGCTTTTCGGGCGGGGTAACGTCTGCCAGTACCGCGTTGGCGGGACCGTAGACGGCGCCTGCGACCCCGGCGACCACCCGCCCGACGAACAGCCATCCGATGGTGGGCGCCGCCGCCATCAGCAGATAGTCGATCGCGAACGCCGCCATCGACAACAGCAACACCGGACGCCGCCCGATACTGTCGCCCAGATTGCCCAGCACAGGGCCAGCGAAAAACTGCGCGGCGGCGAACGCCACCAGCATCCAGCCGCCGATCCTTGCCGCGTCATCCAGGCTGGCACCGGAAAGCGTGACGATAAGCTTCGGAAGAACCGGCAAGATGATCCCGAAGCCGATGGAATCGATCAGTACCGCTGCCAGCACGATCGGCACGGCGCGATGATGAAATGGCATGACGTCCCCTCCCCAGAGTTGGGGCGACTGTAGCGCAACTGGCGGTCTTCCGCCATGTTCGACACATGTCGTCGCCTCGGCAGCGGAAGACCGCCCCGCTGGACGATGGAGACTTAGCAGCGGACCGTCGCATGCCAATCCGGTTATCGCGACACTGTGCTTTCTCCGCAACGATTGCATTCTAGTGGCATTTTGAAACTTTAGTTTTGCTTGACGCCGCTGGCGGCAAGGCGTGTATTCGAGCTTCGGGTATGGAGCGGGCAAACAGCTCCAACCTCGGTGGAGAGGATAGATATGCGGCTACGCCTTATGTCGGCCTGCGCGGTCCCGGCACTCGTGATGGCGCTCGCAGCGCCCGCTTATGCGCAAGATACCAGCAATGAGCCACAGGATGCTGCGGCGCCTCGCGGAACGCAGTCGGACAACGAGATCATCGTGACGGCTCAGGGGCGCGCCCAGGCACTCGCCGACGTGCCGCTTGCGGTATCCGCGGTAAGCGCCGAGACCCTCCAGCAGACCGGCGCCAACGACATCCGCGCGCTCAATCAGGTCGCGCCCTCGCTGCTGGTGTCGTCGACAGGCAGCGAAGCTAATGGCTCTGCGAGAATTCGTGGCATCGGTACGGTCGGCGACAACCCCGGTCTGGAAAGCTCGGTGGCGGTGTTCATCGACGGCGTCTACCGTTCCCGCTCCGGCATTGGCCTGAACGAGCTGGGTGAGATTGAGCGGATCGAAGTGCTGCGCGGCCCACAGGGCACGCTGTTCGGCCGCAATGCCTCAGCCGGTATCATCAGCATAACCTCCAAGGCGCCGTCTCCGACCTTCTCGGCAGGAGCGGAGGCAACCTACGGCAATTATGATACGATCCGCCTTCAGGGATATGTGAACATTCCGCTCAGCACAACCGTGTCGGGGCGCGTAGACGGCGTCTACATGAAGCGCGACGGCTTCTACCACGACGTGACCAACAATCGCGACGTCAACAATCGCGATCGCTATTTCGTCCGTGGCCAGTTGCTGTTCGAGCCTTCGAACGATTTGCGCATCCGGCTGATCGGCGACTATACTCGCCGCAAGGAAGACTGCTGCGCGGCAATTTATGTCGACCAGTCGATGAACCCGAACATCGGCGACCTGAACAACCCGGGCGCCAACAACATCGTTCGCGTGCTGCGTGATCTAGGCCAGCCTATGGCTGCATTCAGCAACCCTTACAGCCGGAATATCTACACCAATGCGGGCCGTAGCTACGGCGGTGTCACGAAGGATTGGGGTGGGTCTGCCCAAGTCGATTGGACGCTGGGCGATGTTAAATTGACCTCTATCACGGCGTATCGCAACTACTTTGCAAGCCAGGGCGCGGATACAGACTATAGTGCGATCGATATCCTCTATCGCGCACCAAATGCCGATTCCTCCCGCAAGTTTGAGACGTTCAGCCAGGAACTGCGACTGAACGGCACCGCATTCAACGACAAGCTGGACTGGTTGGTTGGCGGCTATTTTGCGAACGAGGATCTGACCGTTGTCGACAATCTGCGGTTCGGCAATCAATATGGCCGTTTCGCGACGTGCCGGATCATTTCCGGGGGCGGGCTTGCGGCGTTGTACAATCCCGCTGCGCCCGGCTGTCTTGCTGCACGTCCGGCGCTGTTCGGCGCCGCGTCGCCGCTAATCTACGCGGCGTTCGATCGATTGGACGGTATCAACGATCGCGGAACCACCCGCGATCTGTTCAAACAGAACAGCCGCAACTGGGCGCTGTTCACACATAATATTTTTCATGTCGCCAAGGCCTTGGACCTGACTCTTGGCCTTCGATACACCAATGAGCGCAAGCGCTTGAACGCGACGTTTGGCAACGACAACACCGCCTGCGTCGCAAACCAGACCTCCCTGTTGCCGTTACGCTCGGTCGCCGCGCTCACGGCAGTGGTCGACGGCATTCTGGGTCTCTCATGCCAGGGCAACACCACATCCGAACTGAACGGCGCTGCAATCCACGACACCCGCAAGGAAGATGAATTCACCGGTACGGCGATCCTTTCGTACAAGCCGACCGACGATCTGCTTGTCTATGGCAGCTATTCGCGCGGCTACAAGGCGGGCGGATTCAATCTCGACAAGTCCGCGCTGAAGGTGCCGATCCTGCCGTTCGCAGCAGCGGGCGGCGCGCAGGCGCTGGTCAGCAATTTGCAGTTCGCGCCGGAAACGAACGATGCGTTCGAACTCGGCCTGAAATACTCGACCCGTGCCTTCAGCCTTAACGTTTCCGCTTTTCGGCAGCAGTTCAAGAACTTCCAGCTCAACACATTCAACGGCACGGTCTTCCTGGTACAGAATATCAACGGCTGCACCGCCGGCCTGAACGGCGGCGATCGCGACCAGAGCAAGTTCAGTTCCGCCGGAAATTTCAATGCAGCAGCAGCATCCACCGGCACATGCTCCGCGTCGAACGTCAGCTACGGCGTCGTCTCCCAGGGCGTAGAGCTGGAGGCATCGCTGGTGCCAGTCCGCGACTTCCGAGTGGGATTGGGCCTGACCTATTCGGACACCCACTACCGCAATCAGCTGGTGGGCAGCGATCGCGGCGCACCGTTGGATCAGGCCCTGCGCCTGCTGCCCGTCAAGAACCTGTCGAACGCGCCGGAAATCGTCACCACCGCCTCGGTGGCGTGGACACCGAAACTCGGCAATTCCGGCCTGAGCGGCCTGGTCTATTTCGATACGCGCATGACCAGCGACTACAACACGGGCTCCGACCTATTCCCGCAAAAGGCGCAGGACGGCTATGTACTGGTAAACGGCCGCATCGGTATCCGCGGCAAGGAAGAACGCTGGGCGATCGAACTGTGGGGGCAGAATCTGCTCAACCAGAACTATACGCAGGTCGTGTTCAACTCGCCGTTCCAGGAAGGCGCCGCGAGCGCGCCGTTCACCGATCCCCGTTATCCGGGCGGCCGCCAGATCTTCTCGGCCTATCTCGCCGAGCCGCGTACCTACGGGGTTACGGTGCGCACCCGCTTCTGACTTTCCTGGGGAGGAAAGCACTGGGTCGGAGGAGCAATCCTCCGGCCCCTTTTTTAACCTCAGCCGTCGAGTACGCGGTCGTCGAACAGGCCATAAGCCAGCGTGGAAGCGTAGAAGGTGACGGCCCGCTCCCGCGGCATGGTGCTCGCCCACTTACGCATGTCGAATGCCGCATTCTGCAGCGCCATCAACGCCTGGCTGGCGACCAGCGGATCGATCGGCCGGATCGTGCCTTCCGCAATCCCGTCGGACAGCATCCCCGCGAAGCGGCGGGCGATACGGTTTGATCGATCGAGCATGGTATTGCGCACCTGCGCCGGCAATCCGGAGAGTGCAGTGGTTCGCAGCAGCGGGCCGCGTTCCGAGAACTGATAGTCCAGCAGCGTGGCCAGCGTACTTTCGATCCGCTGCCACTGGGTGCCCGCATGGCTCTCTGCGAGCCGCTGCGCATCGGCGAGGATGTCGAAACTGCGCTTGTAGCACGCGATGACAAGATCATCCTTGGCATCGAGGTGATGGTAGAAGCTGCCCTTGGTGACGTTCAGCTCCGACGCGATGCGCTGCACCGAGGCACCGCGATAGCCGAGTTCGTTGATCAGCCGCGTGGCCGCAAGCAGAAAGGACTCGCGACCGGGCTCGGGTTCGTCGTGCACCAACTCAAACAGATGGGGGCCCCAGCGCTGCCCCTCCGCCGCGATGCCGTGGCGGAATACGTCCATTAGCCGCGCTTCGACCCGCGGATATTCATCGATCTCGTAGCGCGACATCCAGGCATTCAGCCAGAAACTGTTTTCCAGCAACACATGCGCTCGGGCGCCGCGAAGATCGGTTTCCGCACGGCTGCCTTCGCTGCCCCAAAGGCTGCGGGTCTTGCGAAAGACGTTGCGCCACCCGGTAAGCAGCTTGCTCTTGAGCGGCTCCTCCATCGCGCGAAGGTCAGACAGGATCGCGACCGCCTGCTCCTCGCCGCGCCCGATCCGGGCCAGCCGTTCCATGTTGACGGCGAGGAAGCGGGCGACGCGCGCCTCCGGCGTCGGCTCGGCGAGCGCCTGATCCAGGATCGTATCGAGCCACGCAAGCGTCTGTTCAAAGGCTGCCGCAGCAAGGTCTTCCTTGCGTTTGAAATAATAGGTGACCGAGGTGGTGTTCAGCCCGACCCGTCGCGCAACATCGGCAAAGGTCATTCCCTTCGCGCTCTGCTCGTTGATCGCGGCGGCGGCAGCGGCGAGGATTGCATCGCGCTTCGCCTGGAACCGCTTGGTGTTGGTGCTCTCGATCTTGGGCGGCGACTGCATCGCGCCAGCTTAGCCGTTTCCAGCGCGCGCCCAAACGTTTTTTTGGTATCGGTATGTCGTGAAATTGATCGGCGGGTGCCCTTTACCGAATATCGGGTACGGGCTAGGCTCGATGCAAAGAATGACAGGAGAGCGATGCCATGGACTTCACGCTGAACGCGCGCGAAACCCATTTCCGCGACCGGGTGAAGGCCTTCATCGACGCCGAAATCCGGCCGCGCGACGCAGAGTATCGTGCTGCGGCAGTGGCGGGAGATCGTTGGGCGGTCAATCCGGTACTGGAGGAGGTAAAGGCGCGCGCCAAGGCGGCAGGCCTGTGGAATTTCTTCATGCCGCCGCACGCAGGCCGACCGCAAATCGATGAGAGTTTCGTCTTCGAGGGCGAGCAACTCACCAATCTGGAATATGCGCTGTGCGCGGAGGAGATGGGGAGGGTTGGCTGGGCATCGGAGGTATTCAACTGTTCGGCGCCGGATACCGGCAACATGGAAGTGCTGCATCGCTATGGCACACGGGCACAGAAGGAGGCATGGCTTGCGCCGTTGATGCGCGGCGAGGTCCGCTCGGCCTTTCTGATGACGGAGCCTGCGGTCGCGTCCTCCGACGCGACCAATATCGAGACGCGGATTGAGCGGGAGGGCGATCATTATGTGATCAACGGGCGCAAATGGTGGTCCTCCGGCGCCGGAGATCCCCGATGCAAGATCGCCATCCTGATGGGCAAGACCGATCTCGATGCAGCGAGGCACGCCCAGCAGAGCATGATACTGATCCCCCTCGATGCACCCGGCGTGAGCATCGAGCGTATGCTTTCCGTTTTCGGGTATGATCACGCGCCGCACGGCCATGCCGAGATCGTGTTGCGGGACGTGCGGGTGCCGGCGGAGAATCTATTGCTGGGGGAGGGCCGAGGCTTCGAGATAGCGCAAGGTCGCCTCGGTCCGGGCCGGATTCATCACTGCATGCGTACGATCGGCGTCGCGGAAGAGGCAGTCGCAGCAATGGCGAAGCGCCTCGTCAGTCGCGTTGCGTTCGGCAAACGCATCTCCGACCATTCGATCTGGGAACAGCGAGTAGCCCGCGCGCGGATCGACATCGAGATGACGCGACTTCTTTGCCTCAAAGCCGCCGACATGATGGACAAAGCCGGCAACAAAGCTGCCCAGCTCGAAATCGCGATGATCAAGGTGCAGGCACCCACCATGGCGCTGCAGATTCTGGACGATGCAATCCAGGCGCATGGCGGGGCAGGGGTGAGCGACGACTTCGACCTTGCGCATAATTGGGGAAGCGTCCGGACGCTCCGGCTCGCGGACGGTCCCGACGAGGTTCACGCCCGCGCCATCGCGCGCGCCGAGTTCGGCAAATATGCCGAGTTCAAGGCGGATCGCGCGTCCTCGGGCGACCTAGGCGCCAGTCGATAAAGGGGGGGGCGGGGGATGAAAGCAGCCGTCCTGTTCGAGGCCAAGACGCCGCTCGCGATCGAGGAGGTGGAGGTCTCCAAGCCGGGGCCTCGCGAGGTGCTGATCCGCACTGCAGCCGTGGGCGTATGCCGCTCCGACCTCCATTTCGTCGATGGGGCCTTTCCGCATCCCGTACCGACTGTGCCGGGACATGAGGCTGCGGGTGTGGTCGAGGCAGTGGGGTCCGATGTCGCGCATCTGCGGCCGGGCGATCACGTCATCACCTTCTTCACCGCCTTCTGCGGCGCATGCGAAATGTGCGTTACCGGTCGTCCCTCGCTCTGCATCGATCCTTCCACCCGCCGCCCGGCTGAGGCCGAGCCGCGTCTTAGGCTGGCGAGTGGTACGGCGTTGGCCCCCTTTCTCAACCTGTCGGCCTTTGCCGAAATGATGCTGGTGCACGAAAATGCCTGCGTGGCGATCAGCAAGGAAATGCCGCTCGACCGCGCTGCCCTGCTCGGCTGCGCGGTAATTACGGGAGCAGGAGCAATCTTCAACGACAGCCGGGTGCGCCCGGGAGAGAGCGTTGCGGTGATCGGCGCCGGTGGGATCGGCCTTTCAGCGATCAACGCAGCCAAGATCGCGGGAGCCGGGCAGATCCTCGCTCTCGATCCCGTACCTGAAAAGCGCGCATTGGCGCTTAGGATGGGCGCGACCCATGCGATCGACCCGACGGTGGAGAGCGTAGCGAAGCAGGTGATCGCGCTCACCGACGGCGGCGTCCATTACGCGATCGAGGCCGTGGGCCGCCCCGCGACTGCCGAGCTTTGCTGGCAGATCTTGCGACGGGGCGGCACGGCGACGATCCTCGGCATGATCGCGCCCGGGCAGGCCGTAAGCCTGCCAGGCCCGACCTTTCTCACCGGAAAGAAGATCCAGGGCTCGCTGCTCGGGAGCACGCGATTTCCGATCGACATGCCGCGGCTGGTGCAGCTCTATCTCGACGGCAAACTCGATCTCGATACGATGGTCGCCGAGCGCATCCGGCTGCCGGAGATAAACCAGGCGCTCGATACATTGCGGCAGGGCACGAGCGTTCGCTCCGTGATCGAGTTCACATGAGCGATCTCGACGAAATCCGCCTCGCAGCCTGGACGGAGGCGCATGTCGACGGCTTTGCCGGGCCCGTGAAGGTGATGAAGTTCCCAGGCGGACAAAGCAACCCGACCTATCGCGTTGATTCCAATTCTGGTTCCTATGTTCTTCGTCGCAAGCCGTTCGGTACAATCCTGCCTTCCGCACATGCGGTGGAGCGCGAATACCGGCTGATCGCAGCCTTGCACCCGACGGGCTTTCCCGTCCCACGTCCCCTTGTCCTTTGCGAGGATCGGCAAGTCATCGGAGCGCCATTTTATTTGATGGGGTTGGTCGAAGGACGGACGCTGTGGGACGGGTCGCTGCCCGACATGCACCCGGCTGATCGTACCGCCCTCTATGAAGCGATGGTGGACGCGCTCGCCGCGCTGCACCGGATCGACCCGGTCGCCGTGAACCTCGGGGACTATGGCAAGCCGGGCAATTATTTCGCGCGTCAGGTCGAACGCTGGACCCGCCAGTACCGCGCAAGCCAAACCGGGGACGTGCCCGAAGTGGAGGCACTGATCGAATTCCTCCCTCGCACGCTGCCTCCGCAGACCCGGACCAGCATCGTCCATGGCGATTATCGCATCGATAACATGATCTTCGCCGCCGACGGCCCGCAGGTGCTGGCGGTGCTCGACTGGGAATTATCGACGCTCGGCGATCCGCTGGCCGATTTCTCCTATTTCCTGATGAACTGGGTGACCGAGCCGGAAGGCCGCTCGGGAGTAAAGGGACTGGAAGGGCCAGCGACGGGCATCCCGACGATCGAGGCGATGGTGACGCGCTACTGCGCCGCGACGGGGCGGGACGGCGTGCCCGACCTCGACTGGTATTTTGCCTACAACTTGTTCCGCCTGACCGGCATTGTCCAGGGGATCAAGAAGCGGATGCTCGACGGCAATGCCTCGAGCGCGCAGGCAGCCAAAACCGTCGAGCGGCTACCGGATCTGGCATCGGCGGCCTGGCATTTCGCGCAAAGGGCAGGGGCATGAGCGGCGGATTGGATTTCACCGGCAAGGTCGCGGTGGTTACCGGCGCTGCGTCGGGCATCGGGCGTGCGACGGTGCGTGCCTTCGCCAGGCAGGGCGCGAAGGTGGTGGCGGCCGACCGCGACGCTGGCGTGCACGAGGTCATTTCGGAGTTCGAAGGAGTGCTGGCCATCGAGATCGACGCCGCCGAGGAGAATGATGTGCGGCGGCTTGTTGACATTGCGTGTGACCAGTTCGGTGGGCTCGACATCTTCTACGCCAATGCGGGTATCTCTGGTGGCACCGCTGGAATACTCGACGCAGATGTAACACTTTGGATGGAGGTTCTGCGGGTAAATCTCATCGGCCCGGCGCTCGCCATCAAATATGCTGCGCCACGCATCGTCGCGCGCGGCGGCGGGGCGATCCTGTGTACGGCAAGCGTTGCCGGGCTGCGTTCGGGGGCGGGGGGCACGCCCTATTCAGCGTCAAAGGCGGGCTTGATCAATCTGGTGCAGACCGCAGCGCAGCAATTGGCCACATCGGGCGTGCGGGTCAATGCGATTTGCCCCGGGCTGATAGAGACCGGCATGACCCAGCGCGCGTTCGACTATGCCCGTCAGCAGGGCAAAGAGGAGAAGTTGGGCCAGCTCAATCCGCTGCGGCGCGCCGGGCGTCCGGAGGAAATTGCAGAGGTGGCGCTGTTCCTCGCCTCGGATGCTGCGAGCTATGTCAACGGGCAGGCGATCGCGGTCGACGGCGGCCTCAGCAGCAGCTTCCCCGTCACGCGACAGATATACGGCAAACCGGCATTCTGAGCCGCTTCGGCGTTGAGGAAAGGTTAGCTTGGAGTCCCTAGGAGGCGCACCGGAGGTCTGGCCAATCTCTTGACATGAGCGTCGCAATTGGTCAGGCCAGCGGCAACAAACAGCCTATAGAGGTAGCTCGATGAAGATCGTCTCGGCCAAGGTTATCGTGACCAGCCCCGGCCGCAATTTCGTGACGCTGAAGATCCACACCGATCAGGGCGTATACGGCATCGGCGACGGCACGCTCAACGGCCGCGAACTGGCGGTGGTCTCCTATCTCGAAGACCATGTCATTCCCTGCCTGATCGGCATGGACCCGCGCCGGATAGAGGATATCTGGCAGTATCTGTATAGGGGTGCTTATTGGCGTCGTGGCCCGGTGACGATGCGCGCGATCGCGGCGGTCGACATGGCGCTCTGGGACATCAAGGGCAAGATGGCCGGCATGCCGGTTTACCAGCTGCTCGGCGGTCGAAGCCGCGACGGCGTGATGGTCTATGGCCATGCCAATGGCGCCGATATCGAGCAGACCGTCGAGGCGGTCGGCAAGTATATCGACCTGGGTTACAAGGCGATCCGCGCGCAGACGGGCGTGCCGGGTATCAAGGATGCCTACGGTGTCGGCCGCGGCACCATGTATTACGAGCCTGCCGATGCGGCGCTGCCCTCGGTCACCGGCTGGGATACGCGCAAGGCGCTAAACTATGTGCCCAAGCTGTTCGAGAAGCTCCGCGCTACCTATGGCTTCGACCATCACCTGCTGCACGACGGCCACCATCGCTACACACCGCAGGAAGCCGCCAATCTGGGCAAGATGCTCGAGCCCTACCAGCTTTTCTGGCTGGAGGACGTGACCCCGGCCGAGAATCAGGAAGCGTTCAAGCTCATTCGCCAGCACACCGTTACCCCGCTGGCAGTGGGCGAGATCTTCAACACGATCTGGGACGCCAAGGACCTGATCCAGAACCAGCTGATCGATTATCTGCGTGCGACCGTGGTCGGCGCCGGCGGCCTTACGCATCTGCGCCGCCTGGCCGATCTCGCCAGCCTGTATCAGGTCCGCACCGGCTGCCATGGCGCGACCGACCTGTCGCCGGTGACGATGGGCTGCGCGCTCCACTTCGACACTTGGGTCCCGAACTTCGGCATTCAGGAATATATGCGCCACTCCGACGAGACCGATGCGGTGTTCCCGCACGACTATCACTTCGACAAGGGCTATCTGTTCTGCGGCGAGGCACCGGGTCACGGGGTCGACATCGACGAGGACCTCGCGGCGAAATATCCCTACAAGCCGGCCTATCTGCCGGTCGCTCGCCTCGAAGACGGGACGATGTGGAACTGGTGAGCCGTGCCGGGGGCGGCGCTCCCGTCGCCCCGCTGTTCTGATCAAGAAAAAGGCGGCCGTGGAACTCCATGGCCGCCTTTTTCATGTGCCGTGGGAAGTCTTAGTCCTTCCAGGCCCACCAGAGCTGGGCCGGCGGAATGTTCCACCATTCCATCTCGTGCTCAATATTGTCCCAGTGCGGCGTCAGGAAGTTCCGGACATTGGGGTTATACTGGTAGACTAGGAACGCACCGCCTGGCCGCAAGATATCGCGCGTCGCCTTGGCGATAGCATCGCCGATGCCGTCGGGTAGCGTCGAGAAGGGCAGACCGGAGGCGATATAGTCCGCTTGCTCGAAGCCGTTGTCGCGAATGATTTTCTGCACGTCCGCCGCCGAGCCGAGGACAGCGACGAAGCGTGGATCGTCAATCGACTGGCGCAGATAGCGGATGAAATCGGGGTTGGTGTCGATCACGATCAGCTTGCCGTCGGGCGCGAGGTGCTCGAGGATCGGGCGGCTGAAGGTGCCGACGCCGGGACCATATTCGACGAATAATTTGGTGTTCGCCCAATCGACCTTGCTCAGCATGCGGCGAATCAGCCGGCCCGAGGATTGGGCGACAGCACCGACCATCACCGGCCGCTTCAAGAATTGCTGCAGGAAGAACATCGTCGGCGAGGGCACACCGGCGGGGCGGCTGCGGCGGGCGCTGCGGCGCTTTGCGGTGGCGGTCGAGGGGGGCATGGGCTTCCTTACGAAAATATTACGCTTCAGGGACATCGGTTGCGCAAATTCGGGCGGATATGCAAGCGACCGTCGTCGAAAAGGATCCCGATCCTGGCCATGGCAACAACGTCGTTGGCAAGCTTTGTTGCCCTGCCCTTGGTCGCTTCGCAGGATACGCTAGGAAATCGGCTGTAGCGCGGTTACATCTGTCACCATGACATCGCTCGATAAGCCCCCGGTCGGCACCTCGACGGTGAAGTGGCGTTTCCCCGATATCCACCCCGAAGGCCGCAAATATGTGCTGATCGTCGCTGCGGTCGCACTGCTTAGCCTCTGGGTCTGGGACGTCCTCACCTGGCCGCTCCTGTTCCTGACCTTAGGCGTCGCCGCATTCTTTCGCGATCCCGTGCGGGTGACGCCCGTGGCCGAGGGCGTGCTCGTCGCGCCCGCCGACGGCCTCGTCACCATGATCCAGCGCGTGGCGCTTCCGCCCGAACTGGCCGGGCCGCATGCCCTCGGCAGCGCTCCAATGGTGCGCGTGTCGATCTTCATGAGCGTGTTCGACGTGCATGTTAACCGCACGCCGATCACCGGCACCGTTCGGCACGTCATCTACATTTCCGGCAAGTTCATGAACGCCGACCTGGACAAGGCGAGCGATGAGAATGAACGCCAGCACCTCGTTGTCGAGGATCGTGACGGCGTGCGCATCGGTTTCACCCAGATCGCCGGCCTCGTCGCGCGCCGCATTGTCGCCTTTGTGAAGCCGGGCGACATGGTGGTTGCCGGGCAGCGCATCGGCTTGATCCGCTTTGGAAGCCGCGTGGACGTGTTCCTGCCCGAGGAATATGGCGCGCAGGTCGTGCTGGGTCAGCGCACCGTCGCCGGCGAGACGATCATTGCCCGCCGTGACGTCCCGAATGCGACTGGAGTAGCGCAATGAGCGATCTTCGCCCGCGCGTTCGGCGCGGGTTGGGGCGTCGGCCGTCGCTGCCGCGCGGCATTCCGCTTCGCGCGGTGCTTCCCAACGCCGTTACCGCGCTTGCCCTTTGTTCCGGTCTTACCGGCATCCGTTTCGCTATCCTGGGCAACTGGGAAGCGGCAGTGTTGATGGTGCTGGCCGCCGCCGTCCTGGACGGTATCGACGGGCGCATTGCCAGGTTGGTGCGCGCCGAGAGCCGGTTTGGCGCCGAGCTTGACAGCCTTTCCGATGCGATCTCGTTCGGAGTAGCGCCGGCGCTGATCCTTTACCTCTGGTCGCTGCAAGCGCTTGGCCGGTTCGGCTGGCTGGTCGCGCTGCTGCACGCGCTCTTTTGTGCGCTGCGGCTCGCGCGCTTCAATGCGCAGATCGACCTTGCCGAACAACCCCACAAATCCGCGGGGTTCCTCACCGGCGTTCCCGCGCCGGCCGGTGCCGCGCTCGCATTGACGCCACTCTACCTCTGGCTGTGGACTGGTGAACCAGTAGTGCGGGAGCCTGTAGTGATCGCCCTATGGACGGTGCTGATCGCAATCCTGATGGTTTCCAGCGTCGCCACCTTCGGCCCGAAGATCCGACTTCGCCAGAATGTCCGCTTCGAGGCGATTGCCGCAATTGTCGCGCTGACTGCGGCGCTCGTATCGGCGCCCTGGACGACATTGGCGATCGTGGCGATTGTCTACCTCGCCAGTATCCCGCTCAGCATGCGGTCCTACCGTCGGATCAAGCGGCTGCGCGCTGCGGGCGGGGACGCGGCATCCGTGCCGGGACCCACCGTACTCTGACGTGCGACAGGCGTGGCGACGGCGCGGGAAGCGCCACCGGCCGCGCCATGCCGAATAGCTCAGCAAAACGGTGGAGCTGTGGATGAACGCTTGCGTATAGCGTCCAACATGCAGCCACAAGAGACGATCCGAACAGAAAAAAGACAGAGAATCCAGTCATTACCCGGCTCCTGATCTTCAACGCCGATCCCAGCGGAACCCAAGATCCTCGAACCGCCGAGAGTCTATGCTGTTCCATCGATCGCGTTCTAACCGCTGTATGTTCTATTTCCGTTCCCTCGTCAAGCGATGTTCCAATAATGTTCCAGCTTGTGCCGGTCCGCACAATCGACTAAGCGGCCCGCCTCAACCCCGCATGGGAAGCGTCATAACCCGGTGTCCGGCTTTGTCTGGATTCCTGCTTCCCAGAGGACCAACCGGAAGGAGTTATCCCTATGGCGGCACCCGTCGTCTCCATGCAGCAGCTGCTCGAGTCGGGCGCGCACTTCGGTCACCAGACCCACCGCTGGAACCCGAAGATGAAGCCCTACATCTTCGGTGAGCGCAACGGCGTTCACATCATCGACTTGTCGCAGACCGTTCCGCTCTTCGCGCGCGCCCTCGAGTTCGTAAGCTCCACCGTCGCCGCCGGCGGCAAGGTGCTGTTCGTCGGCACCAAGCGCCAGGCGCAGGAGCCGATCGCCGACGCCGCGCGTCGTGCGGGCCAGCATTTCGTCAACCACCGTTGGCTGGGCGGCATGCTCACCAACTGGAAGACCATCAGCAACTCGATCAAGCGCCTCAAGACGCTCGAGGAGCAGCTTTCGGGCGACACGCACGGCCTCACCAAAAAGGAAGTGCTGCAGCTCACCCGTGAGCGCGACAAGCTCGAGCTGTCGCTTGGCGGCATCCGCGACATGGGCGGGATCCCCGACATCATGTTCGTGATCGACGCGAACAAGGAAGAGCTGGCGATCAAGGAAGCCAACACTCTCGGCATCCCCGTCGTCGCCGTGCTCGACTCGAACGTTTCGCCGGACGGCATTGCGTTCCCGGTCCCGGGCAACGACGACGCCAGCCGTGCAATTCGCCTCTACTGCGAAGCCATCGCCATCGCCGCGACCCGTGGCGGCCGCGAAGCGCTGATGCAGCAGGGCTACGACTTCGGTGCTGCCGAGCAGCCCCCGGTCGAGGAAGCGGTTGAGGCCGAGCGCCAGCTCGACGCCTGATCGCCTTCGTCATCGAACCGTAATCGGGGCGGGGCAGGGCGCACGCACTGCTCCGCCCGACTTTTAACTGAGGAATAGAGACATGGCCGAGATCACCGCAGCCGCCGTCAAGGAACTCCGCGAAAAGAGCGGCGCCGGCATGATGGATTGCAAGAAGGCGCTCTCCGAAACCAATGGCGACATGGAAGCCGCTGCCGATTGGCTGCGCGCCAAGGGTCTTGCCGCTGCCGCCAAGAAGTCAAGCCGCACCGCCGCTGAAGGCCTGGTCGGCTTGGCCGTTGCCGGCACCAAGGGCGTCGCTGTCGAGGTGAACTCGCAGACCGACTTCGTCGCGAAGAACGAGATCTTCCAGAGCTTCGTCCGCGAGACCACCGCGCTGGCACTGGAGGCCGGTGACGACATCGCCGCGATCAAGAGCGCCAAGATGGCGTCGGGCCAGACCGTCGACGAGACGCTGACCGCCAACATCGCCACCATCGGCGAGAATCAGGTGTTGCGGCGCGCCAAGAAGGTCGAAGTCGCCAAGGGCGCGGTGATCCCGTACGTCCACAACGCGGCGGCCCCGGGCCTCGGCAAGATCGGCGTGCTCGTCGCGCTCGAGTCGGAAGCCGGTGTCGACGTGCTCGAGCCGCTCGGCAAGCAGCTGGCGATGCACATCGCCGCCGCCTTCCCGCTGGCGCTGGACGAGAGCGGCCTGGACCAGGACGTGCTCGCCCGTGAGCGTGCGATCGCTGCTGAAAAGGCTTCCGAGAGCGGCAAGCCGGCCGAGATCATCGAGAAGATGGTCGATGGCGCGGTGAAGAAGTTCGCCAAGGAAAACGCCCTGCTCAGCCAGCTATTCGTGATGGACGGCAAGACTCCGGTGTCGGACGTCATCGCAAAGGCGGCGAAGGACTCGGGCTCGGCGATCGTGCTCAAGGACTATGTCCGCTTCCAGCTCGGCGAGGGCATCGAGAAAGAAGAGAGCGACTTCGCTGCCGAAGTGGCGGCGACTGCCGGTCTCACCAAGTAATCAAGCGCGTCGGGGAAGGCCGTTTCGGCGGCCTTTCTCCGGCATCCCCGCTTGTTCGCGCGGCGCGGCTCCTCTAGGGTCCGCGCCGCTTCGCTGTCCGCTTCTCAAGATTTCAGGAACCCCATGACCGTATCGACCTTCCGCCGCATTCTTCTCAAGCTGTCGGGGGAGGTCCTGATGGGCCAGGGTCAGTTCGGCATCGATCCCGAGACCTGCGAGCGTGTCGCGCTCGAGGTGAAGGAGGCCAAGGAAAGCGGCCTCGAAATCTGCATGACCGTCGGCGGTGGCAACATCTTCCGCGGCATCGCCGGTGCCGCGCAGGGCTTTGATCGCGCCAGCGCCGATTACATGGGCATGCTCGCCACTGTGATGAACGCGCTCGCCATGCAGAACGCACTCGAGAAGGTCGGCGTCGAAACGCGCGTGCAGTCCGCCATTCCGATGGCCAGCGTGTGCGAGCCCTATATCCGTCGCCGCGCCGAGCGGCACATGGAGAAGGGCCGCGTCGTGCTGTTCGCCGCGGGCACCGGTCTGCCGTTCTTCACCACCGACACGACGGCCGCGCTGCGCGCCGCAGAGATGAAGTGCGACGCGCTGTTCAAGGGCACCTCGGTCGATGGCGTGTACGACGCCGATCCCAAGAAGGTGCCGACCGCGAAGCGCTATGAGACGCTGAGTTACGACCGCGTCCTTGCCGACAATCTGAAGGTGATGGACGCCTCTGCCGTGGCCTTGTGCCGCGACAACCATATCCCGATCGTGGTGTTCAACATCCGCGGCGAGGGCAATCTCGCTTCGGTACTCCGGGGCGAGGGGACTTCCACCATCGTCCAGGACGCGGGCGCCGCGTAACCCCTGTACCCAAGCTTCAAGGAACGCCGAACATGGCCGCATATGACAAGGCAGATCTCGAGCGCCGCATGGCCGGCGCCGTGGAATCGCTCAAGCACGATCTGACCGGTCTCCGCACCGGCCGCGCCTCGACCACGCTGCTCGATCCGGTGACCGTCGAGGTCTATGGCTCGCACATGCCGATCACCCAGGTGGCGACCGTCTCGGCGCCGGAGCCGCGCATGCTCTCGGTGCAGGTGTGGGACAAGTCGAACGTCGGACCCGTAGACAAGGCGATCCGCTCGGCGGGACTCGGCCTCAACCCGATCGTCGATGGCCAGACGCTGCGCCTGCCGATCCCCGACCTGACCGAGGAGCGCCGCAAGGAGCTCGCCAAGCTCGCCAATCAATATGCCGAAAAGGCCCGTATCGCCGCGCGCAACGTGCGCCGCGACGGCATGGACAGCCTGAAGACCGACGAGAAGAAGGGCGTGTTCGGCGAGGACGAGCGCAAGCGCCACGAAACCGAGGTCCAGAAGATCACCGACGCGACGATCGCCGATATCGACGCAGCTGCCGCTGCCAAGGAAAAGGAAATCCTGGGCAAGTGATCCTGGCCGGGGGCTCTGGTGCGGCCGAAAGGGCAGGGCGCGGTGGCCGTTAAGCTGGCCTCCGCTTCGGGCGGGGGAACCCCGCCGCCCCGCCATGTCGCGATCATCATGGACGGCAATGGGCGCTGGGCGAAGAAGCGCCTGCTGCCGCGCGTTGCCGGCCATCGCCAGGGCGTGGAGGCGGTGCGCCGTGTCGCGCGCGCGGCGCGCACGCTCGGGATCGAAGTGCTGACGCTGTACGCCTTCTCCTCGGAGAATTGGCGGCGGCCGGAGGAAGAAGTGGGCGCGCTGATGGGGCTGCTGCGGCAGTTCCTCGAGCGCGAACTCGACGAGATTGTCGCGGACGGCGTCAAGCTGCGCGTGATCGGCGATTGGCGCCAGCTTTCTCCGGACCTGGTGGCGATGATCGACGCCGCGATCGCACGAACCGCCGTGAACTCCGGGCCGACGCTGGTGCTGGCGCTGAATTATGGCGCACAGGCGGAGTTGCTGGCGGCGGCGCGTCGATTGGCCGAGCAGGCGCGCGACGGTACCCTGGACCCAAACGCGATCGACGAGGCGCGGTTCGAGAGTGAGCTTGAGACGGCCGGGCTGCCGCCCCTGGATCTGATGATCCGAACCTCGGGCGAGCAGCGGCTCTCCAATTTCCTGTTGTGGCAGGCGGCCTATGCCGAACTGCTGTTTGTCGATACGCTCTGGCCCGATTTCGACGAGCACACGCTGGCTGATGCGCTTGCCCAGTTCGGACGGCGCCAACGGCGTTTCGGAGGCCTGTGAGCAAGAATTCAGATCTTCCGAAGCGTGCCGTGGTCGGAGTTGCGCTGGTAGGGCTCGCACTTGCCGCGTTGTGGGCTGGCGGCTGGGGCTTCTGGCTGGTCATCACGGTAATGGCCGTGTTGATGATCGGCGAATGGGCCCTGCTCGCGGGCGATGTCAGCAAGCGGCGGCTCACCCAATATGTGATGATGGTGCCGCTGGCGATCCTGAGCCCGGCTGCGTCTGGACCAGGGTTTCTGGCGCTGGGACTGATCTTTGGCGCCTTCTTTTTCGTCGCGATCGTTACGCGCAATAGCAAGCTCGCGGCGGGGCAGGTCTATGTCGGATTGCCCGTGCTGGCGCTGCTGCTACTCCGTGACCATCCGCAGGGCTTCGCCGCGACGCTCTGGTCGATGGCGATCGTCTGGGTTTGCGACAGCGGCGCCTATTTCGCCGGCCGTGCGATCGGCGGGCCAAAACTTGCTCCCGCGATCAGCCCGAACAAGACCTGGGCGGGACTGATCGGCGGCCTGCTCGCCGCGATCCTCTTTTCGGCCGCCTTCTCGGCGATCGCGCCAGGCAGCGCCATCGGCTGGTGGCTGGTCGCGGTATCGCCGGTCGTCGCTTTCGCGTCGCAGATCGGGGATCTGTATGAGAGCCATCTCAAGCGGGTGGCCGGCGTAAAGGATTCGAGCAATTTGCTGCCCGGCCACGGCGGTATTCTCGATCGACTCGACGGTCTGGTCTTCGCCGCCCCGGTTACGGCCTTGTTTTTTGCGATCCATCATCAGGTGGTAGTGGGAGGATACTGGTGGTGAAGCGCGTAACGGTGCTCGGGGCGACCGGCTCGGTCGGCACCTCGACGCTCGACCTGATCGAACGCAACCCGCACGCCTTCGAGGTCGTGGCGCTGACAGCAAACTGCGATGTCGAGAAACTTGCAGCTGCTGCGATCCGCACCCGGGCACGCTGTGCCGTGGTAGCGGACGAGACGTGTCTCCCGGCGCTGCAGGAGCGCTTGGCCGGGACCGGCGTCGAGGCGATGGGCGGTGCGCATTCGGTATGCGACGTGGCGCGCATGGGCGCCGACTGGACCATGGCGGCGATCGTCGGAACCGCCGGACTGAAGCCGGTAATGGCCGCCCTCGAGGCCGGCGGGACGGTGGCACTTGCGAACAAGGAGTCGCTGGTTTCGGCGGGCGAGGTCATGATGGCCGCGACACGCGCCCATGGTGCAACCCTGTTGCCGGTCGATTCCGAACACAACGCAGTATTTCAGTGTCTGGACCGCACCGCGCCCCGCGGCGTTCGGCGGATCATCCTAACCGCCAGTGGGGGGCCGTTCCGCGCCACGCCAAAGGCGGAGATGCGTGACATTACTCCGGCCCAGGCAGTGGCGCATCCCAACTGGTCGATGGGCGCGAAGATTTCGGTCGATTCCGCAACGATGATGAACAAGGGTCTTGAACTGATCGAGGCCTTCCACCTCTTCCCCGTCGCAGCGGAGCAGCTGGCGGTCCTCGTTCATGCCCAGTCCGTCGTCCATTCGATGGTGGAATATGTCGACGGGTCGGTGCTGGCCCAGCTCGGCACGCCCGACATGCGGACCCCGATCGCCTATGCGCTGGCATGGCCAGAGCGGATGGAGACACCGTGCCCGCCGCTCGACCTTGCCGCGGTGGGCAAGCTTGAGTTCGAAAACCCGGACCTCAATCGCTTTCCGGCGCTTGCGCTGGCGATGGATGCGTTGAAGGCGGGCGGGGCGCGGCCGGCGATCCTCAATGCGGCCAACGAAGTTGCTGTCGCGGCCTTTCTCGCGGGTCGTATCGGATTTCTTGAAATTGCCGCAATCTCTGCCGATACGCTTAGTCGCTATGACCCGGCCGCTCCGGACACGCTCGATGCCGTGCTGGCAATCGACGACGAGGCGCGGCACTTTGCGGCTGAGCGAGTGAAGGACTGCGTCGCTTGATCCAATCCCCCGGCATCCTGCTCACCATTCTGGCGTTCGCGCTGGTGATCGGGCCGCTCGTGTTCCTGCACGAGCTGGGACATTACCTGGCGGGCCGCCTCTTCGGTGTGAAGGCCGAGGAGTTCTCGATCGGATTCGGCCGCGAGATCGCGGGCGTTACCGATCGTCGCGGCACGCGCTGGAAATTCAGCCTGCTACCGCTTGGCGGCTATGTCCGCTTCGCCGGCGACATGAATCCGGCGAGCCAGCCCTCGCCTGCATGGCTGCAGCTCCCGGCGAGCGAGCGCGCCAAGACGTTCCAGGCCAAACCCCTTTGGCAGCGGGCGATCATCGTCGCAGCCGGACCGATCGCGAATTTTGTGGTCGCCATCGTCATCTTGTCGGCTTTCGCCTTCATGTTTGGCGAGAACCGCACGCCCTCTGTCGTGGGAACAGTATTGCAGGGCAGCGCCGCGGCGCATGCAGGGATCAAGCCGGGCGATCGCATCACGGCGCTGGGCGGAAGGCCCGTCGAGACCTACGCCGACATGGTGCAATTCACCCAGCTTCGTCCGAATGAGGCGGTGCGCATCGATCTCGTCCGCGGGGGTTCGTCGCAATCAGTCGACGCGGTGATCGGCAGCCGACTGGAACGCGACCGCTTTGGCAACGAATTCCGTATCGGTCAGCTTGGCATCGGGGCGGCGGGATCGGTGCAGGTGCCGGTCAGCCTTTTGGAGGCACCGCTGGTCGGCCTGCGCAACACCGCTGATATTGTCCGGATGACGGTGGACGGGCTTGGCCAGATCATCACGGGTCGCCGTTCGGTTTCCGAATTGGGTGGTCCGCTAAAAATCGCGCAGGTTTCGGGCGAGCGGCTTTCGATGGGGCCGATCGAGTTCGCGTTCCTCATTGCGCTCGTCTCCATTAACCTGGGATTCATCAACCTGTTGCCAGTCCCGGTGCTGGATGGTGGTCATCTCTTGTTCTACGCCGTCGAGGCCGTCCGCCGACGTCCGGTGGAGCCGCAGGTGATGGAATGGGCGTTCCGTGGCGGCATGCTTGCGATCCTCGCGCTCATGCTGTTCGTTACGCTCAACGATCTCGGTGCTTTCGGCGTTTGGAGGCATCTGGCCGGCTTGATCGGCTGAAGGGGTTCGTGCAGGGCGGCAATGTGCCGCGCGCGTTCCGGCAATATTTGGATTCCGACTGGGGTGGGATGGTGACTGCGATCAAGGCAAGCAATTTGGGCGCGCGGGCGACGGCTACGCTGTTGGCAGGTACGATCCTGTCGGGCGTTGTAGCGCCGGCAGAGGCGCAGACCGCGGCAAAGCCCGCGGCACCTGCGGCCCAGCCTCAGGCTGCACCCGCTCCGGCGACGCCGGCGGTGGTGCGCACGATCAAGTCGCTGCGGGTGGAAGGCTCGCAGCGTATCGAGCCGGAGACGGTGCTAAGCTACACGCGCCTCCGCGTGGGCGACAATTATACCAACGAGACGGTTGACCAGGCGATCAAGGATCTGCTCGCGTCGGACCTGCTCGCCGATGTGCAGATCGAGGGCGTCGAAAGCGGCAACCTGGTGCTTCGCATCCGAGAAAATCCGGTGATCAACCGCGTCGTCTTCGAGGGCAACAAGCGCCTCAAGCAGGACAAGATCGACAAGGAGATCAAGCTCAAGCCGCGCCAGATTTTCACCCGCACCGCGGTGCGTGCGGATATTGCGCGGATCATCGAGCTGTATCGCCGCCAAGGCCGCTTCGCCGCCCGCGTCGAGCCGAAGATGGTCAGCCTGGACCAGAACCGGGTCGACGTCATCTTCGAAATCCACGAGGGGGCCAAGTCCAAGGTCCGCCAGATCAACATCATCGGCAACGAGGTGTTCGGCGACAAGAAGCTGCGCGCGCAGATGGCCACCAAAGTCGCCAGCCTTTCGCACTTCCTCAGTTCGAACACGTCGTACGACCAGGACCGCTTGGCCTATGATCAGCAGAAGCTGCGGCAGTTCTACCTGACCAACGGCTATGCCGACTTCCGGGTGATCTCGGCGGTCGCCGAGCTGACGCCGGACAAGAAGGACTTCATCATCACTTATGTGGTGGAAGAAGGTCCTCGCTACAAGTTCGGCCCGGTAACGGTGGACAGCGCGATCCGCGACTTCGATGACAAGAAGCTCGCAGCCGCCCTGCCGATCAAGGAAGGCCAGTGGTACAACGCCAAGGCCGTCGAAGACACGGTCGAGCAGCTGAGCGAAACCGCCGGCCTGTTCGGCTATGCCTTTGCCGACGTTCGCCCCGATTTCCAGCGCAACAAGGATGCGCTGACGATGTCGATGAACTTCCACATCGGCGAGGCGAACCGCACTTATATCGAGCGGGTCGAGATCACCGGCAATCGCCAAACGCAGGACAAGGTGATCCGCCGCGAAATGCGCGTGGCCGAAGGCGATGCCTTCAACACCTTCCTGGTCAAGCGTTCGCAGGACCGCATCAACAGTCTCGGATATTTCCAGGACAAGTTCGAGATCGAGCGCAAGGAAGGCTCCGCGCCGGACCGCATCGTGCTCGGCGCGAACGTGGAAGAGAAGCCGAACGGTGAACTGACGCTGTCAGCCGGTTTCTCGAGTCTGGAGCGCTTCATTCTGCAGGCCTCGATCCGCCAGCGCAACTTCCGCGGCATGGGACAGACGGCGAGCATCTCGGCCGACTATTCGAGCTATTCGAAGTCGGTGGAACTTGGCTTCACCGAGCCGTATCTGTTCGACAGCAACATCGCGCTGGGCGCGACGATCTTCCGCCGTGACTATAACAGCTTTAATTTCGGCCTCAATAATACGCGCAACACGACGTACCGGCAGGTTTCTACCGGTTTCCAGCTCGTCGCTGGCCTGCCGTTGACGGAGTATTGGACGCTGTCCGCCCGTTATTACCTGGCGAAGGACGACGTCTCGCTCGACAAAAACACCTTCTACACGGACGGCAAGTGCGATCCGTTCCTGGCTGGCCGCTATTATTGTGAGGCAGTGGGCAATCGCCTGACGTCACTCGTCGGACTGTCGCTAATCTATGACAGCCTTAACAGCCGCCTCCGCCCGACCCGTGGCCAGCGCGTCTCGCTTGGTGTAGACGCGGCGGGCTTGGGCGGCGATGTCCACTATATCCGCGGTCGCGTCGACGGCGCGAAATACTGGGGCCTCGGCAAGGGCTTCGTCTTCTCGATGACCGGCGAGGGCGGCGTCATCAAGAGCCTTGACGGCACTGAAGTCCGCATCACCGACCGCTTCTACCTAGGCGAGCCGCAGTTCCGCGGCTTTGATATCCGCGGCGTCGGCCCGCGCGTGCAGCGCTACCAGTATACGGGGGATCCGGCGTCGGGCACGCAGGCGCTCGTCACCAGCCGCGATCAGATCGTCGACGATGCGCTGGGCGGCAAGGCCTATTACCTGACCAAGGCCGAACTGGAGCTACCGCTCGGATCGGGCGCAGCGGAACTGGGATTGCGACCATCGATTTACGTGCAGGCGGGTTCGCTCTTCTCGATCCGCCGTCCGCAGACGAACAATTACTTCCCGGCCTATATCGATCCCAAGACCGGCCTGCCGGGCATCAACAAGGACGGCTCACCCTCGCTGCTGCCGCGCCCGCTCAACGATACTGCCGGCAACGCGCTGTATACGGTGCCGACCGGCACCTTCCAGGGCCTGAACACCACCTGCACGATCGGCTATGCCGCGGCGGCGGGCCAGCCTTGCGTCGGTACGTCGATCAACAGCCGCGCGCTCAATTCGACGCCGATCTTCTACGAACAATATCGTGGCAGCACTGCGTCGCCCCGCATCTCGGTCGGCGTAGGCGTTAACTGGAATTCGCCGTTCGGGCCGCTGCGGATCGATCTTGCGAAGGCGATCGTAAGCCAGCCCGGCGACGACAAGAAGCTCATCACTTTCAACGTAGGGACTCAGTTCTAATGATGAAGAACCGTGTATTCGCGGCGGCGCTTGCCGCCTCCGCGGCGATGGCCGCTGCCGTGCCGGCCTCGGCGCAGGTTGCCGGCATCGCCACCATCAACACGATGGAGGTGATCACCCGTTCGAAGGCGTTCACCACCGCCGAGACGCAGCTGGACACCACCTTCAAGCCGGTTCGCGACCAGATCCAGGCGCGCCAGACCAAGTTCCAGACGGACGCACGCTCGCTGATCGCGACGATCGACACGAACAAGGACGGCCAGGTTTCTGAAGCCGAAGAGCAGGCCGCCGCCGCGCGCAAGGATCCGAACTACACCCAGCTCATGACCCTGCAGAACCAGGCAAATGAGGAAATCCAGAAGCTGCAGATGCCGTCGATCCTGGCGGAGCTGTTCGCGTTCGAAAAGATCCTGTCGCTGTACGACGCAGCGCAGATGTCGGTCGTCAACGCTCGCAAGGTCAACGTGATCCTGCAGCCGGAAGCGATCGTCTACGCGCCGGACGCCGTGGACATCAGCGACGCCGTCGTTGCCGAGCTCGACAAGACCCCGACCGTGGCGATCACGCCGCCTGCCAACTGGCAGCCGCAGCAGCGCACCCTGCAGTTCCAGCAGCAGGTGAACGAGCTGAAGCGTCGCGCCTATCAGCTCGCTGCTGCCCGCGCGCAGCAGCAACAGCAGCAGGGCGCCGCCGCCGCACCCGGTGCCGCCCGTCCGGCCGCCGCGCCTGCGACCAAGCCGGCCAAGCCCGAACCGCGGTGAGCGGCGAGGCGCAGGGGGGCAGCAACATCGGTCCGCTTGATATCGGGCGGGTGATGGCGGCGCTGCCCCACCGTTTTCCGATGCTGCTGGTTGACCGGGTCGAGGAGCTTATCCTCGACCAGTCGATCGTGGCGGTGAAGGCGGTGACGATCAACGAGTCGTTCTTCCAGGGGCATTTCCCTGGCCGTCCGATCATGCCGGGCGTGCTCACCGTCGAGGCGCTCGCTCAGGCTGCGGGCGTGCTGGCCGTGGAGTCGCTCGGGCTCGCCGGGTCTGGCAAGCTCGTGTACTTCATGGCGATCGATAACGTGAAGTTTCGCAAGCCCGTGGAGCCAGGCGTGTTGCTCAAACTCCATGTCGAGTTCGTGCAGAAGCGCTCGCGCGTCTGCAAGTTCGCGGGCAGGGCGCTGATCGACGGTGAACTGGCGGCCGAATGCGAATTCACGGCGATGATCGCCGATCCGCCCAGCGCGTAATCAAGGCCAAGGCCGGACCATGGACGCATTGACCTGGTTCGGCCTGTTCGCGGTGACGGCGATGTTGGTCACCTATGCGCTGGAGGCGCGTTCGACCTGGTGGGTGCTCGGCTTTGCGGGTGCCTGCCTGCTCGGTTCGGTCTATGGCTTTCTGCAGGGAGCTTGGCCGTTCGGGCTGGTCGAAGCCATCTGGTCGCTCGTCGCGCTCCGCCGCTGGTGGGGCATGCGGCAATGAGGTTGCGTTGGCGCCGAGGCTTTGCTAGGCGCGCGCATCCGCTGCCGGTCGGAAACCGGCGGCTTTTCCAAGGAATTCGATGTGAAGCAGAACACCCACCCCGATTATCACATGATCAAGGTGCAGATGACGGACGGCACTGTGTACGAGACGCGCTCCACCTGGGGCAAGGAAGGCGATCTCATGCAGCTCGAGATCGATCCGCTCGCGCACCCGGCCTGGACCGGCGGTCGCGGTCAGCTGCTCGACCAGGGTGGCCAGGTCGCGCGCTTCAACAAGCGCTTCGGCGGCCTCACGCTCGGCAAGAAATAAGCCATTCGGGCCGGGCGAAATCGTCCGGCCCAATAGCGTTGCGAAAGGCTCCCGCGTGCGATGGTGCGCCGGGGGCCTTTTTCGTGCGCCTGTGACTGGGGGTGGCGGAGAGAGTGGGATTCGAACCCACGGTGAGCTTGCACCCACGGCGGTTTTCAAGACCGCTGCCTTAAACCACTCGGCCATCTCTCCGGAATGAACGCGCCTAATCGACGTTGCGCGCGGGATCAATCGCTCTCGTGAAGATCCGTTGGTCGCCGAAGCAACGCGATTTCGTCGCGTTGCCCATGCGCGGGGGTTTCTGCGCGCGAAGTGCTGTGCAACAGCGGCGCTATGTCGCGTTCTCGTCTCTCCCGGATCGGGGGCTTTGTTCCTGCCCTTGCCCTCGCCATCGCCGCAGCGCCCGTACGCGCGCAGGATGATAGCGGATTTCAGGCCTATCTTCCGACGCTCGCCGCCCAGGCAGCTGCCGCAGGAGTGAGCCGCCGTACGATCGACTCGGTGGTTCCCACGCTCACCTACAATGCCCGGGTGGTCGAGCTGGATCGGCAGCAGCCGGAGAGCAGCCCGAATGCGCCGGTTCCCGCCTTCGCCCCCTACAAGGCGCGGCATGTCGACTTCGATCGTATTGCGCGTGGCCGTGCGGCCTATCTGCGGGCGCGGGGCAGATTGTCGGCGATCGAACGCGAGACGGGCGTACCCGAGTCGATCATGGTGGCGATCTGGGGGCATGAAACCAACTACGGCCGGGTAATGGGCGGGTTCGACCTGCCACGCGCGCTGGCGAGCCTCGCCTATGAGGGCCGTCGCCGTGTGCTTTTCACGGACGAGTTCATCGCGACGCTCAAGATGATCGATCGCGGTGTGCCTCGTGACAAGCTGATCGGCAGCTGGGCAGGGGCGTTCGGCGGTCCGCAGTTCCTGCCGAGTGTCTATCTACGGCTCGCGCGTGACGGGGATGGCGACGGGGTGGCCGATATTTGGAACAGCGATGCCGATACCCTGGCTTCGATCGGCAATTATTTCGTCAATGCGGGCTGGCGGCCCGGCGTCCCCTGGGGATTCGCTGTATCGGTGCCGTCGACGCTGGACCGCCGGCTGATCGCTAATCGGACCACAAGCCCACGCTGTTCCCGCGTGCACGGTCGCCAGAGCCAATGGAAGACGATGGCGGAATGGCGGGCGCTAGGGGTGAGCCCGCAGTCTCGCGCCTGGCCGGGCGACGATGTTTTGGCAACGCTGCTCGAGCCTGACGGGCAAGGTGCCACCGCCTATCTTCTCACTGGAAATTATCGCGTGATCCTCGACTATAATTGCTCGAATTTTTACGCTTTGTCGGTAGGCCTCCTAGCCGATGCCGTGGAACGCTAGACCGATCGCACTTGCCGTTGCGCTGTTTGTCGCAGCGAGCGCACACGCCCAGGACGCGGATCCGACCGCAGCCGCGACTGGCCCGCACGGCACGTCGCAGCTGCAGCTGAGCGAAGGGCGATACGATGCGGTAGGCTATGCCGCCGTACAGCCGCTTGGCGCCGCCGCCCTGGCAGTAAGCCCGGATCTTCCGGCAGAAAGCTATGCCGAGATAACTGCGCTCGATAGCGGCCGGACGATCCTCGTCCGTATCGCCGAAACTTCGGAAGCGCCGGGGGCTATCGCGGCAATCTCCGCGGGCGCAGCGAATCAGCTTGGGATCCCGTCAGACCGGCTGGCGCCGGTGCGAATTCGAGCGGTCCGCCCCTCGAGCGAGGACCAGGCGGCGCTACGCAGCGCGGGAGCCGCGCAGCAGCGGATCGATTCGCCCCCTGCGCTGCTGCGTGCGCTCCGGCTCCAGCTGCCACCGCGCCCCGAGCCGAGCGCCCCCCTGCCGCCACCGCCCTCGCAGCCAGATCCGACCGTCGACGTCATTCCGCACCGGCAAGCGGCCGACGTGGAACCGCCGAAACCCCGGCCCGTCACCAAGCCCGTTGCGCTGAAGCCCGCGCATGGCCGTTATCTGGTGCAGGTGGCCGCACTTTCTTCGTCGGCACGTGCGACTGCGCTTGCCCAAAAGCTACACGGCTTCGTAAAGGCAGGGGGCGGGCTCTATCGTGTCCACCTTGGCCCCTTCGCGACGGAGGCGGCTGCGGAGCGGGCGCGGGCAGAGGCCGTTCGGGCCGGGTTCGGAGATGCGCGCCGCACCTCGGTCCGATAGGGGTAACCTTTACGCGTTCTGGACCGATCATCATGAAGAAGCTCGCCGCCGCCTCGTTCCTGGCGCTCGCCATCGCCGCTCCGCTGCAGGCCGCCGGCCCGGATTTCCCGACGCCCGCACCGATCGCCTATATGGAGGACATGTCCTCGGGCGCGATCCTGTTCGCCAAGGATGCCGATCGCCGCATGCCGCCGGCCTCGATGGCGAAGATGATGACGGTCTATGTCGCGTTCGACCTGATCAAGAAGGGCGAGCTCAAGCTCGACCAGAAGATCGAGGTGCGGCCCGAGACCTGGAAGAAGTGGCATTCGCAGGGCTCGACCATGTTCCTCGGCGTCGGCGAGCAGCCGACCGTGGCGGACCTGCTCAAGGGCATCGTGACGCTCTCGGGCAACGACGCCTGCGTCGTGCTGGCGGAGGGCATCGCCGGCACCGAGGAGGGATTCGTCAACCTGATGAACGATCGGGCCAAGAAGATCGGCCTCACCAACAGCCATTTCGGCACGTCGAACGGCTGGCCGGACGAAGGCCGCACCTATGTGACTGCGCGTGACCTGGCGCACCTCGCCGCCGCGACGATCCGTGACTTCCCCGATCTCTACAAGTCCTTCTACTCGCTGCCGAGCTTTACCTGGGGCAAGACCCTGGGCGCCGGCGCTGCCATCGAGCAGGGCAATCGTGATCCGCTGCTCGGCAAGGTACCGGGTGCAGACGGGCTCAAGACCGGCCACACCGAGGAAGCCGGCTATGGCTTTACCGGCTCGGCCGAGCAGAATGGCCGCCGCCTAGTAATGGTGCTGGCCGGGGTCAGCAGCTACAGCGCCCGCGCCGACGAATCCGTGCGCTTCATGCGCTGGGGCTTTGCCGCCTGGAGCACCAAGCCGGTGGTGAAGAAGGAGCGCACCGTCGGCACCGTCGACGTGCAGGGCGGCACCGCCAACAAGGTGGCCGTCGTGGCGCCGCGCGATCTCAACATCACGCTTCCTTCGGGTTTGAGCCCCAAGCTCGCCGGCAAGATCGTCTATCAGGGCCCGGTCAAGGCCGGCTTCAAGAAGGGCGACCATATTGCCGACCTGATCATCGAGGGCGAAGGCATGCCGCAGCAGGTGCTGCCGCTGGTGGCCGCCGAGGATGTCGGCCAAGCAGGCTTTTTCGGCCGTGCCTGGGCTGGCCTGATGTCGCTGCTCCACCTGGCCTGATCGCCTTGGCAAACGCCTTAATCGGCAATCAAGCCGCCCGTGACGCGCTCGCCGCCGCCATGGCGAGCGGCGCTTTGCACCATGCCTGGCTAATCGCCGGGCCGGAAGGTGTGGGGAAGGGGGCCTTCGCCCGCATCGCCGCGGCGCGCATGCTGGCCGAGGCCGCCGAGCCCGACCGGCTGATGCCCGGCTGGGACGTGCCGGAGAGCACCCGCACCGCCAGCCTGATCGCTGCAGGCAGCCACCCGGACCTCAAGATGCTCGCCCGGCTGCCCAAGGACGCCGACAAGCCCGACGAGGCACTCGCCCGCTCTATCACCATCGCGCAGGTGCGCAGCCTCCAGCCGCTGTTCGCGACCAAGCCGTCGCTGAGCCCGCGGAGGGTGGTGATCATCGACGCGATCGACGATCTCGAGCGTGCCGGCGCCAATGCGCTGCTCAAGAACCTGGAGGAGCCGCCGGCGGGCACGATTTTTCTGCTGGTGAGCCATGCGCCCGACCGCTTGCTGCCGACCATCCGCTCGCGATGCCGGCTACTTCGCTTCGAGCCGCTGAGCGATACCGAGACGACCACGGTGCTGCGCCACCAGACCCCCGATGCGAGCGAGATCGAGATCGCGGCGCTGGTCGAGGCGGCCGAGGGCTCGCCGGGCCGCGCGCTGCGCTTCGCCGGCCTCGACCTCTCGGCACTGGAATCGGACATGGCGTTGCTTGCCGAGCGCGGCGACCCCGACAATGCCGTGCGCACCCGGCTCGGGCGTCAGCTCGGCGCCAAGGCGGCGCAACCGCGCTACGAGGCGTTTCTGGAGCGCGCGCCAAGTTTCATTGCGGCCCGCGCCAAGCGGCTGGAGGGCGAGGCGCTGCGCACGGCCCTCGACGCGTATGTCGCCGCACGCGAGCTTGCCGGCGCGGCGCTGGGACTGTCGCTCGACGCCACCGCGACCGTGTTCGAGATGAGCGGCATCCTCGCCCGCCTCGCTCGGCGCTAAGCGTACAGGTTGCCCGTTGCTGCGCCGCATCCTAAAGCGGCGGGCATGGCTGACCCCTTCTACATCACCACCGCGATCCACTATCCCAACGGCAAGCCGCATATCGGCCATGCCTATGAGATGATCGCCGCCGACGCGATCGCGCGCTTCCAGCGCCAGCAAGGTCGCGACGTGTTCTTCCAGACCGGCACCGATGAGCATGGCCTCAAGATGGTGCAAACCGCCCGCGCTCGAGACATGACGGCGCGCGAACTCGCCGATGAAATGTCGAGCTATTTCCGTGTGATGGCGGACAAACTCGATATTTCGTGCGATCGTTTTATTCGGACCTCGGAAGCAGATCACTACCGCGCCAGCCAGGCGATCTGGGAAAAGATGGCGGCCAAGGGCGACCTGTATCTCGATCGCTACGAGGGCTGGTATTCGGTCCGCGACGAGGCGTTCTACGAAGAGAAGGAACTGCAGGAAGGGGAAGGGGGCCAGAAGCTCTCACCCCAGGGCACGCCGGTGGAATGGACCAAGGAGGAGACCTGGTTCTTCCGCCTGTCCAAATACCAGCAGCCCTTGCTCGACTTCTACGCCGCCAATCCCGACTTCATCCGCCCGGACTCGCGCCGCAACGAGGTGTTGCGCTTCGTCGAGGGCGGGCTGGTCGATCTTTCGGTCAGCCGCACCAGCTTCGACTGGGGCGTGCCGGTGCCGGGCTCGCCGGGCCATGTGATGTATGTCTGGGTCGACGCGCTAACCAACTATCTGACCGGCGCGGGCTTCCCCGACGATGCCGAGCGGCTGGCGCGCTACTGGCCCGCCGATCTGCATCTGATCGGCAAGGACATCGTCCGCTTCCATACCGTCTACTGGCCGGCCTTCCTGATGTCCGCGGATATCGCGCTGCCGAAACAGGTGTTCGGCCACGGCTTCCTGCTCAACCGCGGCGAGAAGATGTCTAAGTCGGTCGGCAACGTCGTCGACCCGATGGAATTGGCGGAGACTTACGGCGTCGATGCGCTGCGCTATTTCCTGCTGCGCGACGTCAGCTTCGGCCAGGACGGCACGTTCAGCGACGAGGCGATCGTCACCCGCGCCAATGCCGATCTCTCGAACAGCTTCGGCAATCTCGCCCAGCGCACGCTGAGCTTCATCGCCAAGAATTGCGAAGGCACCGTCCAGGCGGGTCGCGCCGAGGATGCCGATGCGGTGCTGCTCACCGAGGTCGACACCGCCTGCGCAGCCTTCACCCGTGCGTTCCAGGATCTGGCGCTCAGCCAGGGCGTCGAAGCCTGGATGACCGGCGTGTTCGCCTGCAACCAGTATATCGATGCGCAGGCCCCCTGGACCCTCCGCAAGACAGATCCCGAGCGCATGCATGCGGTGCTCGGCACGCTGCTTAAGGCGATCCGTCGCCTGGGCGTGACGATCGAGCCGGTGGTGCCGACCTCTGCGGCCAAGCTGCTCGAACAACTGGGCCCGGAGGGCGATGCGGACTTCAAGATCGCACCGCCCACCCCCATATTTCCGCGACTTGAACTGCAAAGCTCCGAGGACGCATGAAGCTCGCCGACAGCCATTGCCACCTGATCTACAAGGGCCTCGGCGAGCAGCAGCCCGAGGTGCTGGCCCGCGCCCGTGGCGCCGGCGTGGTGGCGATGCTCAACATCTCGACGCGCGAGAACGAGTGGGATCAGGTGATCGCCGTCGCAGAGCGCGAGGCGGATGTTTGGGCCAGCGTGGGCATCCACCCGCACGAGGCGGATACGCATCCCCATGTCGATACCGCGAAGCTGGTGGAACGCGCGCAGCACCCGCGCGTGGTCGGCATCGGCGAGAGCGGACTCGACTATTACTATGATCAAAGCGACCGCGATCGCCAGCGGGCGAGCTTCCGTGCGCATCTCGCGGCGTCACGCGAAACCCAGCTGCCGATCATCGTCCACACCCGCGACGCCGAAGAGGACACCGCCCAGATCCTGCGCGAGGAAATGGGGAAGGGGGCGTTTCCCGGCGTGATCCATTGTTTCACCGCTAGCCGCGCCTTTGGCGAGATCGCGTTGGAACTCGGTTTCTACATATCGATTTCCGGTATCGTGACGTTCAAGAATGCCAAGGACTTGCAGGAAACCGCGGCCGCGCTGCCGCTGGAGCGGCTGCTGATCGAAACCGATGCGCCGTTCCTCGCGCCGGTGCCGCATCGGGGCAAGACTGGCGAGCCGGCGTTCGTGGCGGACACGTGCAAGTTCCTCGCGCAGCTCCGCGGCGAGGATCCCGAAATGCTGGCCGAGGCGACGCGCGCCAATTTCCACGCGCTCTTCGACAAGACGCTGGCGTGACCGGGCAGGGGACCTGCCCTTGGCGCTGAGCATCCGCATTCTCGGATCGGGCACCTCCTCGGGCGTGCCCCGCATCGGCCCCGATTGGGGCGCTTGCGATCCGAAGGAGCCGCGCAACCGGCGCACGCGCTCCTCGGTACTGGTGCGCAGCGCCACCACGACGTTACTGGTCGACACCAGCCCGGACATGCGCGAGCAGCTGATCGCGGCGCAGGTCTCGGACGTCGATGCGGTACTATGGACCCATGACCATGCCGATCACTGCCATGGCATGGACGATCTCCGCCAGGTGATGCATGCCCGCAGCGGCACGCCCGTGCGCGGGCTAGCGCGGCCGTTCACCTTCGAACAATTTTTCATCCGCTTTCCCTATATCTTTGAAGGAAGGGGGAAATACTATCCGCCGGTGGTCGCTCTGGAGACGATGCCGGACAGTTTCACGATCGGCGACATCGCGGTGCGCGTCGCCGACCAGCCGCATGGCGGGATCACCTCGGCCGGCCTGCGCTTCGAAAGCGGTGGCAAGGTCATCGCCCATGCCACGGATTTCCATGAAATGACCGCGGACATGCGGCAGCTCTACACCGGCCTCGACGTCTGGGTAGTCGACGCGCTGCGCCGCGCGCCGCATCCGACGCATCCGCACTTAGGCGAAGTGCTGGGCTGGATCGAGGAACTGCGCCCGGTGCGTTCAGCGCTGGTGCACATGGACCACAGCATGGACTATGCGACGCTCGCCGCCGAACTGCCCGCCGGTGTCGAGCCGGGCTATGACGGGCTGGAGCTGCACGCGTGAACGGATCCGACGGCGTGAACATGGTCTGGCTGATCGGCGCGCTGGTGCTGGTGGTCAGCGCGCTGTCCGTGCGACGGATCGGCTTCGGGCTGTTCCTGCGGACGCTGCTCGGCTGGGCGGCGATCGTGCTGCTGGTGCTGTTCGCCGTCGGGCATCGCTACGAATTGGCGGCGGCCTGGTCGTCGCTGAGTGCCAAGCTCGGCCTCGAGGACCAGCGGGTCGAAGGCGACACGGTGCGGATCCGGATGAGCCCGGACGGCCATTTCTGGGCGCGCGTGACGCTCAACGGCGCCGAGCGCCGGATGCTGATCGACAGCGGCGCGACGGTCACGGCTATTTCGGAGCAGACGGCGCAGAAAGCGGATGTGACCTTGTCCGACGGATTGCCGGCGATCATCGAAACGGCAAATGGCAGCGTCGCTGCGCGCCGAGGCCGTATCGCTACGGTGTCGCTCGGACCGCTCAAGATGCGAGACCTGGGCGTGGTGGTATCTCGGAATTTCGGGGACCTGGACGTGCTCGGGATGAATTTCCTGTCGCGGCTGCATAGCTGGCGTGTCGAAGGAAACGAGCTGGTGCTGGAGCCGAAGGCGACGACACCGGCAGGCTGAAAGCTCACGAACGGCACAGAAGTCCTGAGCACCACATTTACATAATGTAGATTATCGACCTCTTGTTTGATGCCGGGGCGGATTCCAAATCGAAGTGCGAAAACCTAGGTAATCTCCGGTGTTCAGCCGCTCGCGAGGTTCGCAGTGCGACCCATTATCAGCATCTGGATCTGATTGACCGGCCACTTCTCAACACATCCAAGTCAAGCGCCAGAGCCACAGTCGAAGAGCCGAAGTCGTCCACGACGACCATGTAGGCTTGCATGCCGACGACGCCCCGGCGCCGATGCCGACAATCTACACTCGCAGAGAGCGTCGCGCATCCGGTGCGAGACGTATCGCCGGTAAAGCTCGAAATACCCTCGCAACCGGGAAAGCCCTTCTCGGCTACGCTCGCGATCTATCGTACGCGATCGTCGCCTCCGCCATCGCCTGCTCTTGCGCTAGCGCCCATGAACAAAGCGCCTGAAAGGGTTCTCGAAGCGAGTGACCTAAGGGGGTGATGGCATAGACGACGCCGATCGGGGCGGTCGGGATAACCGTGCGCGTGACCAGTCCGTGACGTTCCAAGCGTTTCAGAGCGTCCGCAAGTGACTTGTGCGTGATGCCGTCGAGCCGTCGTTTGATCTCGTTGAAGCGCGCCGGTTGCGGGCACAGCACGGTCAGGATCATGATTGTCCATTTGTCCGCGATTTTGTCCAGCACGGGGCGGATGCGGGGTACGTCCATCATCGCCTGATTTGACAGGGTATGTAGATCGGTTTCGTCCGGCATATCTACGCTACTCCAGATGCGTTCTTGATATCAGATATGTCTCGTATATCTGGATCGCCGTCTCAAATGGAAAGACGGATGATGGCAAGAATGACGAACACGGTCGCGGTGGTGATCGGCGGGGCCAGGGGGATCGGCTTCGCGACGGCCCGCCGGCTCGCAAACGAGGGCGCGACGGTGGTTTTGACCGGCCGCCGGGCCGACGAGGTCGCCGCCGCAGCCGCGACCATCGGTTCGTCGGCGCACGGCATCCAGGCCGACGCGGCAGGCCAGATCGACCTCGAGCAGGTCATGACCGAGGTCGAGCGTCTCCACGGACGGATCGACGCCTTGGTGCTGAACGCCGGCGTGTCCGAACCGGCGAAGATTTCCGAGGAAACGGGCGAACATTTCGACCGACATTTCGCGGTCAACGTCCGCGGCGCGCTGTTCGCCATCCAGGCTGCGCTGCCCGTGCTGCGCGACGGGGCATCGGTGGTGCTGGTCGGCTCGATTGCAGACGTCATGGGTGTGACGCCATTCAGTACCTATGGAGCAACAAAGGCGGCGTTGCGCTCCTATGCGCGTAGCTGGGCGGCTGAACTTGCGCCGCGCCGCATCCGCGTCAACGTCGTCGCGCCGGGACCAACCGACACAGACATGATGACGGCGGTGTCCGAAGAGATGCGGCGGGCGCTGATCGCCCCCATTCCGCTAGGCCGCATGGCGCATGTCGACGAGGTGGCTTCTGCGGCGGTATTTCTGCTCAGCCAAGACGCCAGCTTCATCACCGGCGCCGAACTGAGCGTCGACGGCGGTATGCGTCAGGTATAGCGTGACCGCAGGCGCCGCCTGATCGCGGCGCCTGTTTGCCGCCGATCATAGAAATCGATCCCGGCGCTCCTCAGCCCATCTGGCGAAGGGCTTGGGCTCCTTTCCGGTGATCCGACGCACTTCATACGTCACGGCAATATCGTGCCCCTTCGCCACCACATCGGCATATTGCGCGACGAGGCCGTTGCGCAGCCAGCGATTCACCCCGGCCAGCTTCATCGACGCGCGGTACAACGGTGTGGGCAGGTTGATGTAGCGCACGGGCTTGCCCCGCCCGGCTGACAGTGCGGCCGCCACCTGCTTCATCGTCAGAGCTTCAGGTCCCGTCAGGTGGTACGTCGCCTTGTCGTGACCATCTTCCAGCAACACGCACGCCGCGACTTCGGCAACGTCGGCGGCATCGATAAAAGCGGCATTCCCCCGCCCCGCCGGGATCGGCAGCGCGCCTTTCCTGATCGGAGCATCGAGCTTCTCAAAATTCTGGTAGAAGGCAGAGGCGCGGAGGATCGTCCACCGCATTCCCGATCGATGCAGCGCCAATTCGCCCAGGGCATGCGCCTTTGCCCAAGGCACGGGCGACGCGATGTTGGCATCGCCGGCCGAGACCTTCACGACGCGGGAAATCCCCGCTGTCTTCGCAACCGTCAGCGCGTTGGACTCGAGTTCGGTCTGGTTGGCGAGCGGCGGCGGCAACAGGAACAGCGTGTCGCAGCCGGTCATGGCCGATACGAGCGGATCGGGTCTGGCAAGATCGCCGATCACGGGTTCGTGCCTGAGCGTGCGCAGGCGGTCCCCATCCTCGACCTTGCGGACGAGCGCCCTCGCCTTCACGCCACGCTCGGCGAGGATGCGCGCCAGATGGCCACCGATGCTGCCGGTGGCTCCGGTAAGAAAGATCATGCGGCTACTCCCTATTCGTCAGCCGAGGCCGACGTTTCTTCCAAAATGGCGTTCAGCTGGCGTAGGACATGCAAAGCGTCGGCGACGCGCTCGTCGCCGATCGCGGCGGCGATCCGCGCGGACAGTGGGTGGTGGCGATTGTCCACCCGCTCCAGAGTCTTGCGCCCGTCCGCTGTAAGCGACATCAGTGCCGAGCGCCGATGTCGCGGGTTTGGTTCGCGCGTTACCAGTCCGCGCTCGACGAGAAGATCGACGTTGCGCTGCACAGACTGGCGCGTGAGTCCCATGCGCCTTGCGATTTGCGGGACCGACAAGGGCTCCTCCGCGAAGCCCAGCGCACCAAGGACCTGCCACAAGGCACTGGTAATCCCCAGCGGTTGGGTCAGCCGGTTGCCCGTCTCGATCAAATTTCCGTTCGCCGCAAAAACCTCGATGATGAGGTTTCGGACCCCGATCACCCTATCGCGATCGTCCTGAGCTTGCCGCTTTTCATCGGTCATGCGCGAATAATGACAGGATACTGTCAATTGTTCCGCAACTATCGCACCAGCGCCGAATTTAAGGATCGGCAAGCATGACGCAGTTCGTCCGATACGGTCCGTCTCCGAAAGAACACTCGACCGGGAGCCGGTGCGGATGCGCGAACTGGAACCGCTTCATTCATCGAACCGCTTCATCCAAAGGCATGCGCCGATGAAGCTCGCGACGTTATCGGTCTGTTCGACACCCGCATCTGTGCCTAGGCCGTTAAAAAGAAACGGTCTCCCTTCCGCAGTCTCCGCTGCCCAAGGCGCTTGTGACGCAACACGACGATCGCTCGCTTGGACGCATCGGCACGGTGCATGCCCCAGTCCACCATGGTGCGGCGGAACCGTTCGCACGCAGCACGCGACGCAAGGCACAAAACTGTCGTCAATCTCGCGTCCTTCATGCGCCGCCGCCCCTCGACAAGCGTACGCTCCCCCGCCACATCGGGGTCATGTCCCCTGCCCTTAATGTCCACCGCTCAATCCTGGGCCAGCCCTGGCGTTGGCGCGGCCTCGCTGCTGACGCGCGCGACCCCGATTTCGCGCCTGACGACCTCGTGACCCAATTGCTGCTCACCCGCGGGGTCGATCGCGCCGATCTCGAGCGGCATCGCGCGCCCAGCATCCGCGCCTTCATGCCGGATCCGTCCATCTTTCGGGATATGGACCGCGCCGCCGATCGGCTCGCCGATGCGGTAGAGGCCGGTGAGCGGATTGCGATCTTCGGCGATTATGACGTCGACGGCGCAACCTCCGCGGCGTTGCTAATTTTGCTGCTGCGCGATCTGGGCATCGAGGCTACGCCCTACATCCCCGATCGCCTCATGGAAGGCTATGGTCCCTCGGGCGAAGCGCTGGTCCGCTTGAAACAGCAGGGACATGGGCTCATCGTCACTGTCGATTGCGGCGCGCAGGCATTCGAGGCACTGGCGATGGCACGCGCCGCCGATGCGGATGTGATCGTGGTCGACCATCATAAATGCTCGATCGAATTGCCGCTCGCCCATGCGCTGGTGAACCCGAACCGGCTCGACGAAGCGGAAGGTGCCGAGCACGGTCATCTGGCCGCGGTCGGCGTCGCTTTCCTGCTGGGAGCCGCGCTTGTGCGAACGCTGCGCGCGCGGGGTTGCTTCGCCAAGAGGCCGGAACCGCGCTTGCTCGACCTGCTGGACATCGTCGCGCTGGGCACCGTGGCCGATGTGGCGCAACTCAAGGGCCTCAACCGCGCCTTTGTGGCGCAAGGGCTGAAGGTAATGGCTGGTCGTCGCAATCCTGGGCTGGCGGCACTGATCGAGGCATCCCGTCTAACCCGGGCGCCGACCTGCACCGATCTCGGCTTTGCGCTGGGCCCCCGCATCAACGCGGGTGGACGCGTCGGCAAGTCCGATCTCGGCGTGCGGTTGCTGACGACCCGCGACCCTGCCGAGGCGCGCGCGATTGCCGCCGAGCTCGATATGCTCAACGAGGAGCGCCGCGCCATCGAGGCAGAGGTGCAAGCCGCCGCCGAATCGCTTTGCATGTCGGGCCGGGACCGCATGGTCACGCTGGTCGCCGGCGAAGGCTGGCACCCTGGCGTGATCGGCATCGTCGCCGGTCGCCTGAAGGAAAAATTCGGACGGCCTGCCTTGGTTATCGCGGTCGGTGAGGACGGGGTCGGCAAAGGTTCCGGTCGCTCGATCCCGGGAGTTGATCTCGGCGCCGCGGTGCTGGCGGCGAAGGATGCCGGGCTGCTTGTCGCTGGCGGCGGCCACGCTATGGCATGCGGCGTAACCGTTACAGCGGACCGCGTGGAAGCCCTTGCGGCGTTCCTGGAAGAGCGCCTGGCCGAGCGGATCGTCACGGCACGGGGCGAACGCGCACTGCTGCTCGATGCGGTACTGAGCCCTACGGGGGTGAACCCGGCGTTGGTCGAGGCAATGGAAGGCGGCGGTCCTTATGGCATGGGCTGGCCGGCTCCACGCATTGCTGCAGGCCCTGTGCGCGTGTTGAAGGCGGACGTCGTCGGCAGTGGCGGCCATGTCCGCGTGATCGTCGCGGGTGCCGACGGCCGCAGCCTCAAGGCCGTGGCATTTCGACAGGCCGATTCGGAATTGGGGCAGGCCCTCCTCTCCGCACCGTCCCACCGCCGCCTTTGGCTGGCGGGCCGGGCGAAGATCGACACCTGGGGAAGCCGCCCTGCGGCGGAGTTGCACATAGAAGATGCGGCCTGGGCAGATTGAGTGCTTGACGGCAACCGAATCCCCCCCTATTCGGCCGCTCCACGCCAAGCAGTTGGCCCCTTCGTCTAGCGGTTAGGACGCGGCCCTTTCACGGCTGAAACACGGGTTCGATTCCCGTAGGGGTCACCAACTTGCCTTCCCAAGGCATTCCAGAACATGCCATAACTGGCTGTTTTCTGCGGTTTTTTGGTGGTATAAGTCTCTCATCCAAGCTGGCAAAATGCCACTACATACCAGCAAGCTGATGGTATTTTTGATGGCATGTGCCGGTCGCTTCGACGGGAGATACCATCATGGCGCTGTCCGTGGTTGCCATCAAAGCCGCAGAGATTCGCGGCAAGGCGTACAAGCTAAGCGATAGAGACGGGCTCTACCTGCTCGTGACTCCATCCGGCGGACGCTATTGGCGGATGAACTATCGGCGTTATGGGAAGCAAAAGACCCTCGCTTTCGGGGTTTGGCCCGACACCGGCTTAGCAGAAGCACGCGCCGAATGTGATGCTGCGCGGAAGGTGCTGGCCCGGGGCGAAGATCCCGCCGAGCGGATCAAGCTCGATCGGGTAGCCGCGACCGTCGCTGCCTCCAACAGCTTCGAAGCAGTAGCGGACGAATGGCTGTCCAAGGTCGAAAAGGAAGGTCGCTCGCCGGTCACGATGAAGAAGCTCCGCTGGCTTCTCGGTTTCATCAATGCGTCGATCGGCAAGCGCCCGATCGCTGCGATATCCGCACAGGAACTGCTTCTGATGCTGCGGAAGATGGAAGGCAACGCGCGTTACGAGACGGCAAAGCGGCTCCGCAGCACCTGTTCGCAGGTATTTCGCTACGCGATTGCGACCGCCCGCGCCGAGCGTGACGTCGCCGCCGACCTTCGCGGCGCACTGATCGCGCCCAAGCCAGCACATCGCGCCGCAGTTACCACGCCAAAGGCCGCAGGAGGGCTCCTGAGGGCCATAGAGGGCTTCCAGGGGCAGCCGAACACCCTCGCGGCGCTGCGGCTCCTGCCACACGTCTTCGTCCGCCCTGGCGAGCTACGTTTCGCAGAATGGCAGGACTTCGATCTGGAACGGGCGATCTGGACCATTCCGCCGCACAAGACGAAGATGCGGCGAGCCCATGCGATCCCCCTCTCCCGCCAGGCGCTCGCGATCCTTGCCTCGATCGAGCACGACGCAGACTACAGCAGCTATCTCTTCCCATCCCTCCGCTCCGTCCGAAAGCCGATGTCGGAGAACACGATCAATGCGGCACTCCGTCGGATGGGATATGCGCAGGACGAAATGACCGGCCACGGCTTCCGCGCGATGGCGGCCACGCTGCTCAACGAAATGGGTCTATGGCACCCCGACGCCGTCGAACGACAGCTCGCGCACTGCGACAACAATGCCGTCCGCCGCGCCTACACCCGAGGCGAGTATTGGGACGAACGCGTGCGCATGATGCAGCACTGGTCCGACCACCTGGATTTCCTGCGCGACGGTGCGAAGGTGTTGAACGGAAAGTTCGGACAAGCGGCTGAGAATCGAGGTTAGTCGGATGGGAAACGCCGCCACTGCCGATCAGCAGCACGCGGAGGCCGCAGTCGACCAACTTAGGCCGTTCCTATGCTGGCTGGGAACGACCGCCCAGACCGAAAGCGGCCATAGAAGTCCTATTCGCCATCGAAGGCCGCGCGCTGAAATCGTGATCCACCCTGGCTGCCCGCGCCCACAACCGACGCGCAAAGTCCCCGCCTCCGCCTCGATCTCCACAACGTATCCCGCAAGGATCGGATCGCGGAAAAGGTCCGGACGGTCCCCAGCAAGGACGGACGGCATCGCGCACCTGAACCGCGTACAAGCAGGACGGCCGCGCTTCGATCACCGCCGCGCTCAACAACCTATCACTTAGAACTTGGCCGAGAGGTTCACGCCCAATGTCCGCGGCGAACCGAACGCATAATTGTACAGGTTGATGGGCGGCCCCGCCGTAAATTGCGCGAACGTGATCGGCACATAATTTTCGACGTTGCGTACAAAAGCTTGAACGCTGTATTTTCGGCTGGAGTCCATCCAGGTTATTGACAGATCCGTTTGCGTATAGGCCTCTTGAAGATCGGCCGCATAGTTATACGACGTCAGGTGGTAGTCCGACTTGAAGCGGGTATAGGCGCCGGCACGAAGGCTTCCTGCCATGCCTAGATCGAATGTGTGGTCGTATCCAACCGCAATCGTGACCTTGGGCGCCTGTGGCGGCCGATTGCCCTTGAGATCAAGAACCGCCGTTCCTCCGTTCACGCCGGTCGCGAAGGCGTTGAACTTCGTGAATTTGGCGTCCAGATAATTAAACGTGACGCGGAACTGGTCGTTGGGCGTCAACGCTGCCGAAAAATCCGTGTCGACACCGTTGAAACGCGCCCTTCCGGCGTTGACGGTCGCGTGCCCGACCGTGGTGTTGATGAAGTTGTCGATCTGAAGATCGGTATAGTCATAATGGAATGCCGAGACGTTGAACTCGACCGTGTTGTGCAGGAAGCGATTTTTCGTGCCGATCTCGTACGACGTGATCTTCTCGGGTTGGAACGTGCCGACCGTTTGGCCATTGACGACGACGTTGGTGAGATTGTCGAAGCCGCCCGAGCGATAGCCCGTCGAAACCTTGGCATAGAGCAAATGACCCGCGCCCGGCGTCCACTCGGCGCCCGCCAGCCAGTTGACCTCGCTATGGTTGTAACACTGGTCGAGCGACTGGTAGTTGCCGCTATCGGCTTCCTTGCAGCGGCCGGGCCGGCCGGTCACGGCGAGAATGTCCGTGGCACTCGGGAAGGTGAGTCCAAAGCGAGCATTTACGAACCCAAGGCCGGAATTCACGTAGAGCGCGTGCTTCTCGTCGCGGGACCATCGCACGCCACCTGTGAGTTTCAACGTATCCACGATCGGGATGTCGCCCTGCAGGAACAGACCCGTGGAATCGAGATTGACGAACGGCCGATAGAAAATGTTGACGTATGCGTACTCGGAGCCCGGAGGGCCGAAGGGCGGGTTCAAGATTTGAATGCTCTGCGTGACCACCTGCTTTTCATGGAAATAAAAGGCGCCGCCCTGCACGAACAAGCCGCGTGGGCCGTGGTAGCTCAGGCGGAGTTCGTTGCTCCAATCCCTGGAGTCCGCATTCGGCTGGTTCGACACGAACTGCAGATAGTTCGGCGTTCCACTCAGCGGGACATAGGTGCCTGTCTTGTTGATCAGATAGCCGCCGACATACGACAATTCCAAACCGTCGCTGATGGTGTAGCGCAGGCTGCCGCGAAAGCTGATATTTTCGATGTTGGTGAAGCCGTCCGTGACAAGCGGGAAATCATGCTTTGGCAGCTTGAACGAACTGTTGCGCGGGATGAAATCGCTCCCGCCGCCGACGGTGGGTACTTGAACGACGCCCGGCGTGGTGGTGGTGATCGGAACGCCATATTGCGCGAAGGCAGAGGATCGCGAACGGACATATTCGCCCTGAAGGAAGCCGCTTAGCGTGCTCCCGGTATAGGCGAGCGTGGCCCTGCCGGCATCGGTCCTGTTGCCGTCGTTTCTGCCGGTGGTCCCGCCGTCGACGCTGTTGTTGCGATAGCCATCATGTTGCGTGTGTATCCCGGCTACGCGGAACGCGAGGCCGTCAGCGATCGGCAGGTTGACCGCGCCCTCGACATTCCACGCGTTGTAGTTGCCGTATCCGGCGCTCACATACCCGTCGAACCTGTCTTCCGGTTTCTTGGTGATGATGTTGATGGCGCCCGCGGTGGAATTGCGGCCGTAGAGCGTTCCCTGTGGTCCCTTCAGAACCTCGATGCGATCAAGATCGAAAAAGCTCGCATTCAGCGCCGCCGGCCGATTGATATATTCGCCATCGATGTTGACCGTCAGCGCCGCATCGGCGCCCTCCGCGATCGACTCCGCAGTAACACCCCGCAAGGACAGTTTCGTGTAGATCGTGTCCGTCGTCACGCCGAGATCGGGCGCCAGCCGCTGCAACCCGTTGACATCGGTGATGTTGGACGTCCGAAGATCGTCGCCACTGACGACGCGGAGCGCGATGGGCGTCTTCTGGACGCTGGACGCGGTTTTCTGGGCGGTGACGATAATTTCCTGAAGCCCGCCGCTGTTCGCGGACTGGCCTGCGGGATCCACCGTGTTCGCGACGGCTGGACCGTTGGCTGCCGCAGCGGCGTTTGCGGTGGTGCCGTCCGAGGCCGTCGAGCCCGGCGAAGCGGTGGTTTGGGCTGACGCCGCGCTGATGCCAATAAATGCGGCTGCGGTGCCGGAGAGCAATAGTATACGGCGCCTCATCAGTACATCCTCCCTATATCGTCGCTCGATTTCGGCGATCTATTTTTAAGGAACGGGCAATCGTCTGGAATTGGTCGTTATTTGATTATGAGGATCGAGTGATTTCGATCAGTTCCACGCCCGGTGCCGCCAGCGTGCCTTGGATGGTAATCGAACCGCCTTCGCCTTCCTGCGAGTCGAGGATGTCGCCGAAGTGATCCGCATCTGCCCGGTACCGAACCACTTTGTGGCGGCCCTGGCCCCAGGGCAGGTCGGTGATGTCGAGCGTATAGCCGGTATAGCCGGCACTTCCGGCGTGCACGCGCCTGGAAGGAACATTCAACGACATGTTCACCCGTTCGGTGCCGATCGGCACCTGGAATTCGAACACGTCGCGCTCTCGGGCGATCAAGTACGGATCGGGGATCGCATAATTGGCGATCAGCACGCGAATGACGTCCCCATTTGCGGTGCGGCCGGCCAGCACGGCAAATCCGTTCTCATCGCCACCCGTGCTGGGGAGGCGCTCCGTCGCGGCCAGCGTCTGTCCTACCAGGCGGAATGCGCTCGTTCTCGCATTCTCGCTGCCGTCGGCCTCGAAAATTCCGGCGGGATCCCTGAAATTGTAGTGAAAGTCGGTGCCAGTATCGGCGCGGAAGAAGATCGCCTGGTCGACCTCAGAGTCCTGCAAGTAGACGGCTGCTGCTGCGATGAACGCTGCATTTTTGGAATCCTCGAACTTGGCCGTCGGGATGCCGGTCATGCTCCAGTAGGAGAGCAGGAGCTGCGTATCCCCGAAGCCGTGCTTGTCGAGGATCGCGCGAACGTCTGCTGCAATCGTTCGAAAATCTAGTGGGTCGCGGGAATTGTCGGCGTACCACATCCAGGACAGGAAATCCAAAGGCAGCGACTTGTCTTTGATGAAGCCGAGAAAACCTTCGCGGAACGGACCTTCGTTCAGCGGAAAGGCGACACAGGGGCCGCCGAACTTCAGGCCGGCGTCGACACGCTTCACGGCGCGCGCGGCGGCCGCGTACATCGCGTAGAATTGATCCGGCGTGCCGGAGAAGTGCAGCGTCCCGAAGTCCGGCTGATCCCCGAATTCCCAGTGCGTCACAGCCCCCGTAAAGCCGTTGCCCCATCCGCATACATAGTGGCGGACGATATTTTCTACGACTTGCTCATACTTCGCCAAGTCCCCGATCGGTTGCTTGTTCGACGGGATCTCGCTGGCGATCGTGAAGAGGATATCCGCCCCGATCGAACGGACCTGCCGCACCCAGGAATCGGTCGCGTCGAAATTGTAATTGGCTGGATCACTGGGATCCGCCGACCAGTCGGGAAACAGGCTTCTCGGGTTGTCGACGGTGTCCAGCCTCGAAACCCAATCATACGACCGAACGAGCGTTACGTGCGCAGCCTTCCACACGTTCAGGATGTCGGGAACGCCGTCCGTTCCGGCCGCAGGGCCGGGAATGCCCGATGTTCCGTGCAGCTTGCGCATGTCGCCGATCGAAACGCCCGCATGGATCGACACCTTCGCGATACGGTTCGTGTTCATCAATATTCACTTTCCAGAATGCGGTGAATGTAATCGAGGACTTTCGGCTCCTCGTGCACGAGATATGCGAGGCGTCGATCGAGCGCCTCGGGTGTCGCGGAATCGAATTCCTCGTGCATCATCTTCAGCGACTGGTCCCAGATGGCTTTCACGCGCGGGTACCGTCTTGCCATGAACTTGGTTTGTACGTCGTAGAGCGTGTCGTCCGAACGCAGGAGCTTGGCAAAGACCACGCCGTCTTCAATGGCCATCGCCGCGCCCGATCCGAGATAGGGCGTCATGGCGTGGGCGGCGTCGCCCATGATCATGACCCGCCCCCGGTGCCACGGATAGGGAACCAGGACCGTATCGAGCGGCGTGTACGCAACGTTGGTGGCGGCGCGCAGCGAGTCGATTTCCGCCGCCATGAATGCGGAGTCTCCCATCATCTCCCGCGCGCTCTGATGCATGATTTGCGGGAAGGCAGCGGGGTCGTGACGCGGGCGGCCTGACTCGTAATGGGTGACGATCACGTACATCATGCCGCCGGCCAGCGGTACGAAGCCCACTTTGCCGCCAAAGCCATGGCAGAATATGGCGCCCTTCAGCGAGTCCGGAGCGCGTACCGGCGCACGCCAGGCGACGCCGCCGCTGCGAATGGGGACGTAGGTCTCGCCGAACAGGTAACGGCGAATACTCGAGTTGATGCCGTCAAAGCCGATCACCAGATCATATCGGTGCGACGATCCGTCGCTCAACTCCACCGTCACGCCGTCGGCATCCTCTTGGATGTCGGTTGCCGTCGTCGACATCCTGATCGAGCAGCCGGCCTCCAGGGCGCGAGCGCTGGCCATCTCCAGGAAGCCCAGGCGGGGGAGCTGGACGTTGTTGGGCATGCCGTCGAGCTGGCGCCCGTACGGGATGTCGACGACATGGTGGCCGTTCCTGTCGAAATAGGAAAGTGGCGGCGTTGGAAACCCGATCGACAGCGTCGGTTCGAGAAGGCCGATCTCGCGCAGCGCACGAAGGCCGTTGGTCCGCAGCCCCCATCCCACGCCAGCCACCGCGTTGTCCGGCTTGATATCGATGACGTCGACTTCCGCGCCGATCTGCGCAAGCGCTACCGCTGTGCACAGGCCGCCAATGCCCGCGCCGACAATGAGAATCCTGTCAGGCCTCGCCAATTCGACCTCTCCCAAAATTTCCGCGTGCGTAAGGCAATCGCCGGCCGCACTGCGCTGGTGATATATTACGATGGCATGCGCGCAAATTTAGGTCAAGGGTTCCAATCTTGCCAGTGCTGCTGGACGGGGGCATGGTTCGCCCTCGGCACGGTGCCGAGCAGGAGGTGCTGGATGGCAGAGGCCGAGGGACGAAAACAGACGCTGGCGGACCAGGCCTATGCGGTTCTGCGGCAGCGGATCGTGTCCCTCAAAATGCCACCCCGCATGCGGTTTACCGAGCGAGAGATATCAAAGGACATTGGCTTCGGGGCGATGCCGGTGCGGGAGGCCTTGGACCGCCTGAACCATGATGGTCTCGTCGAAACGATCCCCCGCCGCGGCTACCGCGTGGCTGGGCTTACGTTGAAGTCCGTGGATGACTTCTTCACGGCATGGAGCGCCGTGTCGCCGTTGATCATGCAGCTGGCACAGGAGCGAATCACGCCCGAGCAAAGCGCCTCTCTGGACGCCATCCAGCGCGAGCATTTGCGGGCGATCAGAAAGACGAAGCTCAATCCCGAGCACTGGATTCAACTCTCGCGGCAACGGTTCGATCTGCTCGTGGAGGCTACGCGTAATCCGTACCTCGGCGCGATCTACCGGAACCTGTCTGCAGAAATGGACCGGATCTTCCACTCCATCAGCAATCACGGCGAGGATGTCCGTAGCATCTTCGAACTCGCAACGCGGTTCGACGCCGCCATTCCGTCGGTCGACGACACGAGCGAGTTCATCAGGATAAGCCGCGCGAAAATCGCGGAGATCATCATCGAGAAGGGATTCGACTACACGCAGGGCAGCTAGGCTTGGGCCTGACGAAGCATCCGCCTTGCCGCCTGCATCCTGAGGCGTTTGCGAGCCCCAGCGCTAGGTCGCGACGACAGGTCCCTTTGCCGAGTTTCCGCGCAGCAGTAGCGACCCGAGCGCGATCAGCATCCCCGCAAAGGCCATGATGCCGGCGACGGCAAAGGTGCCCTGCATGCTGCCGGTGGCGGTCTGCGCCAACGTGACGAGCGGCGGGCTCAGGAACTGCCCGAGAAAGAAGCAGCCGGTCCAGATGCCCATGCCGCACCCGCGATGTTGGACCGGAAGCTCGCGCTGCGCCCATGCGACCAGCGCCAGGATCATCATTCCAGCCCCGGTCTGCTGGATCATCACCCCCGCGCTCATCCACTTCCAATCAGGAGCGAAACCGATCAAGCAGAGGCCCGCACCCACCAGCCCGAGCAGGAGGACGAAGGCGACTTCCGAGCGACGCTTGCCGGTGAGCCAGAAGATGCCGGCCCCGACGGAAACCATGAGGCTCGGCAGGAAGGTGATGCGGCCGAGTTCGTCGGACGAAGCCACGCCGACCTCGCGAAAGGCCAGGCCGCCATTCACGGCGTAAACATAATAAAGCGCCGAGCAGAACAGAGTCACCAAGCCGATCCGTCCGATCTTCCGGACCGGGAACGCAGGCCGGTCGTGCGGCCCCTGCTCCGCCGTCGCGCGGGGGGCGTCGACGTTCGGCTCGAAGACGAATGCCAGCATGGCGAGGAAGATCGGGAAGGCGGTGAGGTAGATGAGGAACACCCCGTTCCACCGCATGCCCGTGAGATATCCGGACCCAAGGATCAGCGCGCTGCCCAGGAACGGGCCAATCATTCCCTGGAGGCTGAGCCAGTGCCTTCGGCCCTGCTCGTCCCAATAGTCGGCGATCAGGGTGTTTACCGTGGTGAGAATTGCCGCTTCGGCGATACCGAGCGCGATGCGCGACAGGAACATGGCATTCAGGCTGGTGAGGAAGAAGGGCGCCGTCCCCGCCATCGCGTAGAGCAAGGTGGACCAGATGACCAAGGCGCGGCGTCCGAAGCGATCGATGAGCGCACCGGCGAAAGGCGCGATCACCGCGATCGCGAGGCCCGGGGCCGTGACCATCCACGGCACTTTCCAGCCTGCCGTCGGATCGTCGTGGAAATGGTCGATGATCGAAGGGACGGCGGGAAACATCGAGACGACCGCGATCATCGGCAAAAAGCCCGCGACCACCACGGTGAGTCCCTGCGGCACCCCCGCCCGGGGGCTCCGTTCATGCTGCAAGCTTGCCACGAGCCTCTCCACTAAGCCTGATTATCGGATATGTTTCCCGTAATATATCAAGAGGCGAGCGGAAGGCAACTAAATGGCTCGCTACCCGCCCCAGGGCGTGTTGTGCGCTCGATGGCGCTATCGCCGTTCAATGCGTCGCACCTTGCTCTGACGCTGACGTGAAGCGTGGAAAGGAACCATGCGCGTCGCAGGCAAACAGCCGATCGCTGATGAACATGCGTGAGCAAGCCGTCGGCGTGGAAATCGCGATCGTTGAGGCCATAGCGCAACGCTGGCAGAGTGGCAGCTTTTTGCAAAAGCTGCAGTCCACGCGCTACATGGGAACGGCAGCAAAGTCCCAAACCCCGTCTTTCATTTGCCGCCCGAGCGAACCAAACGAACGGCAGGTTCGGTGCCTCGCGGGGACAGGCTTGAGGGCTGAGGTTGGGGCGCGTAGCTGCGGGCCGGCTCACATCCCGATGTTGAGCCCACGGCTTCGGCTGCGGCCGATGAGGTCTGCCAAGCTCTGACCCACGCTCCTTCCATGCATCTCGGGCAAGCCGAGCTGGGCTTTTCGGTTGCGCAAAATGGACTCGACCTGCGGATCGCGCTCAAGGCTCTTCGCCATGCCGATCATCCGGTCGCCGACCCTGTTCGCGTCGGTGGTCTCCTGATTTCGCAACAGCAGCCGGCGCTGTCGGTCCAGTGCCTGCCAGCGCTGGACAAAAGCGTCGGCGCGAAGCTGTGGATCGACACGAATATCTTCTTCGAACTGCATGGCACGGATCGACCTTGCCACCTGGCCTTCTGACGCTTCCTGGATCAGACTTGGATCGTTGGAGAACGCCAGCTCAAGATCGCGCGCGGCATACGGAGCAAGCACATTCAGCGCTGCACGGCTCGCCTGGAGCTCCTCGCGCTGTGCGGGGGTGTGGCGGTCACCAACACGATTCGCGAAGCGCATCGCGCGGACAATCGTCGCATGGCGCTGCACGGCCCGCGTCGGCACGATCACGGGTTCAGGCTGCGGCGCCTGCTTAGGTGCCAATAGCTGTGCCGGTGGCAGCACTTCGGGCGATACTCGCAACTTCAGCCCGGCGAACATGTCGCGCTTGGGTGCCGCCTGCGGTGCCCGAACCGACGGCGGCAGCACGATCTGCCGACGTGCTGCGAATTCGGGCGCATAGTCGGACGCCATATCCTTGCCCCGCTCGCGCGACAGCGCCGCCGCCAGCGTCGCATGGCCCGAAAAGTCGTCTCGGCCATAATGGAGGTCCACACGCTCGCGCTGTCGGGACAATGCGACATAGGCCGCGTGCCGATCCAATCCCGGTGTTGCCAGCACATGCACCTCGTCGACGGTGACACCCTGTGCCTTATGCACGGTCGCGGCATAGCCATGATCGACCGCGGCATAGTCCTTGAGGTCGAAGGCGACCGAACCGCCATTATCGAGCAGCACCGCCATGCGGGTAGCGGTGACACTTTCGATCCGCCCCAGCGATCCGTTCTTGACGCCCAGGCTGCGCTCGTTGCGCCCAAACATGACCCGATCGCCAGCGGCGAACTGGCGTTCGCCCTTCTCGACCTGCCAAGTGACATCTTCACCCATTTCGCCGTGTGCACGTAGCCGGTCGCGCGCCGCCCGGTTGAGCGCCGCCACTTCGTCATTGGTATGGGTAAGGATGATTCGGCTTGCGCTGGGTGCCTCGTGCCGCCGCCGGTTCCAGCGATCGATCAGCGCGGCACGCGCCGCTTCACGCGTGTCGGCAAGTTGAAGCGCATCCTGCTGCCGGTAGGCCTCCAGCGCCTCGGCGGTGCGCCCGGTTGCGAGCTGCCGCGTCGCCAGCCGCTGCCAGTCCTCGCGCTGCCGGCGAATGTCGGTTATCTCGATAGCGCCATGCCGCTCGGCAACCGAACGAAACGCTGCGCCGGCCTCAATCGCCTGCAACTGCTCGGGATCGCCGACCAGCACCACCTTCGCGTGACGCTTCTCGGCTTCGGCGATCACCCGCTCCATCTGGCGGCTGCCGATCATCCCCGCTTCGTCGATCACGAGGATCGACCTGTCGGTCAGCAGTTCGCGCCCCTGCCCCCATTGATGCTCGATGCTGGCAATGGTGCGCGACGCGATGCCTGAGCCGCTTTCCAGATTCTCGGCGGCGATCCCGGACAGCGCCAGCCCCTGCACCTGATAGCCAGCGCTCTCCCATGCGTTGCGCGCAACGCCAAGCATCGCCGATTTGCCGGTACCGGCATAGCCGACGATTACCCCCAGATCCTTGCCGCTGGTGACGTGATCAAACGCGCTGCGCTGCTCGCTCGACAGGGCCAGCCCGCGCATTTCGGCACGCGCCAAGGCAAGCTTGCGATGCTGCTCGTCCATGCCATGCCCGCGGCTGGCGTCGAGCTTCACGGTCGCGCGCTCCAGTCGCACTTCGGTCTCGATCATGTCACGGCTGGTGAAGCGGTCTTCGCCGCGCCCGTCCTTGCCCAGCTTCACCAGCTCGGGCGCCGCACGCACCGCCGCCATCACCTGGTCGAACTGGTCCTTCCCTTCGCTGTGGCGATGCACGAACATCGCCAGATCGCGCGTGGTGAAGGTCGCCTGGGTGCGGGTGATGGCATCGAGCGCCAGCGCCGGATTGGCCCGCAGCTTCTCGCCATTGGCACGCGCGATGTCGTAATGCTCTTCCAGCCGTTCGGACGCGAGCCCCTGGGCGGCCATACGCGCCGCTGCTGGGCCGATCTTGTGCTGCGGCTCGAGATCGATGCCCTGCGCTTCCAGCGACCGGTGATCGACACGCGCATCGATATCGAGTTCGGCCAGACGCGCATTGACGTGGCCGGCCCAGCGCTCGCGCCATTTCTCCAGCAGGTCGGTGCGGTTCCAGTCACGGTTCTTCTTGCCGAACCCGTCCTCGCCGACTTCGCGCAACGCCAGCATGACATGGGCGTGCGGCTTGGGTTCGCCATCGGCACCGATATCCCAATGCACATTGAGATCGGCGACCATGCCGCGGTTCACGAATTCGGCCTGGACGAACTCGCGCGCCAGCCTAATGCCCTCGGCCTGGTTCAGCTCGCGCGGGATCGCGAACTCGATCTCGCGGGCAAGCTGCGCGTCCTTGCGCAGTTCCACCGCTTCGACGGCATTCCACAGCTGTTCCCGATCGGCGAAATGCTCGGGCGCGCCGTCCGGCAGCAGCACTTCGGAATGCACGACACCCGCCTTGTTCGAGAAGTCGTGATGCCGGTCGAGCCGTTGGTCGTGCAACCGCGAGGCGGAGCGATAGGCGGCAGCGGCAAGCGCCGACGATCCACTGGCGCGGCTGATGATCTTGGCCGAGAAATGGTAGATCGCCATAGCGGCAATCCATCTACACCAAACAAGCGACGTCGGCACGACGTATAAGCGCGCCCTCAAAAGATTTCATCTTTTCGCGACGTGATAATCCCAAGATGTTTCACGACATTTGCGCTGATCGACGCAGTTCCTAAATCATCGATCATCACCCATCAACTGCGGAGGCTTCGATGCGAAAACCGCGTGACTTTGATTCGGAACTGAAGGCGCTCGACAGCAAAGCGAGGCAGCTCAAACAAGCCAAGCTCCAGCAGCTTGGCGAGCTGGTAGTCGCGACCGGTGCCGATGCACTACCGGTCGAGCAACTGGCAGGCGCGTTGCTCGCCGCTGTCAGCGCGTCGGACATGATCATGCGGGAGGACTGGCGCCAGCGTGGCGCGGCCTTCTTTCAGCGGCAGGGAAAAGCTCGCGGCCGCGCTCGTTCGCGTGCGGCATCGACTGCGGCAGCTGACGGCGGCACGGCATCGTCTGGAAGCGCAACGGGCGCGGAATGACACGCGGGACTGGATGGTGAAGCGCCGCGAACGAACGCGCCAGCTGATCGAGCTGGGCGGCCTGGTTGCGAAAGCCGGATTGGTCGAACTCACCGACGATGATCGCGCCGTATTGTTCGGTGTGATGATCGACGCCGCAGCCACGCTCAAAGGCGAACAACGCGATCAGGCGCTGACGTTATGGCAAAGATGAACCGCGCCGGGTTTGTCGGAGGCCCCAACTCCTGAGAGGAAGGGTCTATGACGAGCAAGACGACGAACAAGTTCTCGCCTGAGGTCCGCACCCGCGCGGTGCGGATGGTGCTGGAACACGAGAAGGATCACCCGTCGCGGTGGTCGGCGATAGTATCGATCGCGGCGAAGATCGGCTGTTCCGGGCAGACGCTCAACGAATGGGTTAAGAAAGCTGAGGTGGACAGCGGCATGCGCGGCGGTGTGCCCAGTGATGTCGCGGAGCGAATGAAAGCCTTGGAGCGCGAGAATCGCGAGCTGCGCCAAGCGAACGAAATCCTTCGCAAGGCGTCCGCCTATTTTGCGATGGCGGAGCTCGACCGCCGAGCGAAGTGATGGTGTCGTTCATTGACGCGCACCGCGCGGTGTACGGGGTCGAGCCGATCTGCCGGGTGCTGCCGATCGCCCCATCCACCTACCATGCCCATGTTGCCAGAAGGATGGAGCCGACCAGGCGGTCGGCTCGGGCTCGGCGGGACGACGTGCTCCGACCGGAGGTGCGCCGCGTGTTCGAGGAGAATTTCCGCGTCTATGGCGTCCGCAAGATCTGGCGGCAGCTGCGCCGCGAGGGGTTCGAGGTCGCCCGATGTACCGTTGCCCGCCTGATGCGGAGGATGGGCCTGGCAGGCGTGATCCGCGGCAAGCCGGTGCGCACAACCCTCAGCGACAAGGCGGCACCATGCCCGCTCGATAGGGTGAACCGCCAGTTCCGTGCTCCGGCGCCGAACATGCTGTGGGTGTCGGACTTCACCTACGTGGCGACCTGGGCGGGGTTCGTCTACGTGGCGTTCGTCATCGACACCTACGCCCGGCGGATCGTCGGCTGGCGTGTTAGCCGGAGCGCCCATGCCGGCTTCGTCCTCGACGCGCTCGAGCAGGCGCTGCACGATCGTCGTCCTGCGCGAGGTGCTGGCCTTGTCCACCACTCGGACCGCGGCAGCCAGTACGTGTCCATCAAATACACCGAGCGCCTCGCAGAAGCCGGCATCGAACCCTCCGTCGGCAGCGTCGGAGACAGCTATGACAATGCCTTGGCCGAGACGATCAACGGCCTGTACAAGGCTGAAGTCATCCATCGACGCGGGCCATGGCGCAGCTTCGAAGCCGTCGAATACGCCACGCTCGAATGGGTCGACTGGTTCAACCATCGCCGGCTGCTCGAACCCATCGGAAACATTCCGCCTGCCGAAGCCGAAGCGAACTACTATGCTGCCGAACACCAGATCGGTATGGCGGCGTGACTCACATCCAATGGCCTCCGGCAAACCCGGCGCGGTTCAGCCGGACAAGCTAGCGAAGACGCTGACAAACGTCTCGAAGCGCTTCAGAAGAGCGCCGCGACCGCGCTTGTGAAGGCTGCGCCTCCCGCCGCACCTGTCGCGGATGATAACGCCGAGATAAGCCAGGACGCCGAGGGGCGCGATAATGTCAGCAATTGAGAATATACGCTTCGTGCTCGACGCCTGGCGGCATGACTACAACCACGTCAGGCGCACTCGAAACTGGGCGGGAAGACCCCGCCGAGATCGCCGGTCAAGGTGTCCGGGGGCATGCCCCCCCGGACACCTTGGCATGCCATCAAGCAACCATCATGAAGGAGCGAGACTCTATCTTTGACTGGTAACAATCAGGGGCGCACGTCAGGTGTTCTGAATGTCCCGTTCTCTCATGAGTAGGGCTCGCGCTGTTGAGAAAACTTCTCGAACAACGCGAGCCCTACAGACCCGGGCCTTTTGCGGGAGTTCCCGTTAGGCTATCGGCAATCTCGAATCCACTCGCGCCTTCCAGTCGCGCAGGCTTATAATGTCGAAGTCACCGGCAGCACATCGGGCAGCTGCCCATTGTGCCAACAGCACAAAGTTATCATCATTCTGCTGCGGGCCGTAGTGCATATAGCAAATCAAGTCGCGACCGTTGTCCGTCGCTTCGATGATTTCGTTTTTGCATTTTTCAACAACGTTCGCGTTGCCACCAACTGCCGTACCGTCATCGATTGATGCTGCTGGCTGTCGAATGGCGATTAGCGGGTCGAGGCCATAACCGGTGTAGATGCCGTTGCCACCACCTGCGCTACCCCACCGGCCGAACGAATAACCTGCCTCAAGCAATGCATCTTCCATCAGTCCCGGTGCAAACTCACCGTGCTTTAAATGGAAGTTGGCAACACCAGTTCCGCTTGGTACATTACCAGACATGGTGATCATGCCACTCACGCCCTCAACATCTACAGACGTAATAACGAGCCCGGACGGCACACCATACGCATCCATACCCATCCCCGGAACCAGATATGTGGTATCAACCGTAATTTGTGCGTTGCCGGTCGCGGCGTACGTCAAACCGCGTCGCGTTGCGCAGAAGTAGAACGAACGCGCTGCCGAAGCCGGAATGGGCCGGTCGAACTTGAATTCAATTCTTGAAATGCTTGTACGATTGACAGCGAGCAGGATCGGGTTCCCGACTGCACCTGTTCCCTTGACAACCATGCCGGCCGCGTAGCCGTTTGCCAGAATGCCGTTGGTCACGTTCCCAATGGTGTCGGTACCATTAGGCGTGAGGCTGAGCGGCCCCGGCTGACCGTAGGTGTGCCCGCCGTAGGAATAACAAAACATTTTAGCATCTTCGACAGTTGAGTAGCCGAGGGCGATACAATTATCGCGGAGCTGATTTAGCTGCGCAATGGCGGCGGCTCTTGAAGGAAACTGCGTAAACGCCTGATCGTCATTAGCGCTGTCCAGACTCCAGGTCCAACCATAATTATTCTTGAGCACCATCGCTTGTGCAGAAGTCAGCTTTGTTGAAGTATCAAGGCCACCAAGACACATCATCCCAGTGCCGACGAACGGATGAAGCATTCCGGCGGCGTTTGCAGCAGCTTGCATAGCAGGCGCAGCCTTAGTGAATTGACCTACGTTTACGTCATCAAACGTCCACACGATAGCAGGCTTTATACGCTGAGGGCGGATAAATGGTCCAAACTTAAGCGAATGGTTGCGATTGCTGTTTTGATTGGTAACCTGCACAACAAGCTTTTTCGAGCCCGATCCTGTGGTCGTCATGGGCGCCCCGGCCCAGGCTCCGCCAAGGCGCATTCGATCCGTCTTGAAGGTCAGCCACCGCTTGCCGCGAGTGGTTGGATAAAAGTCCGTGTCAGGATTGTTGCCATACGTAGTATCGACCGCGTGCGCGTAGAACGCATTATTTGGCATGTAGAACTTCGGGTTTGCGGCAGTTTGGGTTGAATTAAAAAGATCTGTACCAGGATCAACGCAGAAGCCGATCAGATCCCAAGTTGCGGGATCGCTCGTGTCCGGGAAGGTGGTGGTATTAAGAGACGGGTTCACGGCCCCCCGCATATCGAGCTGAATGGAGTTGGTACCGAGCACCAGTGGCGGCACTAGCGATATGGCTGCGCCATTAGACGCGGCATGATTAGTCAGGCTATCATATGCATCCACCAGGAAATAAGGAGTCATGGTAGCGATAGGCGCGAAGGCCCCAAGACCAGCGCCCGCGCCAATGGTAGCATAGCGAGCGACGAAATCGGCTTTGCGCGCGGCATAATCGGTGGCTGCGATCCCGCTATTGCCCGAACCGTTGGTGTAGGGGTTGGCGAAGATGGCTTGGTGGCTGGCGAAAGATTGCTGGCCGGTGAGGTTGTTGGCATTCGTCACTGCATTGCCGCTGGCAGTGACCGTGCCAGCCACAATGTTTTTGGTGACGATGACAGTTCCCGTTGCCGTTACCTTAATGCAGGGGTAAGAATCCTTACCAGAACCGACGCCGATCAAGTCGGGGGCACTCGGGTCGTAAACCGCGGTATTGTTTCGAACAGTCGCGTCAACCACACTGGTGGACAAGTTGATGGCATTTGCGTTGGTCGACTGGAAGAAATTATTCTCAACTGTAATTTCGTCATAATAGGGGCCGCCGGAGTGCATGGACATGAAGACTCCATGGTCGCCTGCATAGCCACCGTCCTGGCCATTGCCGCGAATAACGACGTTGCCACGAACCACACAGGTGCCCAGCGACACCGGACCGGCCGCCGCAGTGCGGTTGAATAGCTGGACGAAATCGGGGTGCGCTTGGCTGGCGGCGCCGCCAGACTTGTCGATTGACAGATTATCCTGAACCAGGACACTGCCATAATTCAAAAGTTGCACGGCGTCCTGATAGCGCTTGGCGAACACGTTGCGCAGGGCGGTGAAGCCGGTAGCCGTGCCGCCGTCGGAGCCCAAAGAGATGGCGTCTTGCACGTCGTAAAACGTGCTATCTTGAACCGTGACGTTGTTGATGGACTGGTTGGAGAACAACCCCCACGTGCCGGGCGCATTGAAATAGCAGCTGTCGATGAAGTAGTTTGCGCCCCCGATGCGCAGGGCCTCCATGCCGGCGCCGCCGCCGTTGAACACCATGTTGCGGAACTTGAACCCGCCGACGTTGCACCACACGTTTGTGATGCTCGCTTGCAGCGGCATGTCCGGCTCGACAATGCACCAGTTCGCGCCGGTGAACGCGCCGGACGGGCCAGCAATGCGCTTGCCGTCGGTGGAGCTGCCGAACACAAAGGCATTGTTGCGGAGTTTGATGGTCTCGCCCAGTGCTGCGCCGTGCGCCGCCAGTTCGGCTACAGTCGCGACGTGTCGCGCATTATCCACGCGGGTGACGTTGGCGGTGACTGCCCAGCCCGCCCCATCCGAGATTTGCAGTGTGTAGCTGCTTGCCAGAACTGGCGGCGCAGCGCCTGCGGTACCGGCGAGGACAAGGCGTCCGCCAACAACGGCAAACACACCGGCCGTATCACCCTGGACTACTGCTAGGGTACCGCCACCAGTATAGCCAAGATCGAAGCCGCCGTATTGGCGCCGGGTGTTGGCACCGAAAGCAATATCGAGGGTGGTTGCGAGGGTGCCGAAAGAGGTTTCGTCCTGAGTCATGAGGTTCTCCTGGTCAAGGGCTTGGCCGGCATTCTGAGAGGCGCCCGCCCCAACGGCGGTTACAGTCTGGATCCCGTCGTCATTGTCGAGCTGCAAGTAGTTGCTAGCGGGTAGGACGAACTCGGACGTTGCGTCTGAGGAAAACCTCTTTTCAGGTGAGGAAAGGTGGCCCGTCGCAGTGGAGGCAACGGCAATAGCGCGATCGCGCGGCGCACCCGGCGTCGCAGGGCACATGAGCTTACTCATATCCAGCTATCCTTTTGATTGGATTATTCGAATTTAGGTGGACGGCAGTTACCGAGGCATTGAATACGCAGTGCGTATAAACCCTCGCGATCATCACACTGTAGATGAATAAATTGGCCCTTCTTCGAAGCGACCAAGCCTAGTTTTTCAAAATTAACTTGTACTAGATTGCGCAGCCCTATTTCACGCTGACGAGGCCAGTTTTACTGCGCATAATTTGACTATACTGGAAGCGCCCGTCGGAGACGCGATTCGTCAGCGTTCCCGTTTTGTACCTTCTCATCGTCACGATGTCAAGACAAAACATCCTATTTGGTACGCTTATTCGTGGTCGGTTTATGCCGATTGACGAGATTGGCATGCGCTCACGCATGGGCCTCACGCGGGCGGCGTGCGCGCGCCAGCACGTGCGCCAGCCGCTGCCCGTGCCTCCCGCCCGGGCAAGTGTGCCACGCGGGCACCAACAACATGCGCGCCCTGGTGTCGCCGCAGGCGTGCGCCAGCGCGCGCACCGCACTCGCGTTCCGCTGCCGGCACCCGCCGGCCCTCCGATCCGGAGGATCGGCGGCGTCCGCGATCAATACCCGAAGTGCCGAGGCGGCCAAGCCGACTCGGCGCCGCGACGCGGCGTGCGAGCGCAGTCACGCCGAAGGCGTGAGACGCCCTGGTACGCCCCCCGCGGATGGAGGCTACGCCCACCTCGCATATCGGCTTTCGCTGCGTGCGCCGCGCCGCGCGGTAGCGGTAGCTGCTGCCCTGCCTCAGCGAGGCTGGGGCAGCTTCGCACTCTGTTGCTTGCCGGGCACCAGCTCCCATTGATAGGCTGCGACGTGCTCGCCGCGCGGGAGGTAGCGGATCGACAACCTCTCGCTGCCGCGCTTGACCTCCAGGGTGAGCATGCGCGTCTGGTCACCCTGAAGCCCGTCCTGCGAGAACGTGTTGAGAATCTCATCGCCGTTGTGGAGACCGGCCGTCTCGGCCTCCGAGCCGGCAATCAGTCCCTTCACGATCTTCGGGCGGACGGTCAGCGACGCGGGATCGAAGCCCAGGTCGAATCGGCGCAGCATTCGCGAAACCCGGCGGAACTGCGGGCCGAATGCGTCGGACGGCGGCGTGACCGTCCCGCCGGCCAGCATCGCATCGAGATCGGCGATGCCCTTGGCGCCCAGTTGCGCTTTCACCAGCGAGCGCCACAGCGCTTCGTCCATGGGCTTGCCCGCCTGCCGCGCCGCCAGCATCGTCCGCACCATGTCGTCGAGGCCGTGCTTGCCGCTCGACACCTTGCGCACCGCCGCGTCGAGCGCTGCGAAATAGAGCGAGCCGCGATCATAGGGCAGCACGCGGATGCGCGTGTCCTTCCAGAAGCCCGCCGGGATTTCCGCGTTCGGCACGTTGATCTTGATGTTGGTATAGTAGCGCGCGGCGGTCTCGTTCAGGTCGGCGAGGAACGCGTCGGCGGTGATCATCCCGGCACGATAGGGCAGCATGCGCTGATAGTGCACCGCGAGCCCTTCGCCGAACCACGACCGGTCGAGCCCGCCGGCGGCATCCATAGACTCGTCGAGCGAGCGCACCCAGCTATGCAGCATCTCATGCGCGAGCAGCGACTTCAGGTCGTCGGGCTTCGACGTGTGGTTGAAGGTGAAGGCGAAGCTGTCGGTCAGACCGATGCCGCTCCCGGGATTGCGAAGGTTGGTGCGCCCGAACACGCCGAAGCTGGGCGGTACATAGCCGAAGAAACTGCCGTAGAAGCGGTGAAGATCACCCGCCCAGCGCATCAGCGGGTCCATCGCGAAGGGAGGCGTGCCTTGCCAAGCGGCGAAGAAGCCGTCCTTCCCGGCCTGGAACACGCCGGGCTTGCCTGCCATGTAATAGACGGAGGAAAGACGGGACGCGGGCAACGGTTCGGTGCTGGTGGCGCCGCCCACACCGAAGCTGGAGACGCCGACGCCGCCGGCACCATATGCAGCGAAATCCCAGTGGACCGTCGCCCGGCGCGCGATCTCGTCGGCTGGCAGGAGGACGAAGGCATTGGCTGCGGCGGAGAATCCGTCCTGCTCGGTGCGCATCTCATATTGCGGCAGTGCCAGCGGCGGCGCGGCGGCGTCGATCGGCACGCGGTATCGAATCGTCACCGCGCCGTCGATCGCGCGCGGCGCCTGCCAGATCCGCGTGCGGTTGGAGCCATCCTCCTCGACATCCTTGACCGTGGCGGCGATCGTCCCCTTCGCATCCGCGATCGCCAGCCCCTGCAGGTCCTTGCCGCTGGTCACGACGGTGTTGGCCACCAGCGCGAGCTTGAACAGGTCTTCCCCAGCCTTGCGATGCATGTCCTGCGTCACCACGATCACGTCGACATAGGGAATAACGTGGGCGGCATTCGGCGCCGCTGGTGCGATCGTGATCGCAATGCCGGGAGACGGATCCGTGATCGCCCCGCTGCTCGCAGAAGCCGGCAGCACAGCCATGGCCATGGCCAGCACTGGAGTTTGGAAAAGCTTCGTCATGCATGGTCCTCCGCTGCCAAGATCCTATCGGCTGGAGCGGCGAAAATTTCGGCGATCTCGCCCTAAAGCGTAACTCTCGCGCATGATTTATGCGGGATCAGCGCGACGGCAATGGTAGCCGATGGCTGCATTTTATCTCGGACAGTGTCGCCACCGACCGGATGTCCTCGACGCCGGGAAGGCGCAGCAACGTGCGAAAGGTGAAATTCTGGTACCAGGCCATGCTCGGCGCCAGCACCTTGAGCATCACGTCCATCTCGCCGAACAGCGTATAGGCTTCGGTGATCTCGGGGGTCTCATCGACCGCGCGCATGAATCGCTCGCGACCCTCGTCGCTCAGCCGCCCCATCTTGAGCTGAGCGAAGATGTACATGCTCTCGCCAAACTTCTCGCGATCGAGGATGGCCACCTGCGCCTTGATATAGCCTTCCTCGCGCAGCCGTTGCATTCGGCGCCAGCAGGGCGATTGCGAAAGCCCCACCCGCTCCGCAATCTCGCTGGAGGATTCGGACGCGTCGATCTGCAACCGCTCCAGGATCTTGACGTCCATCCGATCGAGATTGTCTGCCAAATTTATGCACCTCCGATGCTAAAATTGCATCATCTTGTCACAAAAGCTAAATTAACCGGGCACGGCAGGCAAGCTTTTGCGGAGCACCCAAATTATCCTGCCTTCAGATTTCCAGCGGGAGGCGAGAGATGAAGCGCGAGCAGCTGGCGGTTTTCGACGGCCAGTATGTGCGCGATCACCTGGGTTATACCGACTGTATCCGCGTCGTCCGCGACGCGATGGAGGCGCTGTCCGCGGGCACCACCCGTCAGCTTCTCCGCACGATGATCCCCCTGGGCTCGGGTCGCACCTTTGCCCAGATGCCCGGGGCGCTCGGCGAGCACGACATGTTCGGCGCAAAGATGCTAAGCGTCTTCGCCGATCCTGGCTCGCCGGGCCTCCGTAGGCATCGCGGTGTCGTGCTGCTGTTCGAGCCGGACGAAGGCGAGCCGGTCGCGATCGCCGACGCCGAGGAGATCACCCATATCCGGACGGCGGCAGCCACCGCTGTCGCCACCGATGCCTTGGCCCGTGCCGATGCCCGTACGCTGCTGATCGTCGGCACCGGCGGCCAGGCACGCACCCATTTGCACGCACTCCCGCTGGTGCGCGACTTCGATTCCGTGCTGATCTGGGGCCGCGCGATCGACAAGGCAGAGCGTCTTGCCGCCGAATTCGGAGCGCTCGGTGCAGAAGCGGTGGCCGATCTGGAAGCCGCAGCCGGCCAGGCGGACGTGATCTGCACACTGACCACCTCGGCCGAACCCGTGATCCTGGGTGCGTGGGTGCGCGGCGGTACGCACGTCAATCTCGTCGGATCGAGCGGGCCCGGGCCGGTCGAGGTCGACAACGCGCTGGTCGTGAAAAGCCGCTACATCGCCGACAGCCGCGCCTCGGCGCTGGACGCCGCCGCCGAATTCCTGGTGGCGCGCGCGGCCGGCCTCGTCACCGATGATCATATCGTCGCGGAAATCGGCGACGTGCTGCTCGGCCGCGCGCCGGGCCGCCGGAGCGACAGCGAGATCACCCTCTACAAGTCGCTGGGCCATGCCGTGCAAGACCTGGCCGTCGCCGCCCATCTGTACCGGAACACACGCACCTGATGTCGCCCACCCTACTGCGAACCGCCCTGCTCGCCTCTACCTTGTTCATCGCCACGCCGGCATGTGCCCAGCACGAAAGGCTGAGCGTGATCGCCAATGGCGAGAAGGTGGGCTTTCTCGACGCAGACCAGCAGGGCAGCACGGTCACGATCCACTATGACGTGAAGAACAATGGTCGCGGCCCGACCATGACGGAGAGCATTGCCCTTGGCGCCGACGGCACGCCGGTGGGCTGGGCGCTCGACGGCAAGTCGACCTTCGGCGGCGACGTGCATGAGAGCTTTTCGCGCTCGGGCGGGACCGCGCGCTGGAGCGACTCCATGGGGAAGCGCAGTGCACCCGCTCCCGCCGCCGGCCTCTATATCGGGCAGAATGCGAGCCCCTGGGCGCTCGGTCTCTATGCGCGGGCGCTGCTCCAGCGGCCGGACGGCACGCTGCCGGCGATGCCGGGCGGGCAGCTCCGTATCGAGAAGCTGGGCCCGGCGAAGATCGGCACCGCGACCTACCAGGCCTATGCGATCAGCGGGATCGACCTGTCGCCCGAGATGATCCTCCTCGATGGGCACCAGCGGCTGTTCGCGGTGCTCGAGACCGGCGGCGCGGTGGTGCGCGAGGGCCATGAGGCCGAGGTGCCGGCGTTGACGCAGCTTGCAGCCGACCTCACCGCGAAGCGCTATGCAGCACTCCAGCAGCGCTTCGCCCACAAGATCGACGCACCCGTGCGCATCCGCAACGTCCGCGTGTTCGATCCTGCATCGGGCACGCTCGGCGCGCCTGTTTCGGTGCTGTTCGCCGAGGGACGGATCACCGGCATCCAGCCGCTTGATGCGCAACCCTCTTCCGGGGAAGCGACGATCGAGGGCGATGGCGGCACGCTGCTGCCCGGCCTGCACGACATGCACGCCCATACCGGGCTGGAATCGGCGATGCTCTACATCGCCGCAGGCGTCACCTCGGTGCGCGACATGGGGAACGACAACGCCTTCCTGCCCCGGCTCATCCGCCAGATCGATGCGGGCGAAGTCGCCGGGCCGCGGATCGTCCCCAACGGCTTCCTGGAGGGTCGCAGCCCCTATTCGGCGCGGCTGGGCATCGTCGCCGATAGCGAGCGGGCGGCGATCGACGCGGTCCGCTGGTATGCCGCGCGCGGCTATTGGCAGGTCAAGATATACAACAGCATGAACCCGGCCTGGGTGCCCGCCATCGCGCAGGAAGCGCACCGGCTGGGCATGGGGGTTACCGGGCATATCCCCGCCTTCACCAACGCCGATGCGATGATCGCGGCGGGCTATGACGAAGTCACCCATATCAACCAACTGATGCTCGGCTGGGTGCTCGATCCCAGGGAAGATACCCGCACGCCCCTGCGGCTGACCGCGATGCGGCGGACCGCCGGGCTCGACCTCGCCTCGCCGGCGGTGGCGAAGACATTGGACGCGATGGTCGCCGGCCATGTCGCGCATGATCCCACCGCCGTGACGCTCGAGCTGCTGATGCGCAGTCGCAACGGCATGGCCAGCCCTTCGGTCGCCAGCTATATCGATCACTTGCCGATCGGCCTGCAGCGCCGCCGCCGCCAGGCGATTGCACCCATTGCCGGCCCCGACGATGCCGCCGCGTATGACGGCGCGATGGTAAAGGTGAAGCAGTTGCTCAAGCTGCTCCACGATCGCGGCGTCACCCTGCTGCCCGGCACCGACGACCAGACCGGGCTTTCCGTCCACCGCGAGCTGGAGATCTATGCCGAGGCAGGCATCCCGATCCCCGATGTGCTGCGCCTCGGCACGCTGACGCCCGAGCGATATATGGGCCGCGACCAGAAATTGGGTTCGATCGCCCGCGGGAAGCGCGCGGACTTTCTGCTCCTCCCCGGCGACCCCACCAAGGATCTGCGCGAGTTGCATCGCATCTCGATGGTCGTGAAGGACGGTACGATCTACTTCCCTGCAGAAATCTATCCCGCCTTCGGGGTGAAGCCGTTTGCGGACGCGCCGAAAATCTCTCGTCCGGCGGTGGCGCCCAAGGCGGCAGGAAGCGGCCCGTCGCATGATGCGGCGGACGAGTTCCTGTTCTGACGTGCCCGCCAGGCCGTTACGGCCTGGCGGCAACCACCTGCGCCACGAACGCGTGCAGGTCCTCGCTCAGCGCCGCCAGTCCGGCCTCGTCCTCGAACACCGAGTGGCCCGCCGCATAGTGGTGCGCGGAGACGCGATCCATCGGCACGCCGGCCTGTTCCAGCGCGAACTGGCCCGCATAGACCGGGGTGGTGATGTCGTAATAGCCGCCGCCGGTGAAGCCGCGCAGCGTCGGCTTGGCGTCCATCGCTGCCTTCAGATAGGGCGCGAAGGACATCGAGCGATAGCTGCCGCCATATTCCTTGTCCCAGCTCCACTTGAAGTTGATACCCAGGTTGAGGCTGCGATAGGGGCTCGGCAGCCCATAGCCGAGCTCGCTTTTGAGATAAGTCTCGATCAGCTGCGCCGAGCTGGCCCCAAGCGTCATCGAGGGGTCGTCGAACGGCGGCCGCAGCTTGGAGTCCGCGATCGCGCGGGTGGCACGCCCGTCGAGCTGGCCGGTGCGGAGCCCCTTGGCCGCGAGGATGTTCAGCATGAAATCGTAATTGTCGAGACGGAGGTTCTTTTCCTCCAGCAGCGATACCGGCAGGCCGATCAGCGCCGACATCCGCTCGGCAACCTTGCGCCGCGTCGCCGGGGAGAGCGTCGAGCCCTTGAGCAGGGCCAGCGCATAGTCCCCCTGGGCGAACGCCAGCGCCGCCGCATAATGCTGTTCGACGCTGCGGCCGCCGCGATCGATCGCCTGGTGATACCAGGCCACCGAGGCCAGTGTCGGCAGCTTGACCACGTCCGAGACGACCGGCCCGTCGCTGTCGCCGACCGCCAGCGAGAGCAGCGCCACGCCATCGGGCAGCGGCTTCTTCGCATTGCTGGTCTCGTGCAGCACCGCAAGCGCCCGCGAGGTGCCATAGCTCTCGCCGATCAGCACCACCGGCGAACCGGTGCGGCCGTTCGCCGCCAACCAGCGCTCGATCATCAGCGCCACGCCGCGCGCATCGCCGCCGACACCCCAATAGCCCGAGGCGTCGCGGTCCTTGATCGGCATGCTGGCGCCCGTTCCCACCGGATCGATGAACACCAGATCGGCCGCATCGAGCAGGCTGAAGCGATTATCCTCGAGATACGCCGCCTCGCCCTTGCCGACGATCCGGCGCGGCCCAAGCGCCTGCAGGTGGAGCGGCGAGGACGAGGCACCGGGACCGCCGTTGAACACGAACAGCACCGGTCGCTTCGCGGGACCGCCTTTGGCCTGGGCGATATAGCCATAGCTCACCGCCACCGCGACCGGTCCGCCGTCTGCGCCCGGCATCGGAAGCTCGGTGACCACGGCGCGATAGGCCACCTTCTTGCCGCCGATCGTCGCGACATGCTCGGTCGTAACCACCCGATCGGTCGCGGCATCGCGCGGGACCATCGGCGCCATCGCGCGCAGGAACGCCGGCGGCATCGGCGCATCGCCATCCTGCGCCCGGACGGCAACGGGACAGACGGCCGCGAGCAGCAGGGCGACGGACAGGGCACGGCGCATCGGGGGGCCTTTCAGGAAATACGGGGAAGCGCGGCGAGCAGCCGCTCGATATCGTCCCCGTCGTTGAATATTGACGGGCAGACGCGGAAGCGGTTGCGCGACAGCGTGATTTGCACCTTCGCCGCCTTGAGCGGATCGGAGAGTTTGGCATAGGCTCCCTCCAGCGCGCAGGTCAGCAGCGGGGTGCGGGTGCCCGGAGGGGTGACGATCGTATAGCCGCGCTCGACGAGCCCCGCGCGTAGTCGCGCCATCAGCGGCTGGCGGTGCGCGGCGATGCGGTCGACGCCGAGATTCAGGATATAGTCGAGCGACCAATCGAGCTGCGCTACAACCGTGTGCGCGTGGGTGCCGCCGGCGAACAGCCCCTCCATGTCCGGGCGCGGCGTGACATCGGCGATGGTCTCGCCGGGCGGATCGAAGGGATAGACGTGTGGCGCGAACGCCGCGAGCTGGTAATAGCCATAGCGGGTGCGCTTGAGCCGGTCGTGAAGATCGGCGCGGACATAGAGAAAGCCCAGCCCGAAATCGCCCATCAGCCATTTGTAGCTGGCGGTGGCCGCGAAATCGACATTGGTGGCACGCACGTCGACAGGCACCGTGCCCGCAGCGTGGATGATGTCGGCATAGACCAGCGCGCCGCGGGCATGGGCGATCTCGCACACGCGCTTCAGGTCATGCTCGAAGCCATTGTAGGTCGACACCAGCGACAGCGCGACCAGCCGGGTGCCCGGCGTGATCGCCTTTTCAATCGCCTCGATCGAGATGCGGTTTTCGGTGGGCCGTACCCAGGCGACGTCGAAGCCCTGCTTGGCCAGTTCCTGATAGAGGTAGAAGGAGCCGAAGAAGTGCAGCGTATCGGTAACGATCCGTCCGCCGGCACGCGGGAAGTCCAGCCCGTCGATGACGAGCTGCTCGCCCGCCGTGGTGCTCTGGACGAAGGCGATCTCCTCCGGCGCGGCGTTGATGAGCTTGGCGAAGCTGGCCTTCACGCGCGTCTCGACCGCATCGGTAGGATAACGGCCCTCGGTATTGGCGCGCTGATCGAGATAGGCGCGCACTGCATCGCGGGCGCCGATCGGGATCGGGTGCATCGTTCCCGAATCCAGATAGGGGCCGGGCATCGGCGCGAAGCTTGCCTTGTCGGGCAGCAGCGGGCTGGCCGCCGTCGCGGATGCAGCCTGCACGACCAAGGGAGCGGCGCCGGCACCCGCCAAAATGTCGCGCCGTGTTACGCCCGATCGCATGCCCCGCCCTTCCCTTGTCGAATTGCCGACCAGCTTAGCGCCGGTCCCACGAATAGATTTTGCCGATTTCCACCGGCACATGCACCCTGCCAGAGGCGACGTCTTCGCGCTGAGCCGCCCGCCTGCGCATAAAAATTGCTGGCCGCCTCGGCTAGGACACTTGCAGAGGGAGTACGCCGATGAAACTTCGGGCGCTATATTGTGCGGTGCTGCTGGCCACCGGATCGCTGGTGCCGATCGCTGGCAGTGCCCGAACCTGCACCGGCGACGCCGTCGAGACGTGGCACAGCGCCCGGATTGGCGGCAAGGCGCTGCGCTATGTCGCCTGTGCCGGCACGCTGCCGGTGCGCAACCTGCGCGGCGAGGCACGCGGCAGGATCTTCTACACGGCCTATCTGGTCCACGGCGGCAAGCGACGGCCGCTGAGCTTCGTCTGGAACGGCGGCCCGGGTGCGGATTCGCGTACGCTGCAGTTCCACGCGGTCGGCCCGCGCATCCTGCGAGGCGGCACGCTGGTGGACAATGCGGCGAGCCCGCTCGGCGCGAGCGATCTCGTCTTCGTCGATCCCATCGGCACCGGGTTCAGCACGGCGGACGACCCCGTGCATGCCGCCGATTTCTACGGCACCAATGCGGACATCGCTTCGGTGGCAGGCTTTGTGACCGATTTCCGCAGCGCCTATCGCCGGGCGGCATCCCCGCTCTATCTGGTCGGCGAGAGCTTCGGCACCTGGCGCGCCGCCGGCGTGGCGGAGCGGCTGATCGACGCGAAGGTGCCGGTGGCCGGCATCGCGCTGATCTCGGGCGGCATCCCGCTCGGCGACATGCCCGATCGCAACCAGTTGCGCGCGCTGTCGCTGGTCAACCGCACCGCCACCGCGCTGGCGCTGGGCAGGCTCGCGCCCGCGCTCCAGGCCGATCCGCCGCGCGCGCTGGCCGAGGCCCGGCGCTGGGCCGAGCAGGTCTATGTCCCTGCCCTTACCGCCCCCGATGCGCTCTCCGTTGCGGCCCGTGCGGAGGTGATCGCCGCGCTCGCGCGCTTCCAGGGGCTCGATCCCTCGACGATCGACGCCAAGACGCTGTGGGTTTCGCCCCGCGCCTTCCGCACCGGACTGCTCGCCGGCCAGGGCAAGACGCTCGGCCTGTTCGACATGCGCAAGACCGGCGCGCCCGAAGACGAGCATGCGGATGCCAGCATCGTGCTCGATTATTATCGCACGACCCTGGGCTATCGCGCCGGCCGCTATGCCGGGATCGACGCGCCGGAAAGCGAGGCGGGCAACCAGTGGCAATATGACCAGGCGCCGATCACGCCGGACTCGCTCGCGCGCGCCCGCGCTGGCGAAGGGCCACCCAGCCCTTCCCAGCCCTGGACACTACGCGCGATGGAAAAGGCGCCGCACCTGCGCGCCTGGGTCGCGACCGGCCTGTACGACTCGCTCAATAGCTGTGCGGGCAACGAAGCGGTGGCGGCCAGTTTGCCCAAGGCAGTCGCCGCCCGCTTCACCCTACGCTGCTATGCCGGCGGTCACATGATGTATGAGGAAAGGCGTGAGACGCTGCGTTTCGGCAAGGATCTCGCGGCATTCCTGCGACCCTCAGCATAAATCTTGCACAACCTTGGCCCCAGATTGCGTTTGTGTTTCATATTTTTCGCTACCGGGCGCGGCTTGGGCCAAAAAATTCCGCCCCACCCGCTTATCCTGATGCCGATCCGGGAAAGAGCCGCACAGGCCACCGGAGCGCATTTCAGGGAGAAAGGGGTAGCATGACAAACACACATACCCGCATCGCGCGCCGGCTGATGGCATCGACCGCGCTGTTCGCCGCCGTGGCTGCGATGCCGGCGCTGGCACAGGAAGCCGCGCCGCAGGACGGCAGCACCACGGCGAGCGAGGCCGGCGAGCCGATCATCGTCACCGGATCGCGCATCCGTCGCCCGGAATCCGATAACGCCGCGCCGGTCTCGGTCATCGGCCAGCAGGCGATCATCGATCGCGGCTACACCAGCGCCGCCGACGCGCTGAACGACCTGCCCTCCAACGTTCCCGTGCTCAACCAGGCCGACGGCTCGGGCGAGGCCAGCGGATCGGGCATCCAGGCGCCGAACCTGTTCGGTCTGGGCGCCGGCCGCACGCTTACCCTCGTAAACGGCCGCCGCATGGTCACCAGCAGCTCGGGCATCGGCGATCCCGGCGGCGTGGGCGACGCGCAGGTCGATTCCAACATCATCCCGCTCGGCCTGCTCGAGCGGGTCGAAGTCTTTCAGGGCGGCGGCGCCGCCGTGTACGGCTCGGACGCGATCGCGGGCGTGGTCAACTATATCCTCAAGTCCGACTTCACCGGCCTCGTGCTGGACGGGCAGACCGGCATCTCCTCGCGCGGCGACTATGCCACCTATAGCCTGCGCGGTACGGCGGGCACCAACTTCGCCGGCGGCCGCGGCAATGTCGCGATCGATATGGGTTGGTCCAAGTCGCCGATCCTGCGCTTCTCGGATCGCCCGCTCTCCAATCTTGGCCGCCTGACCGTCAGCAACGCGGCGGATACCGGCCCGAGCGACGGCATCCCCGCGGTGAAGGAAATCTTCAACGCCGCCTTCTGGCCCTTCAACGGCAACGGCGTGATCTTCACCCGCCCTGCGCCGCCGCCCAACTTCCTGGCGCGCAGCGCCAGCGGCAGCGCGCTGCAGTTCGATTCCGCAGGCAACGTCGTGTCCTACAACACGGGCGCGATCCAGGGGATTCCCTTCGCTTCGGGCGGTGACGGCTTTGCCTATCAGGAACTGGCCGGCCTGCGCACCGGCGTGGAACGCTACACCGCCAACCTGATCGGCCATTACGACCTGAGCGATCGGGTGAAGGTCTCGACCGAGCTGCTGTTCGCACGCACCAAAGGCAGCGAGATCCCGCAGGGCAACAGCCGCACCACGCTGAACGCCGGCACCTATGCCGGGCCGATCGCCTTCACGATCAACAACGGCTTTCTCACCAGCCAGGCCAAGGCCGCGCTGAGCGCGATCTCGCCCAGCTTCGCCGCCGGCGCGCCGCTCTATCTGTCCAAATATTTCTATGACCTGGTGCCGAACGCCACCCGCACCACCACCACCGATACCTATCGCGCGCTTCTCACGCTCGACGGCGACTTCGACGTCGGCGCGCGCGACTTCTACTGGTCGGTCTCGGGCAGTTATGGCCGGGTCGAGGGCAAGCAGCGCAGCTGGGAAGTCATCAACAGCCGCTACAACAATGCGATCAACGCGGTGCTGAGCGGCGGCCAGGTGGTCTGCGCGATCAATGCCGATGCCAACACCACCAACAACGATCCGAGCTGCGCCCCGATCAATCCGTTCGGCCGCGGCACTGTCAGCCAGGCGGCGCGCGATTATGTGAGCACCCGCGCGGGCATGGACTGGACCAACGAGCAGGTCGACCTGCTCGCCACGCTCGGTGGTTCGCTGTTCAGCCTGCCGATGGGCGATGTGGCGTTCAGCACCGCCTATGAGCATCGCGACGAGCGCGCGCGTTACTCGCCGCTCACCGCGAACCTGCAAGGCATCTTCGGCGACGGTTCGACCCAGACCGCCCAGTCCGGCGGCTACAATACCGACGAACTTTCGGCCGAGCTTTCGATCCCGCTGATCGGCAAGGACTTCACCCTGCCGCTGGTCAAGGCGCTCGAGCTGAAGGGCGCGTTCCGCTACGTCGACAATTCGCTCGCCGGCACCGAGAATGTCTGGGACGTCGGGCTGCGCTGGGAAGTGACCGGCGGGCTTACCCTGCGCGGCTCGCGCAGCCGAAACTTCCGCGCGCCGACGCTGACCCAGCTGCTTGCGCCGACCTCGACGGGCCTTGGCTCGGTGGGCTTCGATCCGTGCGATGCGGACCGGATCAACAGCGGCCCCAACCCGGCCGCGCGCCGGGCGAACTGCCTTGCGCTGTTCGCGGCCAATACCGGCTATGGCGTCGATCCCGACGGGACGGGCGCGGGGCTGAGCGCAGCGGCGCGGCTTGCCCGCTTCCAGGATCCGGCCGAGAATTTCAGCATCGCCACGATCACCAGCGGCGGCAATCGCAGCCTGAGCAACGAGATTTCCGACACGCTGACCTATGGCATCGTCTTCCAGCCGCGCTTCGTGCCGGGCCTGACGGTCAGCGCCGATCGCGTCCAGATCGATCTGAAGGACGGCCTGTCGCCGTTCACCACCGCGGACTTCATGGCTGCCTGCTATGATGAGGCGAGCCCGAGTGCCGCAGTGTGCAGCGCCTTCTCGCGGATCGCCAACCCAAGCGCAACGGCGATCGGCGGTTCGGTGCTCACCGGCACCACCACCACCTTCAACGCCGGCGTGATCAAGTATCGCGGCGAGACCTACATGATCGATTATCGCTTCGCGCTGTCGGACGTGTTCGGCGGCGGCGATATCGGCAAACTCGGCCTGCGCGCGGTGGCGACGCACAACGCGCTGCTCACCCGCTCGGTGACCGGCACCACCTTCACCCGCACCGACGACACCTATCTCAGCCCAAGCTGGGTGGGGCAGTTCAACGCGGTCTACGAAAAGGGCCCGTTCCGCCTGACCTATCAGCTCGATTATCGCGGCCGCACCCGCTCGGCGGCGGACGCCACCATCGAGACGACGCCGACGCCGATCCTGAGCGCGAACGTGGTTCACAGCATCTCGACGCAAGCCGATCTCGGCACGTTCGCGCTGCGCGCCGGCGTGGACAACCTCACCGACAAGGCACCATCCTACCCGCAGATCGCCTATGGCGACATTCTCGGGCGGCGGTTCTTCGTTGGCGCTACCATCAAGCTCAAGTGACACCTCGGCCGCCCGGCTCCGTGCCGAGCCGGGCGGCACCCACAGGCTTGAACCCTGCCACGGACGGAAAACGAACCAGAACATGAACCGGCCGGAACGTACCGACCTTCCCCCCGCGCCCTCTGGCGAAGCGGAAAACCCTGGCGCCGGAGCGCCGGCTGGGGAATCCTATTCGCATTGGGTGCGCAGAGTGATCCGCGCCGTTCGTTCGGAGCGCAATCTGCTGGTAAGCCTGTTCGACAGTTCGGTGCCGGAGCCCTTCGAGCTGCTGCGCCAGATCATTGTCGAAGGCTTTTCGGAGCCGATTACCTCGCGCTACACCAGTGCCTTCGCGAGCGGAAACCCCTATGTCGTCGAGCAACTTGCCCGGCGCTATTCAGTCCCGGCGGAGCAGGTGCTGTGCACGACCGGCGCGACGGGGGCGCTGTCGCTGATCTACCGTGCGATGCTGGCGCCGGGCGATCGGGTGCTGGTGGAAAATCCGGGGTTCGACCTGTTCCACAAGATCGCCGAGACCAATGGCTTCGGCGTCGATCGCTTCGAGCGGCGCGGCGACCGGTTCACGATCGATCCCGACGAGCTCGCCGCGCGGATCGGCCCCAGGACGCGGCTTATCGTGCTGTCCGACCTTCACAACCCTTCCGGCATGTCGTTGGACCGGGAAACCCTGCGCGCGATCGGCGAGATTGCCGAAGCCCGCGGACTCACCGTGATCGTAGACGAGGTTTATGGCGATTATGTCGATGCGGCGCTGCGTCCGCGCCCGGCCGCCGGCATTTCGCCGGCGCTGATCAGCGTGAGCAGCCTCACCAAGTCGCATGGGCTCAGCACGCTGCGCTGCGGCTGGATCGTCGGCGAGCCGGGCCGCATCGGCCGGATCCGGGCGCTGGCCGAGGAGATCGACTTCGGCGTTTCGAATCTCGCCCATGCTTTTGCCGCGCTGGTGCTCGAGCAGCCCAAGATGTTCGAAGGCTATCGCAGCCGGATCATGTCGCGGGCGCGCCCCATCATCGAATCCTATCATCGCCACTGGCTCGACGAAGGGCTGCTGGAAGGCGCCCTGCCCGATTTCGGCTGCATCGCCTTCCCCAGGCTGCTCGGCATTCAGAACAGCATCGCCTTTTCCGAATGGCTGGCGGACCGTTGCGGGGTCATCGTTGCGCCAGGCGAGTATTTCGGCGCGCCCGGGCATATCCGCATCGGCTTCGCCCGCGCGCCGGCGGACGTGGATTATGGCCTCCACGCCTTGACCGAGGGCCTGATCCGCTATCGGAAGAAGCAGGAAGGATGAGGATGCGGAAGAATTTCCGGAGCCTGCTGGCAAGCACCGTCTGCATGGCCGCCGCCCTGCTCGCCAGCCCGGCGCTGGCGCAGATGCAGGCGCGCAGCGACCAGGTGGTCAGGATCGCCGGCAAGCGGGTGAACGTCCAGACGGAAGTCGGGTTGGTCCCGGTCGCCAGCACGCCGGGCAAGCAGGACGCGACCGCCGGCTATGTATCCTACACCGGTCCCGCACGGGCTGATCGCCCGGTCCTGTTTCTCTTCAACGGCGGCCCGGGCGCCGCGTCTGCCTATCTCAACGTGGGGGCGCTCGGTCCGATGCGGGCGCTGGTGCCGCAGGATCCCGCCGCGCCGCTGCCGGCCGAAGCAGCGGTCTCGGCCAATCCAGCGACCTTGCTCGACCTCGCCGATCTGGTGTTCCTCGATCCGCCCGGCACCGGCTTCTCCGCCATCGCCGAGGACGCCGATCGCAGCTTCTACCAGTCGGTGAAGGGCGATGCCGATGCGGTGGCGCAGCTCGCGCAGCAGTGGCTGGCCGCGCATGGCCGCAGCGGTGCGCCGCTCTACATCCTGGGCGAAAGCTATGGCACGATCCGCGCCGCCGCGATGGTCGAGGCGCTGCGCCTGCGCGACCCCGCCCTGCAGGTACGCGGCGTGCTGCTGCTCGGCCAAGCTCTCAACATAATCGAGACGTCGCAGCGCCCGGACAACGTCGTCACCTATCCGATCTCGCTGCCGACGCTCGCGGCCATCGCCTGTTATCACCACAAGCGCCCCGCCGCCTGCGATCCCGCCGCGAGCGCTGCCGAGGCGAAGGGCTTTGGGCCCGCCTATCTCGATGCGCTGTTCCGCGGCGCGGCGCTCGACGCGGCCACCCGCGGGGAAATTGCGGCCAAGCTCGAAGACCTGACCGGCCTTCCGCGCGGCTATTACCTGGCGCACGACCTGCGCATCTCGAAGGAACGGTTCCGCGTCGAACTGTTGAGAAGCGAGGGCAAGGTGCTCGGCCGCTACGACGCGCGCTACACTGCGCCGCGCGCAGCCGACGCCGGCGAAACCGTCGGCCCCGACGCTTTCTCGGCTGTCTCCGATCTGTATGGCAAGGCAATGCTGGGCGAGCTCAAGCGGATCGGGGTGGCCGATCCCTCCTCCTACAAGGTGATCGCCCGCTTCCCCGGCGACTGGGCCTATGGCGCGGGGGATTCGCCGTTCAACGATTGGCCGTTCATGGCCGAGCTCGAGAAGAACATGGCCGCCAACCCCCGACTCCGGCTGTTCGTCGGCACCGGCCTGTTCGATCTGACCACCACCGTCGGCGCTGCCGATTACCTGTTCGCCCAATCCTCGCTCCCCACCGGCCGCTATCGCAACGCGCTCTATCCTGCCGGCCATGTCGCCTATTCGGATGATGCCAGCTGGAAGAAACTGGTCGCCGACATCCGCGCCTTCCTGATCGCGGGCACCAAGCAGTGACGGAGCGTACAGGCGACGTCGCGCTGGCAAAGGGCATCGATCTCGGCGGCGTGGTCGCAATGGGGCTCGGGACCGCCGTGGGCGTCTCTATCTTCTCGGCGATCGCACCGGCTGCCGCAATCGCCGGACCGGCGATGCTGCTCTCCGCGCTGGTCGCGGCGCTGCCGATGTATCTGATTGCCGTCAGCTATGCCTTTCTCGGTTCGGCGCTGCCGGTGTCCGGCGCCTCCTTTGCCTGGCCCGCCCGGTTCCTGAGCCCGCACTGGGGCTTCTTCATCGGCTGGGCCCGGATCCTTGCGAACATGGGCGCAATGGTGGTGCTGGCGCTCGTCATGGTCCGGTATGGATCGATGCTGGTGCCGCTGCCGGTGAAGCCGACCATGTTCCTGGCGCTGCTGCTAGCGCTGCTGCTCAACCTGTTCGGCGTCCATATCGCCGCGCGGGCGCAGAAGATCCTGCTCGTCGGCATGCTGATCCTGTTCGCGATCTTCGTCCTGTGGGGCGGCGCAACCGCAATGGAGCTCCGCCATTTCGAGCCGATGTTCCCGCAAGGCTGGCATGGCATGATCGCCGCCACGCCGCTGCTGATGGGCCTGTTCTTCGGCATCGAGGCGGCGACCGAAGCCGGGGCCGAAGTCGCCGACAGCCGGCGCACCATCCCGCTCGGCATCGCGCTTTCGATCGGTTCGGCGACGCTGCTTTATCTTGCGGTCGGCTTCGTCGCGCTGGGTGTGCTCGGCGCCCCCGCGCTGGGAGCGAGCCAGGCCCCGATCCTCGATGCCGCCAAGCAGTTCATGGGCCCGATCGCGACCCCGCTGATCGTGCTCGCGGCGGTGCTGTCGATCGGCAAGTCGCTCAACGCCATGTTCGCAATGTTCAGCCGCAGCCTCTATGCGATGGGCACCGCCGGCATGCTCCCTGCCGCCTTCGCCCGCGTCCATCCGCGCTGGAAGACGCCCCATGTCGCGCTGCTCGCCGTCTTCGCGATCGGCTGTGCGGGCCTGTTCCTGCCGATGGAGCTGACCTTCTTGTTTCTGGCGGTGAACATCCCCAACCTGCTCAAATATGCGAGCATCTGCCTGTCCGCGGCCCGCGTGACCGAACGCCACCCCGAAATCTACGCAGCGGCGGCCTTCAGGCTCGCCCCCGGCCCGATGCGGTTCGTTTCCTATGCGGGCGCCCTCTGCGCGCTGGTCCTCATCTTCGTCGGCTTCGAAGCAGACTGGCGGCCGTATGCGCTATTGATCGGATGGCTTGCGATCGGTTGCGTTTTCCGGTGGGCGGGACACTACCGGACCAGCATTCGCACGCGATGATCGATTCCGTTGCCGAGATACGTATCCTGTGGAGCCGGAGATCAGTAACCAAAGAGGAGGCGTTGCTGCTCTCAAAGCACTTGCCGATATATCGCACGCAATGCGGAGTTAGGCTGCAACCACTCCGATTGGTGATTTGGCTCAACTTCGTGAAGTGATACGGCCACGGCTCCAGCACCCAAGTCTGGGCGATCAACGGAGCTGATTGGTTCGCATAACTCTGGTTGCCCAGCGCTCTCTGCCACATTGGCAGCACAAAAGCTGCCGCGGGAGGCGCAGCTGACTAACGTCGCGTTCTGGCCGGGAGCAGCCGCGAACCAAAGATCGGCGCGGCATAGTCAGTCCGACGGAGATGCCTAAAAGCTCCGTGCTCGACGATTCGTGCACTTGCCCCGCCTCCTGTCTGAAAACTTGGCCCCTTCCCCGATCATCCGAACTAAATGGGGCCGAGAATTGATGGCACTTTTGATGGCACTAGGCGATCGTCACAGAGGAATTATCATTGATTATCAATGATATAATTTACTTGAGCGGCATCCGTAGGGGTCACCATTTTCAAGCAGAAAATGGAGCAATTTAGCCCCGTTGGGCGGTTGAGCTTGGTGGCACTCAACAATTGGTCCCACACATTTTGGTTGCTTTAGCGACATGATGTGTCGCGTTTTGAGTAGTTAGAATGATCCTCACCTAGGAGATTCGCCTGCTCAGCTCCTTGATGGGTGGAGCTTGCACAGCCGCCATTTCTGAGGTCGAACCTGATTGCGAGGTCGAGCGGCCACGCGACAATCCTGCCGTTCCAGAACGATAGTTCGAACGGCAGCTCTCGCCAGGAACGGGCATTCAGCGGTTTCGCGACCGGCAGCGCAGGTCGGCAGAAGAAGGCCGGCTGCAGCCTGGCAGATTCCACACGCCCAATTGCGAAAACGAACGCGCCCGGTACCTCTCCCGTTGATCCTGGGCTCGCCGACATCAGCGCCGACGGGTCTCATCAACGAGCCAGCCCTTCAGGTCGCTGAGTAGGCTGGTCGCCCAGCTGTCGAGCATCGGATGCGTGGCCCAAGCCGCCGGTGGCTCCAGGAAGCGCGGGAGATGGTCTTCGAGCGATCCACTATACGAACTGGGCAGGATGCCGGCGCGGAGCGCCGCGCGGAAGGGCTTGAACTTCCCGTAGAGGTCAGCAAGCTTCTCGGTCGCGGGGTGCCAGTGCCAGCTTTCGCCATCTTGCCGAAGCATCGGATAGAAGCCTATCGGATAGGCGACGCGGTTGGCGGCATCGTCCGCGACCCAGTCGAGAATGTCGGGCTCGGGCAGTAGACGTCCCCGCCCCCGATCCGGATATCGGCGCCGCACGCCTCCATCAGCGCGTGTGCAGCGGGAATGCGGTCGGCCAGCACGTGCGCCGGCCGCCGCCCTTGCCCCCCCGCCCCGGCAAGTGTGCCCACGCGGACACCAACACCTCGCGCGCCCTGGTGTCGCCGCAGGCCTGCGCCAGCGCGCGCTCTGCACCCGCGTGCCGCTGCCGGCGTCTGCCGGCGGCCGACCCGCAGGATCGGCAGCGTCCGCGATCAACACCCGAAGGGCCGAGACGACCAGGCCGACTCGGCGCCGCGCCCGCGGCGTGCGAGCGCGGTCACGCCGGAGGCGTGAGACGTCCTGGGCCTTCAATGGCGCAACGTCGTTGAGGCAGGGGCCGATACCCACCTCAGGACGTGGCATGGCACCGCCGTGAACTCCCTGCTCTCGAACGTCCTCATAAGCGCTGGGATCAATGCCGAGGCGCACGATATCGGCGTGACGGCCGTTGGCATCTTGGCCCCGGAATTGAAGAAGCTTCTCGGCTCGTTGCCGGAGTGCCCGGGCTGACGCGCCAAGCTCGCGTTCTACGTCACAAGATCGCATGCCCACGGCGTTGAGAGCGGCGATACTCGACCCCGATCCAGCCCGCCCCGCCGCTGCCTGCGTCGGCCGGAAAACCGCCTGCGCTCACCAGCGCAGCCGGACCGATCCGGTGACCGTGCGCGACGCCCCGAAATAGCAGGAGTTCGAAAAGGGACAGGCGCTGATGTAGCGCTTGTCCAGCAGGTTGGCGGCGTTGACCGCCAAGCTCCATCCCCGCAAGCGCGATGCGGCAAAGCCCAGGTCGTAGCCGAGCAGCGCGTCGACCAGCGTGAAATCCTCGCTCGTGAACCGCTGGAAGGTGGTGACGCCGTTGCGCACCAGATAGGTCGTCGTGCCGTCGGAGCCGCCGACATAGCGCACGCCGCCGCCGATCGTGAGCCCGCCCAGCGGCCCCGATCGTCCGCCCTTGCCGAAATCATAGGAAAGAAAGCTCGACGCATGCCATTCCGGCGTGCCGAGCTGGCGCGTGCCGGTGGTCGTAGGCGTGCCGCTGTTGGTGGCGGTGGCCGCGACGGCCGGCGCGCCCTGGGTGATGATTGCATCGGTGTAGCTGGCGGCTAGGATCAGATCGAGCCCGCGCGCCAGTTCGCCCCGGCCCTCCACTTCCACGCCGCGCACCCGCACCTCGCCGATCTGGATCTGCGCATTGGCGGGAATGCCGGCGGTGCCCGCACGCGGGTCGGTGACCGGCACCTTTTGCCGTCGCAGGTCGTAGGCCGACAGCGTCAGCAGCGCGTTGGTGCCGCGCGGCTGCCACTTCACGCCGCCTTCGATCATCTTGCCGGTCACCGGATCGAACGGCACGCCCAGATAGGTGGTGCCGGTCTGCGGCTCGAACGATTCCGAATAGCTGACATAGGGGGAGAGGCCGTCGACCACCTCGTACAGCGCGCCCAGCCGCATCGTGAACGCCGTTTGCGAAAGACGCGTCAGGTTGTTGGCCGCCAGCTTCTTGTTGATCGTCGCCAGCTCGTACCAGTCCCAGCGGCCGCTGGCGATCAGCTGCAGACGGCCGATCGCCACCTGATCCTGCAGATAGACGCCCACCTGGTCGCGCTTGCTATAGGTATTGACGTAGCTGGGCGAGAGCTGGATAAGATCCAGCGTCGGCAGCGTGCCGTCATAGACGGGCCGGTACGGGTTGAGATTGGGAATGCTGGTCAGCGGATTGCTGGTCTGGCCGGTGTTGAACTGCTGGAAATTCTCGCCGGAAATGAACTGATAGTCGATGCCGGCGAGCACATTGTGCCGCAATGGGCCGGTCGCGAACTTCGCGTTCAGCTGGTTGTCCATGGTCAGCGTGTCGAAATCCTCGTCGGCGCCGCCGCCGCCACGGATCAGGGTGGTGAAATCCGTGTTGCGGCTGGCGCCCGTCCCGGTGGTGGCGAAGCCCGCCACATAGAGCTGGCGATAGCTGAGCGTGTTGTTCTGGTAGCGCAGGTTCGACCGGAACGTCAGATGCGCGTCGAAATCGTGCCGGAACAGCGCGGTGATGGCCTTCTGCTTGTGATTGTAGCGCTCGTAGCCCGGATCGCCGGTGTTGACGTGGAGCGGCAGTGCGCCCGCCGGGCTGGCCAGCGCCGCGCCGTGCGCGGGCACCCCGGAATAGCCGCCGCCGCTGGGTGCATGCTGATAAGCGGCGATCAGCGTCAGGCTCGTCGCGTCATCGGGCGCGAAGGTCAGCGACGGGCTGATATGGTACCGCTCGCTCTCGGTGTCGCGGGTGAAGCCGTCGGCTTTCTGCCAGCCGGCGACCACGCGGAACAGTAGCTTGCCATCCTTGGTCAGTGGCTGGTTCACATCGGCCACCGCCCGCAGAGAAGCATAATTTCCGGCCTGCAGCTCGACGCGCCCGAACGCCGTCGTCTCCGGCGTCTTGCTGGTCAGGTTTACCAGCCCGCCCGGCGTGGAATTGCCATAGAGCACCGATGCCGGGCCCTTGACGATATCGATCCGGTCGATGCGGTTGAAGTCGGTCTGGGGCATCGAATAGGGGCCGGCGAGCAGGCGCATGCCGTCGAGGAAGACACCCGGCGTGAAGCCGCGAAGCAGCAGCTGGTCGTACCGGCTGACGGTGCCGCCGCGCTGGTTGGCGGCGACGCCCGCGACATAGCCGAGCGCCTGGTTGATCGACAGCGCGTTGCGCAGGGTCAGCTCTTCTTCGGTGATCACCGTGATCGTCTGCGGCGTCTCGATCAGCGGCGTATCGGTCTTGGTGCCGGAGGCCGTGCCCTTCGCCGCCACCCCGGTGACCACGATCGCCTCGCCCGCACGCTGCTGCGGATCCTCCTTGGTGTCGTCCTCTGCCGTGCGCGCCAGCGCACCGGCCGGCGCGGCGAGCGCGGCAGCCGTGAGCGCGAGCAGATAAAGGCGGCCGCACAGGCGGCGGGCAGAAGTGCGCATGATGGTCCCCGTTTTTGTGATTGCTAACGATTCGCAGTTGCGGTTAATCACGTTCCGCCGCGATGGCAAGCGATGCGGGGAACTGGGTGGATGCGCGACGATCACAACGGGGCACGCCCCGCACGGGGGAGCATGGCTCTGGCCGGTCGGGGCATCACAGCCACGATCGGCGGCTATGCGGCCGCAGCGGCAGGGTGCGCGCTCGCCGCGCGCCTCCTTCCCCTCCCCCGTGTCGAAGCCACCTTGTGGGCGATGCTGGCCGCGTTTCCGGCCTATGCGGCGATGGCGCTATGGGCATTCAACGCGCGCAGCCTGACGCGGGCGATGGCGATGGTCTGGGGCGGGGCCGCGGTCTGCAGCGCCGCGCTCTTCCTGCTGGGCGTGCGGCCATGAGGACGCCCTCGCTTCGCCAGTCCATGGCCCGGATCCATGGCTGGATGGGCTTGATCGCCGGCTGGATCCTGTTCGCCATGTTTCTCACCGGCACCGCCAGCTATTTCCGGCCGGAAATCACGCGCTGGATGCAACCAGAGGTGCGCGCGACGCCGGCCACGCCGTCGGTCGCGGCCGGCAGCGCCTTCGCCTATCTCCAGCGCACCGCCCCGCATGCCGCGCAATGGACCTTGTATTTGCCGGACCAGCGGACGATCGCGACCCGCGTCTTCGTTCGGGACGGCGATGTCGTCAAAGCCCAGCCCCGCGCCAAGCGGGCCCCGCGCCGCGAGGTGCGACTGGATCCGGTGCAGGGCACACCGCTCCATGCGCGCGACACCCGCGGCGGCGAGCATTTCTACCGCTTCCACTTCCAGTTGCAGCTGCCGCATCCCTGGGGGCGCTGGCTCGCCGGTGCCTGTGCGATGTGCATGTTCGGCGCGATCCTCTCGGGCGTGATCACCCACAAGCGCATCTTCGTCGATTTCTTCACGCTGCGCTGGGGCAAGGGGCAGCGCAGCTGGCTGGACGCGCACAACGTATCGGCGGTTGTCGCGCTGCCGTTTCACGCGATGATCACCTATACCGGGCTCGTCACGCTGATGGTGATGTACATGCCTTGGCCGATCGTCGCCAACTACGCCAAGCCCGCCCTGTTCGCGAGCGAGGCGGTCGGCGCGCTCCCCGAGGCGCATCGCAGCGGCACACTCGCCCCCCTCACCCCGATCGCGCCGCTGGTGGCAACCGCGACCCGGGCCTGGGGCGGCGCGCCACCGGCGCAGATCCTCGTGACCAATCCCAACGACGCGAACGCCCGCATCACCCTGTTCCGCACCGCCACCGACCGGCTGCGTGCGCGCGGCGGTGCGATCACCTTCTCCGGCGTCGACGGCCGATGGATCGCATCCTCCCCGCCCCCCGGCCCGGCAGCGCGAACGGCGGCGGTGCTGCTGGGGCTGCATCTCGGCTGGTTCGCCGATACCGGGCTGCGCTGGATCTATTTCCTGCTGGGCGCGAGCGGCGCGGCAATGGTCGGCACGGGCCTGATTTTATGGAGCAAAAAGCGCGTCCAAGCGCACCGCAGCGCATGGGGGCAGCGTCTGGTCGAGCGGCTCAACGTGGCGGTGATCGCGTGCCTGCCGGCGGGCATGGCCGCCTATCTCCTCGCCAACCGCCTGATTCCTGCCGAGCTGCCGGGTCGCGCAGACCTAGAAGTGTCCACGATGTTCTACACCTGGTTTGGCCTCACGCTGCTCGCTTGCCTGCGACCGATCCGGCGCGCATGGCGCGAAACCTTCGCCATCGCCGGCGCAGCCTGCGCTGCGCTGCCGGTGGTGAACTCCCTGACGACGGACCGCGGCCTGCCCGCATCGCTGGCGGCGGGAGACCGCTTGTTCGCGTCGTTCGACTTCGCATATCTCGCGCTTGCCGCGCTTCTTTTCTTTGCCGCGCATAAGGCGGGAACGCCGCAGCCTCCGGTGCCTGCAACGCGCACGCGACGCACCCGCGCACAGAATGCACTCGCGCATGCCGCTTGACCTCGTCGCGATAGCGTATGGCGGCCTTGCCGCGCTTGCCTTCTCCACCCGGAAACACGCCCTGGGTGAACCATGGTGCGCCCGTTCGTGGCGCGTGCGGTGGCGCAGGGCGGCTATCATGATGCTGGCGCTTGCCTGGACACGCGCTTCCACGCGCTACGGTTTCGCGATGGGGACGGTCGCCATGCTGGGTATCACGAGCGTCATGGGCGTTCTGCTCGTGCTGACCTTATCAAAAGGCTCGCGGGCGGCACTCGCTTTGGGTGCAATCTGCATCGCGGCCGGCATCGCTTTTTCGATCGCGCCCATCCCCTGAGCCGAACAGGCCCGTCGCCTTGGCTTCCAGAGCCCCGGCAAGCCGCGAACCCTTTCCCTGCTGAATGGTGACGGCGCACTTGGCGCTGCGCTTCCAATCCCCGCTTCACCGCCTCGACTACGGATCGATCCTAGCGCCCACGTGGTGCCGGCCGCGTGATGATGAAGGCCGCGAATCCCGCCAACACAAGACCGACGATAAGGTCGAGCAGGAGGGTTGGCCGCGCGCCCCACCAGAACAGCGTATAGCCCAACACCATGCCTGCGCAGGCCATGACCTTGGCCCGGGAACCGATCACGCCGTCGTCGCGCCACGCACGGAGGGTCGGCCCGAACCGCGGATGGTCGATGAGCCACGCCTCCAGCCTCGGCGACGAGCGCGCGAAGCAGCCTGCCGCCAGGATCAGGAAGATGGTGGTGGGCATCAGCGGAAGCAGCGCGCCGATGAAGCCCAGCGCCACGAACAAGAAGCCGAGCACCGCCCAGGCCCCCCGCGAAAGATGGGCGACAGCGCGGCGATGACGCGGCTCAGCCAAGGGTAGCGCCAACAAGTTCGTGGACTCGAGAGAACGCGGCGCGGGCGCCAGCGCTCACGCGCGCGTCTTCGTCTTCCGACAGGTCGAGGGTGTCGAGGGCGGCCGTGAATTCCCGCCAGTGCCGCGCGCGGCCGTCCGGATGGCCGGCGAGGTGGCGGGCGCCGTGGCTGGCGTCGAACCCCAATGCTACTGCTGCCTTGTAGAGGAAGGCCGCGCCGAGGTTTGACCCTTCGGCGACGTAGAGCCAACCGAACGCGGTCGGCAAGTCGATCGGTCCGGCGCCAAAGGCCGGGGCTCCGCCATCCTCGGGTATCGGCAGCGCCAGGTGGTCAAGGTCGTGGGCGATGGCATCGAGCCGGCGGCGGCCCGCGAGATCCGGCAGCACGGCCTCCAGCGCCGGATGCCGGTAAAGCGCATCGATGTCGCGGTGGAATTCATACTGCATCCAGAGAAAGCGTCCGTAGCGATCGCGATCCCGAAACGGCTCGGCCGCCATTATCCGCTGGTCCAGCGTTTCATGGACCGCAATGGTCGCCGCCTTCAGCCGCTTGGCGCGGCTCTGCTCGGTGGTTGCGGGTTCGTGGCGAGTGGTGATGGCCATGCGAGGCTCCTTCTTTTCGGGGATGTCAGCGCCGGAGCGAGAACAGGATGGGGATGGTGACGATCACCGGATCTCCGGGGATATCGGCGTCGGGCGGCGGCACCGGCGATCCGCGCCGCACCATCGCCACGGCCTCGCCATCGAGCATCGGATAGCCGCTACCTCGCGCGAGTCGGGCACCGAGCACATGGCCCTGCCGATCGACCGTGATCGTCACCTGCGCGATGCCTTCCTCGCGGGCACTCTGTGAGGGCCGCGGATAGCGCAGGAACCGCTTGAGATGGCCGAGCAATTCGCTTTGCCAATTGGCGAGCGCGGCCTGCGCGGTCGACGCGCTGTTGGTGCGCGCGGCGACGGTCGAGGCCTGGTTCGCGATCGCCGGCGGAGCGGTGGTCTGCTCGACACGTCGCGCCGCAGTCGATGCTTCCTCTGGCTGGGCAGCCGCGGCCGCAGCCGGCTGGTTCTGCTCCGGCAACGGCAGGATCTGCGGCGCCGGCGGGGTTACCGACCGGCTTGTGCTCGCGGTCTCCTGTTCCTGCTGGAGCGGCCCCGGCGGCACCTCGGCCGGCGGCGCCGGGGGCGCGGCAGGTGTCGGGGCCAGCTCGAACGTCACGGCCATCCGCGCCGAGGGCGCGATCCGCACCAGCGGCGATTGCGGCAGCCAGACCATGATCGCGAGTGCGGCGCCGAAGAGGAGGGCGGTGCCGGATATGCCGAGCCGGCGGCCGGCGGTAGGCGGCTCGTAGCGGGACCGCTCCCACCCCACCTCGGCCGTCGCCAACGGTGGGTGCGGGCGCAGCAGGCCGGGCAACAGCGGCGCGGCGCCACGCCCGGACAGACATGGGTCAGAAGGCATGTTCGAGCCTCATCGCGGCGGTGGTCCGCTTGTACGAGTAGAGCCAGTCGACATTGCTCTCGACCCGGTTGTGCTGGACGAGGATGTTCGGGGTCAGCCCGGCGAAGCGCAGTACCGGCAGCTTGACGATCGCGACGATATTCTGCTCGCGGTCGTGGCGCTTCGCCGCGAGAAGTTCGCTGTACGCGCGGTAGTCGCGCCAGCGCAGCGAGGTGAAGGCAAGCAGGCTGACGGCCTTGCCGAAGGATTTGTTCATGCCGAGGCGAACGCCAAGCTGTCGATAGGCATTGGCCGCATTGTCGGCCGTCTTGTCGACGAAATCGGGTCCGCCGAACAGCGACAGGCCACGCGACACCCCGTACCAGCTGGTGAGATAGGCTTCGGTCTGGGCACCGTCGAAATTGCGATATGCCGGCAGCCGATAGTCGAGAACCTTGCGGCTCAGCTCGATGCGAAGCGCAGTATTGTCGGCCGCGTTGACCATGGCCTCGCCCCGCACGCCCAAGGCAGTGTAGAGCATCGCCGATCCCAGGCTCCCGATATCGAAGCTGGGCCCCAAGGCGAAGCTGCCGCGCGACGATTGGTGATCATAGCCGATCTGGGTGGAGAGCGTCGCCTGGTTATAGGCGCCGTGCCCCCGATATATATCGCCATAGAGCAGCGCGCGGCCGGCGATTCCGCCATTGCCGCCGATCGGCGCGCGCCGGCTGAGCGTGCCTTCGAAGTTGATGCCGGCGGCCTGGATCGCGTCGGGCACCTTGCGATCGATCAGGCACGTGCCGTCCTCGCCCGTCAGGAGGCAGGCATAGCTCGCTGAACTCTGGTTGAGATTGCTGCTGTAGCCCGGGCCGATCGCGAGAGATCCCTGCCATCCGCTCCGCCGCCGCAGCACCTTCAGGAAGGTTTCGACCGTCTGGCGGATGCCGGCGGCCTTATCGCCCTGCGCGTCCAGGGCGGCCTGCGCCTGCCGGAACGCGGCGAGCGCCGCGCGGTCCTTGCGGCTTTCGAACAGCACACGGGCGAGCTCGAGCCGGCCGGGCAGGAAGTCGGGCTGCAGCTTGAGCAGCGCGCGATAGTGGCGCTCCGCCGAGGCGAGATCGCGCGCCTGCCGCGCCAGTGCCCCCTCCGCATAGAAGACCAGCATGGGATCGCGCCCGGGAAGCGCGAGATAGGCCTTGAGGAACCGCCGTGCGTCGGGCCATTGCCGCCGTGCCACGGCGATATAAAGTGCCTCGCCCATCTCGCTGGCATTGCGGTTGACCGTGTAGGTGCGCCCATCGATCCGGATCGTCGCCGGTCCGCTGCCGATGTCCTCCACAGCCTCCAGCAGCTGTCGCTCGGCGTCGTCGGAACGTCGATCGATGCCCTGACCGAGGCGCAGGCGCGTGTCATCACCGCCGACGGCCTGCGCGCCTGCAGACCCACCGGCAACCAGGGCCGCACTAGTCACGAGCAGCGCGCCGGCAAGGCGCTGTCGAAGAAGCGGAGGTACGCGCTGCACGGCCGAAAGGCTCTCCGTTGGCGGTCGAAGGAACGCTCGTTGAGAGCGACGGGAAACGAGGGGATCCGAAGACCCCCTCGCCCGAATGGCGAAACCGACGGGGAAGGTCAGTTCTTGGTGCCACCGAAGGCCGTGTTGTACTGGCGGCTGCCAAACGCAACGACGCCGGCAAGCGCCGCGGCGTTACTGCCGTAGAAGCGGCCGCTGACCTGCCCGCCCGAGGCAACCTGCACGCCGGACTGGGTGGCGGTCGCGTCGCCCCCGCCGATGATGTTGGCACCATCGATGTCGGCGTTGCCGATGTTCACGCCGAAGCCGGTGCTGGCATTGGCGATGCTGCCCGTCAGCGTCGCCGCGCCGAAATTCGCGGTGAACGTGCCGGTCAGCAGGCCCTTGTTCGCATAATCGCTGATGCCCTTGACCGAGTAGGTCGCCGTGCCGCTGGTCGGCACGGTCGTGCCGGTGCTGTCCCCGGCATAATAGACGGTGTGTGTGCCGTCGCCAGCGCTCGACGTTTGCGCCCATTCGCCGAAATAGAGGTTGGCGGTGCCGACCTTGGCGAAATGGAACACGCCCATGCTGCTGTGGTTCGATGGTGCGTCCGATGGCGCGTTGACGGTCGAAACCGCGTTGGCGTCGACGCCGACCGAGGACTGGAGGCCCTGGAAGTCGACGAGGCGGTCGAGCCCCCTCGACGGAACGGCGATGCCCGGACGGCCCGAGGCGTGCGGGCCGCCATTGATCGTGCTGGTGCCGACCACGACCTTGCTCGTGTCGGTCGATACCCCGACGATCTGCGCATTGGCAGCGCTGCACCAAGCAAGCGATGCAAGCCCGGCGGCCGCAAGCGCCTTGCGATGTACGATCTTCATGATAGTGCTCCTGCAGTTGGAGCGCCTGAACCTTCAGGCGCCTTCTTCCAGGGCGCGCAGCCATCCCGCAGGTCTTGCAGGGTTTGTCGAGATAGGCGGCGGCCCTGAATCTCCGTCATCAGAACCGGCCCGTGAGGCTGAGCCGAACCGTCCGACCAGGCGCCGGCATGAGGGACCGCGACAGCGGGTCGAGATAATAGCGGTCGTTGAGGTTGGTCCCCACCAGTTCGGCCGAGTAGCGATCATTGAGCCGGAATTTCACATAGGCATCGACGGTCAGGGTCTCACCCCAGCTATACGGGACGTTGAGACTATAGCCGTCGATGCGATCGGCGACCGGGCCGCCGATAAACGCGTCGAGCTGCGGATTGTCGTAGCCGCTATACCAGGTCAGGCGGCTGCCAACTTCCAACCGCTTTCGGAGGAAGCGTCCGCCCACGTTCCAGTTGATCTGGTCCTCGGGCGTCGCCTGGGTGAGCAGGTAGCTCGAGACGAAGCCGTATTTGACGCAATTGGGCACGCGGCCCCGAAGCCGATCCGCCAAGATAGCGAAGCTTTCGTCGCACGCCTTGTTCTTCGTCATGTGCGCCGCGCCCAGCTCGGTGAAGAACCGGCCATTGTCATAGCGGGCCTGCAGCTCGAGACCCTGGATCTCCTGCCGATCGAGATTGAAGAACAGGAGCTGCGTCGAGCGCTCGATCACGTCCCGGGTGAGGTTGTTATACCAAGTGAGCTTGATATCGGCGCGCTGGTCGCCGTCGTTCAGGCCGAAGACCCTCTTCAGATCCTGTACGAACCCCGCCTCGATCGCATACATATGCTCGGGCTTCAGCGCCTGGGTCGGGTTGATCGACGCCGAGAAGCCGATCGTGCTCTCGAACATGCTAGGGAATCGATAGGCCTCGGCGTAGCGGGCATAGGCCCTGCTCGCGCCGCTGAAATAGACGGTGGCGGAGACGCTCGGCGCCCAGTCGTGCGCGCGCCGGTCGGTGGACTGTGTAACGGCGACATTCGTCGTGACGGGCGTGATCCCGCACGAACCGGCGACATAATTGCGCATCGCTGTCAGCGCGCCATTGACGCACAGATTGTCGGCGCGCCGGAAGCTGCCCTGCGCGTCGGGCGACCAGACGGCGTTGCGGGTGACCGTGAACGGCACCGGATTGGCGGTATAGGCCGCCAGGCGTCGCCGGATGATGTTCTCGTTGGTAAACTGGGTCCGAAGCCAGGCCTCGTACGCCGCCGCCCCCGTCTCGGTCGTCTGATAGCTCTGGTTATAGCTCGAAATGGCCGACTGCCCGATGGACCCGCCGCGGATCTGCAGCAGTTTGTTGAGGAAATCGTCATACGCCCAATAGCCCGAATAGGTGACGCCGGCATTGAGTTTCAGGAAGCTGGTCGGGCGCCACTCCCCGCGCAGATTGATGCGATATTCCTCGCGCCGCCCGGCCCGGGGATATTGGCGCCAGCCATTGGCGATCGCGTCGCTATACTGGTCCTCGGAGCTGAGCTTCTCGCGCTGCCAAGACCCCTCTAGCATCAGGTCGAGGCGGCGGGTGAGCTTCACCTGATTGCTGGCGGTGAAGCCGATGCGGTTGTTGTGGCTGTTGCCCAGCGCCGTGTTGATGAGGATGGGATCGACCGTGGACGCGGCGTTGGGGAAGCCGCCGGCGCTATAGGTGTCGCTGACGGTATGCGTGCCCCACAGGCTCGCCTTCAGGTCGATCCATTTGCTGTCCGGCTGCCACTTGTACTCGGCATTATAGGCCTGGGCGTGGACCTTGCTCAGCGGCCATTGGATGTTGCCGAAGGTCCCGGTCGACGTGGACAGGATCCGCGAGGGGATGATCTCGCCATAGGTCGACTTGCTGTCGCGGAAGCCGAGCTGGAGATATTGGTCGGCGGCGATATGCCAGGTGCCCTTGGCCAGCCAGGATTCCATCTCGCTGGAGGTGTTGGGCACCTCTTCACCGGGCTTGTAGTTCAGCCCCAGCAACCGGACATAGGTGTCCGGCGCAAGCGTGAGCCCGGATTGCTGATAATAGCCGACGCCGCTTTCGCCCGAATAATAATTGCCGCGCTGGCGATAGGCATAGGCGCCGATCAGGTCGAAGGCGCCGAGGCGCCCGGCCGCCGCGACCCGCACCGCCTTGTCCCCCATTGAAAAGACGTCGTTGTCGCTCGCCTTGCGGATGGGCACGCGGACCGTGGGATCGTCATAGGGAAAGTTCGGCATGCCCGGCGTGCCGGGACTGCCGGGGAAGCCCGGAATGGTCCGATAGTCCTGTCCGGTATGCAGGGTCGGCAGCTGCGGCGACACGGAATTATTGCCGCCCTCGAGATGCAGCTCGATCCCGAACTTCTGCGCCGGCTTGAGGATGTCGCTGACGTCGAGCGTGTTGATCACCACCGCTCCGCCGGTCGAGGCGTTGACGCCGCGCGCCGAGACCGGCCCCTTCAGCACCTCAACACCGGCGATCAGGCTGGGATCGATATAGTTGCGGTTGCTGGCGCCGTTATAGCCACGCCACACCGTCAGCGCCTGCTCGGTGCCGTCGATGATGACCGGCACGCGGCCGGGCCCCTGAATACCGCGGATGCTCGGGTCGAGCGCGCCGCTGTTACGGGAGTCGCCGCTGAACACATTGACCATGCCTTTGAGCACGTCGGCCGGGTTGACGCCCTTGTAGCGCTCGACCTCGTCCTTGCCGGCAAACGTCGAAGAGATGTCGCGGTCGAAAACCGCGTCATGCCGCCGGGCATCGCGCTCGGCGCCCGTACCCTGCTCCCCAGCGGCGCCTTCGATCTTAAGCGCTTCGGTGACGATCGGGGCCTGCTGTCCATCGCCGCGGTCCGCGGCCCGGACGCGCTCGAGCGTGACGAGATTGCCCGACAGATGCCAAGTGAACCCGTTGCCCGCGAGCAGCTGCTGCAGCGCTTCGGCGATCGAAAGCCGGCCGCGCACGCCGGGCGAGCTTAGGCCGCGCACGATGGCGGCATCGACACTGATCTGGAGACCCGACTGCTGCCCGAAACTTGCGAGCGCGTCGGCCAACGACGTCGCCGGGATGTCGAAGCTGCGCGACGGTGTCTCGACCTGCGCCTGCCCCATGGCGGCAGCCGGCGACAGGATCGTCGCCGCCCCGGCCAGAAGAACGCCCCCTACAACCGACCGGCGCCTTGACCGCGCCGACGAACCCCCGAAAACCACCAAGCTGACCCCTATAGTTATGTTCACCAAAAGAATGCAAATGCGAGTCATTTGCATTACCTCTACAGACTTAACGAACCGGCTCAGCGTTTTTTCGGTTTTTTTTGTGCAGTCTTGGGGGAGGCTCAGTCGGGGGTGACGATGGTCATCCAGGGCGTGACCCGGGTCACCCGCACATGGTGGGCAGCGGCCAGCGCGGAGAGCGCCTCCTGGGGGTGGCGGAGATCATAGACGCCGGTGACGCGCCGCGTCTCCAGGCCTTCTCCCCGCGCGAAGATGACCCCCCGATACCAGGGCCGTAGCGCATCGACGACGTCGAGGATCGGACGGTCGGTTGCCACATACTGGCCGTCGATCCAGCTCGCGATCCGCTCGGGCGGCGTGCCGGCGCGCAGCGCCGTGCCTGCGCCGCAAGCCATGTCGACCGTGTGGCCGACCGACAGAATCGCGACCGGTGCCGCGGTATCGCAGGCAACACGCACCCTGCCCCGCCGGACCGCCACGCCCACGCCATCCTCGTGCGCCTGCACCTCGAAGGCGGTCCCGAGGACGGTGATAGTGGTACCCGATGCGCCGATCTGGAACGGCCGCGACGCGTCATGCTTGACGTCGAAATAGGCAATGCCCTGAAGCCGCCGCACATGGCGCTGCCCCCCCAAATAGTCGACCGCTAGCGCGCCGCCCGGTGCCAGCTTGACCAGTGTACCGTCGGCGAGATGATATGTGCGTACTTCGCCGGTCGGCGCAATATGATCGGCGCGCAAATTGGTGAGGAGCCTCGGTCCGGCCCAGAGCGCAATGCACGCGGCGGCGATGCCCACGCTACCCACAAACAGGCGTCGGGCGAGACTGCGCCGCTGACGTCGCCGCTTGAGAGCTTGCTCGATTGATACAACCTTGGGAGACGGCGCGAACGCGAGCGAGATGGCATCCGACGCGTGCGCGGTGTCACTCCAGGCCTGCACGTTAACGGGACTGCCTGCGAGCCACGCTGCGAAGGCGACCCGCAACGCCGGCGCTTCCGGTTCCTCGTCGAGGCGGATGAGCCAATCTATCGCCTCGCGGTCAGCGCGTGCCTGCTCGATGGCGTCGACCCGTTGTGGTTCGCCCTCTTCGCGGCTGTCCATTAATTCGTCCTCATTGCCCGCGGCCAATCGCCCCGTCGCACGATCGAAGGATCCTTAAATGCTAGACGAACCGGATGGAGTTTTTTTTCGAAGCGGTGACAGGGGCGACAGCCTTATAGCTTGTCGCGGAGCGCTCTGCGGCAGCGCGCAACGCCCTCGGCGACCAACCCATGGGCGCTGGTCACCGAGATCCCGAGTTGCTCAGCAATGTCCTTGAGCTTGATGTCCTCGATCCGGTGCATCCGGACCGCGACCCGCATGCGTTCGGGCATCAGCGCCAGCGCGTTCTCCACGGCGCGCAACTCGGATCCGGAGATGATGGCGGCCTCTTGCGAGGGCGCTTCGCTCGGCACCTGCAGCGGATCCGCGTCGCTTTCATTATGGAAAAGCCGACTCTCCAGACCGCTGCGGCGTGCGCTGTCGAGCGCGAGGTTGCGCACGATCCGCGACAGATAGCTGAGCGGTTCGTGCATCTGGCGCTCGGCAAGGGCGGCGCGAAAACGCAGCCATGCTTCCTGAAGCACATCCTCGGCCTGTGCGCGATCGCGCGTGATACGATGCGCCTGCCGCAGAAGTTCGGATCGGTGGGACAGAAAGAGTTGCAGGGTCTCGGACTGTTGGGACAAGCCTTACCACCATGTGTCGCAATTGATGCCCCTGGTTGGCTGCCTGGGAGGTAAGCGGCCGCGATTCCTGCGAGCGATTCGCAAATACTGCCAGATACTCGCCGAGGCAAGCCTTTGCACACTGGTGGAAATCTCCGCGGTCTGCAGCACCAGGCGCACGCAGTTGCACACTGCGTGCTTCGCCTAAATCATGGCTCGTCAGAGGGACATCAGGCGACCTCCGCCGTGACATCGGAAAAACAAATTTGAGTGGAAGGAACTGGTGCGGACGAAGAGCAACCAACATGATGGCCCGGCCTGATCACGGATGCATGGGAGTTTAATTTTCTCCGGTTGGGCTCCTGGCCGACCTATTGGAAGCTTTCCAGATCGCCCCAATCAAAAAATCGTTGAATGCGGATGGTACTTTTGATGGCATCACACGCCTGCGGAAGTAATATTGCGTTTTATTACGTATGCTTATCAACACGCCCAAGGATCGGCAGGGGTCACCAACTTTTTCAATGGTTTAGCCGCTGTAGCGTTGGCGGTGGTCAAGTGTTCATCAAATATCTTTGCGCGGACGCGACCGGCTTTTGCTGGACGATTGCTCTCGGTCGCTCCCAGCGTCCTAGGGGGGGCGGCGTAGTCACCGGACCCATCAATGAGCGATTCGCTCGCGGCAGTTCCCCGACCAACTTAAGACGGTGCCATCAACGGGTGAGAACGACCGCTTGGGCTGAGAGCGGCCATCGGCGGCCATGATCGCTCCACTGGCCGTAGCGCCCTGATATTTTGATTTCGCGCTGGCGGCTCCCGCCGCAAAATTTTGGCAACTCGTTCTCGCTGCCGGCCCACATATGACTCACAGAACCGTGGCGATCACCCGCGTTCCGTTGCCGGCACGTGCCGTCGCCTGTCCGCAGGATCGGATCCGTGTCTGCGATCAAAACTCGAACGGCCGAGACGGCCAAGCCGAATCGGCGCCGCCCCAATGAGCGCAGTCCGACAACAAGGCACGCGCGGTGCAGACGTCCGGATAATGTTCGTCGCCTTCGATACGCGCGAGTGCGGGCACCAGGATGCGCGCCGCCTCGACCGGCGTCGACAGGCGGGCGAGCGACGTCGCGGCACGCAGCGCCCACAGCCCGGCACCCTGTGCCTCGGCGATCGCCAGCGCCCGCTCGAACTGGGCGCGCCCCGCCACGATGTCGCCGCTGCGCAGCCGATTCTCACCATCGGCCCGCAGGATTTCCGCAGTCGCCCAATGTGGCGCGCAGGCTTCGGCCCGCGCCAACGCTTCTGCATCGCAAAGCGCCGCGCAGGCGGTGATGAAGACGTCCTTGTCGTGCGGCAAGGGCGGGCGAATTCGGTCCAATGGATATGGCTGTAGCGACTTTCCCGTGCGCAGATCGGCGATCCGCGAGAACCACGCGGCTAGTTCGGCCATGTAGGTGAATCGGTTGTCGTCCGCCACACAGCCCAGCAGTTCGGCATAGTGCCGGGCCAGTTCGTCGTCGCCCAGCCACAGCGCGACGGGGCAGGCCGCGCTGCCCAGCAGATAGCAGAAAGAACTCGGATTGCGCATCCGCCGGGCATCGATCACCGTTTCCATAATGATTGCCCTGGCACTTTCCAGCCGGCCCTGGACTGCCAGCGTGACGCTGTGGTTGCCCCGCAATATCGTGGAATGATCGTACCGAAGCACCGCGCCATACGCGGTGCGCTCGCTGCCTTGGGTAACCAGTTCGGCCCCGATCGCCGCCGATTCTGCCACGCGCCCCACGCGAAAGGTCATTCCCGCGACCACCCGTCGAGCGAAATCCTGCAGATCGCGACCGGCGTCCGAGCTTTCGGCCGCCAGCATCTGCTGCGCAAGCGTGAGGGACGCGGGATGATCGCCCATGATCCCGCGCTGGCCCGAAAGCATCCACAGCGCCGTCGCCCGGGCCACCGGATCGCCGATCTTCTTGGCGATGCGCAGCACCTGCGTCGCCGCGCGCACGAACGCCTCGCCGGGCCGGTCGGCGTGAAACAGCAGCACGCACAGCCCGATCTGCAGCTGGATCTCCTCGGCCCCGCCACGCCGTCTCAGCGCGTCGAGCGTGACAAGCGCCTGTTCCAGCCAGCGATGATATTCGGCGAACTGCGACATGCCGAGCCACAGCGGGGCAGAAGCAAGAGTCAGGCGTATGCCCAACTGCTTGTCGCCTGACGCGCCCAGGGACCACGCCAGCGCCGCGCGCACGTCGTCGATCGCATTGCCATAACGGTCCCACCAGTCGGCGCGATCCAGCCGGGGCCAATCGGCCTGGGCGCGATCCAGCAGCGTTCCAACCCATTCCGCATGCCGGCGCGCCGCGATTTCCGCCTGACCGGAATCCTCCAGCTTGCGACGGGCATAGGCTCTGGTCGTTTCCAGCAGACGATAGGCCACGCCTTGCTGGTATCGCTCGATGCAGAGGAGCGACTTGGCCGCCAGTTGCAAGATGGCCTGCGCGGTCCGCCTGTCCTCCGCCCCGTTCGGCGCCGCGACCTGCACGGCAGCGGCAAGATCGAAGGTGGCGCGGAACAGGCTGAGACAACCGAACGCCAGCCGCTCGTCGGGCGCGAGCAGTTCGAAGCTCCAGTCCAGCATCGCTTCGAGCGTTTCATGGCGCGCGAGGGTGCGGCGACCAAAGGTAATGGACGACAGGCGCCCTGCCAGTCCGCTGGACAGCCCCTCCAGCCCCACCATCGGCATCGCCGCCGCCGCCAGTTCCAGCGCAAGCGGTAGCCCGTCCAGCGAACGGCACACTGCCGCGACCTGCCGCGCATTCTCCTCGACCAGCCGGAATCCGCCGGCCGCCGCTACCGCACGCTCTGAGAACAGCGCGACCGATGGGTTACTGGCGATGGCCGCCACCACATCCGTGGCAGCAGGTACTGGCAAGGGCTGGAGGTGCACCTGTACCTCCCCTGGCACCCTTAGCGGCTCACGGCTCGTCGCCAGCAACGTCACGCCCCGGCAGGATTGCAGCAGCGCCTCTGCGGCCCTGGCGGCGATATCAATCAGATGCTCGCAATTGTCGATCAGCAGCACGAGTTCAGCCGCGCGCAAGCGCTCTACCAGCTGTGCCGGCATGGTGTCCTGGCCCATGGGCGTTTGCAGCGCCGCGGCCGTGGCGGTGGCCACATGCGCAAGACTCGTGCAATTCGTCAGATCGACAAAACAAACGGCGGTGGCGGCACGAAGCTGTGTCAGCGCCGCCAACGCGACGCTCGTCTTGCCGATGCCGCCCGCGCCGACGATTGTGACGAGCCGATGCCTTGCGACGCTGTCCAACACTTCGGCGACACAGGCCTCGCGCCCGATCAGTGGATGGATCTGCACGGGAAGCGGAAGCGGACGGATTTCCGGGGAAATCGGCACCGGGGTCCCATTGCTTCCTCCCGCCTCGATCGTGACGTCGGCATGCAGCCGATAACCGCGGCCCGGTATATTGACGATCTGGACATCGCCCCCCGCCCCTGATCGCAGCGCCCGCCGGATCGCGGTGATGTGCACGCGAAGGTTGTTTTCCTGCACGAAGATGTTCGGCCAGACCCGATCGGAGATTTCCTGCACCGAAACGACCTCGCCCGCGCGCTCGGCAAGGAGCGTTAGGATCTCGAGCGCGCGCGATCCCAGGCCGACGCGAAGACCGCCGTTCAGCAGTTCCCCCCGTTCCGGGCGAAGCTCAAACACGCCAAACCGGATGCTCCGATCGCTCATGACCGTCTGGCGTCCAGCCCTCCCACCTACGTGCGCCCCGCGGACACGTTAGCGCTAACCGTATGCGCGAATTAGCAGCCTTTGGCATCCATTAAGTCGGCGCTTTTGGTCGGTTCCTCTAGGCGGACCACGCAGGGACGAGGACCGAGATTTGCTCGACGTCCCCAACGGCTTCGCATCAGGAGATAGTGTATGCGCCTCGCAACGATTGCGCCGCCGGTCGACGCCGGTGCCGTGGAAACCGCCCATCGGCCAACACCAGAGGCCGTGCGGGCGCAGCTGGAACGGCTTCGCGCCCATGCGTTTATCGGCTCGGACAAGCTGTACGCCTTTCTGCACTTCGTGGTGGAGGAAGCGCTGGCAGGACGGGCGACGACGCTGAAGGAACTGGTGATCGGCGTCGAGCTATATGGCGGGGTCGTCGAATATGACCCGCGTATCGATTCCGCCGTGCGCGTCGAGGCGCGCCGATTGCGCCGCAAGCTTGCGGCATATTATGCCGGGCCAGGCCGGGAAGATGCGGTGATCGTGTCGATTCCGACCGGCGGCTATGCCCCGCGCTTTCACCAGCGACAGGATTCCTCGCCCATAGCCGCGGAAGCGGCGGGCGCCGAACCGGGGATGCCGGTGCTGGCGGTGTTGCCGTTCACCGCGCTCTGCGTTCACGAAAAGGCTTTCGCGGCGGGGGTGACGGACGAGATCATCTACGCGGCGGAGCGCGACGCGCACCTCCGAGTGGCGCCGCGCGCGATCATGTTCCAGTTTCGCGAGAGCCGCTATTCGCTCGACGAGGTCGCCGCGCACGCCGGCTCGGATCTTGTGCTGCACGGCACGATCCGCCGGGTGCAGGAGACACGCCGGGTGTCGGTGGAACTGTCCAGTCGATGGGGGCAGGTCCTGTGGTCGGATCGCATCGATATCGTCGGCGAGGGCGAACTCGACGTGCAGGAACGCATGGCCCAGGCGATCCTCAAAAGGCTCCCGCGGGAAGCGCTGCGCGAAGGGGCATCCCGGACGCCGCCCGACTGAATCGCGCTTCGTCGGCGACAGGCGGGACGACGCCGCCCCCTGGCGCTTCACCCGCGCTAACAGGCACTCGCGTCCGGCGCGGCACCTCAGGATCTATCGCCGTGCAGCGCGGCGCATGCTCGGCGCAGCCAAAAGGTTTGACCCGTGATCCCACATCTTTTCACAGCCTGTCCGCACGCCCGCATTACCCTCGCGTCGGTGATGCGCACGCGCGTGCTCGGCGACGCGGTTCCGTCCGCATCGTCATGAGCGGGGAACATGCCTTCCGGGCCGAGGAGCGCCCGCTCTTCCCGGGGTCGCCCTTCTCGCCCCCGCATCCCGCGGAGCGGCGCCTCGGCTATTTTGCCATCGGCATGGTCCTGGCCGTTACCTCGACGTTCGGTAACGCACTCACGACGGTCAATGCGGGAAACGTGGCTGGCCCTCTCGGACTCTTCGCGGCCGAGGCGACCGCCCTGCCGGCGATCTATGTCGCGATCAACGCGACCGCCAACCTCTCGCTGGTGAAGGCACGGGCGCAATTCGGCATCCCGCAGGTAACCTGCCTCTTCCTCGGCATCTATGCATTCGCCGCGCTGGTCCATTTCGGCTTCGCGACATTCTGGGCGGCCGCCTTCGTCCGCGCCGCCAGCGGGATGGCAGCCGCCGCGCTGATTACGCTCGGCATCTATTATCTTATGCAGGCTTTCCCGCCCAAGGCAAAGCCGGTCGGCGCGGTGATCGGGATGGGCCTTTCTCAGCTCGGAACGCCGCTGGCCCGGATCGTTCCCGTCGGGGTGCTGGTCGACAACGGACTGTGGGGCCTGCACGCCATCGAAGTCGCCCTGGCGCTGGTCTCGCTCGCGCTCCTCCTCGCCCTGCCATTGCCGCCCAGCGAGAGGAGCACCGCCTTCGCACCACGCGATTTCGGTACAATTGCTTTGGCGACCGCCGGCTTGCTGCTGCTCTGCCAGGTCATCGGTCAAGGCCGAACCCTCTGGTGGTCCGACACGCCCTGGCTCGGCGTGGCGCTGGCAGCCTCCGTCGCTCTGCTCGCGGGTGCCGTTCTGAACGAGACGACCCGGCGCGATCCGCTGGTCCATTTCGAGTGGATCGGCACCTGGGGCATTCTGCGCTTCGCCGCCGTGGCGCTGATACTGCGGCTGGCACTCGCCGAGCAAAGCTATGGCGCGGTCGGCCTGCTGACGCTCGGCGGACTCAACAACGACCAGCTGAGGACACTCTTCTTCGTCGTCGCGGCCGCGATGCTGCTCGGCATCGTTGCCGCCGCGCTGACGCTGTCCGAACGCCGCTTGCCCTGGCAGGTTCTGGTCGCCGCCCTCATCATCGCAACCGGCGCATGGCTGGATAGCGACGCGACCACGCTGACCCGACCGGCACAGTTGATCCTGAGCCAGGCCCTGATAGGCTTCGGCACCACCTTGTTCGTGGGGCCGGCGCTTCTCTACGGCTTCCTACGCATGATCCAGCGGGGTGGCGATCACCTCGTCAGTTTCGTCGTGACCTTCAGCATCACGCAGAACGTCGGCGGGCTCATCGGATCGGCGCTGCTCGGCTCGCTGCAGACGATCTGGGCGCGCAACGCCAGCAACGCGCTTGCGGCCGACATGCTGGCGAGCGATCCGCAGGTCGTCGCGCGGATCGGCAGCGGCAGCGCGTCGCTGGCCTCCGTGCTCGCGGATCCCGCCCAGCGCGCCGCGCAGGGTGCAGGGGCGCTGGGACAGGCGATGGCGCGCGAAGCCGCCGTGATCGCCTTCAACGATACCTTCCGTTTCGTCGCCATGCTCGCCCTGGCCACGGCTGCCTATCTTTTCGCGACCCTGCTCGTCGCGCGCCACCGAGAGAAGACCAATGACAGCAATTGACGACGCCCCACCGCTGGGGAACGCGGCGCCGCAATGGCGTCCCGCCACCAAGCGCCCGATACGGATCGCCGCCACGGTGGCGCTGGCGCTTGCCGGCATTCTGCTCGTCCTTGCAGCCTGGAATCTGCCGCCGTTTGCGGGACGGGACGAGGCGACCGACAATGCCTATGTGCGCGGCCGGGTCACGGTCATCGCACCCCAAGTCAGCGGCTATGTCCTGCAGGTGCTGGTCCACGACTATCAGGTGGTCACGCCCGGCCAGATATTGGTGCGGATCGACGACCGCGTCTATCGCGCCCGCGTCGAGCAGGCACGCGCCAATCTCTTGGCGGCAGAGGCCGCGCTCGCCAATTCCACCCAGGCTCGCGCGTCCCGATCCGCCGGTCTGCAAGGCCAGGTGGCGGCAGCCGAAGGCGCCCGAGCGCAACTCGCCAAAGCGCGGGCCGACATGGCGCGGGCCAATGATCTTGCCCGCGACGGTTCGATCTCGTGGCGCGAGCGCGACCAGACGCTGGCGGCGCTTGCCCAGGCACAGGCCCAGCTACGCCAGGCGCAGGCTAGCAGCGAGATTGGCCGCCAGGACATACGAACGGTCGAGGTCGGCCGTGGCGGCCTCGAAGCGCAGGTCGAAGCCGCGCGCGCGCAATTGCACGCAGCCGAGATCGACCTGGAGCACACGGTGATCCGCGCGCCGGAGGGCGGCGTCCTCGGCGAGGTGGGCATCCGGGTGGGCAGCTACGTCACCAACGGATCGCAGCTGCTCGCGATCGTGCCGCCCGATCGGTGGGTTATCGCCAACTTCAAGGAGACCCAGACGGGGCGAATTCGTCCGGGCCAGCCGGCGCGCCTGACCGTCGACGCGCTCAACGGCGCCAGGCTGACGGGACATGTCGAGCGCCTGTCGCCCGCCGCCGGGTCGGAGTTTGCGGTGCTCAAGCCGGACAATGCGACCGGGAATTTCGTGAAGATACCGCAGCGGATCGGCGTGCGAATCGCGATCGACCCCGGCTTGCAGCAGGCAAGGAGCCTGCGTCCGGGGATGTCGGTGGAGGTCCGGATCGACACGAGCGTCCGGCCATGAGGGGACGGACCGCCACGGGCATCCTTGCCCTCCTAGTGTCGGCATGCGCCGGTCCCCGCCCGGCAACACCGCCGGCGGCCGAGGTGACGCCGCCCGCCCAGTGGCGCGAGGGTCGCGCAGGATCGCCCACCGCCATCGACGCGCAATGGTGGCGCAGCTTTGGGGACGCCACGCTGGACGGCCACGTCGAAGCGGCACTGGCGCGCAATGCGGATATCGCAATCGCCGCCGCGCGCGTCGAGGAGGCGCGCGCCCAGTTCGCCGCCGCACGCGGCGCGAGGATGCCGCAGGTGCAAGCCGCCGGCACGGGCGGTCGCACCCGCAACGTCAATCCCTTCGGGATGGACGTCGATCAGTGGGCAATGCAGGGCGAAGTCCAAGCGTCGTTCGACCTCGACCTGTTCGGCCGGCTGCGTAACAGCGTCGCTGCCGCCAAAGCACAGCTCCTCGCCACCGATGACAGCCGCGCAACCGTCCGGCTCGCCATCGCCGCAGGCGTAGTCAGCGGCTATGTCCAGCTACGGACGTTCGACGAGCGACGTGCGATCCTGCGCCGCACGCTGGACGCGCGCGCCGACACCCTCAAGCTCATTCGGCGCCGCGCCGAGGCGGGATATGGCTCGCAGCTCGACCTGGCGCAGGCCGAAGCGGAGTATCAGGCGGCAGCCCAGGTTCTCCCCACCGTCGATCTTGCGATCACCAAGATTGAGAACGGCCTCAGCATATTGCTTGATCGCGCGCCGGGTCCCATCGCGCGGGGATCGGCGCTGACGGCGCTGAGCATCCCCGCAATCCCGTCCCAGCTGCCGGCGCGCGTGCTTCGCCAGCGCCCCGATATCGCCGCGGCCGAGCAACAGATCGTCGCCGCCGATCGCGCGCTGGATGCGGCCCGCGCCGCCTTCCTGCCCGACATCAAGCTGGCAGCATCCGGTGGCGGTGTCGCATCGTCGCTGCTCCCGGACGATCCGCTTTCGATCTTCTCGCTGGGCGGCAGCATCCTGGCACCGATCTTCAACGGCGGAAGGATCCGCGCCCAAGCAGACGGCGCTGCCGCCCGCCGCGATCAGGCCGCCTTTGCCTATAGGCGGGCCGCCCTTGCCGCGCTTCGCGAGGTCGAAGACGGGATGGCGTCGGTCGAACGATACGGAGAACAGGAGGCATTGCTGACGCGCCAGCAGACCGCGCTCCTGCGGGTCGAGCAGCTTGCGTCGCGCCGCTATCGCGAGGGCTATTCGCCCTATCTCGAACAGCTCGATGCCGAGCGCAGCCTGTTGTCTGCGCAATTGTCGCTCGTGCAGGCGCGCAGCGATCGCCTGCTCGCGTCGGCCGCGCTTTTTCAGGCGCTTGGGGGCGGCTGGCGGCCTTCGGAGCTCCTGGAGCAATGATCCGTGGCACGCCTGATCTTGCGCTTGGTCGTCATGGCCCTGCCCGCTTGGGGTGTACTGGCGTTGAAACGATGCAGCGAGGGGTCTCCGCCCGAAGCGTCGCCATCGGGCAATGGCAGCGGACCAGCGCACTAACAGTCCCTCACATCAGAACCGCGATGAAAGCGTCTTTAGACCGGTAGCACAACGCGCGGTCCTGCCCGCTTTTGGATCCGCCTCGGCCCGAAATGGGTGCCCAGACCAATGGAGGTTCAAATGGAGTTGAGAAACAAGACAGCGATCGTCACGGGCGCGGCCAGCGGCATCGGCAAGGAAATCGCCCGCCACTTCCTCCGCCAGGGCGCAAACGTCGCCATCGCCGATCTGAACATCGACGCCGCACGCGCGACTGCGGATGCATTCGATCCGGGCGGCGCATCCGTCCTCGCCGTGAAGATGGATGTGACGGACGAGGGCGCGGTCGATGCCGGCGTGGGGGCGGCATGCGATCGATTTGGCGGAATCGATATCCTCGTCTCCAACGCAGGCATTCAGATCGTCTCGCCCGTCGACCAGTTCGATTTCGCCGACTGGAAAAAGATGCTCGCGATCCATCTGGACGGCGCGTTCCTCACCACCCGCGCCTGTCTCCAGCGGATGTACGCCCAGCAGCGCGGCGGCTCGATCATCTACATCGGCTCAGCACATTCCAAGGAAGCCTCCAAGCTGAAGGCGCCGTATGTCGCGGCCAAACACGGGCTGCTCGGGCTCGCCAAGGTCGTCGCGAAGGAAGGTGCCGATCACGGCGTGCGCGCCAATGTCGTCTGCCCGGGCTTTGTCCGAACGCCGCTCGTCGAGAAGCAAATCCCACAACAGGCGCAGGAACTCGGCATCACCGAAGCGCAGGTGATCCGCGACGTGATGCTCAAGGAGACCGTCGACGGGCAGTTCACGACGCTCGACGACGTTGCGCGGTGCGCGACGTTTCTCGCGGCATTTCCTTCCAATGCACTGACCGGCCAGTCGATCGTGGTCAGCCACGGCTGGGCGATGCAATAGCCAAGGGGACGATCCAATGAATATCGCATTGAAAACGGAGCGATTTGGGCGGGTCGGGCGCGTGCAGCACCCGGTTCCCTTCGATTGCATCGCGCTGGTTTTGCAGGGGGGTGGCGCCCTTGGCGCCTATCAGGCCGGCGTGTACGAAGCACTGGCCGAAGCGTCGCTCCACCCGAACTGGGTCGCCGGCATTTCGATCGGCGCGATCAACGCCGCGCTGATCGCCGGCAACCCGCCGGAGGTGCGCGTCGAAAAGCTGCGTGCCTTCTGGCAGACCGTCACCGCCGATCCCTGGTCGGACTGGGTCGGAACCCCCGGCCCATTCGGCGGAGACCTGGTCCGCCACTGGGCGAACCACTGGCATGCCGCCGACGCTGTCTTTCGCGGCGCCGAAGGCTTTTTTACGCCGCGGATGGTCCCCGCCTATCTCGCACCTGCCGGCACGCTGGACGCGATCAGCTTCTACGACACGTCCGCGCTGAAGACCACGCTCGAACGGCTGGTCGATTTCGACAGGATCAATGCGGGCGAAATGCGCTTCAGCGTCGGCGCGGTGAACGTAGCGACGGGCAATCTGGTCTATTTCGACAACCGGACGCACAGGATCCGACCCGAGCATATCATGGCCAGCGGCGCCCTTCCCCCTGCCTTTGCGCCGGTCGAGATCGAAGGCGAACATTACTGGGACGGCGGCGTCGTCTCGAACACGCCGCTCCAATGGGTTGTCGATGGTGCCGAGCGCCAGGACACGCTCGCCTTCCAGGTCGATCTTTGGAGCGCGCGCGGTGCCATCCCCCGCACGATGCCGGAAGTGATGACCCGCCAGAAGGAAATCCAGTATTCGAGCCGCACGCGGGCAAGATCCGATCAGTTCAGAAAGGAGCAGCAGCTGCGCAGCGCCTTGACCGAACTCATTTCGAAACTTCCCGATCATCTGCGCGACACGCCGGAATATGCGTTGCTCGCGCCGGAGTCCGATCGCAAGGTCTACAACATCATCCAGCTCATCTATCAGGCACATCGCACCGAGGGAGAGTCGAAGGATTTCGAGTTTTCCACGCGGAGCATGGAGGATCATTGGGCGGCGGGACTGTCGGACACGATCCGGACGCTGCGGCATCCGGAAGTGCTTGAGCGGCCGACCAGCGCCGATGGCGTCTTCACCTTCGACATCGCCGCCGACGGGAGGCTCTCATGAATATCTCCGAGGTTCGCAATCGCGCGTTCGCAATGCCGCTGACGCAACCCGCCTATCCGCCGGGACCGTACCGGTTCTGCGATCGCGAATTCCTGATCCTGACCTACCGTACCGACCCGGAGAAGCTCCGTGCGATCGTCCCCGAGCCGCTCGAGGTCGTCTCCGACCTGGTTAAATTCGAGTTCATCCGCATGCCGGACTCGACCGGCTTCGGCAACTATACCGAGGCCGGTCAGGTCATCCCCGTTCGCTTCCGGGGCAGGAGCGGGAACTACACGCTCAACATGTTCCTGAACGACCACCCCCCGATCGCGGGCGGGCGGGAGCTATGGGGTTTTCCCAAGAAGCTCGCCGGCCCAAGCCTCCAGACGGAGACCGACACGCTTGTCGGCACGCTGGATTATGGGCCGGTACGCGTTGCGACGGGGACCATGGGCTACAAGCACCAGAAGGGGGACACCGAAGCGACCTTGCACGCACTCGCCTCCCCCAACTTCCTTCTGAAGATCATTCCACATGTCGATGGAACGGCGCGCATCTGCGAGCTCGTCGAGTACCATCTGGAGGACATTCATCTGAAGGGCGTCTGGACGGGTCCAGGGGCCTTGTCGCTGGTCCCGCATGCGCTGGCCCCGGTGGCGGATCTGCCGATACGGGAACTCGTGTCGACGACCCATTTCGTTGCCGACCTCACGCTGGGACTGGGCAAGGTCGTGTTCGACTATCTCGAAAACAGGTAGGCGAGCTTTGGCTGCCGGTGACGACCCGTCGGGTCGCCCAGGCAGTTGATTACGCCCCACCGCGATCAGCGATGGGCTGGGATCTGGCCGATGCGGCGTCAGGATTGCCGCATGCCCTCCCCCGCCCCCCGGGCTTTATCGCATCTCGCCATGTCACGGTGAGACGCGATCGGCTATCGCCGGCGCACTCCTTGGTATCGGCTTCGCTCCCCACGGCGGCGCCGGCAAGACGCGCCGCCGAACAATGGACCGGCGGTATCGCCCCCCAATCCGCCGGTCCATTGTTCCCCTGAAGTACGCCGGTTCGATCGATCGCAGGGGCCGAACATTGTTGGAAAGGGATCCTGCCGATGCGAAAGATGGATCGAACCTCTCACGGCGATCAGAACTGCCCATCGGGTGATCGAAGGCCGCTTTTCACCGATATCGAGGCCCTGGCCCTTAGCGTCGGCGAGATGGACCTGGCCAAGGAAAGGTCGCGTCGCGGGCACGTGCTCAGCCGCTATTTCGAAGAGCCGAGCAATGCGCTCGCCGACCGTCGCCTTGAGGCGCTGCGGGCACTTGTAGTCAATGTCGGGATCGCCAGGGATGATGCCACGCTTGAGGCTGCGTGCGTCGAGGCGCTGGAGTTGGGAGTACGCCAAACGCAGATTGCCTTCGTTCTTGCGCGGCATCGTGCTTGGCGCTGCGAGAGCGACAGACACAGACGAAGCGGTGGCTAACGAGTGGCGCATTTGTCGCAAGCGGCGACAAGAGACTGGCCTTCGAACCGGTCACCCGCGATCAGAGGATGGATTCGATCCAGTCGAGCAGTTTCGCGCGGACATCCGCCCGGTTGATCTCGTTCAGCATCTCGTGCCGCCCGCCGTCATAGATGTCGCGCTGGATGTCCCGCATGCCCGCGGCGGCGTATCGTTGTATCAGAAGCTCTACGCCGGTGGCTTGCAGCCCGATCGGATCAAGCGAACCGGCCAGGCAATAAACCGGCAGATCCGGCCTGATCGCGCGCAGTGCTGCAGGATCGGCAAGGATCGGCGCGGCTCGTGCCAAGGACGCGGTCGCGTCATGATCCAGTGCCGCGAAGCACAGCGGGTCTGCGAGAAACGCATCGACGGCGCGAGGATCGCGGCTGAGCCAATCATGCGTTGTCCTGACCGGCTCGAATGCCCAATTGGTGAATCTGGCAGCGTCGAAGTTCAGCCGCTCCAACGCGTCGAACAGCGCATCCAGCGCGCCGGTTCCCGAAAGGGCCAATCCGGACAACAAGTCGCTCTGGGTGAGAATCAGCTGCTGGGCCGCGAAGGACCCCATGCTGTGAGCAAGCAGGAGGACGGGCAGCCCCGGATACCGAGCGCGGCATATCTCGAGCAACCGTCCCATGTCCGCGACGAGGCCTTCAAAACCTGCGTCGCCGAATGTTCCGGTCTCGCCCGTCGCAATTCCCGTCCTGCCATGGCCCCGGTGATCATTCCCGAGGACGGCAAGGCCGTGCCGGGCCAGAAAGGCCGCCGTTTCGGCGTATCGGCCGACATGCTCGCCCATGCCGTGCGCGATCTGGACGACAGCGCGGGGCTCGCCCTCTGCATGCCAGTGCAAACCCGCAATCACCTTGCCGTCGCACCCGACGAAGCGGAAATTCTCCACGAATGGCATGTTTTCGTGTTCCTTTCCTGTTGATTTTCAAGCGAAAGGGTCGGACCTGACCGCTCGGGATCACGTCCTTGAAGGGGCACGGTCCATGGGTGCCGGCAAAGAGCGTGGAATCCACTGTCTATCCGCAAAGGATGGACAGCCGCTCGCGGTCGATCGGGCCTTCGCCAGAATCGTGACCGCCCCCGCTCATTCTTGTGCTCTCGTTTCTTCCCTGGGAGCAGAAAGCACCCTTACGGAGAACCGAAACAACGCGGTCTTGAGGGCCCGGCGGGTGAGAAGGCGGTCATCCATCCCGCTACCGCCGAGGCGCGGCTCTTGGCGGAGCGTCGTTCGATCCCCGTGCGTGGGCGTCCGTACGATACGCCCCCCTCACGAAAGGCTGGCGCCCGAACGGCTCAGACCGCCTCCCCATTCCGCGTCGAGATCGTTGTGGCCGATGCGGGTGCTGCGGGCTCGATCGGCGCATCCAGTTCCACCGCATGCCAGGGATAGGGTGAAACAGGGTCGGGCGCCATCGCACTCAACTCGGCCGCGAACGCATGGTTCACGTCGCGGTGATGCGCTTCGTCCGCGCGGACCACCAGCACGACATCACGCAGCGTGGCATCGGCGGGCAAGCCCCAATAATGGCGGGCGATCTCCGGAGCAGGCCCGTTGGCACTGCGTCCTGCATCGATCTCCACGAGATAGTGCGTGTAGCTGATCACAGCTTCTTCCTCGAAATAGCCGACCAGGCGGTGCGCCGTCTTTGGGCTGATCAGGTACAGGGCAAAGAACCCGAAATAGAACAGCCACTGCACGACCATCACAATCAACCGCTCGAACAGCGTCGGCCGGCACACCTCAAGGAAGGTCATGAGATGCATCCGCTCGTTCTCGGCCTCTTCCATCAAGGTGCGGATCCAGCCGTGATCCGAGTCCATCCGGCGCAGGCAGCGCAAATGGGTCAGCGTAGCGCCGACCATGCCCGGCACCGCCGCCACCGTTTCGAGAACGATGGCACGGTGGCCGTAACGCTTCGCAAAGAACGTGTCGGCCGAGAAGCGCAGAAGCTTGGTCACCGCCAGCGCGAACCGATCGGATCCACCATCCGCTCGGTGGTGGACGGTAAGGTCGATCTCAGGAACCGGATTCATGGCGCATTTCCTCCATGCCACGGCACCCCGCGAAGCATTGCGCTGCGCGGTGGCACCAACTGCTGCGCGAGGCTCGACCGGATAGCGTGCCGCCACGCACGCCATCGCGCGCCCCTCCCCCCGATTTCGGGTCGATCGCGGGGTCGAAAGGTCCAGTCTCGCTACAGAACGGGACCGATCTAGCGTTGGTGGAGGTGCAGGCGACGTTAGGACAGGTGATGTGCTGCTGGCTTACGGTTAGGAACGTCGTTGATTTTGATCCGATTCAAACCATCTCAAAACATGGATGGTGTTCTCGATTTTTTACCGACTTCACTAATTAGAATGTTTTCTAATTTTCTCGATAAGCAATTCAAAGACTACAGCATTACCTTTGCAAAGCGGAAACTCGATAACGATTTCATATTTTAATATTTGATGATATAATAAGTTACAATGCTTCGCACGCCTCGCAGTTGACTTTCCAGCGTGATTTGATGCGTCTAAGGCACTCAAAATGACCGAAGTACATGCTGCCGAGGAAGATGGCAGCTGTTCGGTCATAGCGTGTGGCGAGGAAATACCGTTTATAGGTACCAGCTCTAACACATAGAGATTTATGACGACGTATCATTTGGCCGTCGGCTCGACGCCGCTCCGCTGCCCACGATGCGGTCGGGTACCAGATGCTTGTATCCCCGCGTTGAGCCGTTGTTGCAATTTTCGATTGCCGTGAAAGCGCGATCGACAATATGCGTGGCGTCGAGCGAGGGGCAATAGGCGATTTCCTTAGTGAAAGCACAGATCTTGACCTTGAACAGACCATGCATGTCCTGCATCAACGGCAATGATAAACCCATCGCACTGTGACAAGCGATCAGATAAACCTCCGCATCCGCGGCAAAACGGTCACGCAGCGACTGCGCCAGTGGCTTGCCATTTGAGAGCAGCAGATTGGGGTCCGCCGCAACCTGCACGGAGGCGACGTCTATTGGCCCCGACAGATTCTGCGAACCGGAACCTGCCGTGGACAACAAAACTCCGCCCGATTTGTCCACCGTCCCAGACATCGCGATCAGGCCGGGATTACCATGGGTCAGAATGTTGACGCGCTTGATCGACTGGAGCGGACGAAAAGCAGAACTGTCTGGTTTCGCGGGATCATCAAACAATATCGCCGACAACAAACCGAGAAACGAGTCGACCTCAAAAATTGCCTTGCTCGGGTTGGGTGTATCCACCTGTGCTACAGCGAGAAAATCCTTGGTTGTGGGCGCCCATTGGCCGGCTTTAGCTTTGTCGCGCTCCTCCTGTGCGTCAGCGAAGGTGAATATCTCCGGAAACTGTGCGACGATGGTCAGTTCGGTTAGGAGCGTCGACTGTTTGGCCGCTTTGCGCGCGACCGCCGCAGGCGTGCCGAACAGATTGTCAAAGCGCCGTTCGAACTGCTGCACAACGGGTGTGCGCGCTTCCTCTTCCAACATGGCGAACACGCTGTCGTCATAGTCGAGGGAAAGCATGCGATTGAGAAACAGGTAGGTTTCGTCACACAGCCGATAGTCATTCTCGATTTCGACGATTTCCGGTTCGTTGAAACCGCGAACCGGAACGCGCATGTCTCCCAGTCCCCGTCGCAGATGCGGCGCAACCTCTTCCAGCCATTCGGCCCGCTCACGCAGGTCCATGGCAATCAGGTGTGCCCAAAGTACACTCAATATATGGAAGCGCGCCGTCGCGTTGTCGATTTCGAAGCCGCGCGCGATCGTGCACAAAGCCTGCTCATCGAACATTGTAAGGATACGTCGCGCAGCAGCCACCAGCGAAGGCTGCCCCGTTGCCAGATACGGGACCGCAGTCTCGGCCCATTCCGGGTGTTCGGCCAAAAGGCGCTCAAGCAGCTCGCCGCCACGTTCTATAGCCTCGTCACCTCCGCTGATCAGCGAGGCAATCTCCATATTGTCTTCACCGCTGATCATGGGTCATTTCTCGAGACTGATGAAACCGGAACCGACCAAGCCGTTCATGACCTTCAAGATGGATTTGGATCGCTTGGACACGTCAGTCCCGGCCAGAACCGCTTTCAGGAACAGTAGCGTCGTGTTCGCGCTGCAAGAATCGCCGGTGAGATAAAACACGCATTTTGATTTTGCTGCCGCCTTCTGGCGTCTCAACGCACCGAGAAAATGACGTTTGCTCGAGCAGCTGTTCATGAATAGCACCGCGCAGGCAAGTTTATGTTTCTTGAGGTCCGCATCGCCCACTTTCACCAGTGTGTCGAAATCGGCTCCGCCCTTGCGTGACCGGTAATAATGCCTCCCCGCCAGAGGCGTTGCGCCACGACAGTTGGCCTGGGCGGCCGCCCTCGGGAAACAGGCGGACAGGCTGCGCCATGCCTTTGGCGTGCCGCATCTGGTCGATTTGGCGGCTATCGCATCTTCGACAATTTTCAGCAGGCCCTTGGACGCGAACACACCCCTTGTCGATGTCGGCAATGTGAACTCAGCGGGGTTGATGCCATGGTGCATGATGTCGCCGATGCAGTCTATGTCAGCAAAGTCCCACCCCATTCGAAAATTGTCGGCCCAAGGGTTGGTCGGAAACGCGGTCGTTCCGGGACAGGTCGGCGTTCTTACCGGACCGAAAACCGGCCCCTGACCGATACGCGAATGGCCATCATAGACAACCACCGCACCGGTCTTGTCGAGCGCCGCGGCAAATGCCGACTTGGTATAGACGAGGCTTACCGTGTGCGTCTTGGCTCCTTTCGGATAGGTCCATTTGCCGGTGCCTGCGGAATCGGCATTGGCGTTGAGATACGCGACAACGTCTTTCTCGTTGCTGGTGTCGCGTATCTCGCATCCATAAGCGATGATGACGTCGGTCATTGGACGAGACCCGCCCGTCGCCTAGACCAGCTTCAACTCGTCATAGACAAATCCCTCCGTCGGCACGGTCACCTCGAACTCTTGAACGATAGGATAGATGTTCTCAGGCGTCAGCGGCGCGTTTGGATCGCCTGGTTCGTCGCCGATCGTCGAGTCGACCGTGACATAGTCCGGACCGTTGATGCCCAGCTTGGCCTCCTGATCGCGATATTGCGCGACCTGTTTCAGAAGGTCGGCCAGCGGCCCGTTGTTGACATCATAGCCTTCCTCGCCCTCGACATGCCTGGACAACCAGTCGATCGCTTCCGACTCCCGGCCGGGATAGATGGGCAGGCATACCCTGATCCACGGACTGTTGAGAAACTCGTTGCGCCGCGCATCGCCGTCGAGCTGTATCGCCCAGCCGAGCGAACTCCCCAGTGGCGCGGGCTCGGAATCGGCGGTTATCTCATAAGCGGGACGGGCCGCGCCCGTCGCCACGGGGGTATAACGCGGCTTCCACCAGGAAGGGTGGGTGTAAGTGAACATCGCGTCGATTTCAAAATAGCGGTGGAAATACTCGATCTCCAGAGGGCTGGGATCGTTACCGCCATTGGCGAACAGGTGTGAAATCATCCTGTTCATCACTTCATAGCGTTCTTCCTTCCGAAGGTCGGCCGCAGGACGGGGTTTGATCTTGCTCCGTTCCGTGATGAGAGCCTTTTCCCGCTCAAACTTTTTGTTGAGCAGTTCCTCGGTGATCGCGGCGACAGCGGCCTGCCGCTTCGCCTCCCAGTCGGCAATCACGCTGCCCGCCGGGTCCCATGCATAGGTGAAATTCACCGAGACGCTGGCCCCATCGCCTTCCAATATGGCGATGTTGGTGGTGAACGTGTGGGCAGCAGCGTCCCAATTGTCCCCCCAGTGCAGGTTATTCTTGGGCGAGGGCGCCAGATCATCCTTGCCGCCGCCCTCAAGATCGGTGATCGAATCGATGCTGACCGACGTCACCTTGCGGTCGGAGCCGGGCTGAACGACGATGGTCACATACCAGGTCTTTCGCCCGTTGTCCCATTTCAAGCTCGAACTGGTCGTGCCCGTGTCTGTTCCGCCAACCGGCCGGGGCGGCAGGCCAGGCGGTTCATTGGGCACGGATATCGGTCCGGATTCCCGGAAATGCACGAATTTGCTGCGTGCCAGCCCCTTGCCCGGCGTACGAACATATAGTTGCCAAACCAACCGCGGCCCCAGATCCTGCACCTTCACGTTTACCCGGCGCAACACGCGGCGCAGACCATAGCTGACGGGCGCGGGGCTATCGTTGCGGATGATCCGGCGCGTCAGATTGGTGGTCGTGATGTCGGTGACATCGCGCGTTGTCAGCTTGAATGTCTTCGTGATGCGTTCGGCAGCGCGGTTGGTGACCTCCTTCAAGCGGCGGGATGTCTGTTCGCGGCCCCGCTGGCTGGCATTCTTGAAGCTCGCATTGGCCGAAGCGCTGGCCTGCCAGACCCCGATAGAGCCGGACACGGTTGCCGACATCGCCGCCGAGGAATCGCGCTGGATCATCGAGGAAACCTTGTCGGACACCTCGTCAGTATTCTTTTCCTCGGTTGCGGTTTCGCTGACCTGTTCCAGCCCGACTTCAAGCACCTCCTCGTGGATCTGCTTGCGAACGGTCTCGTAGACCACCTCGAGCGTCTCGAGCGGCGCCACCGTGAACGCTTGCTCGATCGGGCCGAACCCTTCTTCGGCGTTGAAATAAAGCTGACGGTAGAAATGCGCGATGCCAATAGGCGACAGGGCTTCCTCGATACGAATTTCCGGGAAGAACTGGTAGATTCCGCTATCTTTCAGATGCAGCTGCAACGCTTTGCCGACGTCGCCATCCGGTGCCTGTTTAACCGCCTGCACCATGGTCCGGAAGACTTCGCTCTGGGCAGCCTTCAGATCAAAATTATCTTCGCGGGAAATCGCGTTGCCCGCCACATAGGTGGGAACATCATCTGCGATGTTCGACATGCTCTTGGCGCGCAGCGCCTGCTCGCTAGGCTTCAGGGTCAAACCAAAGGGGTGGATCACGCCGCGATAGGCGACTGCTTGCGGGAACCCCTTGAGCTCAAGCCTATGCACGCCAGCCGTTTCAGCGCGCTCGGCATCGTCATGGTTGACCAGGTCCCGACCCTTGACCATTTCGGCCATCGCCGCAGCGGATGGAAGGCTCTTGACGCGGGTCGTTGCACGGACGCTGGCGATTGCGATCGCAGTCGATGCAGCCCCTTCAGCGTGGCGCTTCAATATGTCCGCTTTGGCTTTGCGCTTGGCGATTGTTCCTGCGACGGTTCGGAGTGTCCAGCCAGATATCCAGCGCAAAATGAGTGGCTCATAGGTCGCCACCGTCATGGTAGCGTAAGCTTCCTTGAACTTTGCCAGCTCTGTAGTCACTATCCCCTCCGACTATAATCTGCCGATATCAGCAAGACGTTTTCAGTCAGCGACTATTTTCTTTTACATTTATGATGTTTTTGAACGCGTACAGCCACTTGTATGCACGGTTACCTAGCTCACCATCGCAAGGTGAGCCTACGTATTTATATTACATTAATGGGTGCAATTTGTCCACTCATATTTCAGCTTATACCGTGATTTCAATCACGTGGATCGATGCCGATGGCGAATTTCGAGAATATTCAGGGCTTTCCTCGTACCAATTGAGGCGAAGCTATGTCGGCTTTCGTTGGACATGGCGGGTCCCGTCAACGGTCGCATTGGTGGCGGTGGTGACCCGAGCGCACCAAGAGCCCGGAATGACCGGAGTCGGCATAAGCTGACGCTCTCAGTGCCGCGCACGAACCTTGTGAGCTGCTCGGTATGCGTCCTCCTTCCCCCTGAGCGGCTTTCGGCCCACTCCAATTGGCTGAACTGTCCGATGTGGCAACGCACCTAGACGCAACGCCGAGGCAGCGGGCGGTCGCGCTCGCTTGGTCGCTATCTCCCAGCATTCTGCTGATTTCGGGCGCCTCGTCGGCGGCGCATCTCCACGAAAATCTGGCAAAGGCATCGCGGCGGCTACTCCGGGGCCCCGGGAGCACGCTCGACGCAATCGGCAGGTGTCAGGCTGGCCGATTGCCCAGCACCGCATCGAGCAGGCCCGGAAAGCGGCCATCGAACTCGGTTCGCCGCAGGGTATTGATCATTTCGCGGCCCGCCTGCGTCGTCTCGATCAGCCCCGCAGCGCGGAGCAGCTTGAGATGGTTGGACAGCGTGCTCTTGGGAATGGACTCGCACGGCGCGGCATCCGTGCAGCGCAACCGCTCCGCCGCCGCCAGCCGTGCGACCATCTCCAGCCGATTGGGATCAGCCAGCGCGTGCAGCGCCAGGTCGAGCGGAACATCTTCCAGCCGTGGGTGGGTGAAGCGGGCCATCCGGCCGATATAAGGCGCCGAAATAAATTTAATAGTTCGGGAATGTTGAACCTTCGAACTGGCACGCCATCTTCTAGGCTGTCGACAGCGCACGACGCCGTGATTGCGAGCGACATTTTTTGGAGAATCTACATGTCACTACAGGGCAAGAAGGCGCTCGTTACAGGCGGCTCGCGCGGAATCGGCGCGGCGATCGCGAAGCGACTGGCGGCCGATGGTGCAGCGGTCGCAATCACCTATGCCGGCAACAAGGCGGCAGCGGACGCCACCGTGGCAGCGATCGAGGGCGCGGGCGGCACGGCCTTTGCTTTTCAGGCCAATGCCGGCGATCCCGGTTCGCAGCGCGCGGGCATCGAAGAGGCCGCGGCCGCCCTGGGCGGAATCGACATTCTGGTCCACAACGCGGGCGTGGCCGAATTTTCCGCTGTCACTGAGGACACCGACGACACCTATGATCGCCAGTTCGGCGTCAACGTGAAGGGGTTGCACGTCGGCACGCGCGCGGCGCTGCCGCACCTTCCCGATGGCGGGAGGATCATCCTGATCGGCAGCATTTCGGGCGAGATGGCCTTCCCCGCCACCACGGTCTACAGCGCGACAAAGGCAGCGGTGGCGGCGCTGGCGCGCGGCTGGGCGAAGGACCTTGCTCCACGCAATATCCTGGTCAACACTGTCCAGCCGGGGCCGATCGACACCGATATGAACCCGGCCGACAGCGAATTTGCGGGGCAGGTTCTTACCGCCATCCCGCTCGGGCGCTATGGCAAGGTCGAAGAGATCGCCGGTGCGGTCGCGTTCCTCGCCGGACCGGATGCTAGCTACATTACCGGGACGACGCTCAACATCGATGGTGGCGCGACGGCGTAAGAACTACAGAGCACGATCGGCCCTGACCGTATAGCGGCGTGCTGGATCGCCACCGCGTACCACGGGGGGGGACCGCGCCGGCGCGGGCGGTCACCTCCAGCCTGACCTCGGAAAGCCTGCTCGAGTCCCCAGTTTGTAAAACTAGAACGCTAGCGGCGCCTGCAACCGAGGTGGAGCATGGGTTGAGCTGGCTGCGGGACATCGATCGCTGGTTTCTGGCTGACGTGCTGCCGCACGCGGCCGCCTTTCGCGCGCGCGCCGCGCATTTCTGCGGCCGCGATGAGGCCGAAGATCTCGTGCAGGAGGCCTATGCACGGGTGTTAAAGACACCAGACCATCGTGCCATCACCGCCCCGCGCGCCTTCGTGCTAACCATCATCCACAACCTCGCGCTGGAGCGGCTGCGCCGCGCCGCGGTGGTCCGGATCGATCTGCTGGCGTCGCTCGACATGACCGATCTCGCCGATCCCGCACCCGATGCCTTCGCGGTTGCGGCCGGGCGATCCGAGCTCCGGCACCTTCTCGAACAGATCGAGGCGCTGCCGCCGCAATGCGCGCGCGTGCTCCACATGCGCAAGATCCAGGGCATGCCGCCCGCCGCGATCGCCGAGACGCTTTGCATCTCGCTCTCGACCGTGGAAAAGCATATCGCTAAGGGCCTCGCCCTGATTACGAAGCGCCGCCGCGAACGCACGCTTCCCGCGGAGGAATCTTGGCCGACCCGATCGACCCCGAACAGCGCCACGCAGACCTGATCGACGAAGCGGCCGAATGGCTGGCGGCACTCGATTCGGGTTCGGCGAGCGTTTCGGCGTTCGAGGCGTGGCGCGCGGCGGATCCCCGGCACGCGGTAGCCTTTGCGGAGGTCGCCGGCAGCTGGCGCGACCTCGATGCACTGCGCGTCTCGCAGAGCGACCTGCCGCCCTCGCCGCTCCCCGCCGTTGCGGAGGAAGGGCCGCGCCCACGCCGGTATTTCCTGAAAGCGACCGCCGGTGCCGTCGCCGTCGCGGCGATGGGCGGCGGCTTCGCCTACCGGGCTACTGCGCGCGGCAAGGCGGAAACCGCGGTCGGCGAGCGCAAGACCGTGGCCGTGACAAACGGCATCGCAGTCGACCTCAATACCGACAGCTGCATCTACTGGCGCGATACCACCCCGGCCGAGCTCTGGCTGGAACGCGGCGAAGTGGCGATCCGGCTGGATGCCGGCCGCGCGCTCGACCTGCGCACGCCTGGCGGCCAGTTCCGCCTCGCGCCCGGTACCTATAACGCCCGGCTGCGCGGTGCCGCGTGCGAATTGGCCGTGGTGGCGGGAAGCATTGCCGATGCGCGCGGCGTGAAGGCGGCGGCGGGCGAGGTTGCGCTCGCCACCCAGGGCATGCTCGAGCGTCGCGCCGAGGACGCAGATCTCGCGCGCATCACCGCTTGGCAGAACGACACGCTGGTGCTGAACGGCGAGAGCCTCGATTATGCTCTGGCCGAGATCAACCGGTACCAGCCGAACAAGATCATGATCGGCGATCCGGCGCTCGCCCGGTTGCGGCTGGGCGGCACGTTCACCACCCGCGACCCGGCGGAATTCCTGAGGGCGCTGCGCAGCTCGTTCGGCGTGCGCGCGACCATCGGCACCGACGGCGGCATCGTCCTAACCCGCGGCTGATCTTTTTTTCGTACGCGAATGGCGGTTTCGCCGCGCCCATCCATCCCTGCACGGACAAACGTTACCAAAAGCGGGGTTTCCATGCACAAGTTTCTGACGACGACCGCCCTTGTGGCGGCCGCGATGCCGGCTGCCGCCCATGCCCAGGCACCGCGCATCGCATTCGACATCAAGGCGGGCGACACAGCGTCCGCGCTCAACAGCTTCGCGCGCCAGGCCGGCGTGCATGTCATCTTCCCCTATGATGCGGTGGCCAGCCGCAAGGTGCCGGCGCTGCGCGGCAGCTTCACCCGCGGCGAGGCGCTGCGCCGCCTGATCGCCGGCCAGGGCCTGGCGATCGCCGAGGAGACCGCCTCGATGATCTCGCTCAAGGTCGCCCCGGCGGAAGCACCCAAGCCCGAGGCGCAGACGGCCGAGGCGACCATGGGCGAGGAAATCGTCGTGCTCGGCACCGGTGAATCGCGCCAGGTGCAGACCGTCTCCGAAATCGCCATGCGCAAGACCACGCCGGGCACCTCGCCGCTGCGCGCGCTCAGCCGGCTGCCGGGGGTGAATTTCGATTCCTCGGACGCGCACGGCACTTATGAGGCCGCCACCCAGCTCTCGATCCGCGGCTTCCTCACCGATCAGATGGGCTATACGCTGGACGGCGTGCCGCTCGGCAACATGCAGTATCGCAACAACAACGGTCTCTCGATCAACCGCGCGCTGCTCAGCGAGAATAACGGCCCGGCGACGCTCTCACAGGGCGCGGGTGCGCTCGGCACCGCCTCGACCAGCAATATCGGCGGCACGGTCGACTTCACCTCGATCGACCCGACCGCCCGGTTCGGCATCGACCTCGAGCAGAGCTATGGCAGCGCCGACAGCTGGCGCAGCTTCGGCTTGGTCAACACCGGCACGCTGCCTTGGGGCGGCATGCTCGCGCTGTCCTATGCCCATGACCGCCAGGGCAAGTGGAAGGGCTGGGGCAAGCAGGAACAGGATCAGATCAACGCCAAATATGTCCAGCCGCTGGGCGAGGGCATCACGTCGACCACCTTTCTCGACCTGATCGATCGCCGCGAGGACGATTACAACGACACCTCGCTCGCCCGCCTCAAGACCTATGGCTGGGAGTTCGACAATATCCCCACCTTCGCACTCGCCGAGCAGCTGGCGGTGCTGACCCAAAACGGCGGCACCGCGCCCGCCCCCTATCGGGCGCCCGACGACACCGTGTACCAGGGCGGCGGCGTGCGGCGCGATCTGCTCGGCTACGAGAAGCTCGAATACCGGATCAGCCCGCGCCTTTCCGGCTTTACCACCGCCTATCTGCACCTCGACAAGGGCATCGGCACCTGGGCCGACCCCTATGATCCGACGCCCGCGGCATATGGCGGCTCGCCCGTGTCGGTCTCGGCGCTGCGCTACGACCTGAACCGCAAGGGCGTGCTCTCGCGGCTGAAGTTCGAGGCCGGCGCGCACAAGATCGAGGCCGGCATCTGGTACGAACACAATATCTTCGACCAGGGCTCCTACCTCTACGGCCTGCAGAAAGGCGTGACCCCTAGCAGGTTCCAGCGCTTCTACACCGATCCGTTCAAGACCAAGTTCCGCAACCACTTCGTCACCGACACGGTGCAGATCGATCTGGGCGATACCTGGCAGGCGACCGCGAAGCTGCGCATCAATGCCGGGGTGAAGGGCGTCGTCTCGACCAGCACCGCGACCAGCATCACCAGCGCGACGCCGATCAACGGTTCGATCCAGGCCAAGAACTGGTTCCTGCCAACCGCCGGCATCCTCTACACGCTCGACGGCGGCAGCGAGTTCTTCGCCGACTATACCCGCAACATGGCGGCGTTCGTCGCCTCCACCTCAAGCGGGCCCTTCTCGAGCAGCTCGCAGGCCGGGTTCAACTATATCCGGGGCGATCTGAAGCCGGAGATGACCAACACCTTCGAGGCCGGCTATCGCTATCACGACCGCGCGGTGCAGCTCTCGCTCACCGGCTATTATGTCAAGTTCACCAACCGCCTGCTCGCCTCGTCGATCAGCGCGGTGGTGGTCGGCAACCAGAATGTGCTGCAGAATGTCGGCGGCGTCTCGTCGCGCGGGGTCGAGGCGGCGGCGAACTGGAAGTTCCTGCCGCATTGGTCGCTCTATGGCAGCTGGGCCTATAACGACGCGACCTATGACGACGACGTCCAGCCGCTGGGCGGCACGCGGATTCCGACCAAGGGCAAGCAGGTCGTCGCCTCGCCGCGCCATGTCGGCAATGCCGAGCTCAACTATGACGACGGCACGGTCTTCGGCACGCTCTCGGCGCATTATCGCAGCCGGCGCTACTACAGCTATCTCAACGATGCGCCGCTGCCGGGCGCGGTGAACTTCAACCTTTCCGGCGGGTACCGGTTCAGCCGCCTGCTCGACGTGCAGTTCAACGTCACCAACCTGTTCGACAAGCAGTATATCGCCTCGACCGGCACCGCCGGCTTCGTCACCTCGGATCCGAACGGCACCTACACGACGCTGCAGCCCGCCGCGCCGCGCCAGGTGTTCGGCACCGTCCGCGTCCATTTCTAAGCTTTCCCCGGTGGGAGCGTTTCGCGCGCTTCCGCCAACCCTGGCCGGCGCCTTCCCCCAGAAGGTGTCGGCCTTTTGGCGTATCGAAAGGATCGACATGCACCGCAGAACCCTGTTGCGCGGCGCCCTCGCCGCACCGCTCGCGCCGCTCGCGCTCCGCAGGGCCGCGGCGGCACCCGAAAGCTTCACCTTCGCGCTGCTAGGCGATTGCCATATCCGCCCCGAGCTCGATGCGGTGCGCGGCTGCACGCTGTGCTTCGAGCAGGTCTCCGCCTCGCCGGTCGATTTCGCGATCCAAAATGGCGACCATATCGAGGACGCGCTGGAGACCAACCGCGCCCGCGCGACGATGCTGATGGACCTCTACCAGCAGACCGAGCGGGCGCATCTGCGCAAGAGGGTCTATCACGTGCTCGGCAACCATGATTGCCTGGGCGTGTTCCCGGCGAGCGGCATCTCGCCCGACGCCCCCGATTACGGCAAGCGCTTCTACACCGATCGCTTCGGCCCGCGCTATTACGCCTTCGATCACAAGGGCGTGCATTTCGTGGTGCTGGATTCGGTCGGCATCACCGCCGATCGCAGCTATGAGGGCCGCGTCGATGCCGAGCAGCTGGCCTGGCTGGCGGCCGATCTCGCGGCGCAGCCTGCGGGCGCGCGGATCATCGCCGTCACCCATATTCCGCTGATCACGGCGATGCGCTGCTACGAGCCCGAAAGCTGGCTCAACACGCCGCACAACTGGACCAACGTCGTCAACGCCCGCGATGTGTTGCGCATCCTCTATGCGCATAAGGTGTTGGCGGTGCTGCAGGCGCACAGCCATGTCTATGAACGGATCGAGCTGAACGGCATGGCATTCATCACAACCGGCGCGGTGGCGGGCGCGGACTGGCGCGGATCGTTTCTCGGCACGCCGGAAGGCTATACGGAAATAACGGTGGCCGGCCGCTCGGTACACAGCCGCTACCGAACCTATGGCTTTTCGAGCGTCGATCGCGAGGACGTCCCGATCTGACGTCCGATCATTCCGCCATGCGCCTCGACCGTGTTTGCGATAGCCACCACCATGATGATCGTAGTGTTCTAGTCTGGTGGTTCGCAGTAATCGATACGCAAGGACGAGCTTCAGCGCTTTTCTTTCAGATCGACTGCCCAAAGATCTAGAAAGCGGATGCCGCCTTCTCCACATTCTTTCCTACTATCGTCTGTTTTGCCGGAGGCAGATCGTCCGAGACGCGAAATTGGGCCGTTCTGTTTGCTCGATAGCTCCAAGAATGCAGATGGCTTCAATACTTTCGTTCTTCCAGTAGCAAACGTAGCCGCTCGGTATCGTCCGCAGAGGCGGGATTGTGGAGGATCGTGCCGAGTTCTGGCCAGCCTTCAACGGCAAACAATGCGCATTCCATTGCCAGCAGACCAGCGCCTGATGGTATGCGCTTTGCCGCTCGCCGTGCGACTTCGACGCCTACCGGGCCGAAGCGCCCTCCACGACGGTCTGAAGTATCTGCGATCGATCCGGACCTTCGGCGATATGCAGCAGGGCCCAGCTATCCCCGCGTCGTGCGACCACCACCCGTATCCTGTCGTTGAACAATCCATCCGCGAGCCCAGCCGGCGCAACCTTCCCCGAGTTGAGGATCAGCGCACCCATATCGCGCCCGCATGCCGGCCCGACGCAGGAATAGGTGATCGAAAAGCCGGCCTTCTTCAGCAGATCCTCATAGTAGCGTTCGATCTGCAACGGCGCCGTCGCAGGCTTCACGCGATAATCGATATGGGTGACCCTGCCTTCGAGCGTAACGCGGTTGGTTTGCGCCTCGGCGTTGGCGATCGGGCCGGTTGGGATGACGACTTCGTCCAGCGAGGGTGCACGATACCCGTCGATGACGGATTGCGGGTACCGCGGAAGGAGCGGATGATCCTCGCCGTCGCTGTCTTGCGCGAGCAGCGGACTGCTGACCGCACAGAATGCTACTGCTAAAACATACGAAAGCTTCCCCACGGCCCGACATACTCCCTGTGATGCTCGATACCACTTCTGCATTCGGATTCGGTCATTTCCTGCAACGCCGAAGCAGACAGGTTGATCCGTGCACCCTGCTGCGCACACAACGCTGTCGAATGCCGCCAATTTCGCAGGAAAGCTGGAACGTCCGCGTATGGCATCGCTGCGAGATGCGTTATCTGCCGCCCCTGACCTTGCGGCCCGCGCGTCACCGGGCATGGTGATATCTGTTCCGGTACGAGCCCCTTGATATGCGCGTAGTCGCGCGTCGTCCCAGCGCGTTGCAGAATGCGCCGCCCTATCTTGGGAATGCTAGGCCAGGATTTGGGCCACGGCCTCACGCTTGAACCCCGCTTCGAGATCGGGCTTCGCTTGGCGCCTCCCGTCCTCGATACCCGGATCCAATGGATCCCGAATTCTGGGAGCTACGCGCATCACTGCAGCTCCCGCGAGATGGGATACTGCAGGAGATGGGGGTGCCCCTGCCCCGCCCGTTCGAACAGCCAAGCGAGCCGTGCATCGGGATTGCGCGCGAAGGCGGGCTCTGCCTGGAGCTTTGCCTCGAACGCTGACTGGATGGACGGGTCGGTGGCCAGCAACCGCTCTCCGAGCGCCGCCAGAATGAAGGCGTCGGTGTTCGGTACCGGCGAGAGCATCTCGGGGAAGAAACCCCATGCGAGAAACGAATCCTGGCTCTCGGGCTCGAGCAGCGATGCCGCTAGCAGCCCTAGCGGCTGATCGGCGGGCACGCGGATGCTGCCTGCCGGCATGGTCTGCTCGACGACCTCGTGGACGAACCCCGCGGTAATCGGCACTCTGCCCTCCTTCGGCTGGGTCAGCTTCGCATCGACCAGACGCACCCGATCGACCTGCAGCGTGCGGAAGGCGTCGATCGTCTCGAAGGCGATGCCGTGGACGCGCAGGCGGTCGATCACGTCCGATTGCTCGGGCGGGATCCACCAGGCCTTGGGCAGGCGCACGCTCTCGGTGGGGCGCTGGCCGATGATCGGCATGCGGAAGGTGATCGGCTTACCCGTCCAACGCTGCTCCGGACGTCCCGACGCGGGGGACGGTACCATGTCGAAGGCTATGCCCTTGAACTTCTCGATCCAGCCGATCGGCTGCTCGGCGGGCGTCCAGCGAGTGAGCAGTTCGACCGGGCGGCTGGCGCGATCCCTGCCCTTCGCTTCGGCGATCCGCGCGGCATCGGCGCCCGCGATCCGCAGCGCCGCCTCGAGCAGCACATAGGTGCCTAGCACGCGCTGCCGATAGGGCTTGAGCATATGGTTTTCGACCAGCACCGTCGGCATGCCGATGAAGTCGCCATAGCCAGTCGAGTAGCGCGGGCCCTCGGGACTGTAGCGGATGCCCTTGCCCGGCACGCGCGTGTCGATCGGGCTGGGATAGAGGACCGGTGTGTGGCCCGCCGCGGTCAGCGCCTGCATCGCGGCTGGGCCGAAGCGCTGCTCGAGCCAGTCGGCGGTGGCGCGGTGGCGGGCATATTTGCCCCAGCCGGCATAGGTGAAGGTGATGTCATACTGCATGTCGAAGCCTTCGCTGACATGGCAGTCGACATAGAGGATGGGGTCGAGCCGCCGGATCAGCCCGATCATCGCGCGCGTCTCCGGCGCGTCGACCTTGGCATAGTCGCGGTTTAGATCGATGTTGCGTGCATTGGCCTCCGCGCCCTTTTCCATCGGGCCCCGCAGATGGACGAAGTTCCAGCGGCTAAGCTGCTCGTGCCCGTCGATATTGTATATCGGCACGAAGACGAGATCGACCTTATCGAGCAGGTCCGCCTTGCCGCGCAATGCGATATCACGCAGCAGCATCAAGCCGGCATCCTTGCCGTCGATCTCACCCGAATGAATGCCGCCCTGAACCAGCACCACCGGTTTGGAGCCCCCACCCTTGCTAGCGCGCACATAGAACATCTCGCGCCCTTGCGCGGTACGGCCGAAGCCGCGCAGCGAGATCAGATCGGACGTCGCATCGAGCCGTTCGAGCCATGCCCGCACCTCGGCATAGCGCGGCGTCGTCCTGAAGCCCGCCGCCTCGGCCGGCGTGATCCAGGGGTCGCCAGGCTTTGCGACCAGCGCCGCGCTCTTGCCCGACCAGGGCAGCACCGGCGGCAGGTCCAGCACATCCTGCGCGCGGACGTCAGTGGCGCTCGCGCAGAACAGCAAGGCGGCAAGTGTCGCCCGCGGGCGGTACGGAAGCATCATCGTTTCAGCACTCTTGTTGCATCAGGGATCGCGCCGGGGCTCAGAAGGCCGCCCGCAGGCCGATGGTCGCCGTGCGGGGGGCGCCCGGCTGGACCCAGAGCTGGGTGTAGCTGTTGGCGTACCAGGCCGCGTCGAAAAGGTTCGAGACGGTACCGAACAATTGCAGCCGCTCGGTCAGATTGGCCTCCACGAACACCCGTGCCAACGTGTGCGACGGCAGGGTGAACGGCGTGCCCGTCTCGCCCGAGCGTTCGCCCACATATTGCACAGCGCCGCCGAACCGCGCCTTCGCCCCCGCAATCGTCACATCGCGTGCCAGCAGCACACTGGCCGTATGATCGGGGATGTTGATCAGCCGGTCGCCCGGCCGCACCTGGAACGAGAAATTGGGATCGAGCACGTTCGAGCGCGCCTCGGCGTCGATATAGGCATAGCTGAACAGCAGGTCGAAATTGCCGGGCAGCTTGCCGGAAAGATCCATTTCCACCCCACGGCTGCGTGCCTTGCCGATCGCTACCGAGAAGCCGGGATTGCCGGTATCGGTCGCCAGCACGTTGCGCTTGTTCATCTCGAACACGGACACGGTCCCGTTCAAGCGTCCGCCGAACGCCACCAGCTTGACGCCCGTCTCGATCGATCGGGTCGTTTCCGGATCGAAGATCATCCCCGCGGCGTCCGTACCGACATTGGCGCGATAGCCTTCGCCATAGCTGGCATAAAGGCTCAGCAAATCGCTCAGCCGGTACACGATACCTGCCTGCGGGCTGAACCGGTCGCGGCTGCGGCGGCTATGCACTGCGGTCTGGCGATTGTCCGTACGCAGCAGCAAATGGTCATACCTGCCGCCGACCCGGATCTGCAGCCGGTCGGTCAGGCTGATCTGGTCCTGCACATAGGCACCGGTAGCCTGCTGCAGGTCGCGACGGTCGGTAATCACCGCCGGCATCGGCAACGGGAAGCGGCCATAGACGGGGTTGCGGAGGTCGATCACATAGCCCGCGCGGTCGCTGGGGTTGGACGACACCACCGGCGGGCGGACGCGGGTGAAGACCTGATCGTAGACAAACCGGTCATGGTCTGCCCCAAACAGCAGGCGGTGGCGCAGCGGCCCGGTCTCTACGATGCCGGACACCTCCGCGCGCACCGCGGTCTGCGCCGCATCATAGTAGCGGCTGCGGCGCTGGCGGGACAGCGAATGGCCGTCGACGAACAATTTCTGGCGCGGTCCCGCTGTCTCGGCGTCGGAGGAGAAGCCGGTCAGAAGCGTGTCGCGGTGGCTGGCACCGACCAGCAGGCTCCAGCGATCGCCGAAATCATGCTGCACGCGCAGTTGGTGTCCGGTAGCGCGCGCCACCGTGTCGCCGTCGCCCGGCTCGCCGAGGAAGCGTGAGCGCGGCACCGTGCTGAAATTGCCGTTCAGCACAACGATGCCGCGATCGAATGGCGTCTCTACGCGCGTCCATTCGAAATCATACGTCACACGGGTCGCATACCCCAGCGCGACGCCGAACGATGGCAGCAGGCCCCAGCGCTTCTGGTGCACCGTATCACGGAACGTGTTGCCATCTTCAGCATAGCCGATCAGCCGGGCGGTGATGCCGGGGGTGAGCGCGATATTGGCATCTCCCTCGGCGCGCACCCGATCGAAGCTGCCATATTGGAGCGACGCCGAGCCGAAGCTGCGGCCGAGCTGGGCCTGCTTGGTGACGAGATTGATGGTCCCGCCCGGCTCGCCGCGACCGAGCAGCGCCGCCGCCGGTCCTTTCAGCACTTCGATCCGCTCGATCCCCGCCACGTCGCGCTGGCCGCTGAATCCGCGCCCGCCGTTGAAGCCGTTGACCAGATAGCCGCTCGGCAGGTTCTCGTCGCCGGCAAAGCCGCGGATCGCGAAGGAATCCCACAGGCCGCCCAACGTGTTCTGGCGGGCGACCGAAGCGTTTAGATCCAGCGCATCCGTGAGCCGGGTAATGTTCTGCTGCTGCAGTACCTTTTCCTCGATCACCGCGATCGCCTGCGGGATCTCGCGCAGCGCGAAATTGCCGCGATAGGACTGGCGTACGCCGTTGACAGTAATCTCCTCGCGCGCCTGCTCCGGCCCGGTGTCCTGCTCCGCCTGAGCGAAGGCCGGTGCGGAGAGCAGCAGGGCGAACGAAAGAGCGCCGGCAAGCAAGCCGGTACAAACGGAAAGATGCAACGCCAAGTCCCCTGTGCCTGGTACGGGCGCCGGCCACGGCCGTGGCGGGCCCATTTCGCGACGTTAGGCGACCGCACGGGCCGCCAGATGTATGATATGTTGTAACGTCCTGCGAATTGTTGCGCAAGCGAGAGGATTGTTACGGAATGTTGCCGGGAGCGGTGAGGCCGTCCCCCGGGTAGCGTCCTTACCGGCCGCGCGGTGCGGTGACGCCTGCCTCGGTCTGCACCACCGGCTTCATCGTTCCGTCCGCATTATAGTCGAGCCTTTCGACAGTGACGGCCCGGCGCCCGATCGCGCCGCTCAGGTCGCCGATCGCCAGCGTTGCGTTGTGCAGGAAGAGGTACCAATCACCCTTGAACTGGGCGATACCGGGATGGATCGTAAAGCTGTACTTGCCGGAGCCGGTCAGTTCGCCCCGATAGGTCCAAGGCCCCTTTATGGAAGGTGCGGTGGCGTAAGATACCTTCTCGTCGCGATGTGTCGAACGATCCAGCGACGCATAGGTGAGGTAATAGAGGGCGCCGCGCTTGTGCAGCCATGGCCCTTCCTCAAAATGCGGCGGCGTGATCTCGGTGATCGGCCCGTCAATTTCGATCATGTTGGGCTTCAGCTTGGCGATATAGCATTGGCGGTTGCCCCAGGCGATCCACGTGGTGCCGTCGTCGTCTGTGAACACCGTCGGGTCGATGTCTTCCCAGCTGTGCGTTCCCTTGGGCGTCATGCTGTTGGTGATCAGCGCCGACCCCTTGGCGTCTACGAACGGCCCTGTCGGGCTGTCCGAGACGGCGACCGCGATCGCCTTGCCGGGGTTGGTCGCGTCATGCTCGATGGCGGCGTAGAACCAGAACTTGCCGTTCTTGGCGATCGTCTGCGAGGCCCAGGCATCCTTTTTCGCCCATTTGAAATCGGCGACTTTCATGATTGCGCCATGGTCGGTCCAGTGGCGCATATCAGTCGTCGAATAGACCAGCCATTCGCGCATGTTGAACATTTCGTCGCGCTGCGCCTCGTCGTGACCGGCATAGAGGTACAGCCGGTCGCCAACCACCAGCGGGGCAGGATCGGCGGTGAACTTGTCACGGATGATCGGGTTCGAGCCGAGGACTGTCGTCGCAGCTGTCTGCGCAACTGCCGATACTGGTCCACCGAACGGCACCAGCCAGCTGAGCGCCAGCATTGCGTGCGAAAATGCCTTGGTCATCATTCTCTCCAAATGGCTGTGATTTCAGCTATCACCAGTCGAGCGGCTATGTCGACGATACCGAGCCGCATTCGTTCAACGCGACCGGCCTGACGACACGCTCCACGCTGCGCCGCCCCCTGCGGCTCCCACTGACCGCGGGATTGCTGCCCAGCGCCACCGGCGTAGTGCCCGGCTGGCGACGCCTGCGCCCCAGCGCGCGTCGATCAGCGGATGAGCGAGTTCGTCGACGAGCGCCAGGCGCCGGACCCGTTCCACGTTCGAAAGGCCCCTGAGGCTGACGATCGGGCCCGAGATGCCAGACGGGGGATCGGTAATGCGCGCATCGCCGGCGCTGCTCGAGACCGCGATCCCCGCTGCCCCATCGCGCCAAAATCGGTGGACGATGCGACGCATCTTCCTATGCTGACCATTCGAGACAAACGGAGCCGTCCCCTGAAACACCTCGTCTATCCTCTCGCCGGGGCGCTCGCCTTCGCTGCCCTGCCCGCGGTTGCACAGACGCGCTACGATCCGATGGTGACCTTCGCGCCGCTCGCACTGCCCAGCGCCGCAAACACGGTTCGAGGCGCGAACGGCATGCCCGGACCGGGCTATTGGCAGAATCGGTCGGACTATCAGATCCACGCGACCCTCGATCCGGCCGTCAAGCGCGTCAGCGGTACGGCGACGATCACCTACACCAACAACAGCCCCGACCGCCTCGACTATCTCTGGCTCCAACTCGACCAGAACCTCTACCGCCCGGACTCACGCGGTCATCTGGCGAGCGGGCGCGTGCCGGGCGGCACGACAGACGGCATGGTGATCGAGACGGTCGAGTTGTTGTCCGGCGGCAAAACGATGGCGGTTGCGCCCGTAATCTCGGACACACGCATGCAGGTGCCCTTGTCCACGGCATTGCCCTCCCACGGCAAGCTGACCTTGCGCATCCGCTATCATTTCACCGTCCCCGGCGAATGGGGTGGACGCATGGCCTGGGGCAAGGCACGCGACGGCGAGGTCTACAACATCGCGCAATGGTATCCGCGCATGGCGGTCTATGACGATCTGCGCGGCTGGGATCCCCTCCCCTATCTGGACCAAGAATTCTACCTCGACTATGGAGATTTCGACTATTGGGTGACGCTGCCCGCCACCATGATCGTGGCAGGATCGGGCGAGCTACAGAACCCGCAGGACGTGCTGACCACCACCCAGCGGGCACGACTCGCAAAGGCGCGGACAAGCGACGCGACCATCGAGGTGATCGCGCCGGACGAGATCGGCACCCCGGCTTCCCGCCCCAGGCAGGACGGCACGCTCACCTGGCATTTCCGCATGGAGAACAGCCGCGACGTCGCCTTCGCGGCCTCGTCCGCCTTCGCTTGGGATGCCGCGCGGATGAACCTGCCCGGCGGCAAGACCGGCCTGGCGATGTCGGTCTATCCGGCGGAGAGCCAGGGCCGTGACAAATGGGGCCGCTCGACCGAATATCTGAAGCACGCTGTCGAGGAATTCTCGCGCCGCTGGTATCCCTATCCCTGGCCCAACGCGGTCAATGTCGCCGGCATCGCGACGGGGATGGAATATCCCGGCATCGTCTTCGACGGGATCGAGGATACGGGCAAGGAACTGTTCTGGATCACCGCGCACGAGATCGGCCATAGCTGGTTCCCGATGATCGTCGGCTTCGACGAACGCCGTGACGCCTGGATGGACGAAGGTTTCAACACCTTCATCGACGTGTACGAATCCGATGCTTTCAACCACGGCGAATATGGGCCCAAGCGCGACGGCGAATATGCCGAGGGCGGCGGTAATCCGGTGGATGAGATCCTGCCGGTGCTCGCCGATCCCAACGCGCCGCCGATCCTTTCGCGCGCCGATACGGTGACCGAGAAATATCGGCACGCCGTGACCTATTTCAAATCCGCGCTCGGCCTTACCCTGTTGCGGGAGCAGATCCTCGGCCCCGAGCGTTTCGATCCGGCCTTCCGCCGGTTCGTCGCCGCCTGGGCGTTCAAGCATCCCAAGCCCGCCGACTTCTTCCGCGCGATGGAGGACGCCAGCGGCGAAGACCTCAGCTGGTGGTGGCGCGGCTGGTATGTCCACAATTGGACGCTCGATCAGGCGGTCACGCGGATCAGCCCGGCACGGGACGGTGCGGGATCGCTGGTGACGGTGGAGAACCGCGATCCGATGGTGATGCCCGCCACATTGCGCATCAGCTTCGCCGACGGATCCAAGCGCGATTTGATCCTGCCGGCGGAGACCTGGATTCGCACGGCGACCACCGACGTATATGTGCCCGGGCCGAAGCGCATTGTTCGTGCGGAAATCGATCCCGATCACAAGTTGCCCGACCGCGACCGGAGCAACAACGCAGCGCGGTAGCGGGGGCGGCCGGGCGGCTGCAGCCAGGGCCAGCCGCCGGTATTTGCTCGCCCGGTCCCTGCAGCCCGAAGCCTGCGAGCCCCATCTTCATCCGCGACGAGTTCCCGCGTCGCGGATCGGCGATGCTGTCGCGCGTGATGAATGTGGCCATATACACCGGTTGTCGGACGGCCAGCCGTCCGGTTCTCCAGGCGGGTGAACCGGTGCAGCAGTGACAGCCGCCCAGATCTCGACCCCCATCCCTCGGTCCCATGCGCAATCGCAGCCTCGCGCAGAGACGCTAACGAAGCAGATCACTCGTTCGTATAGGTTCGCAGGGATCCACGCATACCTTGAGATGACTGTTACAAGCGGGCATTTCTTCAGACGTTACGGGCTCTCCATCGGGAGCCTGTAGTAATGATTACAAGCGTTGCGAACGTCGGGACAGTATCTGCTCCCTCACCGTCTCCTCACGCTCCCGAGTTCCAAGCAATGGCGCGCCAGGCGGCCACGCGAACGGCGCCCTGAGCCTACGCGCAACGCCGCCTCTGCATCTGCATCGTGAAGCGCCTCTTCAGGTGCTTCCCGGATCGGCGCGTTGCTCCCCCCCCATTTCCGAAAGCAAGGAGCGTTGCATTGACCGATACACCCGTTCTGCAAATGGTCCCGATCGGCATCCAGGCGACCGGCACGCGCGATGAGTTCGACAGCATGGGTACGGTTGCCGTTCCCGCCAATCGCTATTGGGGGGCGCAGACCGAGCGCTCGCTTCACCACTTCAATATCGGCGGTGATCGCATGCCCAAGGCGGTCTACCACGCCTATGGCACGGTGAAAAAAGCCTGTGCACTGGTAAACGCCGCCTCCGGCCGCCTGCCGGGTTGGAAGCGGGACGCCATCGTCCAGGCGGCCGACGAGGCGATCGCAGGCAAGCTCGACGACCACTTCCCGCTCTATGTCTGGCAGACCGGCTCCGGCACCCAGTCGAACATGAACGTAAACGAGGTGCTGTCGAACCGCGCGATCCAGCTGCTCGGCGGCACGCTGGGCAGCCAGCATCCGGTCGGTCCGAACGACGACGTCAACATGGGCCAGTCGTCGAACGATAGCTTCCCGACCGCGATGCATGTCGCGACGATCCTGGCGATCGATACCGAGCTTTTGCCTGCGGTCACACGATTAGCAGGGGTGATCGAGAAGAAAGCCGATGGCTGGATGGACGTCGTCAAGATCGGCCGCACCCATCTGGAGGACGCGGTGCCGCTGACGGTTGGCCAGGAATGGCATGGCTGGGCCGGGCAAATCCGCGCTTGCATCGCCGCGATCGAGGAGAGCCGCGGCGGTCTCTATGAGCTGGCGGTCGGCGGCACCGCCGTCGGCACCGGGCTCAACGCGCCGGCCGGCTTCTCGCGCGACGTAGCGGCCACCATCGCTGATCTCACCGGCAAGCCCTTCGTCACCGCGCCCAACAAGTTCACTGCGCAAGGCTCGCTCGACGCAATGGTTCGCGCCTCGGCGGGGCTGCGGGGCCTGGCCGTCGCGCTGATGAAGATCGCCAACGACATGCGCTGGCTCGCCTCGGGCCCGCGCTGCGGCTTCGGCGAACTGAAGCTGCCGGAAAACGAGCCCGGCTCGTCGATCATGCCCGGCAAGGTGAACCCCACCCAGTGCGAGGCGATGGTGATGATCGCCATCCAGGTGCTCGGCAACGACAGCGCGGTCGCCTTCGCCGGCAGCCAGGGCAATTTCGAGCTCAACGCGATGCGCCCGGTGATCATCAACAACGTGCTGCACTCGATCCGCATCCTCGCGGATGGCTGCGACCGGTTCCGCGAATTCTCGGTCGAGGGCACCGAGATCCTGCGCGACCGGATCCAGTCCTATGTCGAGGGCAGCGTGATGCTGGTGACCGCATTGTCGCCGGTGATCGGCTACCAGAACGCCGCGCACATCGCCGAGAAGGCGATCGCAGACGGCACCACCTTGAAACAGGCGGCCCTCGCCTCCGGGAAGGTCGACGAAGCGCTGTTCGACAAGACCATCCGCCCGCTCGACATGGTCGGCCACGGCCTGGCCGGCGCCTGAGGAGACAGATCCATGATCCGTTGTATTCGCATGTGGGCCGGCCCGGACGGCAATTCGCTGTTCGAGGAAGGGCATCTCGATATCGGCGCCGGCCTGCACGGCAAGGCCTCCGGCCTGCCGATCGCGGTCCACGAGCTCTCGTTCCAGGAGACCGCCGGCGGCGGCAGCTTCGAATGGCACCAGGACCCGCAACCGCAATTCGTGCTGACGCTGGCAGGCACGATCGAGTTCGAGGTGAAGTCCGGCGCGACCTTCACCCTTCATCCCGGCGACGTGCTGCTCGCGCAGGACGACACCGGCACCGGCCATCGCTGGCGGCTGATCGGCAGCGAGCCCTGGCGCCGCGCCTATGTCGTGTACGACGCCGGCGCCGACCTCCACTTCACGCCCCAGGAGACGCAGGCATGACCTTCTCGACGAGCACCGAAACCGACGTGCTGCTGATCGGCGCCGGTATCATGAGCGCCACCACCGGCACCCTGCTGCACAATCTGGATCCGAACCTGCGCATCACCCTGCTCGAACGGCTGGGCGACTGCGCGCAGGAAAGCTCGATGGCGTGGAACAATGCCGGCACCGGCCATGCCGCGAATTGCGAGCTCAACTATACGCCGCAGCGTGCCGATGGCAGCATCGACATATCCGAGGCGCTGAAGGTCAACACCCAGTTCGACGTATCGCGCCAGCTCTGGGCGCATCTGGTGACCGCTGGCGCGATCCCCGACCCGCGCGCCTTCCTCCATCCCTGTCCGCATATGAGCTTCGTGTGGGGGGAGGAGAATGTCGCCTTTCTCAAGGCGCGCCATGCCGCGATGAGCGCGCACCATTGCTATCACGGCATGGAATATAGCGAGGATCCGGCGCAGATCGCCCAATGGGCGCCGCTGGTCATGGAGGGCCGCGATCCCGACGAGAAGATCGCCGCGACGCGGATGATCACCGGCACCGATGTCGACTACGGCGCGCTCACCCATCTGCTGGTGCAGCATCTGCAGGCCGAAGGTGCGGACGTCCGCTACAATCGAGAGGTCGTCGGTATCGAGCGCGCCGCGGACGGGCGCTGGGCGGTGACGTTCGAGGACGTGTTCGACGGCACGCGCCAGACGATCACCGCCGGCTTCGTCTTCATCGGGGCGGGTGGTGCCGCGATCGAACTTCTCCAGATGTCGGGCATCCCCGAAGCCAAGGGCTATGGCGGCTTCCCGGTGAGCGGCATCTGGCTGCGCTGCGACGTCGACGCGGTCACCGCGCGGCACCACGCCAAGGTCTATGGCAAGGCGGCCAGCGGCTCGCCGCCCATGTCGGTGCCGCATCTCGACACGCGGGTGATCGACGGCGAGACCTCGCTGCTGTTCGGCCCCTATGCCGGCTTCTCGACCAAGTTCCTGAAGCACGGGTCGGAGGCCGACCTGTTCGAATCGATCACCGCGCACAACCTGCTGCCGTTGCTCGACGTGGCGAAGGACAATGCCGGGCTGGAAGAATATCTGATCGGCCAGGTGTTCCAGAGCCATCACCACCAGTTCGAAATGCTGCGGCAGTTCTTCCCCCAGGCGAAGCGTGGCGATTGGCAGGAAGCGGTCGCCGGGCAACGGGTGCAGATCATCAAGCCGGATACCGAGGACCATGGCGGCAGGCTGGTGTTCGGCACCGAACTGGTCGCCGCCGAGGACAAATCTCTGGTCGCGCTGCTCGGCGCCTCGCCGGGCGCCTCCACGGCTGCGGCCATCGCGGTCGAGGTGCTGCAGGCCTGCTTCGCCGACAAGCTGACCGAGGCGGCATGGCTGCCCAAGCTCCGCGCGATCTTCCCGACCTGGGGCATCGACCTGATCGAGGATGCCGAAGCGTGCCGGTCCACCCGCGCGGCAACCGCGCCGGTGCTGAAGATCGACAATATCGATGCATGACAGCCGCCGCCTGGATGCCGCCGGCCATGTGCTGCTGTTCCTCGCCCGCCTGCTGCTCGAGGCCGGATCGGACAGCGAACAGGTGCGCCGACGGATCGAGGCGCTTGCCGGGCGGCTTGGCTTCGCGGCCCAGCTGTTCCTCGGCAGCGAACGGCTATTACTGATGGTAGGATGCGACGACACCTATCGCACACGTATCGGCCATGCCGTCGGCGCGATGGGCATCGATGCCGGACGACTGGTGGCGCTGGAGCAGGTAGCGAAGGCCATGGAATCCGGCTCGCTGGAGATCCCCGCAGCGGACGCCCGCCTCACCGCCATCGCTGCCGGCAAATCGAGCTATCCGGGCTGGCTGACGATATTGGCGGTGGCGGCAACTGCGGCGGCGCTCGCCAAGCTGTTCAGCGCGAGCTGGCTGGTGGTCGGCGCTGCGTTTCTTGCCGGACTGGTCAACACAACGCTTCGCCGCGCGTTGCCGCGATGGGGTGTCGTTCCGGCGGCGTCTGCGGCGGTGACCGCGGCGATCAGCGGAATGGTCGGCGCGCTGCCGCTACGGCTGCTTGGCGCCGATCCGACGTTCGCGCTGGTTGCGGCAGGGATGATCCTCGTGCCGGGCGTGCCGCTGATCAACGGCGTACGCGATCTGGTGCGCGGGCACCCGGGGATTGGCCTCGCCCGTCTCGCCAATGGCGGCATGATCGTGCTCGCAATCGCCGCGGGCCTCGCTACCGCCAGCCTCGCAACGGGCGTCCACCTGCCTGTCGTACTGCAAACGCCCAATCTAAGCCTGCCCTGGGACCTCCTGTTCGCCGCCATTGCCGCGTTCGGCTTCGCCATCCTGTTCGCTGCGCCCCACCGAGCGATTTTGCCAATCGTGCTGACCGGCGCGCTCGCCCATGGATCGCGGACCGCACTGATGGCGGCGGGCGGGGATATCGGCCTCGCGACGGCCAGCGGTGCTATGCTCGCCGGCCTGCTGGCGCTCGGGATCGGCCGCCGCCTGGACGCACCCTGGACCGCCCTCGCTTTCCCCTGCGTGGTGGCGATGGTGCCCGGCTCCTATGCGTTTCGTGGGTTGATCGGCGCGCTGGACATCATGCGCGCCGGACCGGCCACTTCTCCAGCGCTCCTCGCCGCGAGTGCAGCAGCGCTGGTCGGCGCCGTCATGCTCACCATCGCTATCGGGATCGGCCTGCTGCTCGCCTCCGCGATCGCAGAGGCAGCGGGCGCCCGCGGCTGAAGGGGCGCGCTCATCGGCCGGGAAGTACGCGTCCCTCCGGCCCTTCCACCGTGACCTTGCCATCCGCGCCGAGCAGGACGCTCGCCCGCCGAAATCCTGCACCGTCGATCAGCACCACGCCGGATGTGCCGGCATTGTTGAGGAACAGGTAGGAAGATGCCCCGCCTGCGCGGTCGAACTTCACATGGGCGCCCTTGTCGTCGATCTCGATCACGGCAGTGGGCGCACCCGGTTCCGGATTGGCCAGTTTGATCGACGGTCGATCATTGCCATCCAGCGCGACCGTGGCTGCCGGTTTGGCATCATGGCCGATCAGCACGATGGCGGGCCTCCCGTCCGCTGCGGAAAGCACGATCCGCGGTGTACCAGCCGGATCGACGATGCGGACCTCGGACGTGATCACAGGCGGCGGCGGGGTGTGTTGCATGACAGGCTCCGGAAGGTCAGTGATCGGCCAGCGCCGCGGCGAACGCGCGTACGGCGCCGTCGAACCGCTCCGCCCCGACGTCGAACACCCAGCGCGTAAGGGATAGCGGCCGGACCAACCCCGCCATCTGCAAGCGTGCCTGCGCGTCCAGCGCCGCTGCCAGCCCCTGCACCATTGCCGCGGGCGCACCGCTGGTCTTATCGGGGCCCAGTCCACTATCGAGCATGCTCGGCGCCAAAGCGCCTGATTCCACGCCCAGCATCAGCGCGGTCGAGACAGCCTGCCGAACGGCGGGCGTGAGGTTGCGGGCGGTCCAGCCCGTTGGCGTACCCATACCCAAAATCAACAGCGCACGCGCAGCCACTGCGGCCGGCAGCGGGTCGAGATAAAGGGTCTCCCCCGCGGTCGCGGCGAACAGTCCCTCGGCGCGCAGCTGAAGCAATTGCCCGTCCAGCGCCGCGTCCAGATGCGCGAGACCGCCGACTGGCGGGCGGCCGCCGACCTCCTCGGCAAACATACAGGCGCAGGACAGATCCACCGCGGCAGCACTGCCGTCCCACGCCGCGACCTCGATCACGACGCCGTGGAACGTTCCGACGATCTGTCGTGAGGTCATGGGTGGATCATATCCCGCGCATAGTCGAGCCCGATGCCGTAGCCGCCGCCATGCGCGACGACGATGCTCCGGGCCGCTTCATAGGTATCGTGTCGCGTCCAGTCCCGCTGGAGCTCCAGCAACAGCTGTAGCCACGAGGTCGGAACGGCGCCCGCCTGCACCATCCGCTGCACAGCTGCCTCATGGCTGGCAGGCGTCAGGCCGCCACAGGCATCCGTGACCACGCGAACGGCATATCCCTCGGCGAGGGCGGAAAGCACGGGGAAGCTCACACAGGCCTCGGTCAGCAGGCCGGCGACGATCAGTGTTCGGCGACCGGTCGCGACCACGGCGGCGCGCGCGGCATCGTCTTCCCACAGGTTCATGTTCCGCCGCTCGATCGGCACCACATCCGGCAGCACCGTCCGCAGCGGCGGCATCAGGGGGCCGCTATAGACCTTGGTTGCCGAGGTGCTGACGATCACCGGCACGCCGAATGCCTTGGCCGTCTGCGCCAGCGCGACCAGGTTTCCGCGTACCGTCTGCCGATCCGCCGACCCGGTAGCGAACGCCAGGCCCGCCTGCGCATCGACGATCAGCACCGCACAGTCATTCGGGGTCAGCAGGCTGGCGGCGGTCATCGACGAGATCTCCTTGGCTAAGCGCAAGTAGCTAGCCGGAGGAGACCCCTCACCTATTGTCGATTTCGTCGCGTTTTTGGCCGCGTTTGCGCGCGCGGAGGGGCTGGCAGCCACCCGAAAGCATTGCCTGCGACAGCCCGTGTCACGATTTGCGCGGCACGGTCACAGCCTTCCCGTCATACCGAATTTCGGCATCGAAGCCGTTGTCGTCCGTAACGGGCTTGCCCGGGGTGACCCATTTGACCCGCAGTGCGCGCGTGGCCGGCATGCCCGCCCAGCCCTTCCCCTCGCGCACGCCGATCGTCAGCGTGCCGGCCTTCTCATCCCAGGTAAGCGGGATGCGGCTATACGCCCCCGCCTTGTACTGCTCGCTGCGCCCGTCATCCTCATACAGCGAAAAGCTCCCGTTCGCGCCGGTATAGACGGTGATGGTCAGCGGTGCGTCCCGCTGCTGATCGACATATTGGGTAACCGGCCCCATCGGCACGATCGCGCCCGCACGGACGAACAACGGCATCCGCTCGGCCGGCGCCGCGACACCCGCGATGGTGCCGCCACGATAGGTCTTAGCCGTGGCGAAGTCGTACCAGGTGCCGGTACCCGGGAAATAGACCGTCCGGCTGCGTGCCTTGTAGTCGGTGACGGGCGCAACGAGGAAGGCATCGCCGAACAGATACTGATCGTCTATCCGGCGCGCCTTGGCATCGGCCGGATAGTCCATCACCATCCCGCGCATGATGCTGCCGTCCTTCCAATAGGCGTCGGCGCCGAGGGTGTAGATATAGGGCATCAGCCGGTAGCGGAGCTGGTCGTACCAGACCATCGACGCTCGCATCGTCGAGCCTTCCGGCGAAATCTCGTAAATTTCGCGAAACGGCTCCTCGCCATGGCTGCGGAACAGGGGGCTGAACGCGCCGAACTGGAACCAGCGGAGGTTGAGCTCGCGCCACTCGGCCAGATCCGCCGGCGTCGGGTTCTTCGCCTCGTATCGTGGTTCCACGGCGAACCCGCCGATGTCGTGCGTCCAGTTGGGCAGGCCGGACATCGCCGTGTTCACCCCGGCCGAGATCTGCGCGCGCAGGTCGTACCAGCGGGTCGCCACGTCGCCCGACCATACCGCCGCGCCATAGCGCTGCAGCCCGCCAAAGCCCGACCGGGTAAGCAGGAACGGCCGTACATCCGGCTTGAAGCCGCGCCAGCCCTCGAAGAAAGCACGCGCATTCATCAGCGGATAGCTGTTGAAATATTGCGCCGCCGGGCCGATCGCGGTCGGCCCCATGGTGTCGATCCGCTCCTCGATCGAGAGGTTCGAGTGCATGTCGGGCTCGCTGGCGTCCGCCCACCAGGCATCGGTGCCGAGCACGCCCAGCTTTTCCTGCACCTGCTTCCAGAAGATCCGGCGCCCCTCGGCGGAATAGGGGTCGTAGAAGGTGTTGGCATAGCCCGGACCCACCCAGTCCCTGTTCCCTTGACGCAGATTGCCCTGGTAGGCGGCACCCGCGGCGGCCAGTTCCTTGTAGTTTGCCGTCGTGGGATAGAATTTCGGCCAGACCGAAATCATGAACGCTGCGTGCTGCGCATGAACCTTGTCGATCATCGCCTTGGGATCCGGAAAGCGCGTCGGGTCGAAGGCATGGCTGCCCCAATCGTCGTCGCGCCAGTACCGCCAGTCGAGGACGATATTGTCGAGCGGAATGTTGAGCTGGCGATAGCGGTCGACCACGCCGGTCACTTCGTCGGCAGTATTGTAGCGCTGGCGGGACTGCCAGAAGCCGTAGACCCATTTCGGCATCATCTCGGCCTTGCCGGTCAGCTGGCGATAGCCGGCAATCGCGCCGTCCATGCTGTCGGCGGGGACGAACCAATAGTTCTTCGCCTGCCCGACCTCGCTGGTGAACCACACCGAATGGCGGTCCGGCGCGGGCAGCGGATCATTGTGGAGCATGGCCATATAGCCGGCGTTCGGTTCCCATTCGATGCGGATCTGCACCGGCTTGCCCTTCACCATCGGCAGGTCGAAATTGGCGTACCAGGGGTTCCAGTTCTGTCGCCACCGGTCGAGCACCAGCTTGCCGTCCGCATAGAGCTTGAAATAGCTCGAGGCGTAGAGCTGGAACTTGTGGGTTCCGGTCGTCTCCGGCTGGAGGGTCCCGGTCCATACGACGGTCTGCTTCTGCACCGCGTTGCCGGCGGTGTTCTGCCCGCCGGTGGCGGCCACCGTGCGGGCCTTGGCCTCCTCCGGCCAGTTCTTCTGGTCCTTGATGTACTGATAGTTGATCGTCGCTTCCTGCCGCGACACGGCCAGCTTGCCGTCGAGGAAATAGTCGGCCTTCCAGCCCGGCTTGCCGTCGCTGGTGACCTTCAGCCCTTCGCCCACCAGCGTGTAGGGTTTGGGATTGCCGAAGCGGGTGATGCTCGCATTGTCCCACAGCAGCCCGTAGCTGCGCGTCGACACGAGGAACGGCACGCCGATATCCATATTGTGCTGCGCGAGTTCGACGTCCTCGCCATTATAGTTCATCTGCGCGTTCTGGTGTTGGCCGAGGCCGTACAGCCCTTCGTCGCTGCCGCGGTTGAACTGCTGGCTGATGCCGACGAAAGGCTTACCGTCGACGGTGACCGCCTTGAAGGTGGCGGGCCCGGTTTCCGCAAGCAGTTCGCGGCCCTTGGGATCGGTGAAGCGAACACGGCCGGAGGTGAGGTCGATATCGGCAGTGGCGCGCTTCGCCTTCACCAGGACATGGCCGCCTGCAGCGCTGACCTCGAAAGCACCGGCCGCCGGAGGATTGGGTGCCATCAGGCTGGGCGCGAGCGCTGCGCCATCCACGCCCCTTGGCATGGCGATGACATGGAAGATGCCGTCGCCATGCACGGTCACTTCCACCCGTGCGGCGGGACCAGTGCCGGGAGTGACGACCACGCCGTCGGCGGTGCGGGTATAGCCATTCTCGTCGGCTGCCTGCGCCATCCCCATTGCGCTGCCGGCCAGCAGCGCCGCGACCCACACCCTCTTCATGCCCGCTTCTCCCTAGATTTCATTTCGCACCACTCAGCGGAAGCGCCCCATGGTGACTTTCAGCACCTGCGGCCGATCGACCAGATTGAGCCCATAGTCGGTCTGGTCCCCGTTCCAGACCCGGCGCGCGTGCCACGCGCCGTCGACGAAGCTGCCTTCCTCCGCGCGGAGCATCAGACCGCCCGGCGGGGTGCCGGGCGCGGCCGCGAAGGTCACCCGCACATGATCGCCGATCACGAGGAATTCGTCGTCCGACAGCTGTGCCACGGCAACGCCGCCGATCTTCTCCGCGCCCCAGGGCGCCGGATCGCTCTTAAGGAAGGTCCATTCCTTCATGCCGAACTGCCATTGCCCCCAATCGGCAGTGATCGTCCATCCGCCGATGGTCGTAGAGCGCGGCTTTCCATCGTCCGGCTTGGCGACGCCCCAGGTCGGGCGCGTATATGCGATCTTTGCCCAGTCGCGCGCCATGCCGTGCAGCATTGCATAGGGCAGCGCGAAGGCATCCAGCGTCGCCGTATCCAGCGTCTGTGCGCCCAGCGGAAAGTTGAAATAGCCGGTGCCGTCCATGCCGAACGGCGAAAAGCCGATCGCGCCGTGGCCCAGCGCCTCGTAGAAGAAGCGGGCGAACTCGCGCGCATTGCCGATCTCCGGCACCATCAGCGCATTGTCGGGACGGGCGAACTTCTCGAAATATTGTGACGCATTGTCGCTCTTGCGGTCATAGAGGTCCGGCGCCGCGAAATCGATCGCTGGCGCGGCGGCCTTCCAGATGTCGAGTACGTCCTGCTGCGGGCCGCCGCTCGCCACGCCGTTGGGATCGGGGACGTTGGATGGGCCGGCCAGCGCTGCATTGACGTACATCGGCAACGGCTTCACCGCCTTGCCCGCCGCCGCAATCGCATTCACGTAGCGCGCGACATACCAGCTGTTGAACGCCCGATCCGCCTGCGCACCGAAAACCTGCGTCCAGCTGCCGCGCTTGCCGGTCTTGGCAACCAACGCCGCCGGAATCTGCTGCGCGAACAGCCGGTTTGCCTCCAGCGAATAATCGCGTGGATTGCGATAACTGCCGGTTTCGTTCTCCGGCTGGACAAGGATCACGGTGTTCTGCCGGTCCTGATCGCGCAGATACTCCATCACCTTCACAAAGGCCCGCATGTCCGCCTTGAGCGTCTCCGCCCCGTGGGCGCTGAGTACGTCGTGATCCTTGCCGTCTCGCGTCTTCATTCGGGGAAAGCGTCGCGCGTCGAGCTTCACCCAATCCGGCGTGTAGCTATATCCCGTGTTCTTCCACGTCCCGAACCAGAGCAGCACCACGCGCTTGTCGTGCGCGCGGGCCTGGTCGAGTAGCGTCTGGAGAAAGCTGAAGTCGAACCGCCCCTCCTGCGGCTCCACCTGCTGCCAGGCAATCGGCACTTCGATGGTGTTGGCGTGGATGCGGTCCAGCACCGGCCATGCCGTCGCCAACGGCTCCGCATAGTTGCTCGAGTTGTTGACCTGCCCGCCCAGCATCAGAAAGGGTGCGCCATCGACGATTAGGGCATGGCGGCCGTTCCTGCTCTCCACATGCGGCACCAATGTTGCGGTCTGGGCGGCCGCGGCCGTCGCCAAGCCGGCGGCAAGCATTCCCCAGGCAATGTCGCGTAGCGGCTTCATGAGCATCCCCTCCCCAATTCGATCGCCCGGCGTCCTCTTCGTGACGGCGGCAAGCCAGCTCCCCGTTCACCGAGCCACGCCCAACGTCAAGGTTTCTCGGCAAGAACCGCAACAAACCCTTGGTGCAATTTTCTTTTCCGCGACGGCGGCGACGCGTGCCGATGCCGATGCCGATGCCGCTTTATTCCCGCGGAGATCGCCATGATGGACGTGTGACAAATGTAACCGTCCACCCCCTGATCGTCACCACAACGAAATCCGAAGTATCGAAACAACTCGCGTGTTCGGGGTGGAGTTGCCCGATCACGCGTACCCGTTCGCCCGACCCGCCGGCGCTATACTGCTCCCGGCGACATGCCGCTGCGTCCGCCGCGTGATCAGGCCCCCTGCCCCGTTCGCGGGAAACTGAACCGTTTCAGTAAGGGAGTAAGGCGCGTTATGGGTAGCGTGATTTCGGTGGGGGCCGGCAGTATTGCGACGGAGTTCCCCGATGGTTCGAAGGGTCCGACCAACGACGCCGGTGAGCCGGTAAAGCCGCGGCTGACCGATGATTATAAGGGCGCACCGCCCAGCAACTCGGTCTTCACCACCATCGCATATGCGCAGTTCAACAATTTCTCCACCGTGATGCAGGCGGATCCGTTCGGCTTGCAGACGCAGGCGCATGGCCTCAACATCGGCTACAGCGATACGCCGCGCGTCAACGCGGACGGCTATAGTTACGACTTCCACGCCGATTTGACTCTCGGCCTGGTCGGCATGAACGTCAGCGGCACGAAGCTCGCCGCAGAATCCGACTGGACTGCGACTGCGGACTGGGACGGCCAGATGCGCGCGACGATGGGCGAGGGCCTGCCGTTCGTCTATGTCACCCGCTCGAGCAGCGCCGATGTCGAGATCGACTTCAGCCAGCAGACCGGGCCGACCCGCGATGTTCCCAACAACCCGCTGAGCTACAGCGCCACCGGCCTGAACGGCAGCTTCAACGGCGGTGCGCTCGCGTTCAACTTCCCGGTCGACGCCGGTGCGCACGTCGCCGATGGCATCCAGTTCCGCATCTCCTATGATTTCGACGGCGACGGCAAGGTCGATCGCATCGAAACCTATGACTGGTATGGCACCGACGCCGCCCAGGGCGATCAGGACTATACGGGGGCCAAGCTGCTGACCGCCAGCGGTCCGATGAAGGATATGCACAACGGCTCGGTCAAGGTCGAGCTGTGGCGCGCCAATGGCGAGGACGATGTCTCGGTCCGCACCAACGACGTCTCCAGCTATGTCAAGCTGCCTTTCAGCAACCTGACCGACGCGAACGGCAAGGCCGTCGCCGGCGGCATGCTGTACCTGCAGGGCGGCGCCAAGGCAGGCAGCGATCCCTCGGGCCTAACCTCCGCACCGGCGGGCACGCCCGTCTATGACACCACCCACGTCCAGCCGGGCCAGAGCGTTCCGGGCTATGAAGGTCCGGGCCGCGTCTGGTACGCGAAGGACGGCGTGGTCGGCGTCACGATCAACGGCAAGAACTACGGCATCTTCGGCCCGACGGGCGCGACCTGGAAGTTCACCGACAAGGGCCTGACGTCGAACCTCGATGGCAAGGACTATTATTCGGTGGCGGTGCTGCCGGATGCGTCGGTCAGCACGCTGATGGACTTCCGCGCACACGCCTATGCCTTCGTGACCGACACCAAGTCGTCGTTCACCGTCGACCAGACCACCGGCAAGCTCACCACCACCTTCACTGCCACCACGCAGATGATGGAGCATGGCCCGGGCCTGTCCGAGAACCCGATGCTGGCGTTGTACCGCCACCAGTACATCAACTCGGACGCAACGCTGAGCAACATCAGCTACAATTCGCCGCGCGGCGAGATCAAAGTGCTGAAGGACAACAACACCTTCACCACCACGATGAACGTCCAGCCGATCCTGCCCATCCTGCCCTTCGTCGGCACCGATGCGCAGAAGAAGCAGATCATCGACATGCTGCACGGCGAGTTGAAGGCGTTCCTGACCGCACAGAATAACCCGCTTCAGGGCGATACCTATTGGGCGTCGCGCAAGAACGCCAAATATGGCGACCTCGCCATGCTCGCGCAGATGGTCGGCTATGGCCAGGTGAAGGACGTTTTCGTCGGGGCAATCGAGAAGCAGCTGGAACGCTGGTTCACGGCCGATGACGGCGACAAGTTCGAGTTCGTCTACGACAAGGAATGGGCGACGCTGATCGGCTATCCGGCCTCGTACGGTTCAGAGGACAAGCTCAACGATCACCACTTCCATTACGGCTACCTCATCAACGCCGCCGCCACGATCGCCCAGCTGGACCCGCAATGGGCGCAGCAGAGCAAGTGGGGCGCGATGGTCAACGAGCTGATCAAGGACGCGGCGAACGACGATCGCAACGACCTGACCTATACTTTCCTGCGCAACTTCGATCCCTATGCGGGGCATAGCTGGGCCTCGGGCACCGGCAACGGCATCAACCAGGAATCCGCATCGGAAGCCCTGGAATTCGCCAGCGCAGTCGCGCGCTGGGGCGCGGTGACGGGCCAGAAGAACCTGGCCGATCTCGGCACCTATCTCCACACCACCGAAGCCACCGCATTCCAGCAATATTGGCAGGACGTGGACAAGGCGGTGTTCCCGGACGGGGTTAAGCACTCGATCATGGGGATCGTCGGCGCCGACGGCGCGGCCTTCAAGAATTTCTTCGACGGCGATCCGGCGCACATCATCGGCATCCAGTATACGCCGATCAACGCGGGTTCGCTGTTCATGGCGGGCTATCCGCAGGAGCTGCTGGAAGAAATTGCCGAGCTGCACGCGTCGCAGCCGGACGGTCGTCCGAGCGAGTGGATGAACGGGTCGCAGATGGCGCTTGCCCTCGCCGATCCGGAAGCGGCGTTGGCCGACTATCTCGCCAATCCCCAGTATGAGGACGGCAAGGGCGAGGAAGCCCGCGCCTACACCCTCCAGTGGATCGAAACCCTGGTGCAGCTGGGCACGCCGGACCTTTCGATCACCTCGAACAGCAACTTCGCCGTCGCCTTCAACAAGAAGGGCGTGAAGAGCTATACCGCGTTCAATCCCGGCACCACGGAAACCACGATCACCTTCTCCGACGGCACCAAGCTGACCGTCGGCGCGGGCGACATGGTGACCAAGACCGCGGACGGCCAGCTCCACACCACCGACTTCCAGAACCACGACATGCCGCAGCGCCCGGACGGGGTGCCGCTCGACCTGCCGACCGACCCGCCCGAATTCGCCCTCACCACGATCGCGAGCAACGGCGACCTGACGCTGTCGGTCGAAGCCAAGACCGGCACCGCCTGGATCACCATCGGCAACGCGCAGCCGCGCGCGCTGCTGCACGGCGACCAGCGCCAGGCACTCGCGCTCGACGACCACACCAAGCTGGTGGGCATCGGCCGCGATCCCGACGGTTCGATCGTCCTGCTGGGCGCATCGAATGGCGGGGAGCCTTACTACCCGTACAAGCTCGACGCGACGCTGCACATCGGCGGCGGCGGTGCGGCGCTCTACAAGAGCGACTGGCAGAAGCTGGAGCCGCTGTTCGGCACCGATATGAACGGTGACGGTATCGTCGTTCGCGGCGAGCTGCAGACGGTGGCGCAGAACGGCAGCCTGAAGCTGATCCTCGATAAGGGCAGCGGCCTCGCCTATGTCCAGGACGGTGACGGCCGGATGTCGGCCATCTTCCGCGATGCGAACGGCAAGCCGACGGCGCTTGTCCGCAACGGCTGGAGTCTCTCGGCCATCGGTCGCGACCAGGACGGCCGGATCCAAGTGCTGGACTCGATGCCGGGCGCCGGAACGAGCTATGGCTGGAAGCTGGACGCCAAGGGCAACTGGGTTGGTGAGACGGTCTATAATCCGTACAACATCACCGACGCGGAAGCGCTGTTCCAGAAGGACCTGAACGGCGACGGCAAGGTCCCGGCACCGCTCATCCAGCTGGTCGCCAAGAATGGCGATCTTCGCTTGCTCGTCGATCCGGCGACCGGGAACGCGATGATCCAGCTGGAAAACGGCACCCGCCTCACCATCACCCGCGGCGGACCGGACGAAGCGGTGAAGCTCGATCACGGCTCCAAGCTCTTCGCAATCGGCCGGGACGATCAGGGCCGGCTGCGCGTGCTTGACGGCAATGCGAACGACATGAGCGCCGGTTCGCAGCACTGGGCCTGGATCCTCGATGCCAACGGCCATTGGGTCGGCGAGGACGTGTTCTCGGGTACCGATCTGCCCAAGGCGGAAACGATTTTCGGTTCCGACCTGAACGGCGACGGTGTTATCGGCACGGCGGGGCTGCACACGGTCGAGAAGAACGGCGCTGCCACGCTGCTGGTCGACACGCACACCGGCAAGGCGTCCTTCTCGATTAACGGCTCCGCTCCGCAGCAGATCACCCGAGACGGCGCCGACTGGGGCGACGTGCTGCAGCAGCGCGGCGACTGGGGCCTGGCCGCCATCGCGATCGACGACCAGGGCCGCACCCGCGTGCTGGACGCAAGTCCGTTCTCGGACATGCGCTATGCCTGGATCCTCGACGCCAATGGCCATTGGTACGGTGAGGAGAGCTTCGACAAGAACACGGTCGGCGCTGCCGAGAAGCTGTTCTCGGTCGACCTCAACGGAGACGGCGTGATCGGCACCGCTGCGAAGACGGCGACCGGCGGCGTTAGCGGCGGTTCGACCCTCTCGGCCGGGTCGATGTTCCACTAACCCCGACTACCTCCAACCGGCGCCGCGTGCGGGCTCGAAGCCTTCACGCGGCGCCCTTTTTTGATCGACAAGGATCGCGCTTTTGCGTCCCACCCATCGGGTCACCCGTGCCCCCTTCCGCAAGCGGTGCATGGCGATGCTGGCATCCGCCGGCGCGCTGACCCCCGCCCTGTCCGGCGCCCAGACGGTTGCGCCCGTTGCATCGGTAGGGGACGAGCGGCCAAAGCCGGTGCAGAGCCTCGCCGCGGCGATCGCCCTCGCCTATCGCAACAACCCCACGCTCCAGGCGACGCGGTACGACCTGCGCAGCGTCGATGAGCGGATCGCCCAGGCCAAGGCCGAGCTGCGGATGCGCGCCGATGCGCAGATCAGCGCCGGTTATCAATGGAATCTCGAGGGCAGGATTTCCCGCCGAACCAATATTTTCGGACGGCCTTTTTCCGCCCAGTCGGAAAGCCAGGCAGCCCTGAGCATCCAGCAGCCGCTCTACACCGGGGGACACGCGACCGCGACGCGGCGCTCGGCCGAAGCCTCGGTAGGGGCCGCCGAACAGCGCTTGCGCGCGACCGAGGGGGATCTGCTGCTCTCGGTCATCTCCACGTATATGGACGTCTACCGCTTCCGCGCGGAGCGCGACATCCGCGCCGCCAGCGTGCAGGAACTGCACAAGCTGCTCGACGAGATCGAGGCGCGCCAAGTCGCCGGCGAACTGACCCGCACCGATATCGCCCAGGCAAGCGGCCAGGTGGCGCAGGCCGAGGCCCAGCTGCTCCAGGCGGAGCAGTCCCTCCGCTCGGCCCAGGCCGATTTCCTCTCCGTCGTCGGGGCGGAGATCGAGACCGCCGCGCCGCCCCCCGGACTGCCCGGACTGCCGGCCGATGCGGACCGGGCCTTTTTCCTCGCCGCCCAACGCAGTCCGGAACTGGCCTATGCACGCGATACGGCACAGGCATCGCTACACGATGTCGAGGCAGCAAGGGCAACCGGTCGTCCGACGGTTGCGGTGCGCGGCTCGGCGGAAGTAAACGGGCGTGCCCATCTGCCCTATCACTTGCGCGATCAGGACAAGGCATTCTCCAGCAGTGTGGTGCTGACGGTGCCGTTGGTCGGCGGCGGTCTGCGCGCCTCGCAGGTGCGCGAGGCATCCGCCCGCGCGCAAAGCGACAGGCTCCGCATCGAGGCCGCCCAACGCGAACTGGCTCGCGTGGTCACGGACGCCTGGAACGACATCGCCACCGCCGACCGCATCGGCGACGTCAGTGCGCAACGACGTTCCGCAGCCACGACACAGCTGGAAGGCATGTTGGCCGAATACCGACTGGGCCTGCGTTCGACCTTCGACCTGCTCTATGCGCAGCAAACGCTGCGCGACGCCCAGGTGTCGGTGCTCGATGCGGAGCGAGATCGCTATGTCAGTCGCGCGACGCTGCTCCGGCGCATCGGCACCCTCGAGGCCGGCGACCTTACCAGCGGGGTCCCGCTCTATGATCCGAAGCCTGCGGTAGCCGCCGCGCGCGAGGCGAACCGACTGCCGCTGGACGATACCGTGGGCGCGATCGACGCCATCGCCGTACCTGCGGCGCGGGTCCACGCACCCACGGCGCCGGCCCCGGCCAAAGACCCGATGTTCAAGCCGGCGGCGCCTTCTTCGGCGTCGCCCCAACCCATCACTCCCAGCCTCCGAAAGCCCCATCCGTGAGCGACGCTTCGAATATGGTCGAAAGCGGCCCCATCATGCTTGCCCAGTTGCTGAGCATGCACCGTATCGCCGCCGATCCTGCCCAACTGCGCCACTCGATCGGCCACCAGGCACCGCTGGACACCACGGACATGCTGCGCCTGATCCGACGCCAGGAAGGTGCCAAGGCGCGCAGCCGCAGCGCGAGTTGGGACCAACTCGCGCGCCTGCCCCTCCCTGCCCTGGCGAACGGCCCCGACGGCTGGTTTCTGCTGGGTCGCGTCGCCGGGGACGAGGCGCTGATCCAGCGCGCACGTGGCGGGATCATCAAGGTTCACCGCGAAGAGATGTCGCAATTCTGGTCTGGCGAAGTAGTGCTGGTCACCACGCGTGAGGCAGTCGGCACCGCCGCCCGTGCCTTCGACTTCAGCTGGTTCATTCCCCAGGCTGCAAAATACCGGAAGCTGATCGGGGAAGTGCTGCTGATCACGCTGGTGCTGAACCTGCTCGGTCTGGCGGCGCCGCTGTTTTTCCAGAACATCGTCGACAAGGTGCTTGTCCACAACACGCTCTCGACTCTCACGGTGCTGGCGATCGGATTCGTTGCGGTGTCGGTGTGGGAGACGCTATTCGGCTGGCTGCGCACCCGCCTCTATTCCGAAACCAGTCAAAAGATCGACGTAGAGCTTGGCTCGAAGCTGTTCTGGCACCTGCTGCGGCTGCCGCTCGGCTATTTCGAGGCACGCCGCGTCGGCGACACCGCGATGCGGGTGCGCCAGCTGGAATCGGTACGCGAGTTCCTCACCAACGCTTCGCTGTCGGTGCTGATCGATCCGCTGTTCACGATCGTCTTCTTGATCGCGATGTGGGTCTACTCTCCGTCGCTTTCGATTGTCGCGGTGCTCACGATCCCCGCCTATTTTGGCGTCGCCATCCTCGTCACCGGCCCGCTGCGCGCGCGGATCAACGACAAGTTCGAGCGCGGTTCGGCCAACAACGCGCTGCTCATCGAAAGCATCGGCGGCATCCAGACGATCAAGGCCGCGGCGGTGGAGCCGCAATGGCAGGACCGATGGGAGCGGCAGCTCGCGGGCTATTCCCACGCCAGCCAGCGCGTGATCGACCTGGGCAATACCGGAAGCCAGGCGATCCAGCTGATTTCGAAGCTGAGCATGGCCGGCATCCTGTATTTCGGCGCGAAGCAGGTGATCGCGCACGAGCTGACCGTCGGTGGTCTTGTGGCGTTCAACATGTTCGCCCAGCGGCTTTCCGGTCCGGTCATCCGCATGGCGCAGCTCTGGCAGGATTTCCAGCAGGTGCGCATCTCGATTGCGCGGTTGGGGGACGTGCTCAATCAGCCGACCGAGCCCGGCTCGGGCAGCCAGGTCGCGCTGCCGGCGCTGCGGGGCGAGGTGCGGTTCGAGAATGTGAAGTTCCGCTATGGCCTGGAAGGACCGTGGACGCTCGAGGATATCGATCTCACTGTCCTGTCCGGGCAGTCGCTCGGCATTGTCGGCTCGTCGGGCTCGGGCAAGTCGACGCTGACCAAGCTGCTCCAGCGCCTGTATGTTCCCGCCGGCGGGCGGGTGCTGATCGACGGGGTGGACGTGGCCCAGATCGACCCCGCCTGGTTGCGTCGTCAGATCGGCGTGGTGCTGCAGGAAAACCTGCTGTTCAGCCGCACGGTGCGGGAGAATATCGCCCTCTCCAACCCCGCCCTGCCGCTGGAGCAGGTGATCGCGGCGGCAGAACTGGCTGGCGCGCACGAGTTCATCACTCGTCTCCCGCAAGGCTATGACACGATGATCGAGGAGCGAGGTACCAACCTCTCCGGGGGGCAGCGCCAGCGGCTGGCCATTGCCCGCGCGCTCGTCACCGATCCGCGCATCCTGATCTTCGACGAAGCGACCTCGGCGCTCGACGCCGAAAGCGAGGAAATAATTCAGACGAACCTCAAGGCGATGGCGGCGGGGCGCACCGTACTGATCATCGCACACCGCCTGTCCGCCATTCGCCAGTGCGACAGCATCATCGCTCTGGAGCGCGGCCATATCGTCGAGCGGGGCAGCCATCAGGAATTGCTCGCCCTCGACGGGCGCTATGCCGATCTCCACCGCCGTCAGGCGGGCGTGACACAGGGGTTCGTCGCATGAGCGCGCTGCGCCATTACGCCCAGCTCTGGGTGGAGGCTGTTCGCGCCGAGAAAGCGCGCACCAAGGGCAGGCTTACCAGCCACGAGCCCGACTTTCTGCCGGCAGCGCTGGAGGTGATCGAAAAGCCGGTGTCCCCCACCGGTCGCGTCACTGCCTGGGCGCTGCTGATCTGCTTCGCGCTCACATTGGCGTGGACGATCTTCGGAAAGGTCGATGTCGTCGCCTCGGCCGAAGGCAGCATCGTGCCCGCCGACAGCGTCAAGCTGGTGCAGGCCTCGGAAACGGGCGTGGTCCGCCACATCTTCGTCCATGAGGGCGACGTGGTGCGGAAAGGCCAGCCGCTGCTCGACCTGGATCCTACGGTTTCCGGCGCGGAAGAGCGTCAGGCCGAACAGGCGCTGGCGACCGCAAAGCTCGACGTCGCTCGCGCGAAGGCGATCGCGGATGCGCTGCGCGGCGGTCCGCTTCGCTTCGAGGCACCGGTAGGCACCCCGCCCGAGGTGATCGAAACCCAGCAGCGCCTGATCGCCGCACAGCTCGCCCAGATCGAAGCGGCCGTGCACGGCTATGGAGCGGCCCGCCAGTCTGCCTTGGCCGACGCAAGGGCGGCAGCCGAGCAGGTTCGCAAATACCACGCCACCGCACCGGTGCTCGACGCCGAGATCGATGCGATGAACGGCCTTGCCGCCAAGGGCTATGCGCCGGGCCTCCGCCTGATGGAGCTGGAACGCCAGCGCCATTCCGAAGGCGGCGAGCGCAAGGTGGCCGAAGCCCAGCAGGTGCGCGCCCTTTCGGAAGCGCGAAAGTTCGACGAGCAGGGTGTCCAGACCCGCGCGGAGGCCCAGCAGCGCGCGCTCGCGGAGCTGGCCAAGGCGCAGGGCGATCAGGTGCTGCGGGAAGAAGAGCTGCGCAAGGCACGCGAAAAGTCACGCCTTCAACGGCTTTATGCCCCGGTTTCGGGAACGGTCCAGCAGCTCTCCGTCCACACGATCGGCGGGGTGGTCGAGCCTGCCAAGCCCCTGATGATCATCGTGCCGAACGGTGGCCTGACCGTGGAGGCGAAGGTGCTCAATCGGGATGCGGGCTTCGTGCGACCGGGCCAGCCAGTCGCGGTGAAGCTGCAGGCCTTCCCCTTCACCACCTATGGCACCATCCCTGGCCGCATCCTCACCATCAGCCGCGATGCGGTGCCGGACAAGGATATCGGTCCGTATTTCCTTGCGCGCATCTCGTTGCAGAAGGCGAGCATCGATACCGAGAAGGGCAAGGTGCCGCTCGGCGCCGGCCTCGCCACCACCAACGACATCTCGATCGGGCGGCGCTCGATCCTGACCTATCTCGTCCAGCCGGTCGAACAGATCCGTAGAGAGGCTGCCCGAGAACAGTAATCGCACGCCGCCCTTGTTTCGGGCGGCGTGCTCCCTGCGTTCCCCATTGGAGGCGTAATGCTCCCGGTATCCTTTAGCGTATCCGATATCCTCGATCCCATCGACGTCAGCCGTCTCGAACTCTATCGCGATGGCAGCTGGCGTGCGCCGTTCCGGCAACTCCGCGCCCATGCGCCCGTACAATATGTGCCCCAGTCGCGCTTCGGCCCCTATTGGTCGATCAGCAGCCACGCGGCGATCACCGAGGTGGAAGCGCAGCCAGACCTCTTCTCCTCGGAAATCGGCGGCTTCAACATCGTGCCGCTCCAGCCCGATGCGCGGCGCAATCCAATGTTCATCGGCCGCGATCCCCCGATCCACACCGCCCAGCGTCGCACCGTCGCCCCCGCCTTTACCCCGGGCGCCGTGCAGCGAATGGCCGAGGATCTCCGCCATCGCACGGCCACGGTGCTGGACTCCCTCCCGCGTCGGACGCCCTTCGACTGGGTCACCCGCGTCTCTCGCGAACTCACCACGCAGATGCTCGCCATTCTCTTCGCTTTCCCCTGGGAGGAACGTGCCAAGCTGGCGGAATGGTCGGACTGGATGGGCGATATCGAGCTGATGCAGGATCCCGCGCTTGCCGATGTCCGTTTCGCCAAGATCCAGGAGGCGGGCCTCTATTTCAAGGCGCTGTGGGACCAGCGGCTGAGCGAAGCACCCGGGCCCGACCTGCTCAGCATGATGATCCGTTCGGAAGCGATGGGCCAGATGCCGTTCAACGAGTTCATGGGCAATCTCTCGCTCCTGATCGTCGGCGGCAACGACACGACCCGCAACACCATGTCCGGGCTGGTCTATGCACTGGATCAGTACCCGGAGCAGCGCGCACTGCTCGACGCCGATCGCTCGCTCGTCGCCAATGCAGTCTCGGAAACGATCCGGTGGCAGACGCCGGTCGCCCATATGGCACGCACCGCCACCCGGGAATGCACGCTCGACGGCCAGCAGATCGCAGCGGGCGACAAATTGGTTCTTTGGTACATTTCCGCGAACAGGGACGAATCCGTGTTCGGCGAGGATGCCGATGGGTTCCGTGTCGACCGGCACAACGCACGGCGCCACCTGTCCTACGGTCATGGCATCCACCGCTGCGTCGGTGCGCGCCTGGCCGAACTCCAGGTCAGCATCCTCCTCGAGGCGATGCTGGATCGCGAGATGCGCGTTGGCGTGGTGGCGGACCCGGTGCGCGTGCCCGCCTGCTTCATCCACGGCTATCGCGAGATAATGGTCCGGATAGATTGATTCCGGTGCGGGCGCCGCAACCCGCGGTAGGGCGGCGCCCGCGATTTCAAGCCCCCTATACCGTAGTCTGAGCCGGCCCTTTTCACGGGACAGGCCGCCTCTTGGGGCTCTAAGGCATGCTGTACGCGCAGAAAGGGTGCAGCAGGGACGCCCCGATTTGCAGGAGAGGCAACGTCGCATTCACCCGAACCGTGTCCGCCAAGGCTGCGATCTCCCCAGCCCCGCAAGGATGGCCGCGGCATGGCCGGATCTGGCGGCAGCGCCAATGTCGGATTTGAGATGATACCCCTGATCGATTTCAAGCTGCCGAGCGTGACGCTCGGTCGCGTTCTCCTGATCGACGACGCCCCCCTGATGCGAGATCCCATCGCCGCCTATCTGGAGCGCCAGGAGTGCCCCACGGTCGTGCTGGACGATCCCGGCCAGGCCATGGAGCAACTTCGCGGCGGCCGCTTCGGCATGGTGCTGCTCAACCAGCAACTGAAGGATGCGGACGGCATGGACGTGCTGCGACGCATCCGCGATCGATCGGAGATCCCGGTCATCGTGATGAGCAACCAGGTCTCGGACGACATCGATCGCATTCTGGCGTTCGAGCTTGGCGCCGACGATTACCTGACCTGGCCGTTCCACCCACGCGAGCTGGTCGCACGTGCCCGCGCGATCGTGCGGCGGCAGGAACTGGGCAGACTCGCCAGCGGCAACCCCCGCCAGACCGGCGGCTATCGCTTTCTCGGCTGGGAATTGCGGTGCCGTACCCGCAGCCTGCGCGACCCCAAGGGCAGAAGCGTGCCGCTGACCAAGGGCGAATATGCCCTGCTTACCGCCTTTCTGGAGGCACCCCAGCGGGTGCTGTCGCGCGCGCAGCTGCTGCAGTCGACCCGCACGCACGAGGACATCTTCGATCGCAGCGTCGATGTGCAGGTGCTGCGGCTGCGGCGGAAGTTGACCCTGGCGGATACACCGTCGCCGTCGGTGGTTACCGAGCGCGGCGTCGGCTATCGTTTCGACGCGCCCGTCGAACGTCTGTACTGACCGTCCCGGGGAGAGAGCATGGGCTTCACGCGCTTTGCCGCCGCAACCGCTTGATCCCCCCTGCCCTTGCCCCTAGACGCTCCCCTAAACCCACCTGTCTCAGGAAAGCGAGCTTATGGCGAAGATCAAGGTTGCAACGCCCGTCGTGGAGATCGACGGCGACGAAATGACGCGGATCATCTGGGAATGGATTCGCGAGCGCCTGATCCTCCCGTACCTCGACATCGATCTGAAATACTATGATCTCTCGGTGCAGAAGCGCGACGAGACCAACGACCAGATCACCATCGATTCGGCCAACGCGATCAAGCAGTACGGCGTCGGCGTGAAGTGCGCGACGATCACCCCGGACGAACAGCGCGTCGAGGAATTCAGCCTCAAGAAGATGTGGAAGTCGCCGAACGGCACGATCCGCAACATCCTGGGCGGCGTGATCTTCCGCGAGCCGATCGTGATCTCGAACGTGCCGCGCCTGATCCCGGGCTGGACCAAGCCGATCGTCGTCGGCCGTCACGCCTTCGGCGACCAGTACAAGGCGACCGACTTCAAGGTGCCCGGCAAGGGCAAGCTGACCATGAAGTGGGAAGGCGAGAATGGCGAGACGATCGAGCACGAGGTGTTCGACTTCCCGCAGGCCGGCGTCGCCATGGGCATGTACAATCTCGACGAGTCGATCCGCGATTTCGCGCGCGCCTCGATGAACTATGCGCTCGGCCGCAACTGGCCGCTGTACCTGTCGACTAAGAACACGATCCTCAAGGCCTATGACGGCCGCTTCAAGGACATCTTCGCCGAGGTGTTCGAGACCGAGTTCAAGGACCAGTTCCAGAGCGCCGGCATCGTCTACGAGCACCGCCTGATCGACGACATGGTCGCCTCGGCGCTCAAGTGGCACGGCGAATTCGTCTGGGCCTGCAAGAACTATGACGGCGACGTCCAGTCGGACCAGGTGGCGCAGGGCTTCGGCTCGCTGGGCCTGATGACCTCGGTGCTGATGACCCCGGACGGCAAGACGATCGAGGCGGAAGCGGCGCACGGCACCGTCACCCGCCACTATCGCCAGCACCAGCAGGGCAAGGCGACCTCGACCAACCCGATCGCGTCGATCTTCGCCTGGACCGGCGGCCTGAAGTATCGCGGCAAGTTCGACGGCACCCCCGAGGTGACCCGCTTCGCCGAGACGCTGGAGAAGGTCTGCATCGAGACCGTCGAGAGCGGCAAGATGACCAAGGACCTCGCGCTGCTGATCGGCCCGGACCAGGCCTGGATGACCACCGAGCAGTTCTTCGAGGCGATCCGTGTCAACCTCGAAACCGCGATGGGCAGCTGGCAGTAAGCCGCTACCCTCTACGTAAAGCTACGGAAAAGCCCGCCACTGGCGGGCTTTTCTACTTGCAATGCCGGGCCCCGCATCGTCTCTAGGGCGCATGACCGAGCGAGCAAAACCCGCCACCGGCCATCGGCCTTTCTGTTCCTTCCAACCCCGCCGCCCCGCGCCCGCTTGCGCACACCGGGACATCGCATGCTGAGCCTGTCCAACCACGGCTTCAGCGATACGCTGGTAATCCTGGGCGCCGCCGGCCTCGTCATTCCCGCCTTCGCGCGCTTCCGCATCAGCCCGGTGATCGGTTTCATCCTCGCCGGCCTGCTGGTCGGGCCGTTCGGGCTCGGCAGCCTGGTCGGCCAGGCGCCCTGGCTCTATTATCTCACCATCTCCGACGCGCACTCGATCGAGCCGTTCGCCGAGTTCGGTATCATCCTGCTGCTGTTCTCGATCGGGCTGGAGCTTTCGTTCAAGCGCCTCTGGGCAATGCGATCGTTGGTGTTCGGCACCGGCGCGGCGGAGCTGTTCGGATCGGGGCTGATCCTTGCCGCATTGCTCTACCTCACCGGTCTTAGCACCGGCGGCGCGATCGGGCTCGGCCTCGCCCTCGCGCTCTCCTCGACCGCGCTGGTGATTCCGATCGCGGGCACGACCAGCCCGGTCGGGCGTGCGGCCTTCGCCATGCTGCTGTTCGAGGATCTCGCGCTGGTGCCGATCATCTTCGGGCTGGGCGCGATGGCACCCAATCCGGATGGCGCCGGTGTCACCAAGTTGCTGATGACGCTGGGCATCGGCGCGGCGACGGTCGCGGCGCTGTTCATCGGCGGCCGCATCGTGCTGCCGCGCATGTTCGCCCAGGCAGCTCGCACCAAGAGCCCGGAGCTTTTCCTTGCCGCCAGCCTGCTGGTCGTGATCGTGGCAAGCCTCGCCACCACGGCGGCGGGCCTGTCGCCGATCGTCGGCGCGTTGATCGCGGGCTTGCTGATCGCCGAGACCGAATATCACGGCGAAGTCGAAGCGATTACCGCGCCGTTCAAAGGCCTCGCGCTCGGTGTTTTCCTGCTCACCGTCGGCATGCAGCTCGATCTGGGCTTCGTCGCGTCCAACTGGGCGGCGCTGCTGGGCGCAAGTTTGCTCGTCATGGTGGTGAAGGTCGCCGTGACGACGGTGCTGCTGCGCCTCTCCGGTGCGCGCATGGGCACGGCCGCGGAGACCGGCGTGCTGATGGCCAGCCCTTCGGAGACGACCCTCATCGTGCTCGGCGTCGCCGGGGCGGCAGGGCTCATCGCGCCCGGCACCGCGGCCTTCTGGAGCGCCGTCACCGCGATCGGCCTTACCGCCACGCCGCTGCTCGCCAAAGCAGGTCGCGGCGCGGCACGAAAGATCGAAGGCAAGAATGGCGCCCAGATCGAGAGCGAGGAACTCGCGCAGGTCGAAGGCGGTACGGTGGTTATCGGCTTCGGTCGCGTCGGGCGGACGGTAGCCGAGATGCTCCGCCGGCATGACAAGCCCTATGTCGCCGTCGATGCCGACATCGACACGGTGGTGCGTGCGCGTCGCGCCGGTTTCCATGTGCTGTTCGGTGACGTCACCCGCAGCGAACTGGTCGACCAGCTCCAGCTCGGCCGCGCCCGCGCGCTGGTACTGACGATGGACGATCCCGTGCTCACCGTTCGCCTCGCGAAGCGCGTGCGCGGCTGGGTCCCGAACCTGCCGATCATTGCGCGCGCGCGCGATGCCGCGCACGCGGCCGAGCTCTACAAGGCCGGCGCGACCGACGCGGTGCCGGAAACGCTGGAGAGCTCGCTGCAGCTTTCCGAGGCGCTGCTTGTCGATCTCGGCCTCGGCGTCGGACCGGTGATTGCATCCATCCACGAAAAGCGCGACGAGATGCGCCGCTCCATCAAGGAAGCTGCCGGGTTGCAGCGCGAACCGCGCCTAAACCGTTCGCGGCGCAACCCGAGCACCGAACCAACCGAGGCCTGACCTATGCTGCTACCCCTCGTCCTTGCCCTGCTCGCCCCCTTGCAGGGCGACGCTGTTCCGGATCCGCTTGCACCCGCCAAGGCAGGGCGAATCCGGTGCGTCGATCCCGACCGCAATGCCCGCACCTGCGGCACGATCGTCCGCTACACGCTGCGCGGCGATGGCAGCTTCGATGCGCTGGTGACCGGCGTGGTAAACCGCGATCCGCTGATCGTGCTGGAATATTCCACCTTCGGTCAGGTTCGCGAGGGGGCCGTGTGCAGCCGAGTCCGCCCCGCCGATTTCAATGCAGGCAAGCTGACGAGCAACGGCACGGCGCTGAGCCCCGCGCTGGAGGCGAACACGCGCAGCAAGCTGCTCGAGGCGCTGCAGCCGCTTGCCGGGCATGAGCGTTGCTATCGCGACGCGGGCGCCGGCGAGCTGACGGTTAATGTCACGATCGACGGCCTGCTCCGCGCCGACATGAGCCAGACGGCGATCTGGGTATTGCCCGAGGACGGCTACGCCCCCGGGCGCTGACCCTTGGGATCAGGCGGCGACCTGGGCTTCCGCCAGCGCCGCCTTCACCGCCGCGAGCGCGTCGGCACCCTTGGCCCCGTCCGGACCGCCGCCCTGCGCCATGTCCGGACGGCCGCCGCCGCCCTGGCCGCCGAGCACCGCCACCGCGACCTTCACCAGGTCCACGGCGCTGACGCCGATTCCGTCGCTGACACCGACCGCGACCGACGCACGGCCCTCGTTCACCGCGACCAGCGCGACCACGCCGCTGCCGATCCGTGCCTTGGCCTCGTCCACCGCGCCGCGCAGCGCCTTGGCTTCCAGCCCGTCGAGCACCTGGCCGACGAAGTTGATGCCGTGCACCTGCTCCGGACCTGCCGGTGCAGCCCCGGCACCGCCGCCAAGTGCCAGCGCTTTCTTGGCCTCGGCCAGTTCGCGCTCGAGCTTGCGGCGCTCCTCGACCAGCGCCGCCACACGCGCGGGGACATCGTCCGGCGCGGTCTTGAGCGCGGCGGCGGCTTCCCGCAGCCGCTCGTCGCGGGCGTTGAGCCACAGCCGTGCGCCCTCGCCGGTCAGCGCCTCGATACGGCGCACGCCCGAAGAGACGGCGCTTTCCGAGACGATCTTGAAGATCGCGATGTCGCCCGTCGCGTTGACATGCGTACCGCCGCACAGCTCGACCGAATAGGACGCATCCTCGCCCAGCCCCATCGACAGCACGCGAACCTCGTCGCCATACTTCTCGCCGAAGAGCGCCATCGCACCCGCGGCGATCGCGTCGTCCGGGGTCATCAGGCGCGTCTCGACCGTGCCGTTGTGGCGGATCTGCGCGTTCACATCGGCCTCGACCTGCGCGATCTGCTCGGGCGTCAGCGCCGAGGGGTGCGAGAAGTCGAAGCGCAGCCGCTCGGGCGCCACCAGGCTGCCCTTCTGGCTGACATGGGTGCCGAGCCGCTTGCGCAGCGCCGCGTGCAGCAGGTGGGTCGCCGAGTGGTTGGCGCGGACCTGGTCGCGATGTGCGACATCGACCGAGAGGTGGACGGCGTCGCCCACGGCAACCTCGCCATTCTCGATCTTGGCGTGATGCGCATGCAGACGGCCGAGCGGCTTCGACGTGTCATCGACCAGCGCGCGCAGCTTGTCGTTGCCGATCACGCCCACATCGCCCATCTGGCCGCCGCTCTCGCCGTAGAAAGGCGTCTGGTTCGTGAGGATCGTCACCGTGTCGCCGGCGACCGCCTTTTCCACCCGCGCACCGTCCTTGACCAGCGCCACCACCTGGCCCTCGCCCTCGGTGCTGACATAGCCGGTGAATTCGGTGCCGCCGAGCTCGTCGGCGAGATCGTACCACAGCTCTTCCGAGGCCTTCTCGCCCGAGCCCTTCCAGGCGGCGCGGGCAGCACGCTTCTGCTCGGCCATCGCGGCGTCGAAGCCGGCGCGATCGACGCCGATCTCGTTGGCGCGTAGCGCGTCCTCGGTCAGGTCATAGGGGAAGCCGAAGGTGTCGTAGAGCTTGAACGCGGTCGCGCCCGGCAGCGTGTCGCCGGCCTTGAGGCCCACCGTCGCCTCATCGAGCAGGCGAAGGCCGTTGGCGAGCGTCTGGCGGAAGCGGGTTTCCTCCTGGAGCAAGGTCGCCTCGATCAGCGGCTGCGCGCGGACCAGCTCCGGATAGGCAGCGCCCATCTCGGCGACCAGCGACGGCACCAGCCGGTGCATCAGCGGATCCTTCGCACCGAGCAGGTGCGCATGGCGCATCGCGCGGCGCATGATGCGGCGGAGGACATAGCCACGGCCCTCGTTCGCCGGCAGCACGCCGTCCGCGACGAGGAAGCCCGACGAGCGCAGGTGATCGGCGATCACGCGGTGGCTGGCGACCTGATCGCCGCTCGCCGACGTGCCGGTCAGCGCCGCCGACTGGTCGATCAGCGCCTTGAAGGTGTCGATGTCGTAATTGTTGTGGACGCCCTGGAGCACGGCGGCGATGCGCTCCAGCCCCATGCCGGTGTCGATGCTGGGCCGCGGCAGGTCGCCGATGATCTCGTCATTTTCCTGCACGAACTGCATGAAGACGAGGTTCCAGATCTCGACGAAACGGTCGCCATCCTCCTCGGGCGAGCCCGGGGGGCCGCCATAGATGTGCTCACCGTGATCGTAGAAGATTTCGGAGCAGGGGCCGCAGGGACCGTCCGAGCCCATCGCCCAGAAATTGTCCTTGGTCGGGATGCGGATGATCTTGTGATCGGGAAGCCCTGCGATCTTCTTCCACAGGTCGAACGCCTGGTCGTCGGTATGGTACACCGTGACGGTCAGCTTCTCGGCCGGAATGCCCCATTCCCTGGTGAGGAGCGTCCAGGCATGGGTGATCGCCTGCTCCTTGAAATAGTCGCCGAACGAGAAATTGCCGAGCATCTCGAAGAAAGTGTGATGCCGGGCAGTATAGCCGACATTGTCGAGATCGTTATGCTTGCCGCCCGCGCGCACGCACTTCTGGCTGCTGGTCGCGGTGCTGTAGGGGCGCGATTCCAGGCCGGTGAACACGTTCTTGAACGGCACCATGCCCGCATTCACGAACATCAGCGTGGGATCGTTGTGCGGCACCAGCGGCGCGCTGGGGACGCGGGCATGGCCCTGGCCCTCGAAATAGTCGAGAAACGAGCGGCGGATATCATTGGTCGACGTCATCAGGCCGACTTAGGGGCGAGCGGGCTTTCGCTCAAGCGAAACACGTCGATCGACGTCATCGTTCCGCTCCATAGTGGCGAGATAGCCAAAGGCCGCCGCCCGTACCCGCGTGCCGAGCCGCTCCGCATCCTCTTCCCCGCGCTCGCCGGCCGCGTCCACCATGCCCTTGACCAACGCAATCAGGTCGCCCGCGGCCTCCTGCCGATCGGGTATCCGCGGAGCGGCGGGACGGAAAAGCGCGGCGTCGATCAACTGCTCCAGCACCTCCGTCACCCCCCGGTTCTCGTGCTGCAGCGGCAGTCGCGCTTCCTCCACGTCGATCAGCCGGGCGAGGTCCGGGCGGCGCAGCTGATGTCCCACGGCCGCGTCGATCAGGATCTGGAGGGCCGTGGCCCAGTCCGGTGCCCGCGCTGACTCCCGCGCATCGGCAAGGAACCGGGCCGTCTCGCGCCGGATCAGTGCCGCGGTGATCGCATCCTTGTCAGGGAAATACTGGTAGAGCGAGCCGATGCTCGCCCCCGCCCGCTCGGCGATGGCATTGGTGGTGTAGCCGGACGGCCCTTCCGATTCGAAAATGCGAGCCGCCGCCTCGACGATCGCCTCCACCATCGCTTGCGCACGCTGTTGCCGCGGCCGTTTACGCGGCGTTACCGCCATGACACCCCCACCCTTTCCGAATGCGAGTAGGCCGAAAGCGGCAGCCGACGCACCCTTGGCGCACCCCAACCAAGGAGTTTTGAACGATGACGACCGACATACCCGCCAAGACGGTAATGACCATCTTCATGCTGGTGAAGACGCGCCGTTCCTGGCTGTCGATGCCGCCGGCGGAACGCTTCGCCAAGATGCGCGCGCTGTTCGATCCGCTCTTCGCCGAGTTCGGCGATCGCCTGGCCCTGCGCTTCTTCGACGTCGAATTCTACGATGCGCGCGTGACCGACCTGTTGATGTGGGACGTGCGAGATCATCATGCGTGGGAGATGCTGGTCGAGCGCCTCCGGGAGACGCCCTTCTGGGACGAATGGTTCGAGATCGTCGACATCCTTCCCTCCGTCGAAAATGCCTATGCCGACAATTATGCGCAGCAGCCGATCGGCGTAGCGGCCTGACGTCATCCCATCGGCTGATCGATCGAAACCGGCGGGGTCGAGAACCATTTCGGCCCCGCCTCGGTCATGTGGAAACAATCCTCGAGCCGCACGCCGAAGCTGCCGGGAATGTAGATGCCCGGTTCGTCCGAGAAGCACATGCCCGGTTCGAGCCGCGTTTCCTCGCCCCGCACCAGATTGACCGGTTCATGGCCGTCGAGCCCGATGCCATGGCCGGTGCGATGCGACAGTCCGGGGAGCTTGTAGTCCGGCCCATAACCCAGCGAAGCATAATATCCACGCACCGCGTCATCGACGCTGCCGGCCGGCGCACCGAGCTTCGCCGCAGCGAACGCTACCTGCTGGCCCTTCGCCACCTGCTCCCAGACCTTCCGCTGCTGCGCGGTAGCCGTACCATGCACGAAGGTACGCGACACGTCCGACTGGTAGCCCAGGACATTGCAGCCGCAGTCCATCAGCACGATCGCGCCGTCACGTACCGGCGAGGGCGTCCTGGTGCCGTGCGGATAGGCGGCCCCCTCGCCCACCAGCACCATGCTGAACTCCGGGTCGCCGCCCAGCTTGCGCGTCGCCGCGTCCATCAGCTGGGACACGTCGTGCTGGCGCATACCTTTCTCAACCCGAGCATATACAAAGCGATAGGCCGCGATGGTGATATCGGTTGCGAGCTGCATCAAGGCAATTTCAGCCGGGCTCTTGATCATCCGGCAGCCGCGAACCACCGGATTGGCCGAGGTAACGCGCAGGCCATGCTTCTGCAGTCCATCCACAGCGAAGAAGCGAACCGTCTCCTCGATGCCGACGGGCAGCCCGGCCAGTTTTCGGTCCTTGAGAAAGCTCGCCACCACGTTGAGCGGATCCGCATCCTCCTGCCAGACCCGCACTTCGGCCGGAATTGACAGCGTCTCGCGGGTGCGCGGCTCTTCGAAGAAGGGCGTGACAATGCATGGCTCGCCCTCGGCCGGCAGAATGGCCGCGGTCAGCCGCTCGCTCCGACCCCAGCGGATGCCGGTGAAATAGACGAGGCTCGCCCCCGGCTCGATCAGCACTGCGCCGATGCCGTTTGCCCGCATCAGCCGCTGCGCCTTGACGAGCCTGGACCGCCGCTCCTCCGGCCCGATCGGACGCGCATCGCCGGTCATGTCGCGAAGCTGCGCCAGATCCGGCTCTGCCGCCCGAACGATCGCCGGCAATCCCAGGAGCGGCATCGCCGCCATGCCACCGATCAGGTTTCGCCGCGTCGTTGCCCAAACCGTCATCCTGCGCCCCTCGTCAATCTTTCCCCGATCGGGTAGGACGAAGCGGGGGTAGACGGCAAGCATCTCCGGCATGCCGAACAGGGGTGAAGGGACCATGCGACTCGTCGCTATCGCACCGGTACTGCTCTTGCTGGGCGCGGTCATGCCGCCTCGCGCGACGGAGATCGCCGCCGCTTTCAGCCCGCATTGGTGCGGGGACGCGACGGACCCGGCTGCGCGTCCTGCGCTGTTGGCGGGCTATGGCCCCGGCGGCTTCCCGGTCCAAACCGGCAATGCCCAGGCGCAGGCCTTTTTCAACAATGGCATGCAGCTCGCGCACGCCTTCGCGCACAAGGCTGCGATTGCCGCCTTCCAGGAATCGCGGAGGCTCGACCCCAATTGTGCGATGTGCAGCTGGGGCGAGGCCTATGCCGCCGGCCCGACGATCAACTATCCGATCGATGCCAAGGAACGGGCGCGGCTCGCGGAGGTGGTCGCCAATGCCGAACGTCTCGCGACGAACGGCACGGAAAGGGAAAAGCGCCTGATCGCCGCGATGAAGCTGCGCTACACGGGGGACGCTCGGCAGGGCAACAGGGCTTTCGCCGATGCGATGGATGCGCTCGCCCGGGCCCATCCGGACGATGACTCGATCGCGGTGGTCACGGCCGACGCGCTGATGATCGCCTCGGATTTCAAGTCCGAACAGATGGCGCGGCCGGTAGCGCTGCTGGAAACCGTGCTGAAGCGCAATCCGGATTTTGCCCCGGCCATCCATTTCTACATTCACGCAACCGAGGGCGCGGGCGTCCCGAAGCGCGCCGAGCCCTATGCCGATCGCCTTGCGACGATCGCCCCTGCGGCGAGCCACCTCGTGCACATGCCGTCGCACACCTATTACTGGGTCGGCCGCTATGAGGACGCCGCCATCGCCAACCAGAAGGCGGTGGAACTGGGCTTCGCCAATGCCCGGCGACTGAAGCTCGACGCGCCGGATGGCGTGTGGACGCTCGCCTATCATGGCCATAACGTCCAGTTCGGGGTTGGCGGCGCGCTGATGGCCGGGGACGCGACGCGCGGACTCGCGCTTGCCCGTCCCCTGGTCGAAATGGGGGCACGGGCGAAAACGCTCGACCCGTTCAAGCAGGTGGTGCTCGGCCAAGGCTATATCGCGCTCGCCCAATTTGCGCCGCTTGCCGAAACGCTGGCGATTCCGGCGCCGCCCAAGGATGCCATCATCGCCCAGGCATTCTGGCATTACGCGCGTGGCGAAGCCTATGCGCGGGCCGGAGATCGCGACGGGCTGCGTGTCGAAGCGCGGGCGCTGCCGGGCAAGATCAGGGGGGATACCCTGGGTGGCAGCGCGACCGCCGCGGTAAAGCTCGCCCGGCTTGTACTGGAAGGCCGCGCGGCGATGCTCGATCATCGGCCGGACCGCGCCGCCAAGGCATTTGCCGGCGCAGCCGTGATCGAGGAGGCAAAACCTCTGTCGGAATGGACCGATCCGCCGCTCTGGTGGTACCCGGTGCGCCGCGACCTCGCGATTGCACTTCTCGAAAGCGGAAAGGCGCGCGAAGCATTGGCCGAAATAGAGGCGTCGTTACGCCATCGTCCACAGGACCCCGTCGCGCTTGCCGCGCGCGGTGAAATTCAGGCCAAACTTGGTAACGCGCGTGCCGCTCGGCGCGATTCCGCAGCGGCGCTTGCGCACTGGCATGGGGCCTTGGCGCCGCTTGGCTAAGCCGCCGGGCTTGACCCGGGGCCAACAATCCCCTTCCCTCGCCCGACGATTCTTCGGGGAGCAAAAGTGGGTAAACGTTTAACTTGGTTCATCCTTGCGGCGCTGCTGCTGGGCGGACTGATCGGCTGGGGCCTCAACCTCGGCTATGGGGGTACGGAAGCGGGCAAGGCGACGCTGGAATCGATCGCCTATGGTCTGGACATCCCCACCCAGATGTTCCTCCATCTGATCAAGATGATCATCGCACCGCTGGTCGTCTCGACGCTGGTCGTGGGCATCGCCCATATGGGCGGCGGCGGCGCGATCGGGCGCGTAGGACTCAAGGCGTTCTTCTGGTTCGTCTGCGCGAGCCTCGTGTCGCTCACCCTCGGCCTGATCCTGGTGAACCTGCTCCAGCCCGGCACCGGCCTCCACCTGCCGCTACCGCCGGCGAACGCCTCGAGCGGCGTCGATCGCTCGGCTTTCGACGCAGCCAAGTTCTTCACCCACATCGTGCCGACCAGCGCGATCGAGGCGATGGCGAGCAACGACATCCTCCAGCTGGTGATCTTCTCGCTGTTCTTCGGCGTCGGCATGGCGGCGGTGGGCGACAAGGCAAAGCCGCTGCTGCGCGGGTTGGAAGCTTTGGTTTCGGTGATGCTGACCGTAACCGGCTATGTGATGCTGTTCGCGCCGGTCGCGGTGTTCTGCGCCGTGGCGCGGACGCTGGCGACCAAGGGGCTGGGTGTGGTCGGCGACCTCGCCTTCTTCATGGGCAGCTTCTATATCGGCCTCGCCGCGCTCTGGGCGGTGCTGCTCGGCGCCTGCTTCCTGGTGATCGGGCCGCGCACCGGCCTCTTGTTCCGCTATCTGCGCGATCCGATCCTGCTCGGCTTCTCGACCGCCTCGTCCGAGGCCGCCTATCCGCGCACGCTCGATGCACTCGATCGCTTCGGCGTGCCGCCGCGCATCGCCAGCTTCGTGCTGCCGCTCGGTTATTCGTTCAACCTCGACGGCTCGATGATGTACATGACCTTCGCGTCGATCTTCATCGCGCAGGCCTATGGCATCCATCTCGACTGGGCGACGATGATCCAGATGCTGCTGATCCTGATGGTCACCAGCAAGGGCATTGCCGGCGTGCCGCGCGCCAGCCTGGTGGTGATCACCGGCACGCTCGCGCATTTCAACATTCCCGAGGCGGGCGTGTTGCTGATCCTCGCGGTCGACCATTTCCTCGACATGGGCCGCACCGCGACCAACGTCGTCGGTAATGCCGTGGCGGCGGCGGTCGTGGCGCGCTGGGAAGGCAAGCTCGACGATCCCGACGAGGCCGAACCGGCGGTGCGACCGCTCCCCGCCGGGGGGCCGCGTGACGCGGACAAGTTCGAAGACTATGCCGGGAGCTGAACGCTCCCGGGAATTTCACGCATAGGCATAGGGCCCGCCCGCCTTCAGCGCCCGCTGATAGGCCGGGCGGGCGTGGATCTTCTCCAGGAACGCCGCGATGTGCGGGCGGCCATCGAGAATGCCGGCGCGCTTGACCGCCGCCTCCATGGGAAAGCTCATCATCACGTCCGCCGCGGTGAAGGTGTCGCCGGCAAACCACGGGCGCTGGGCCAGTTCGCCTTCGACATAGTCGAAATGTACCTCGGCCATCGGGCGGAACTTCTTGAGGCCCAGCTTGCCGAAGAACGGCACGCGGGCGAGCACCAGCATGACCAGCAGCGGCGGCATCAGCGAGCCCTCCGCATAATGCAGGAAGTGGCGATAGCGCAGCGCATCCTCGCGGTTCGCAGGTGCGCCGAGCTTGCCCTCCGCCTTGTCGACCAGATATTGCAGGATCGCGCCGGTTTCAGCGACCACCGTGCCGCCATCCTCGATCACCGGCGACTTGCCGAGCGGGTGCACCTTCTTCAGCTCGGGCGGGGCGAGCATCGTCGCCTTGTTCCGCTCGTAGCGCTTCACTTCATAGGGAATCCCGAGTTCCTCCAGCAGCCACAGCACCCGCTGCGAGCGCGAATTTTCGAGATGATGGACGATGATCGTCACGTCGGCCTCTCCGGTGAGCGCGGCGCTTGCCGTCGCTTGCTGCACAGGTCGGCAGCTTGCGCGACGCCGGAGCGCCGCGCAAGCTGCCGTGGTGCCGATCAGGCGAGCGTGCGCACCTTGGGCTCGCGGTCCCAATAACGCTGCTTTGCGGCGTCCACGAAGCCGGCGAGATCGGTGACGCCTTCGTCAGGCTCCACGCCCGCCTTGTCGAGCAGCGGCTGGGCGGCAGCGTTGGCGCCGATCGCCTTCAGGTGGCCGAACGCGTCCATCACCCACTGGACCGCCGCGCCTTCCTTGACGAGCTTGGCGGCGGCCTCCTCCGACAGGATCACCGCGCAGGCGTCGACCGTCACCGAAGGCTGGCCGAACAGCTGGGCATCGGCGGCGATCTTCGATCCGTCGGATAGCGGCACCGCGCCGACCTTGGGCGCGATCGTCATCGCGTTGCCGCCGGCTGCCTTGATCGCATCCTTGAGCGTCGAAAGCTCGCCCGCATCGGTGCCGTCGGCAATGAGGATGCCGACAGTCTTGCCTTCGAGCGTGTGAAGCTCGCGCGGGCCGCGGATGATGCGGAGCGCGGGCGACGGCTCCATGTCGAGCACCGGGGCGGCGGTCTTCGACGCTTCCGGCAGATCCATCGCCAAGCCATCGGCGACGCGCTGGGCCAGCGTCTCGTCGACATTGCGCAGATTGGCCATCACCTGCACGCGGATATGCTCGAGGCTGACCTTGGACAGCTCGAACACCAGCGCCGAGGCGATATGCGCCTGCTCGGCCGGATCCATCGAGCGGAAGAACAGCCGGGCCTGACTATAGTGATCGGCAAAGCTCTCTGGCCGGATGCGAAGCTTCTGGCCCTGCTCCTCTGCCGGGAAGGTCTTGTAGCCCTTCTGGGGATCCTCGCGCGCGCCGCCTTCTTCGCCGGCTTTGGCGAGGCTGTTCGGCTCGTAATTGGCGCGTCCCTTGGGCACCGCCATCTGCATATGGCCGTCGCGCTGCTGATTCAGGAACGGACAGCCCGCTGCTTCGGCGCGGCCCTTGGCGGCGTTGATCGGCAGCTGGTGGAAATTGACCGAGCCCAGCCGCGACAGCTGCGTATCGGTATAGCTGAACAAACGGCCCTGGAGCAGCGGATCGTTGCTGAAGCCGATGCCGGGGACGACATGGCTCGGCACGAACGCCGCCTGTTCGGTTTCGGCGAAGAAATTGTCGGGATAGCGATCCAGCACCATCTTGCCGACGATGCGCACCGGCAGCACTTCCTCGGGGATCAGCTTGGTCGCGTCGAGCACATCATAGGGCTGCACGTTGGCGAAATCCTCGTCGAACAGCTGCACACCGAGTTCCCAGGTCGGGTAATCGCCGCGGTCGATCCGCTCGAACAGGTCGCGACGCTGGAAATCGGGGTCGGCGCCGGCGATCTTCACCGTCTCGTCCCAGATCGTGGAGGCGAGCCCAGCCTTGGGCTTCCAATGAAACTTGACGAAGCTGCTCTTTCCCTCCGCGTTGATGAAGCGGAAGGTATGGACGCCGAAGCCCTCCATCGTGGCGAAGCTGCGCGGCAGCGTCCGGTCGGACATCGCCCACATGATCATATGGGTCGATTCGGGCATCAGGCTGATGAAGTCCCAAAAGGTGTCGTGCGCAGTCGCCGCCTGGGGATAGCCGCGATCGGCTTCCATCTTGGCGGCATGGATAAGGTCCGGGAACTTGATCGCGTCCTGGATGAAGAAGACGGGAATGTTGTTGCCGACCAGATCCCAATTGCCCTCGCGGGTGTAGAATTTGACCGCAAAGCCGCGCACGTCGCGCGGGGTGTCGACCGAACCCGCGCCGCCGGCGACAGTGGAGAAGCGGACGAACACCTCGGTGCGTTGGCCCTTTTTCTGGAACAGGTCGGCGATGGTGACGTCGGCCAGGCTGTCGGTGACTTCGAAATAGCCATGCGCGGCCGAACCGCGGGCGTGCACGATGCGCTCGGGAATGCGCTCGTGATCGAAATGGTTCATCTTCTCGCGGAAGACTTCATCCTCGATCAGAACGGGGCCGCGCGCGCCTGCCTTCAGCTGATTCTGGTTGTCGCTGATCGGCGTGCCGTGATTGGTGGTGAGCACCGGGTGATCGGCATCGGTCACCTGGTGGGTTTCGCCGCCAGCGGGGGCGTTACGGATATTCTGATCGGTCATGGGGAGTCCTCGCGAGAGTGCGAAGCTCCAACGACCCGTGGATCAGGCAGTTGCGCCGGGTTGGTGATCCATGTCGATTTCGGCCGTAGCTGGGCGGCTTGCCGTCGCGGCAGCGATCAACGCGTGCAGCGCGGATTGATCATCGGGAGAGACCGCGCTCAGGCAAACATAGCGGCCGCGCCGCCCCTGGCCCCGCAACAGTCCAGCCGGATCGGGCAATGTGGCGCCCTCGGCAAAGTGGAGCAGCAGGTTGGGCGGGTCGACGACCAGCCGCAGCAGCGTCGCGCCACCATCCGGCGAGGTATAGAGAAGCGACCGCCCGCCCCCGTGTGCCGTTTGCCGCTGCACCGCCTGGGGCCATGCCGACTGTAGCAACGCCTGGGCAGCCGCGAGGCGTGCGGCGAGGTCTGCCGCGGACGTGACATCGCACGTCCCGACCGGCCTCGCCGCAGCGGAGGACTTCCGATCAAATATCGTCGTCGGGCTCCGGACCAGCCATCAGGCCCTCGGCAACCTGCTCGGTGCGGCCGCGGATCGCGGCTTCCAACCGGTTGCAGACCTCGGGATTCTCGCGCAGAAAATTCTTCGAATTCTCGCGTCCCTGGCCGATGCGGATGCTGTCATAGCTGAACCAGGCGCCAGACTTCTCGACAAGACCCGCCTTCACGCCGAGATCGAGAATCTCGCCGATCTTGGAAATGCCCTCGCCATACATGATGTCGAATTCGACCTGCTTGAACGGCGGCGCGACCTTGTTCTTGACCACCTTCACGCGGGTGGCGTTGCCGATGATCTCGTCACGGTCCTTGATCTGGCCGGTGCGGCGGATATCGAGGCGGACCGAAGCGTAGAACTTCAGCGCGTTGCCGCCCGTCGTCGTCTCCGGGTTGCCGTACATCACGCCGATCTTCATGCGCAGCTGGTTGATGAAGATCACCATGCAGCGCGAGCGGCTGATCGAGCCGGTCAGCTTGCGCAGGCTCTGCGACATGAGACGCGCCTGGAGACCGACATGGCTGTCGCCCATCTCGCCTTCGATTTCGGCGCGCGGCACCAGGGCTGCGACCGAATCGACCACCAGCACGTCGATCGCGTTCGAACGGACCAGCGTGTCGGTAATCTCGAGCGCCTGCTCGCCGGTATCGGGCTGCGACACGATCAGTTCGTCGATGTTGACGCCGAGCTTCTTCGCATAGACCGGATCCAGCGCGTGCTCGGCATCCACGAATGCCGCCACGCCGCCATTCTTCTGCGCCTCGGCGATGACGTGCAGCGCCAGCGTCGTCTTGCCCGAACTTTCGGGACCATAGACTTCGATTACGCGGCCGCGCGGCAGGCCGCCGACACCGAGCGCGATGTCGAGACCGAGCGAACCGGTGGAAATCGCCTCGACCTGCATCGTCTCCTTCGAGCCCAGCCGCATGGCCGAACCTTTGCCAAAGGCGCGGTCGATCTGCGCGAGGGCGGCGTCGAGCGCCTTCTGCTTGTCCGTGGGATTGGCCATATTGCCGTCGATCACCTTGAGAGATGCTGCCATTGGGAAGCCCCGTCGCTAGAGGGTTTGCGCACTGCGTTCAACCGTGTTGGATCCCATGTATTCCATTTGTTCCTGTGGAACAAGAGGGGAACTCGCTAGAGCGTTTGCAGCAGAGCGCGGCGGTGGCTAGCGGTGCGCGATGAGCATGATCGTCGGCCACGTATCCGCCCTCGCCCGCTACCCGGTGAAATCCATGGCCGGCGAGCCGGTGGCTGTGGCGGAAATGGACTGGCAGGGCTTGGAGGGCGACCGGCAATACGCCTTTGTCCGTGCCGCGAACGGCACGCGCTTTCCCTGGCTCACCGCGCGCGAGGTGCCGGGCATGGTCCTCCACCGCGCTCGCTTCGCCGATGGGGCCGCGCCCAAGACGAGCGCCGTCGAGGTGGAGGCACCCGACGGCGGCATACGCTCGCTCCACGATGCCGGGCTGATGGCGCATCTTGCCGAGGCCGCCCGAGAGTCGGTGTCGCTGATCCAGGTGGCCCGCGGCGTCTATGATTCAATGCCGGTATCCCTCCAGACCAGCGCCGGCCACCGCGCCTTGGAGCGCGCGCATGGCGGGCCGATCGATCCACGCCGCTTCCGTATCAACATTACGATCGAGAGCGAGCTGCTGCCCGAACACTGGCAGGGCCTGCGCCTCGCCTTCGGGGACCCGAGCGAGGACGGCGCGATCGTGCAATGCGCGGATCCCATTCAGCGCTGCGTACTGATTACCATCGATCCGGATACGGGGGCAAAGGATCCGACAATTCTGCGTAGCGTCGCGCAGCATTTTTCGGCGTGCTACGGCCTTTATTCGGCACCGGCGCGGCCTGGGCTGATCCGTGTCGGCGATCCGGTGCGGGTGCTGGGATAACGTCGGCCGCCGTCCAGGCGGAAGCCCGGATCCAGACGCCGTGCTGCCAGGGCGGGAGCCGGCCCGTTGCCCCTATGGGTTCCGGTTTTCGCCGGAACGAAGGAAGGAGGGAGGGGGAAGGCACGTGTGCCCCCCCCTCCCCATCTTACTTCTCCGCCTTGCCCGTCCACTGGTTCATCCAGCCGAGCACCTCGCCATACCATTGCAGCGAGTTCTTCGGCTTCAGCACCCAGTGGTTCTCGTCCGGGAATACGAGCAGCTTGGATGGGATCTCCCGCCGCTGCAGGGCGGTGAAGGCGGCGAGCCCCTGGGTGTAGGGGATGCGGAAATCCTTCTCGCTGGTAATGACCAGCTGCGGGGTCTTCCAGGCAGCGACATGGTTAACCGGGTTCCAGCGCTCGAATGCGTTCGGATCCTCGAAATAGGCCTTGCCGCCATGTTCCCACTCGTCGAACCAGAGCTCTTCGGTCTCATAAGCCATGGCGCGGGCGTCGAATACACCGTCATGCTGGACGATGCACTTGAACCGATCCGGCCACTGCCCTTCGATCCAGTTCATCATGTATCCACCGTAGGAAGCGCCGAGCGCGCAGGCATTGTCGCTATCGAGAAAGGAAAAGCGATCGGTCGCGGCCTTGAGGCCCTTTTTCAGATCCTCGAGCGGCCAGCCGCCCCAATTGTTGCGGATCGCATCGGTGAAGGCCTGACCATAGCCCGTCGAGCCATGAAAATCGACCGCAACGACCGCATAGCCCGCGCCGGCGAACACCGCAGGGTTCCAGCGAAACGACCAGCTATTGCCCATGCTACCCTGCGGACCGCCATGGACGATGAACGCGATCGGCGCCTTGGCGCCCGCCGCAAGCCCCGCCGGCTTGGCGACATAGCCCCAGACGGTATCGCCATTGGCCCCGTTGAAGCTGTAGCGGGTGACCTCGGGCATCGCGATACCGGCCAGCTTCTCGGCGTTGACGGCGGTGAGCCGGCTGCTCTTCTTGCCCTTCAGCCAATAGAAATCGTCGGGGGCGGTAAGGCTGTTCATCGCATAGACGAGGCCGCCCCTGGTCGGCACCACGGCCGAGACGCTGCCCTGTTGCGTCAGCCGATCGACCTTGCCTTCCAGCGAGACCGAGAAGATCGGCTCTTCCTGCACATCCTGCGCGGTGACGTAGATGGTCCGGGAGTCCGGCGCCCAGGCAATGGAAGCGACCGAACGATCCCACTTCTCCGTCAGCGCACGAACGTCGCCCGTTGCGAGGTTGCGGAGCATCAGCACCTGGCGATCGGCCTCATAGCCCGGCCGCGCCATGGCGAACCAGGCGAGCCACTTCCCGTCCGGCGACGGTGTCGGCAGATTGTCCATGCCGCCATTGGCCTTGGTCAGGTTTACCGGGGCCGCGGCGCCATCCGCGGGCACGGCAAAAATGTCGAGATTGGTCGAGAGCGATTCGATCCGGCCCGCCTCGCGCAATGCGAAGTAGATGGTTTTGCTGTCGGCGCTCCACGCAACTTCCTCGCCACCGCCCGAGGGCTTAGAGGGCGTATCGCCGATCAGCCCCCCTTCGATTGCGACGCCGTCACCGGTTGCACCCTGCGCCCCGAAGGGCAGAACGAAGAGCTGCGAGCGAGTGCCGTCCGCCCAGCTATCCCAGTGCCGCACGAAGAGCTGTTGATACACGCGGCCCGAGCCGGCGTTCGGGTTCTTCTTCTCCATCGCAGGCGCAACGGTGGGCGCGCCGGGCTTGCGATCGGCCCAGACGAGGAGCTTGGAACCGTCCGGCGAGACCTTGAAGCCGCTGAAGCCACCCTGGATATGGGTCAGCTGGGTAGGCGTCCCGCCGGTGATCGACACACTCCACACCGCGTCCTCACCGCCCTTGTCGGATTGGAACCACACGGTCTTCCCATCGGCCGAGAATTGCGGCGCGGTTTCGTTGACCAGCGGCTCGGCGACCAGCTTTTCCGGCTTGGCGCGCTTGGCGGTCAGGTCGAGGCGCCACAGGTCGTAACGCCCCTTGTTGGCGGCAAGATCGGTTTCGCGTTGCTGCCAGACGAGCCAATGGCCGTCGGGCGATACGGCGGGCGCGCCCACGCGGGAGAGGCCGACAACGTCCTGGATGGTGAGATCTCGCGCCGAGGCCGGCGCAGCGATGGCGGCGAGCGCGACGCTCGCGACGAGGAACTGCTTCATGCGGCCACGATAGCCACAAGGTATCGTCCGATACAATCGCCACCATGCGGTGACCGGACCGACGATCAGCGGCTGCCGGTGATCCGGGCGATTTCGCGCGCGACGATCTGCTCGACGAGCTGGGGCAGATTCTGGTCCAGCCAGTCACGCAGCATCGGCTTCAGCATCTCGCGGACCAGGCCTTCGAGCGTGTCGGAGCCGGGTACCTGCGGCTTCACGATCAGCCGGGACAGCGCCTCGAGCTTCTCGCGGCTGGCCTCTGCGACGCGATCGGAGAGGATCGGGTCGACCGGGGCAGCTGGCGGCGGGGGCACATCGGCGATCGGCTCGCGCAGTTCGAGCACATCCTCGTGCGGCCCTTCCGCTCCAGCTTCCACATGAGGCTCGTCTTCGACTTCAGACTCGATCTCGGGCACCGCGCGCAACGGCCGACCGCGCGCGAACGCGCCGGGTTCGTCATCGGCGATGATCCGTTTAATCGATGCGAGGATTTCCTCCATCGACGGCTCGCTGCTGGCAGTCCCCATCGCGTCCATCCTGGCGTTCGAGTACGAGCGCCCTCAATCAGGGATTCGGCCGGTCGCTGTCAACCGGACGCTGGAGCGTCGGATCCAGCGGCGCGCCAATTACTTCTGCTCCCTGCGGCGGGGTGGCACGGGTACTGGTCGCCACCGGCTTGGGCGTCTTGTCGTCGCGCCAGTCGTTGATGCGATTTCGGACGCGCGCATAATTGACGTTGGGGTCGTACAGCAGGCGGCTGTCGAAATTGAGATCTTTCGCCTGTGCGCGGCCCATCGCCGCAAGCAAGCTGAATCCCGCGACATAAGCGTCGCGCTCGGCGGTGACATACTGGACCTGAGAGTTGAGCAGTTCCTGCTCGGCGTTCAGGATGTCGAGAATGGTGCGTGTGCCGACGCTGTTTTCGGCGCGCACGCCTTCGAGGCTGAGCTGGTTGGCCTGCACGGCGGTACGCGACGATTCGATGACGCGCAGCGCCGCCTGGTAGCTCGCATAGGCCGACCGGGCCTGGGCGATCACGCCGCGTTCGGTGAGCGTCACCTGCTCAATCGCAGCGCCTTCCAGGGCCTGCGCCTGTCGGACCTGCGCGGCCGGGCGGCCGGCCTGGAATAGCGGCAGCGTCACCTGCACGCCGAGCGTCGCGCTCGTCGTGGCGTTGGGGACATTCGAGGTGACGCCCGATGCGCCGCCGACGCTGCCGATGGAGCCGAGATAATTGGAGTAGTTGCCGCCCACGCCGAGACTGACCTGCGGAAGCCGCCCGGCCTTCGCAACCCGCGTATCATAGCGCGTGGCATCGCGGGCGAGCTGGGCTGCTTCCAGGAAGGGATTGTTGGCCAGCGCCACCTGCTCGGCGGACTGGACATCTTCCGGCAGGTTCGGCAGCGGCGGCGGCGGTGCCAACACGCCGGGCGCGGTACCGACGACTCGGATATAGGTTTCGCGGCTGCCGATCAGCTGCGCCTCCGCGCTGCGCAGCTGGGACTGGGCAAGCGCCAGGCGCGCCTCGGACTGGGCGACGTCGGTACGGGTCAGATCCCCGACCTGGAAGCGGTCGCGCGTGGCCTGGAGGTTCACCTCGAGAACGTGAACATTTTCCTGGTTGAGCCGAACGATCGATTCGTCGCGGATCACGTTCAGATAGGCGGTGACCGTCTGGGTGAAGATGTCGGCTTCGGTGCCGCGCAAATTGGCGCGCCCGGCGTTCACGCGCACCTCGGCGGCACGCACTGAATTGCGAATCCGGCCACCATTGTAGATCGGCTGAGACAGGTTGATTCCCAGCTGCGCCTGACGCGACGGAGTCAACGGATTCGAGGCCGTGTTGTACAGACTGTCATTCCCGCTGCCGGTGGCATTCAGACCGGGCAGCCCCTGCGACCGAGCAATGGGAACATTTTCATCGTTTGCGCGCTGATTCGCGCGTTGACCCTGGAGATCCGGGTTCGTCGCATAGGCTTGCGAAAGCGCGTCCTGCAACGTCGTCGTCGGCGCAGCGGTTTTGGCGCCGGGCGACGGCACGTCCTGCCGACCGCTGGGTGCGGTCTGGGCAAACGCCGGGGCCCCGAGGGAAACGAGGCTCACACCAATGAGCAAAATGTTCAGTCGCATGAGCCCCGCTTTTAAGGTTAAAAGGTAAATTTTCTCGGTTTTTCAAAGCCTGGAAGCGTCGCAACTTCGACGTCCAGAAAGTCTGCCAGACCGAAGCCCCCTTCGGTACGACGGCCGACCGCAAGCCGCGTAACCCCGCGATCGATAACCCCCGTTACGATCCGGCCGCCAACCTTGACCTGGTCGACGATGACCTGCGGCAATTCCTCGACGGCGCCGTCGATCACGATCAGATCATAGGGGCCTCGCGCGGCCCAGCCCGCGTTCAGCGGCCCCTGGACCAGCTCTACATTCGCCGCGCCGGCAAGACCGCCGCGTGCGATCGCAAGGAGCGCAGGCTCTTCTTCGAGCGCGACGACCGAGGCGACCAGCGTCGACAGGAGCGCCGCGGCATACCCACCTGCGGCACCGATCAGCAGAACATGGTCGCTCGGCTGCAACTCCGCCTCGGTCAGCAGCCGGCCTGTCGCCAGCGGCGAATCATGGCGGCGGCCATTGCCGAGCGGCAGCAGCGTGTCACGATAGGCGAGCGCGCGCTGATCGGTCGGCAGGAACACTTCGCGCGGCACCTGCGACATCGCAGTGACCACACGGGGGTCGTTCACCGCGTTGGTACGCAGCTGGCTCGCCACCATGGCGTGGCGCATCGCTTCGAAACGGGGCGCTTCGAGGGGCGCAGGGTCGACCATAAGGGCCATCATCACTCCGCTTGTCGCACAACCGTATTAGCTGTGCAATACACTAGTTGCTATCCCGAGGCTTCTATCGTGCCGTTCGGGACTCGCCAAGCGAGCGAAGCGTTATTTTGAAACTCTGTTGACATTACCCCCGGCCCGAGGGCATTTGCCGCGCCTCACCTCCGGATGGCCCGATGGCGGAATGGTGACGCAGCGGACTGCAAATCCGTATATGCCGGTTCGATTCCGGCTCGGGCCTCCACCGGCGCCAAGCGGCGTCTTTTCCCGGCTTTTACATAGGCGATGGGCGCCCGCTGCCCCGTGCAGCGAACGCCCGTCCCGTCGATAAGCCGTGCTTAGCGGCCGTTGCGGCAGTCGCCACCGTCGACTGCGCGACCGGCAAGCGCGCCCGCACCCGCGCCGATGATCATGCCGGTGCCGCTGCGGCGATACGAACTGCCGCGGCCAATCTCGCCGCCCAGCAGGCCGCCGGCGATCGCGCCCAGGATCGTACCCGTCGTGCCGTCGCTGCAGCGCTGGCGATAATAGCGGTCGCGATAGGCGTAGCGCGGACGGTCGCCGCGATAATCCCGGTACTCCCGATAATCACGATAGTCCCGGGCATCGCGATACCCATCGCGATAGTCGCGATCATAATGGTTGTAGCCATCGCGATAGCCCCAGTCCTGAGCGGCCGCCGGGGTCGCGGCGATCGAACCGGTCATCAGCGTGGCAGCCATGGTGGCGCCGATCAGAAACTTCTTCATGTCTTCATCTCCTCGCGGCGGCAGCTTGTGCCGCCGTCTGAAGCCTGATTCGCACATCGCGACTGTTCCCAGCCTGAATGCGCTCGTTAGGTAATATTCAGGCAATGCCGCGGCCCAGAACGGGACGCGCGCTGCGCCCGCGCAGGCGGAACCATGACACCTGGGAAACGTTATTTTGCACGATATGGAGGGAACCGCCCAATGTACGATTTCGGCATCCGACGCGCGCTGAGCGGCTACCGCCCGGCCTATCGCCCGCACGAAACCAATGCTTGCCCCGGCTGCGGGCAGTCGCACTGGATTGTGGGCCGGATGACGGCGGAGTGCGCCTTCTGTTGCACTGCTCTGCCGCTCCACCATGGTACGATCGGCGGCAGTGCCTTGCATGCCCGCCCTGCGCACCCCCCGCTGGCAGCCTGAACCGTGACCAGCATCGCTTCCACCTCGCCGATCGAGCGAATCGCGCGCGTGATCGCCGCGGAGATGCTGAGCCCCAATGCCGAAGGAGCGGGTGAACTGAGCCGCCCGGTGAGCGAGATCGTGGATACCATCTGGTCGCGCGAAACCGATCGCGCCCTGGCGGTGCTGCGCACGCTGCGCGAGCCTACCGCAATCATGATCGAGGCCGGCCGCGCCGCCGGCGACGATCCTGCCCGGATCTGGAGCGCAATGGTGAACGCGGCTATTGCCGAGGCAACGGCTCCGGCGGCGTGAACTCGGGTTTGTCGGCGGCGTTTTGTTCGCTATGCGCGGTGCCATGCATGATGCCCCGCTGACACTCTACAATTCGCTTTCCCGTTCGCTCGAGCCGTTCCAGCCGCTCGATCCCGAAAAAGGCGTGCGGGTCTATTCGTGTGGCCCGACCGTCTACAATTACGCCCATCTCGGAAACCTGCGCGCCTATGTGTTCACCGACACGCTGAGTCGGGTGCTGCGCTGGAAGGGCTATCCGCTTACCCACATCATCAACATCACCGATGTCGGGCACCTAACGTCGGACGCCGATGCCGGTGACGACAAGATGGAAGCGGCCGCCCGCGCCCAGGCGCGGAGCATCTGGGACATCGCCGCGCATTATACCGCTGCGTTCAAGCAGAACGTCGCCGACCTCAACATCACCGACCCAAGCAAATGGTCGGTGGCGACCGATCACATCCAGCAGATGATCGCCTTCGCCGAAAAGATCGCACCCGAGCATTGCTACGAGCTCGACTCGGGCCTCTATTTCGACGTGACGACGGTGCCTGACTATGGCCGCCTGGCCGGTGCCGCAGACGATGCCGCCGAAAGCCGGATCGATCCCGTCGACGGCAAGCGCCATCCGCAGGACTTCGCGATCTGGCGCAAGTCGCCGCCGGGCGAGCAGCGCCAGATGGAATGGGATTCGCCCTGGGGCAAAGGTGCGCCGGGCTGGCATCTCGAATGCTCGGTGATGAGCATCCAGTATCTTGGCGCGCCGTTCGACATCCATACCGGCGGCATCGACCATCGCGAGATCCACCATCCGAACGAGATCGCGCAAAACCAGGCCTATTGCGGCTGCGGCGATACCGGCGCGCATTTCTGGATGCACAACAATTTCCTGGTCGACCGACAGGGGAAGATGTCCAAGTCCAAGGGCGGCTTCACCACGCTCCAGTCGCTGATCGACGCCGGGGTCCACCCCCTCGCCTATCGCCTGCTGTGCCTGCAGGCGCAGTATCGCAGCGAGCTGGAATTCTCGGCCGAGAACCTCGCCGCCGCGCTCACCCGGCTCAAGCGGCTGGTGATGACGGTGACCGCGCTCCGTACCCGCGCCGAGGGCGAAGGTACCGCACCGGCGGCGTGGCTCGAGAAGCTCGACGCAGCCGTGTCGGACGATCTCAACACGCCCAAGGCGCTGCCGGTGCTCGACGAGATGCTGGCCGACAAGCGCACCGCGCCGGCGGATCGGCTGGCCGCGCTCGCCGAGTTCGACAAGGTTCTGGGCCTGCGGCTTTCCGAGCTGACCCGCGAGGAACTGCGCGTGCGGCCCAAGGAGGCGACGATCACGCCCGAGGCGATCGCCGACCTGCTGGTCGAGCGCAAGGAAGCCCGGGTGGTGAAGGATTTCCAGCGCTCCGATCGCATCCGCGACGATCTCGTCGCGGCAGGGGTCGAAGTGATGGACGGCGACCCGCTTGGCTGGGACTGGAAGCCGGCGCTGTAGGCATCCCCGTTTCCTCCCCCGCCAGGGGGAGGAAGCACGACGGCCGAGAGGTTCTGGCATCCTCCCCCTCCGACCCGCTGGCGCAGGCCACCTCCCCCTGGCGGGGGAGGATATGGCTGGTTCGCAAATCGCCTCTTGCCTTCCCGCCGGTACCTCCCCCACAAAACGCGACGATTTTTCGGGGGAAGCAATGCGCGGGCAAGTGTTGGGCGTGGATCGGTCGAGCGGCGAAGGCCAGATTTCGGGCGAGGACGGCAGCCGCTATGTCTTCACCCAGGAAGACTGGAGCGACAGCCGCCACCCCGCCGTCGGCGCCAAGGTCGATTTCGACGTCGACGGCAAGCGCGCCCGCCGCATCTTCCGCCTGCTCGAGGGCGGCGACCTGCCGGCCCCCACGGGCGAACCGCGCAGCAAGATCGTCGCTGCGGTGCTTGCCCTGTTCCTGGGTACGCTCGGCATCCACCGTTTCTATCTCGGCAGAACCGGGTCGGGCGTGGTGATGCTGCTGCTCACCTGCACCATCGTCGGCGCGCTGGTCACCGGCGTCTGGGCGTTCGTCGACGCGATCCGTTACCTGCTGATGAGCGATACCGAGTTCGCGCAGCGCTATCCGCGCCGCTGATCAGGCGCCGAGGAATTCGGGCACCAGTCCCCAGACCTGTTCCAGCTGGTCGCGCGTGATGCTGTAGGGCGGCATCACGTACACCGTGTTGCCGAGCGGACGGAGCAACACGCCGCGGTCGCGCGCAAAGGCCATCAGTCGCGGCGCGATCGCCGAGAGATAACCATTTTCCGGCTGCTCGATCTCCAGCGCGGCGATCGTGCCGATGCGGCGGTGACCGACCAGGCCCGGGATGTCTGCCAGCCCATCCAGCGCCGCCTGCTGCCATGCGCCCAGCTGCGCGATGCGTTCCAGCACCGGCTCGTCGCGCCAGATCGCGAGGTTGGCCACGGCGGCGGCGCAGGCGATCGGGTTGGCGGTGTAGCTGGAGGAGTGGAAGAACATCCGCGCCCGATCCTCGGACACATGCGCCGCGAAGATCGGCGCGGTCGCCAACGTCACCGCCAGCGGGATCGCGCCGCCGGTGATGCCCTTCGAAAGGCACAGGATGTCGGGCACCACGCCCGCCTGTTCGCACGCCGTCAGCGTGCCGGTGCGGCCCCAGCCGGTCATCACCTCGTCGGCGATGAACAGCACGCCGTGACGCGTGCAGATGGCGCGCATCTCGGCGAGTAGCGCGGGGCTATAGAAGAGCATCCCCCCTGCCCCCAGCACCAGCGGCTCGACGATGAAGGCAGCGGCACCGGCACGGCATTCGGCCTCCAGCGCGTCGAGCGTTGCCTGCTCGGCCCCCGCGCTGGGAAAAGGAATGGTGCCGACGTCGAACAGCAGCGGCTGATAGGGCCGGTTGAACACCCCGCGCGCACCGACCGACATGCCGCCGATCGTGTCGCCGTGATAGCTGTGTTCGAGCACGAGGATGCGGCTGCGATCCTCGCCGCGATTGTGCCAGTAGCCGAGCGCCATCTTGAGCGCGACTTCCACCGCCGTCGAGCCGCTGTCGCTGAAGAAGATATGTTCGAGCGCGTCCGGCAGGATCTTCCGCAGCCCGGCGGCGAGCGTCTCGGCCGGTTCGTGGGTCCAGCCGGCGAAGATGATCTGGTCGAGCTTGCCCGCCTGCTCGGCGATCGCCGCCATGATCCGCGGGTTGCAATGGCCGTGCGTCGTCACCCACCAGGACGAGATCGCATCGATGAAGCTGCGGCCGTCCGCGGTATGGATCACCGCGTCGCGGGCATGGTTGACCATCGGGATCGGCTCGCCGAGGCCATGCTGGGTGAAGGGGTGCCAGACCGAGGACATCAGGCGAAGTCCGCCAGGTCGAAGGCGTCGGCGAACGCCTGGGCGAGCGCGTCGGGCGTCAGCTCGGGCAGCATCGGCAGGCGGCCGAGGCGCTTGACCTTGCCGATCTGCGCGATGGTCGCCTCGCTGTCCTCGACTGGATCGCCGACGAACGCGATGCCGTGGATCGGCACCCCGCGCGCGCGAAGTGCCTCGATCGAGAGCAGGCTGTGGTTGATCGTGCCCAGCGCGGTGCGCGCGACCAGCACCACCGGCTTGCCCCAGCGGGCGAAGACATCGGCGTAGAGGATCTCGCGGGTCACCGGCACCAGGGCGCCGCCAGCCCCTTCCACTACCAGCGGCCCGTCGACTTCCGGCAGCGCGAGGCGATCCAGGTTGATGCGGACGCCGTCAATCTCGGCAGCCAGGTGCGGGGAGCAGGGCGTCACCAGACGATAGGCCTCGGGAAGAATATACTCGATCGGCAGGCCGGACAGCGTCGTGGTGCGCGCGCTGTCGCTGCCGTCGTCCAGGCCTGCCTGAATGGGCTTCCAGTAACGGGCGCCGAGCGCGCCGGCCAGCGCTGCGGCGAAAACGGTCTTGCCGATACCGGTATCGGTACCGGTGACGATGAACGTCTGGGTCATGCTGCGATGGGCTCGATTGCGGGAAGAAGCGTCGCCAGCCGCTCCGCGAGCGCGGCGATCTGGCCGAGCGACACGTTGTTGGTGATCGAGATGCGCAGGCGCGAGGTGCCCGCCGGAACGGTTGGCGGCCGGATGCCGCGGACGTCGAAGCCGCTTTCCTGCAACGCCCCGGCGACCGCCATGGTCCGCGCATCGTCGCCGAGGATCAGCGGCAGGATCTGGGTGGCGCCAGCAGGGACGCCGAGCGGCGCGAGCGCGGTTCGGGCGGCGGCGATCCGCTCTGCCAGCGCAGACCGCAGATCGTGCCCTTCCGCCACGATACGCAGCGCCGCCCGCACCGCGGTCGCCATCAGCGGCGACGGCGCAGTGGAGAAGATGAACGCGCGCCCGCGATTGACGAGAAAGTCGCGGACGATCGCCGGCCCGGTGACCAGCGCGCCCTCGCAGCCCAGCGCCTTGCCGCAGGTGTGCAGCGTAATCAGGTTCGTGGTCGGAAGGCCGTGGGCCAGCCCCTGCCCCTGCGGGCCGTATACGCCGGTCGCATGCGCCTCGTCGACGAGCAGGACCGCGCCTTCCTGCTCGGCAAGCGCAGACAACTCGGCGAGCGGCGCGACATCGCCGTCCATGCTGTAGAGGCTCTCGACCGCGATCCAGACTCGTCCCGCCCCGCCGTCGCGGCGCCACCCGGCCATTGCCTCGGCGAAGGCGGCAACGTCGTTATGCGCCGCCTGCCGGGCTTCCGCGCGTCCAAGGCGCATGCCTTCATGGGCGCTGGCATGGATGAGCGCGTCGAACAGCACCAGGTCGCCCCGCTGCGGCAAGGTCGCGAGCAGCGCCGCGTTGGCCGCATAGCCGCTGGAGAAATACAGCGCCGACTCTCGCCCAAAAAACGCCGCGGCCTCGGCCTCGACGGCTTCATGCTCGGGATGGTTGCCGCGCAGCAGCCGCGAGCCGCCCGAACCGATCGGCACGCCGCGCGCCAGCGCCGACGCCACCGCGTCGCGCAGGACGGGCGAGTCGGAAAGGCCGAGATAATCGTTGGACGCGAAGTCCGCGCCCGCGCGGGCGATCAGCCTGCGCCTGCGGCCGCGGGTGGCAAGATCGGCAAGATCGCGCGCCTGTGCTTCGAATGCATGCATCGCGGGCCGGCTACACCCGGCCGTACCCGCGTGCAATCGATCTGCTTTCGTTTACCCCAGGAGGGTAAGAAAATGCTTGCGTAGATTTACCCCAGCCGGGTAAGGCGCCCGCATGACGACGTTAGCCGGTTCCAAGATCCGCCAGTTTCGCGAGGAACGCACCCTCACCCGCGCTGCCTTTGGTGCCTGGTTCGATACGCCAGGCTCGACCGTGCAGGGCTGGGAGACGGACGGCAAACGCGCCAACACCAAGGTGATGAATCAGATCGCGGCGATGGGAATCGCCGATCATGCGGATTGGCACGTCGCCGTCCGCGACGTGGAGAGTGCAATGGCAAGCTGGACCCCCGATAGCTGGACGCGCGCCGAAGCGCGTCAGATGCCGCAATATCCGGACAAGGGCGCGCTCGACGCGGCCACCCGGCAACTTAGCAGCTATCCGCCGCTGGTGTTCGCAGGCGAGGCACGCGAGCTGACCGGGGCGCTCGCAAAGGTGTCCCGCGGCGAGGCCTTCCTGCTCCAGGGCGGCGACTGTGCCGAGAGCTTCGCCGAGTTCCACCCGAACAACATCCGCGACACCTTCCGCGTGATCTTGCAGATGGCGGTGGTGCTCACCTTCGCCTCTAAGCTGCCAACGGTGAAGCTGGGCCGCATGGCGGGCCAGTTCGCCAAGCCGCGCTCGGCCGATACCGAGGTGATCGACGGCGTCGAACTGCCGAGCTACCGCGGTGACAACGTCAACGACATCGCGTTCACCCCCGAAGCGCGTATCCCCGATCCGCAGCGGATGGTGCAGGGCTACAGCCAGTCGGCGGCGACGCTCAACCTGCTGCGCGCCTTTGCCGGCGGCGGTTATGCGAATTTGCATCAGGTCCACAAATGGACGCTCGACTTCATGGGCAAGAGCCCCTGGTCGGCGAAGTTTGCCGACGTCGCCGACCGGATCGGCGAATCGCTCGACTTCATGGAAGCGTGCGGGATCAACCCGGATACCGTGCCGCAGCTGAAAGGTACCGATTTCTACACCAGCCATGAGGCGCTGCTCCTTCCCTATGAGCAGGCGCTGACCCGGCAGGACAGCCTTACCGGGGACTGGTACGACACCTCGGCCCACTTCCTATGGATCGGCGACCGCACGCGCTTCGAGGGCTCGTCGCACGTCGAATTCCTGCGCGGCATCGGCAATCCGATCGGCATGAAGTGCGGACCGAGCCTGGAGCCGGACGCACTGCTGCGGCTGCTGGATACGCTCAACCCGGGCCGTGTGCCGGGGCGGATGACGCTGATCACCCGCTATGGCCATGACAAGATCGAGGCGGGCCTGCCCAAATTGGTCCGCGCAGTGAAGCGCGAAGGCCATCCGGTGGTGTGGAGCTGCGACCCGATGCACGGCAACGTCGTCAAGGCTGCGAACGGCTACAAGACGCGGCCGTTCGAACGGATCCTCGCCGAGGTACGGGGGTTCTTCGCCGTCCACCGCGCGGAAGGCACCTTCGCCGGCGGCATCCACGCCGAGATGACCGGGCAAAATGTAACGGAGTGCACCGGCGGCGCGATCGCGATCACCGAACAGGGCCTGGCCGATCGCTACCACACGCATTGCGACCCGCGCCTCAATGCGGGTCAGAGCCTGGAACTGGCATTCCTGCTTGCCGAGATGCTCAACGACGAGATGGCCGAACGCCGCAAGGCGGCTGCGTAAGGCCCGGCGGGGCGCCGCTCAGCGGAGCAGCGCCCCGGCCAGCGCCCACAGGCCATAACCGATCGCGAACACCAGCATCCAGGCGATCACCGCACTGCCGACGATGATCGCGAGCCGGGTCCGCACCGAGAATTTCGCGTCGCTCGCGGGCGCGCTCCATCCTTGCACCACCGGCGGCGTCGGCTGGGGTGTCGGGAGCGGCGTCTTGGGAAAGGCAATCGGCGTCGCCACCGGACCGGACAGCGCCGTGCGCAGGTCGGCATCGCTCAGCGGCGTACCGAACTCGCAGCCATAAATGCCGGCCGTGCCCCATACCACCTTCGCCTCGCGCGTGCCGATGCCGGCGATGCCGAGCGCGATCGTGCTGCCGACCGCAAGATCCGCGCCCGCCACGACGCGAAAGCCGCCATGCGACAGATCCTCGATCGTCACATCGACGGGCGCCCAGTCCGAGTCCCGCAGCGTCGCTTCCAGCTCCACCGGATGACGTTCGGCCCAGCGTCCGTCCTGATACAGTCGTGCCGCGATACCCATAAGCGCTCCAATGGCGTGCATTGGCTTTCGCTTTGCGCCCGCAGGCATTGCGAGGCGGTAAACGCGGCGAAAATTAGCTTAAGATTTCATGGTTAACGAAGGTTTGACGGGATCAGGCGCGACAATTTTCCGCCGAAACCGCAAACAAGCGACACGCGGATGCAACATGGCCGGGGCACATGGCATCCCGTCGACGCGTTTCGTTCCCCCTCGCGTCGACTCTCCCCGAACTAAACGGGGCAGTCCTTCAGGGCTGCCCCGGCCTTTTCCAAGGTTCAGGCGTAGAGGTCGACCACCTCCGCCCCCTCGCCTTCGGCTTCCAGCAGCAGCGTCCGGTGGCAGTGGCACGGATCGCGTTCGTAGCAGAGCAAGGCGCTGGTTTTCTCCGCCGCCAGCGCGTGCATCTGCGCCACCTGCGCCTGGGCCTCGGGCAACCCCAGCTGAACGTCATAGACCGCGCGCAGGGTCGCGACGTCACCCTTCTTCGCCGCATCGCGTCCGCGCTTGGGCGTGCCGAGCTGCTTGAGATGGACATAGTCGATGCCCGCCTCGCGCAGGCTCGCCGCCAGCGAGGATTTGGAGAAACCCGGTCGACGGGAAAGCGGCAACGCCCGCACATCGATTACCCGCTGCACGCCGGCCTTGGTGAGCGCAGCGAGGAACTCGGCCATCGTCGTGGCTTCATAGCCGATCGTGTAGATTCGCATGCTCGCTCCTTTGTCATCGAGCCGTCATGCCGCTATGGGCGCGGACGTGACTCACGACATCCATATCATCGGCGGCGGCCTTGCCGGCTCGGAAGCCGCGTGGCAGCTCGCCCAGGCCGGATATAAGGTCCGCCTTTCCGAAATGCGCGGCTCGGGGGAAATGACCCCGGCGCACCAGAGCGACAGGCTCGCCGAACTCGTCTGCTCGAACAGCTTTCGCTCCGACGACGCAGACAGCAATGCCGTCGGCCTGCTCCACCAGGAAATGCGTGCGCTCGGCTCGCTGATCCTGACCCAGGGCGACGTCCACAAGGTGCCCGCCGGCTCGGCGCTGGCAGTGGACCGCGACGGCTTTGCCGACGGCGTCACCGCGGCGCTGGAGCAGCACCCGAACATCACCATCGTCCGCGAGCGCGTGGACACGCTGCCCGCCGAGGGCCGCACGATCGTCGCCACCGGCCCGCTGACCGCGCCGATGCTGGCGGAGAGCATCGGTCGCGCGACCGGCAAGGACAGCCTCGCCTTTTTCGACGCGATCGCGCCGATCGTCCACCGCGAGTCGATCGACATGGAAACCGCCTGGTTCCAGAGCCGGTGGAACAAGGGATCGGGCAAGGACTACATCAACTGCCCGATGTCGAAGGAACAGTATCTCGAATTCCACGCCGGGCTGATGGCCGGCGAGAAGACCGAGTTCCGCGAGTGGGAGAATGTCCCCTATTTCGAAGGCTGCATGCCGATCGAGGTGATGGCCGAGCGCGGCGTCGACACGCTGCGCTACGGGCCGATGAAGGGCGTCGGCCTCGACGATCCGCGCACCGGGCGCTGGCCCTATGCGGTGGTGCAACTGCGGCAGGATAATGCGAGCGGCACGCTGTGGAACATGGTCGGCTTCCAGACCAAGCTGAAATATGCCGAGCAGGTGCGGCTGTTCCGCACCATTCCGGGGCTGGAACATGCCGAATTCGCGCGGCTGGGCGGGCTGCACCGCAACACGTTCCTGCGCTCGCCCGAGCTGCTCGACGCGACGCTGCGGCTGAAGAATGCCCCGAACATCCGCTTCGCCGGGCAGATTACGGGCTGCGAAGGGTATGTGGAAAGCGCTGCGATCGGGATGCTCGCCGGTCGTTTCGCTGCTGCCGAGATCGCGGGTACCGAACTGCAGCCGCCCCCGCGCGAGACCGCGCTGGGCGCCCTCCTCTCCCACATTACCGGTGAGGCGGAGATCGAAACCTACCAGCCGATGAACGTGAATTTCGGGCTATTCCCCCCGATTGAGGGCCGCACCAAAAAGGCGGATCGCAAGCGCATGTATACCGATAGGGCGCGGGCGGCGTTGAAGGACTGGCTGGCGGCCTAGTCTCGGCCGCCCTCCCCGTCTTCCTCCCACGAAAGCCCGGCTCCGGACATCGCGACGCTCCAGACGGAGCCGAGGCCGCCGGAGCAACGGATCCCGGCTCTCGCCGGAATTGCGGGTTGCAAGCCGCCCGTCACGTCTCCAGCACCGGCTCCTTTGCCATCGCCACCGCCAGAGCGCGGTGGCGCTTTTCGACCGCCTCGCCGTACAGCGGCTCGTCGCCATCGGCGAGGCTGAGCACCAGCGCATTGCCCTCCAGCCGCAGCCGTGATCGCTTGAGCGGCCGCGCGACACCGCCGCTCAGCCGCTGGCCGAGCCGCATTGCGAGGCCCCAGCGCTTCGCCTCGGCCAGGGCGTCGAGCGAGGCCAGGCGTTCGAGCGGTGCCGGGCTGTCGATCGCGCCCCCAAGCGACGTATACAGCGCCTGCGCGACCATCGCGCGGCCGGCTGCGTCGATGCCGACCCAATTGCCGTGCAACCCTATCTCCATCCCGCGTTCGGCGCGGAACTCGGGGTTTGCCCGCCAACCCACGTCGGCGAGCAGGCAAGCAGCATGGCGGAGCCGCGCCCATTCCGGTCCGTCGCGAAACAGCGGCGCAAGCCACGCATCCAGCAGGTCGCCATGTTCGGGAAACCGGCCCGAGCGCTGACCTTCCTCGCGCGCGGCAACGATCAGCGGGTCCTGCAGCCGCTCTTCGGCCGAGAGCCGCTGGAACAACAGTCCCTCGCGCAGGCCATAGGCCGAGACGATCGTCCCGCTGCTGCCGAGCTGCCTGGTCACCGCTACGAGCAGCGCCGCGGCATCCGCCAGCGAGGGAATGCGCGCGCTCGACAGATCGGGCACCGTCTTGAGGTCGGCCTTGGTCGCGCCTTCGACACGCCGGCCGAGCTCCTCCACCCGGTCAATCGCCAGCGGGTAGTGGTGGACGATCGGCAGCGGATAATTGCTGAGATGCATGTCGAGCTTGGCGAGCGAGCGCCAGGAGCCGCCAACCATGTAGAAGGGCAGCCCCTTCCCCCGTCCCTTCCAGCCAGCCGCCTCGATCATGCGGGTGACCTCGCGCTCCAGCATGCCCTTGCCCCGCGCGCGGATCGCGCCGAGGCGCAGCACGCCAAGCGGGAAGGATACGCGGTCGGTCACCGTGCCCGCAACGACACGTACCAGCTCCAGGCTGCCGCCGCCCAGATCGCCGACAATACCATCCGCTTCGGGAATACCGGACAGTACACCCAGACCAGCGGCGGTCGCCTCTTCGACGCCGGAGAGCAATTCGACCTCCAGGTCCAGCGCCTTCGCCATCGCCATCAGCTCGCCGCCATTCGAGGCATCGCGCACCGCGGCGGTGGCGACGGTGCGGAGCTCGCTCACCTGCATCTCGCGGGCGAGCAGCGCGAAGCGGCCGAGTGCCGCCCGTGCGCTGGCGAGCCCGCCGGCGTGAATTGCGCCCGTCTCGGCCAGGCCCTTGCCCAGCCCGGCCATCACCTTCTCGTTGAAGAGAGTCGCGGGCAGTCGCGCCGGTCCCTCATAGACGACCAGGCGGATGGAATTGGAGCCGATGTCGATGATTGCGGTACGCGGCCGAGCGCTTGTCGAAACGCTGCTCGGCCTGGGACGCAAGATGGTCGCCACGCGATCAAGCGCCCTTCGCGGCGAGGCGCTGCTTGCGCGGCGAGAGCTTGGGCACCGGCTTGCGTCCCCCCATCGCGGCACCGCGCCCGGAGAGCGAGGGATTGGTCATGAAATAACGGTGCAGATTGAATTCCCCGTCGTCGCCCGGCACGATCCGGTCGTAATGACCGTCGGGCGCGAGCAGCCAGCTCTGTTCGTTGTCGAGTAGATTGGCGACCATCACCTGGTCGAGCACCTGGTCGTGCACGGTCTTGTTGAGCAGCGGCAACATGAACTCGACACGGCGATCGAAGTTGCGCTGCATCCAGTCGGCCGAGGAGATATAGACCTTGGCGCCGTCATTGGGCAGCGCCTTGCCGTTGCCGAACACCCAGATTCGGCTATGTTCGAGGAAACGGCCGACGATCGACTTCACCCGGATATTCTCGCTCATGCCCGCGACCCCCGGGCGGAGGCAGCAGATGCCGCGCACGATCAGCTCGATCTGTACGCCGGCGGCGCTCGCCTGGTACAGCTTCTCGATGATCGCAGGGTCGACTACCGAGTTCATCTTGGCCCAGATCGTGCCGGGCCGTCCGGCACGGGCGTGACCGATCTCTTCCTCGATCAGGTCGCTCAGCCGGTCGCGCAGGTTGCGGGGGCTGATGCCGAGCAACTCGAGATGCTGCGGTTCGACATAGCCGGTGACGTAGTTGAAGATCTGCGCGGCGTCGCGGCCGATGCGCGGATCGGCCGTGAAGAAGCTCAGATCGGTGTAGATGCGGGCGGTGATCGGGTGATAGTTGCCCGTTCCGAAGTGACAGTAGGTTCGATAGCCATTGCCCTCGCGCCGGACGACCATCGACACCTTGGCGTGGGTCTTCCAGTCGATGAAGCCATAGACAACCTGCACCCCCGCGCGTTCCAGCGCGGTCGCCCAGTAGAGGTTCTGCTCCTCGTCGAACCGGGCCTTCAGCTCTACCACGGCGGTCACCGACTTGCCCGCTTCCGCCGCGGCGATCAGCGCGTTGATCACCGCCGACTGCTTGCCGGCGCGGTAGAGCGTCTGCTTGATCGCGACCACGTCCGGATCGGCGGCCGCCTGCTGGAGGAAGCTGAGCACGACGTCGAACGTCTCGTAGGGGTGGTGGACGATGATGTCCTTGGCGCGGATCGCCGCGAAGCAATCGCCACCATATTCGCGGATGCGCTCGGGGAAGCGCGCCGAGAATGGGGTGAACTTTAGGTCGGGCCGATCCTCGTCGACGAGCATCGACAGGTCACCGACGCCCAGGAACCCGCCCGTCTCGGTCAGCAGCGCGTCGCTGCCGCCCAGTTCCTCCTTCAGCACCGCCTCCAGATCGGGGGCGATGCCCTCCTCCATCTCGAGGCGGATGACGCGGCCGCGCCGGCGGCGCTTGATCGCCGAGCGGAAGGTCAGGACCAGATCCTCCGCCTCTTCCTCAATCTCAATATCGCTGTCGCGCAGCACCCGGAAGGTGGCCGCGCCCAGCATTTCGTAGCCGTGGAAGAGCAGCTCCCAGAAATGCTTGATCAGCGTCTCGATCGCGACGTAGCGCGCAGGTGCGCCGGGCAGGCGGACGAAGCGCTTCAGCGTCGTCGGCAGCATCACCAGTTCCTGGATCGGCTCGCGATCGGACTTGCGCAGCAGGTTGAAAATCACGCTCGACCCCTGGTTGGGGATGAACGGGAACGGGTGCGCGGGGTCGAGCGCCTGCGGCGTCAGGATCGGGAAAATCTGTTCGCGGAAATGATTGGCGAGCCACTCCTCGGTCTCGCCCTCGATCGCATCGGCCTCGAGCACGAAGATATTGGCGAGCGCGAGCTGCGCGCGGATATCGATCCAGACCGCCTGCTGCTCGTCGGCGAGTGTCGCGGCTTCGGCGGAGATCGCCTCCAGCTGTTGTGCCGGGGTGAGCCCGTCGGCCGAGCGCGTGTCGATATTCTGGAGTTGCTGGCCCATCAGGCCGGCGACGCGGACCATGAAGAATTCGTCGAAATTGCTGCCCGAGATGGACAGGAAGCGCAGCCGCTCCAGCAAGGGATGGGCGGGGTTGCATGCCTCCTCCATCACGCGGCGGTTGAAGGCCAGCCAGGAGAGCTCGCGGTTGAAATAACGCGCTTCGGTGGGGTCGGCGGGGGCGATGGTCGCAGGTGCGGCGGATTCGGTCATTCGCTCTCGCTATCGTCGGAATGCGTCAAAAGGCTTGCAGCCTGGAGTGTAGACTTCACTACCGGGATCGACAAACGGCCGTCGGTCTCCATTTCCAGAACGTCGGCAACGCGCAGGATGGCGACATGGCTGCGCTCGATCCGCTTGGCGATCCAGGCAATCACATTGGGCGTCGCGTGCAGCAGGTGGCGGGTGAAGGCGCGCTCGATCAGCAGCGGAAGCAGCGCGTCGTCGGGCGGCCCCAATTCCAGCAGCGGCGAGGCGGCGAGGCGCGAGCGGAGATCGGGCAGCGCCACTTCCCATAGGGGGGGAGCCGCATCCGCAACGATCAGCAACGGGCGCCGTTCGCCCTGCGCGCGGTTCCAGGCGTGGAAGATGTCGGCCTCGTCGACGCGCTCGGCATCGTCGATGATCGTCCCGCCGTTCTTGGCGGCGAAGATGCGCGCGAGCAGGCTGCGCCCCGATTTGCGCGGCCCGATCAGCAGGGCGGCCATCACCGGCCAGGTCGCCCAGTGTTCGAGCTGGTGGACGGCACGGGCGTTCGAGTCGCTGACCAGGAAGTCCGTCTCGCTCGCCTCGGGCAGCCCCAGCGGCAGGCGGAGCTGGCTCATTGCGCCTTGGGGGTCGGCGATGCTTGCGGTGCGGCGCCGCGCCGGATGCGGAGCACGCCCGGCCCCTCCTGCACGCTCCAGCCCCGCGACTCGAGCGCGGCACGAAGGGCGGCCTGTGATCCGTCGAACGAGACGCGCATCACCGATATGCCGCCAAGGGCAAGGCTGGTGGTAGTGGCACTCCGCACGCCCGGCACGCCACGCACCGCGCTTTCGGACGCGTTGACGGCCGCTGCATTGGGCGTTTCGATCTGCACCGATAGGGAGGTGTTCGCAGCTGCAGGGCTGGTTTCGACGCTTGGGAGCGGCGTCGGCAGAGGCGCTTCCTCCGGAGCCGGCGCGGCCGGCTGCGCGACCGGCGGCCTGGCGGCGAGAACCGCATCGGTGTGAAGCCGGCCGTCGGTCAACGCCGTCTGATAGGCCTTGTCGATGCGCGCCACAGCGGTGTCGAAAAGCGCATCGATTGCGTCGCCATTGTCGATTCGCAGCGCAAAGCGCGTGATCGCCACCTTGTCCGGTCCGTGAGTCGCCGAGAAGATGCCGACGATCGGCCCGCCGGGATAGTCGCGACGAAGCTGGACCTCGGCGACGAGCATGTCGACCGCGCCATATTGGTCGAGGATCGTCCGCCACCAGTTGCGGCCATGCCGCAGCGTCTGGCCGGTATTGACCAGCAGCTTGTCCGCGCCGGTGCCGCGCAGGCGGACATAGTCGATCGTGCTGCCCGCCGCGCGCAGCCGGTTCCAGGCGCGCGCCCAGGCGGTGTCGCGCTCGAACACTTGGCCCACGCCGCCCGAATATTGCAGCGGCACCAGCAGCATCGGCGGCGAATGGGTGACGGCGATCGACACGCCGAGGATGGAACCGGCCTTCGCGCGATCGAACTGCACACCGAGGCTGGCGATATAGCGGTTGGGCCCGATCTGCTCGCGCTCGACGACGATGCCGGTGACGATGGCGTCCAATGCCGAATCGGAGAGCGCGCCCGGCTTTCCGGTGAGCTGCTGCGACAGCATCGACCAGCCCTTGCGCTGAGCGATCCGCCAGCCGCCCTGGCGCGCGATCTCGGCAGTCTTGCCCGACACGTCGACCTTGACGCCGCTGATCTCGAAGCTTCCGGCCGCACCCACCGGGACGGCGGGCACGCCGCCCTGCCCGCGTGCCGCCATGATGCCCGCACCGGCGAGCGCGAGCGCCGAAAGGGCGCCAAGGACGGTTTTGGGACGGCGAAACTGCATGCGGGCGCCCTTTTGGCGAACCGGGCGTGGAAATCCAAGCGCGTTGTGGCTAGGGCGTCGCCCATGAGCGAGACCAAGGCGGGCGACGGCCCTTACACCTATGCCCAGGCGGGCGTTTCGATTGCGGCGGGCAATGCGCTGGTGCGCGCCATCGGCCCGCTTGCCCGTTCCACCCGGCGCGCCGGTGCGGACGCCGATCTCGGCGGCTTCGGCGGCATCTTCGACCTGAAGGCGGCGGGCTTCACCGATCCGCTGCTGGTCGCGGCAAACGACGGCGTCGGCACCAAGCTGAAGCTGGCGATCGAGCACAACCACCATGACGGCGTCGGCATCGATCTCGTCGCGATGTGCGCCAACGATCTGATCGTCCAGGGCGCCGAGCCGTTGTTCTTTCTAGACTATTATGCGAGCGGCAAGCTCGACAACGCCGTCGCGGAGCGGGTGATCGCCTCGATCGCCGAGGGCTGCCGCCAGGCCGGCTGCGCGCTGATCGGCGGCGAGACCGCGGAGATGCCCGGCATGTATGCCGATGGCGACTATGATCTCGCCGGCTTCTGCGTCGGCGCGGTTGAGCGCGATCGACTGCTGGACGGCAAGAAGATCGCGCCGGGGGACATCCTGCTCGGCCTCGCCTCCAATGGGGTGCACTCGAACGGGTTCTCGCTGGTGCGCCGACTCGCGGCGGACAAAGGTTGGAAGCTCGACCGACCGGCACTGTTCGACCAGGAGCGGCTGCTGATCGATGCGCTGATGGCGCCGACCCGGATCTATGTCGCCAGCCTGCTGCCCGAGCTGCGCAAGGGCACGATCCATGGCCTCGCCCACATTACCGGCGGCGGCCTGCTGGAGAATGTCCCCCGCGTGCTGCCCGAGGGGGCGCACGCCCGCATCGACGCCGATGCCTGGCCGCTGCCGCGGCTGATGGCGTTCCTGCAGGCACAGGGCCAAATCGAACCGGAAGAGATGGCGCGCACCTTCAACTGCGGCATTGGCATGGTCGCGGTGGTCGCTGCCGATCAAGCCGAAGCGGTCGCGGCGGCGCTGACTGCGGCGGGCGAGACGGTGTTCACCATCGGCACGATCGAAACCGGCGAGCGTGGCTGCACCGTGGTCGGCGGCGATGAGACCTGGAGCGCCCGTGCACCCTGGAGCGCCACGCATCATGGGTGATTGCCGAGCGCTATCAGCCTACGCTCCCCTCCCGCTTGCGCAAGGGGTCGCGGGAGGGGCTGAGCGGTACCGCCAGCCTTCCCTCTCCCCGTCAGCCTCGCCCCTAACCCCTCCCGCAAGCGGGAGGGAAATTTGAAGAAGCGACTCGGCATCCTGATCTCGGGCCGCGGCTCGAACATGGCCTCGCTGGTCGAGGCCGCCGCTGCGCCGGACTGCCCCTATACGGTTGCGCTCGTCGCCAGCGACAAGCCGGAAGCGGCTGGACTCGCCTGGGCGGCCGAGCGCGGCGTGCCGACCTTCGCCCAAAGCACCAAGGGCATGGCCAAGGCCGACTATGAGGCGAAGATCGACGCAGCGCTCCGGAGCGCCGGCGTCGAGGTGATCGCGCTTGCCGGTTATATGCGGCTGTTGTCCGACGATTTCGTCGCGCGCTGGCGCGGACGAATCGTCAACATCCATCCCTCGCTGCTGCCCAAATACAAGGGCCTCGACACCCACGCCCGCGCGATCGAAGCCGGCGATGCCGAAGCGGGTGCGTCGGTCCATGTTGTCACAGAAGAACTCGACGGCGGCGAAGTGCTTGGGCAGGCACGCGTGCCGATCCTCCCCGACGACACCGCGGCCAGCCTTGCCGCCCGGGTGCTGGCGGAGGAGCACAAGCTCTATGCCAAAACACTCGCAGACTGGCTTCGCGACTGAAATCGGCGGATATTTGGTCGTAATCCTGCGTTCATCCCCACCAATGCCGCACACGGGGAAGTCACGCACATGGCCAAGGACTCGGCGCTGACGCCGGAAGAAGAAGGCGGAGTCGCCACCGCCGAACTCGGTCTGGTGCTTCTCGACGGCCCCAACGGCGTCGCGGTCGCAATGACCCCCGAAGCCGCGGAGGCGACCGGTCGCAGCCTGCTCGCCGCAGCGGAAACTGCGGCCGGGCAGCGCGAACGAGGCGAAACGGGTTATTGAGGCTTGTGCAGTCATACTCCCCGCGCTGATAAGGGGCGCGGATGATCAAGGTCGCCAGCTACAATATGCGGAAGTCGATCGGCACCGACCGACGACGACGCCCGGAGAGGACGCTCGAGGTGCTACTCGAGATCGACGCCGATGTGATTGCATTGCAGGAGGCAGATCGCCGCTTCGGCGCACGCGAAGCCGTCCTCACGCAAAGTCTGCTTGCCGAGCATAGCCCCTGGAAGCCGGTACATTTCGGCATGCGCGCGCGATCGATGGGCTGGCACGGCAATGCGCTGCTGGTACGGAAAGAGGCCGAGATCCTCGGTTGTTCGGCGCTCCACCTCCCCACGCTGGAACCGCGCGGCGCCGTGATGGCGGACCTACAGCTGAACGGCCAGCGGCTCCGGGTGGTCGGCATGCATCTCGACCTTTCGGGGCTTTGGCGGCGCAGACAGGCGCATGCGATTTTGGCGTTTCTCGCCGATCGCCCCCCCAGCCCGACGGTGATGATGGGTGATCTCAACGAGTGGAGCGCCGATCGGGGCTGCCTTCGCGACTTCGCCCAGCATTTCGCCTTCGCCGCTACGGGTAAAAGCTTCCACGCCCGCCGCCCGATGGCGCGACTCGACCGGATCATGGCCTCGCCCGATCTCGCGTTCGGCGACGCGGGTGTGCACCACAGCCTGGCGGCCCGGACGGCCTCGGATCACCTCCCCGTCTGGGCGGAGGTGCGGCACCGCTGATGCAGGAGGTGCAGGAAAAGGAGCTGCGGCTGGCGCTGGTCTGCTATGGCGGGATCAGCCTTGCAGTGTACATGCACGGCATCACCAAGGAGGTTTGGCACCTTGCCCGCGCGAGCTGTGCCGAGCGCGAGGGCACGCCGCTCCAGAGCGTCTATCGCGAGCTGATCGAAGAGATTCGCGACCGTAGCGGGCTCAGCCTGCGCGTACTCGTCGACATTCTATCGGGCGCCAGCGCGGGCGGAATCAACGCGGTGTTCCTGGCGCAGGCGATCGCCACCGGCCAATCGCTCGATCCGCTGACCGCGATGTGGCTCGACCATGCGGATGTCGACGCACTGCTCGCGCCCAGCCAGGGGCCGTCGCATCGCTTCGCCAAGATCTGGGCAAAGCCGATCGCCTGGATGCTATCCAGCCGAGAACACGGCGTCGAGGAGACGGTTGAGGCAGGATCCCGTGCGGAGGTTCGCGAGAAGCTGGAACGCTTCGTCCGCTCGCGCTGGTTCGAGCCGCCTTTCGGAGGCGAGCAGCTGCTCAAGACGCTGCTGAATGCCTTCGACAAGATGGCCAAGGGCCCGGCCGAACGCCGGCTTCTCCCCGAGGGCCAGCCGCTCGACCTGTTCGTCACCGCCACCGATTTTCGCGGCCATGCCGAGACGCTGCGTCTCAACACGCCCCCGGAAGTGATCGAGACCGAGCATCGGCTCGTCTTCAGCTTCACCGACCACGGCCGCGGCACCGGCATCGCCCATCCGGCCGCCTTGGGTTTCGCCGCCCGCGCGACCTCCAGCTTCCCCGGCGCCTTTCCGCCGCTGATGGTGGAAGAGCTCGACAAGGTACTGGCCGATCGCGGGGAGACCTGGGCCGGCCGTGACGCCTTTCTCCAGCGCGCCCTGCCGGAGCAATGGGCGGAGAGCCGTGCCGAAAAAGCGGTGCTGATCGACGGCTCGGTGCTCGCCAACGCGCCCTTTGGACCGGCAATGGATGCCCTGCGCGAGCGCCCTGCCCGCCGCCAGGTCGACCGTCGCTTCGTGTTCCTCGATCCCACGCCCGATATGCGATTCGACTTCTATGGGCCGCGCCGGGAACGGCCCGGCTTCTTCTCGACGCTGATCGGCGCACTCTCCGAGTTGCCACGCAAACAGCCGATCCGCGACAATCTGGAGACGATCGCGGGGCGGTCAGACCGGATCGAGCGGATGCTCGCGATCGTCACGGAAATCCGCGCCGAGGTTGAGGCTCAGGTTGAGTCCCTCTTCGGCTACACCTTGTGGCTCGATTATCCCACGCCCAAGCGCCTCGCCGCGTGGCGGAAGCGCGCGCAGGTCGCTGCGGCCGCCAAGGCCGGGTATGGTCACACTGCCTATGCGCTGCTCAAGGTCGATGCCGCCGTAGACCGCACCGCGAGGCTACTACAGGCTCTAAATGGCCAACAGGACGGGCAGCGCCTCCGCTCGCTGGCTCGCCGGCTGCGCGAAACTGTGCGGGTACGCGGAGCGGACCGTTTCGGCGCGTCGCTGCCCGGCGGCGCATCGCCCGAGGCGCTCGATTTCCTGCGCGGGCACGACCTGGGTTTCCGCATCCGCCGCCTTCGCTTGCTCGCACGACGGCTGGCGGAGCTGGAGCATTCAGTGCCGCGCGGTTCGATGCGGCCGATGCGCGATGCGATCTATGGCGCGCTGGCCGCCTATCTGGAGCTCAAGCGCTCCGATACCTTTGGCGACCTGAGTAATCTGTCAGGCAGTGACCCCGGCGCTCTGCTCGACGCGCTGGCCGAGCGGATGCAGCTCCGCACACTCGACCGCCAGACCGACGAGGTGCTGTCCGCCGGCTTCAGCGCGCTGTCGAAGGAGTTGCGGCGACCAATGCTGCTCGCCTATCTCGGCTTCCCCTTCTTCGACATCGCAACGCTGCCGCTGCTCCAAGGCGAGGGCATGGACGAGTTCGATCCGATTCGCGTCGACCGCATCTCGCCCGAAGACGCTAAGGCGATCCGGGCTGGGGGTGTCGCGGTGATGCTCAAGGGAAACCAGTTCAACAATTTCGGTGCATTCTTCAGCCGCGCCTACCGCGAGAACGACTATCTCTGGGGCCGCCTCAACGGCGCCGATCGATTGATCGACATCGTGCTGTCCACGCTCGACAGGGAAGCGCGCCCCGATGCCGAGCATATCGCCGCGCTCAAGCGCCGCGCCTTCCATGCCATCCTCGACGAGGAGGCCCCGGCCCTCACCGCCATCCCCGGATTGATCGCCGAGCTGCGCACCGAAATCGGCTGAGCCTTGGCAAGCGGGCCCGCTCGGGCCTAGAAGGCGCGCAGGATTTGCCAGGAAGGGAGCGGAATGCGGTTTCTGAAGGTGCTGTTGTGGCTCCTGCTCGGCGGCGTGATCGCCGGGTTCGTGATCTACAATGGCGAGCAGCGCGTGAGCATCCAGCTCTGGGGCGGTCTCGTCGCCGATATCAGCCTGCCGCTGCTGCTGATCGTCGTGTTCCTGGCCGGCTTCCTGCCGATGCTGATCGCCTATCAGACGCTGCGCTGGCGGATGCGACAGCGCTTCGCCGGACTGGAGCGCGCGCTGGCGGATCTGCGTTCGATCCCCGCCAACCCCGCGCCACGCTTCGAACCCGCGATCGACGGCCCGGTCATTGAGGAGCCGCGCGCATGAGCGGTCGCGTCTATGTCGCGCTCGACACCCCCGAGCTGGAAAAGGCCAAGGCGCTCGCCCAGAAAGTCCGCCACCATGTCGGGGGCATCAAGCTGGGCCTCGAATTCTTCATGGCCAACGGCCGCCAGGGCGTGCACGAGATGGCCGAGATCGGCGTCCCGATCTTCCTCGACCTCAAGTTCCACGACATTCCCAACACCGTCGCCAAGGCGATCCAGGCACTGCGTCCGCTGAATCCGGCGATCCTCACCGTCCACGCCGCCGGCGGCCGGGCGATGCTGGAAGACGCCAAGGCGGCGGCGCCCGAGGGCACCAAGGTCGTGGCGGTGACGATGCTCACCAGCCTCGACGGCGCCGATATGACCTCGATCGGCCTCAAGCCCGATCCGCACGAGCAGGTGATGCGGCTGGCCGAACTGGCCCGCTCGGCGGGCGTCGACGGCATCGTCTGCTCGGGCGAGGAAGTGAAGGCAGCGCACGCGGCGTGGAAGGACGGCTTTTTCGTCGTTCCCGGCGTACGCCCCGCAGACGCGCATGTGGGCGACCAGAAGCGGGTGGTGACGCCGCGCAGCGCGGTGGACGCAGGTGCCTCGATCCTGGTGATCGGCCGCCCGATCACCCAGGCGGCCGACCCCGATCAGGCTGCGCGGGCGATTGCCGCTACACTTTGAAAAGTAATAGCTTTCCTCTCCTACAAGGGAGGAAAGCCGCCGGAAACCCCATGTCCCTTTCCATTCGTCCCGCCGTGCTTGCCGACCTGCCGGTGATCCATCCCGTGATCGAACGCGCCTATCGCGGCGAGACCGCGCGCCAGGGCTGGACGCACGAAGCGGACCTGATCGAAGGCCCGCGCACCGACCTCGCGACGCTGACCGCGATCGTCGAGGACCCGGCGCAGATGTTGCTGATCGCGTTGGAAGACAAGACGCCGATCGGCTGCGTCAACGTCGCCGATCGCGGCGGCGATACCGCGTATTTGGGCCTGCTTTGCATCGATCCGGCGCGCCAGGCCGGCGGCCTCGGCCGCGAACTGATCGCCGCCGCCGAAGCCCACGCCCGCCAGTCCTTCGGTTGCACCCGCATCGAGATGACGGTGATCGAAGCGCGTCGCGCGCTGATCGACTATTATCTCCGCCGCGGTTACGCGGAGACGGGCGAGCGCCGCGACTTCCCGATCCCGCTCGATCCGCCGCTGTTCATGACGGTGCTGGCCAAGCGGCTGGTCTGAATCGCATCGCGGCAGTCAGTGCCGCCAGTGCATGGTGATGGTCCCCTGCACCGCAAGCGGCTCACCGTGATCACCCACCGGCGGACGAAAGCGCGCCCGCTGTGCGAAGAGTTGGCATGTCCGGCGACTCGTCTCGGCATTGCCCAACGCGCTGAACGCGCACCGCGTCAGGCGACCATCGGTGCCGATGTCGAAAAGCAGTTCGGCATCGCTGTCACCCCTGCCTTGCGTCACGACGGCATAGTCGTTGTCGGTCATCCAGGCGCCGGGCTCGCCGAGCGGCATCGCACCGCCAAACTGGCTCTCCACCGTGACACCACGCGTCTGCGGGTTCCAGCGCGCACGCAATTGGCCCTCGCTCGCCACGGGTGTTCCGGCCGCGTCATGCGCCGGCACGTACCGCCCGCGCTCTTCGATGCGCTGGCAGCTGATCCGCGCAAGCGCCGCCTGGGCGGAGGAAAAAATCGGGCGGCATTTCTCCACCCTCCCCGATGCAGCAATGCGGAACTGCATGGTGACGATACCACCCCGTCCATCGGCAGCCGCATCTTCCGGATAGTCCGCCGGAACCATCCATGCCGAAACAGGTCCGATCGCGCGCTGCGCCTGTGCCGCGCCGCCCGAAAAGATCATCGCCAGAACTGCACTTCCGACCAGCACCCGCATCGAACAGCCCCCCCCCATTCCGGCGAGGCTTGTACCCGAGGGGAAATGGGGCGACTAGGCGGACCATGCCCGCGACCGCGAAAATCTGTGGCCTGTCCACCCCCGATACGCTCGACGCAGCCGTGGCCGGCGAAGCGAGCCATATCGGCTTCGTCTTCTTTCCGCCCAGCCCGCGGCACCTCTCGTTCGAAAAGGCGCAGGGACTTGCCGCGCGGGTGCCGGGGCGGGTCGCGCGCGTGGGTGTGTTCGTCGATCCCGACGACGGCTTCCTCGATGCCGCCATCGCTGCCGGACGGCTCGACGTGATCCAGCTCCACAAGGTAACCCCCGAGCGTGCCGCCGCGGTGAAGGCCCGCACCGGTCGTGAGACCTGGGCGGCACTGGCGGTAAAGACACGCGCCGATCTCGTCCCCGCCGCCGGCTTCCGCGGTGCGGCCGATCGGCTGCTCTACGACGCCAAGGCGCCCGAGGGCGCCAAGGTGCCCGGCGGCACCGGGCTGCGCTTCGACTGGACCCTGCTCGACGGTTTCGCCCATCCCCTGCCCTGGATCCTGTCCGGCGGGCTCGACGCCACCAATGTCGGCGAGGCGATCCGCGTCACCGGCGCGGGGCTGGTGGATGTCTCTTCGGGCATCGAGGTCGCGCCGGGCATCAAGGATGTGGACAAGATCGCCGCTTTCCTTAAAGCCGTGGCCCGATCATGACCGCACCAAATTCCTTCCGCGCCCAGCCCGACGACCGCGGGCATTTCGGCCAGTTCGGCGGACGCTTCGTCGCCGAGACGCTGATGCCGTTGGTTCTCGACCTGGAGCGCGAATACACCGCCGCCAAGGCCGATCCCGCCTTCCAGGCCGAGTTCGACGACCTGCTCGAACATTATGTCGGCCGCCCCAGCCCGCTTTATTATGCCGAGCGGCTGACCGAGGCGCTGCGAGAAAGCGCGCCCGAGGGCATGGGTGCCGAAATCTGGTTCAAGCGCGACGAGCTCAACCACACCGGTGCGCACAAGATCAACAATTGCATCGGCCAGATCCTGCTCGCCCGCCGCATGGGCAAGACGCGGATCATCGCCGAGACCGGCGCTGGCCAGCACGGCGTGGCCACCGCCACCGTCTGCGCGCGCTTCGGCCTGCCCTGCGTGATCTATATGGGTGCCACCGACGTGGCGCGGCAGCAGCCCAATGTGTTCCGCATGAAGCTGCTCGGCGCCGAAGTGGTGCCCGTGACCAGTGGTGCTGCGACGCTCAAGGACGCGATGAACGAGGGCCTGCGCGACTGGGTCGCCAACGTTCACGACACCTTCTACATCATCGGCACCGCGGCCGGCCCGCACCCCTATCCCGAGCTGGTCCGCGACTTCCAGTCGGTGATCGGCCGCGAGGCGCGCGCGCAGATGCTCAAGCGTACCGGCAAACTGCCCGACCTGCTGGTCGCCGCGATCGGCGGCGGATCGAACGCGATCGGACTGTTCCATCCGTTCCTCGACGATGCCAGCGTCCAGATGCTGGGCGTGGAAGCAGCAGGCGAAGGGCTGGAGAAGCGCCACGCCGCCAGCCTCGCAGGCGGATCGCCGGGCATTCTCCACGGCAACCGCACCTATCTGCTGCAGGACGAGGACGGCCAGATCACCGAGGCGCATTCGATCTCGGCGGGCCTCGACTATCCGGGCATTGGGCCCGAGCACGCCTGGCTGCGCGACATCGGCCGCGTCGACTATACGTCGGTGACGGATACCGAGGCGCTCGACGCCTTCCAGCTGCTCTGCCGTACCGAGGGCATCATCCCCGCGCTGGAGCCGAGCCATGCGATTGCTGCCGTGGCCAAGGTCGCCCGCACCATGCCGCGCGACAAGGTGATCCTCGCCAATCTCTGCGGTCGCGGCGACAAGGACATCTTCACCGTCGCAGAAGCGCTGGGAGTGCAGATGTGATCCGGCTCGCCAACGCCTTTGCCCGCGCCGCCGATCAGGGCCGCGCAGCGCTGGTGACCTTCGTCACCGCCGGCGACCCGACGCCCGGTGCGACCGCCGCGATCCTCGACGCGCTCGTCGCGGGCGGGGCCGACGTGATCGAGCTCGGCATGCCGTTCACCGATCCGATGGCAGACGGCCCGGCGATCCAGGCGGCGAACCTGCGCAGTCTCGCCGCCGGCACCACCACGGCGGACGTGCTCGCCATCGCCACCGCGTTCCGGGCGCGCCATCCGGAGGTGCCGCTGGTGCTGATGGGCTATGCCAACCCGATGACGCGCCGCGGGCCGGAATGGTTCGCCAGCGCGGCGCGCGATGCGGGCGTCGACGGCGCGATCTGCGTCGACATTCCCGCCGAGGAAGACGACAGCCTGGGCGAAGCGCTGCGCGCTGCCGGGATCGGCAATGTCCGCCTCGCCACGCCGACCACGGACGCCGCCCGCCTGCCCGCGGTGCTGCAGGGTGCCTCCGGGTTCCTCTATTATGTCTCGGTCGCCGGGATCACCGGGCTGCAGCAGGCCGCTACCGCTTCGATCGAAGCGGCGGTTGCCCGCCTCAAGGCCGCGACAGACCTGCCGATCGCGGTCGGCTTCGGCGTCCGCACCCCCGAACAGGCCGCCGCCATCGGCCGCGTCGCCGATGGCGTGGTGGTGGGCAGCGCGATCGTCGAGTTGGTCGGTCGCCACGGCGCGGATGCGGCGGAACCCGTTCGCGCCTATATCGATACGCTGAAGACGGCGCTGGTCGCCGCACGCAAGGAAGTCGCATGAGCTGGATTACGCGCGTCCGTAACGCGCTCGCCTATGTCACCACCCGTGGCGAGGAGAGCCCCGACAATCTCTGGCACAAGTGCAAGGGATGCGGACAGATGGTCTTCATGAAGGAATTCGAGGAGAATCAGAACGTCTGCCCGCATTGCGATTTCCACGATCGCATCGGCGCGACCAAGCGCTTCGAGCAGCTGTTCGACGACAGCGCCTTCAAGCTGCTGCCGAGTCCGAAGGTCGCCGAGGATCCGCTGAAGTTCCGCGACTCCAAGCCCTATACGGCGCGGATCAAGGCGGCGCGGACGAGCACCGGGGAGCAGGACGCGTTCCAGAACGCCAGCGGCACGATCCTAGGCCACAAGGCCGTGATCGGCGTGCAGGACTTCGCCTTCATGGGTGGATCGATGGGCCAGGCGGTGGGCGAGGCGTTCATCGCCGGTGTCGAGGCCGCGATTGCCTCGCGATCGCCGTACATCGTCTTCACCGCCTCGGGTGGTGCACGCATGCAGGAGGGCATTCTCAGCCTGATGCAGATGCCGCGCACCACGGTGGCGATCGAGATGCTGCACGATGCCGGGCTGCCCTATATCGTCGTGCTGACCGACCCGACCTCGGGCGGCGTGATGGCGGCCTATGCAATGCTGGGCGACGTCCAGATCGCGGAGCCGGGTGCCACCCTTGCCTTCACCGGCCGCCGCGTGATCGAGAACACGATCCGCGAGAAGCTGCCCGACGATTTCCAGACGAGCGAATATTATCGCGACCATGGCCTGGTCGACATGGTGACGCACCGCAAGGAACTGCGCGATACGCTGGGTCGGCTGATCGCCCTGCTTTGCGAGGCGCGCGCGGCGGCTTGATCGCTTACTAAGCCCCTCCCCTTCAGGCGCATCAGGCCGGCGCCGCTCCCAGCAGCGCCTGAACAGCGCGGGGCGCTGTGCACCTGATGCGGGGTTTGGGGTGGGGCAGTGTCTCACCGAGACCAACAGACGTTCTGGAATCCCTCCACCCCAACCCCTCCTCCAAGGAGGAGGGGCTCAAATCAAAAGCCCATGCCTGACTTCGCTCGCTCCACCGATCCCGCCGTTCAGGCCCAGCTCGACCGGCTGACCCTGCTGTCCCCCGGCGCCGACATTCTCGGCCTCGGCCGGATCACCCAGCTGCTGGAGCGCGTCGGCAACCCGCATCTCCGGCTGCCGCCGGTGCTCCATGTTGCCGGCACCAACGGCAAGGGGTCCACCTGCGCCTTCCTCCGCGCTGCGCTGGAGGCAGCGGGACTGCGCGTCCATGTCTACTCCAGCCCTCATCTGGTTCGCTTCAACGAGCGTATCCGCCTCGCCGGTACCCTGATCGATGACGCAACCCTTGCGCCGCTGCTCGCCGAGATATTGGAGGCCGGGGGCGATATCGGCGCGAGCTTCTTCGAGGTAACCACCGCCGCCGCCTTCCTCGCCTTCGCCCGCACGCCGGCCGATGCCTGCGTGATCGAAGTTGGCCTGGGCGGGCGCCTCGATGCTACCAATATCGTGCCCGCGCCCATCGCCACCGGCATCGCCCAGCTCGGCATCGACCATCAGGCATTTCTCGGCGACACCCTGCCGCAAATCGCGCGCGAGAAAGCCGGCATCGCCAAGCCCGCCGTGCCGCTCGTGACGATGCGCTACGATCCCGAGATCGCGGCGGTGGTAGCCGCGGCAGGTGTCCCAGTGCTCGCGGAGGGCACGGCATGGACGTACGCCGTCGGCGGCGACCAGCTCACCTACCGCGACGCGAAGGGCACGGTGGAAACCCCGCTGCCGACGCTGTCCGGCCCGCACCAGCCCGGCAATCTCGCGCTCGCCATCGCGATGCTTCGGCACCAGGACACGCTCGCCATCCCCGACACCGCGCTCGCCGCTGCGGCGACCAGCGCCCGGTGGCCTGCGCGTATGCAGCAGCTCGGCAATGGCCCGCTCACCGCGCTCCTTCCGGCCGGCACGGCGGTCTGGCTGGACGGCGGCCACAACGCCGCCGCCGGTACCGCAATTGCGGGAACGGTCGCGGAAGTCGCGGCCGACCGCCCGTGCCACCTCGTGCTCGGCATGCTCGCCAACAAGGATCCGGAGGGGCTGATCGCCCCGCTTGCCGCCCGGTTGGCCAGCGTGACCACCGTACCCATCCCCGGCCATGCCCATCACGCCCCCGCCGAGCTTGCGGCGCTGGTCGCGCGCCTCGGGGTGCGGGTCGCCGGCACCGCCGACAACGTGCCCGCCGCGCTGCGCATCATCGCAGAACGCACCGAGGCAGACGCACCCAGCGCCGTTCTCATCCTCGGCTCGCTCTATCTGGCGGGTGTGGTGCTGGAAGCGAACGGCGAATTACCCGACTGACGCCGCAATCCGCCTTATTGCGATTGACTATTAATAACAGGATGCGATGATCCCTCCGACGCCTATCGGAGAATCACATGCAGCCGTCCGTCCAGACCCTCGTCACCGCCCTGCCCCAGCTCCAGCCCGAGGATCCGGGCGTGCGGCTGCTGCTGTTCGGCGTCCGCCAGACGGGATCGCAGGGCTTGCACGACGCGAGCACCGCGCACGCCTTCCTGGTCGCGTTCGGCAAGGGTTTCCGCCGCCCGCTGATGCTGCTCCGCACGCTGATGCACGAGATGTCGGTCATGGCGACCGGCCCGGTGCAGATTGCCCCCTGGTGCTGCCCGCGCATGACCGCGTCCGAAGCGGCGCTGGTCAATGCGCTGGGCAAGGTCCGCACCAATCCGCAGGCAGCGGCGCTGCTGCTCGCCGACCTGATCGGCGTGCGCGACGCGACCGGCCTGCTGCCGACCGCGCACGCGCTGGCGCAGAGCTTCGCCGACCTCGCGCTGCCGCTGGAGCCCTGAGCGCCTAGCGCTCCTGGCCCGCGCTGCCGATCGAGCGGTCGACCAGCCCGCTGCGCATCATCCACCAGTAGAGTGCGACGCCCGGCAGCGCGATCACGGTGGTGAACAGGTAGAAGTTCACATAGCCCATCGCCTCGATCAGGCTGCCCGCCGTCGTGCCGGTGATGAACCGGCCGACGATGCTCGCCCCCGCCGAGATCAGCGCATATTGCGCGGCGGTGAAGCGCAGGTCGGTCAGCGCCGAGAAATAGGCTATCACCGTCACCCCGCCGATGCCGCTGGCGATATTCTCGAAGCCGATCGCGCCCGCCATGCCGATGTTCGAATGCCCCGCCGCGGCGAGCGCTGCGAAGCTGAGGTTGGAGACCGCCATCAGGATCAGGCTGAGCATCACCGATCGCTTCATCCCCATCCGCGCATAGAGCACGCCGCCCAGGAAGATGCCGAGCATATAGGCGAAGAAGCCCAGCGACACGTCGTAGAAGGCGATCTCGTCGTTCGAGAATCCGAGATCGTTGAACAACAGCCGGAAGGTCAGGTTGGCGAGCGTGTCGCCGATCTTGTGGACCAGGATGAACAGCAGCACGATCAGGGCGCCTTCGCGGGCGAAAAACTGGACGAAGGGGCCCCAGATGCCTTTTGCAACCGTCGCGATGCTGCGACGCTCGGCGGGCGCGCGGTGCCGCTCGGGCTCGCCGACGATCAGGCCCGTGAGAATGGCCGGCAGCGCGAACACCGCACAAGCAGCATATCCCGCGGTCCAGCCCACCTGCCCCGCCACGACCAGCGCGATCGCGCCGGCTGCGACCGAGCCGATCCGCCAGCCATATTGCGACATGCCCGAACCATAGCCGAGCTCGTGCGGCTGGAGGACCTCGATCCGATAGCCGTCAATGACGATGTCATAGGTCGCCCCCGCCGCGCCCATCAGCACGGCGGCGGTAACGGTGGGCCAGATATTCGCCGGGTCCGGCACGACCAGCGCGAGGTTGATCGTCGCCGCGACGACCAACACGCCCGCCACGATCAGCCACGAGACACGCTGGCCCAGTCGCCCCAGGATCGGGATCGGCACGCTGTCTACGATCCATGCCCAGAGGAACTTGAAGTTGTAGACCAGGATGGCGAGCGTGAAGGCGGTGACGGTCGACTTGTCGATGCCGGTCTGGGCGAGCCGCGTGGTGAGCGTCGCCCCGATCATCGCGAAGGGGAAGCCCGACGAGACGCCGAGCGCGAACGAGGCGAGCGGCCCCTTGGCGAAATAGGGCCGCACGCCATCCGGCAGGTCCGCGCGCCAATCCGCCGGTGCCGCCCTCCGCGCGAGGAGGAATGCCGCGATCAGCGCTGCAAGCGCTGCGCCGCCGCCCCAGTCGAGCGACAGCACCGCACCCGCCAGCGACTTGGGCGGCGAGAACAGCGTGAACAGCACCGCGAGCGCCAGCAGCGCCGCCCCGACGATGCTCCCAGCGACGAGCAGGCTCGCCCCGCCCCGACGGCGCCAGGCGATGCTCAGCACCAGCGTTGCGCCCAGCGCGAGCAGGCCGAGCAGGAAGGTCATCGACGGCGCGAGCTTGGCGACGCCGTCACTCCAGCCCGCGGCAAAGCCATAGCCCGGCACCGCCGCCGCACCACCGACGCGTGCCCAGGGCACCGCCAGCAGCGCGAGGCCGGCGACAAGCGCCGCCTGGGCAAGGACATAGAAGGTGCTGGCGCGGTCGTTCACCGCGATGGGGGCTTGTTGGTTCGGCATGGAGGCGCGAAACTAGCCGAAAATTCGGGAGAGGATAGCCATGAACGCACCGACCCAGGGCCAGCGCGCGCTGGCGGCGATGCTGGCGCAGGGCGGCGACGCCGGTGCGGGGCCGATAAGCCACGTCGACGCCAGCGTTTACACCGCCCCCGAACGCTTCGCCGCCGAGCGCGACCGCATCTTCGATCGCGCACCGCTGGTCCTCGCACCCTCCGCCCTGCTGCCCGAGCCCGGCATGGCGGTGCCGCATGACGGCTTCGGCAAACCGCTGCTGATCACCCGCGACACGAAGGGCGAAGCGCATGTGTTCCTCAACGTCTGCCGCCATCGCGGCACGCGGCTGGTGGAAGGGTGCGAGGCGGTCACCGCCCCGCGGCTCGCCTGCCCCTATCACGCCTGGAGCTACACGCTCGACGGCCGCCTCGCCGGCGTGCCCCGCGCCGAGGCGTTCCCCGGTCTCGACAAGGGCGCGTTCGCGCTGCGCCGCCTCCCCACCCACGAGGCCGGCGGACTGATCTGGTTCGCCTTCGACGAGGGGGCGGATTTCAGCCATGCCGATACGCTGGCGCTGGACTTCGCCGCCTTCGATCTCGCCGGCCAGCATTGTTTCCGCAGGCGGACCCACCGCGTGCCCGCCAACTGGAAGCTGGTGATGGACGCCTTCCTGGAGAGCTACCACATCCAGCGCCTCCACGCCGGCAGCATCGCGCCCTATTTCCAGGACGGCATCTCCGCGGCCGACCGGATCGGTCCGCACCAGCGCTCGGCGGTAGGCCGCGCCGCCAGCATTGCCGCGCTCGAGTCGGAGGACTGGCCCACCCTCCGCGGCGCGATCACCTACACCTACCAGATGTTCCCCGGCGCGGTGCTCGCCGTCAGCCCCGACTACATCAACCTGATGGTGCTGATGCCGCAGACGGTCGACGAAGTCTGGGTCGAGGATTTCATGCTGATCCCCGAAGCGCCCACCACCGACAAGGCCCGCGACCATTGGGAGCGCAGCTGGCAGCTGCTCGACGGCGGGGTGTTCGCGTCGGAGGATTTCCGGGCCTGTGCACTCGCCCAGCAGGGCCTTTCCGCCGGCGCGATCGAGCAGGTGACGCTCGGCGGGCTCGAGCGGGGGGTCCGCGTTTTCCACGATGCGGTCGATGCGTGGGTTATGTGCGACAACATGCCTGTCATCGGTGCGACTCGCCCCTTCGGTCAGGCTTCTGTTCAGGAAGGGGTGCTATAACGCCGGCGTCGCATCAAGGAGTTCGCCATGTCCCGTACCCGCACCCGCGCCGCTACCGCCGCCAAGCAGGCTTCGCCGCAGGAAATGGTCGCAAATCTCGCGGTGCTCGCCTCGGTGTTTGCCTGGGCCGGGGTGGTCGTCTCGCTGTTCGTCCACTGATCGGCGTCAGCCGCCCAGGAACAGGTTGAAACTGCCGGGCAGGCGGCGTGGTATCTTGCCGCCTTCCAGCACCGCCTCGATCGCATCGATCGCCAGTACCAGATCCCGCTGCGCATAAGGCTTGGCAAGGCACCCCGCCGCCAGCGCCCGCGCATCCGCTGGGCACGCACCGGTTACGAACAGCACGGGCACACCGCGCGCAAAAGCGGCGCGCGCTACCTCGATCCCGCTGCCGTCTGCCAGGTTGATGTCCGCCAGCACCAGGTCGAGCACCTCGTGCGAGTCGACGATCCGGGTCGCATCGGCGACCGAGTCGACCGTCGCGACGATGGTGAAACCCGACTCGCGGAGGAAATGCTCGGTATCGAACGCGACCAGCGGCTCGTCCTCGACGACGAGCAGATGTTCGATCCGCCGCTTCTTCCTACCGAACAACATCCTGTTTGGGCCCCCGAATCAACCGCTTGGCAAAGCCCGTAACGCGCGAGTCACGAACTGGCACCGTATATATTTTTGCCAGCCCCGCCGAAATCGCTATAGCGCTGCAGTGTCTGACTCCAAGCCTATCAAAACCGCCGGTACGCCGCAGCGTATCGCCAAGCTCCTCGCCCGTGCCGGCATCGCCTCGCGGCGCGAGATCGAGCGGATGATCGCCGAGGGGCGCATCGCCCTCAATGGTACCACGCTCGATACCCCCGCGACCATTCTCACCTCGCTCCACGGCGTCACCGTCGACGGCAACCCCGTCGCAGCGGCGACCCCCGCGCGACTGTTCCGCTACCACAAGGCGGCCGGCCTGCTCACCGCCGAGCGCGACTTCACCGGCCGCCCGACCATCTATGATCGCATGCCCGAAGGCCTGCCGCGCGTGATGCCGGTCGGCCGACTCGACCTCAATACCGAAGGACTGCTGCTGCTCACCACGGACGGCGAGCTGAAGCGCGAGATGGAGCTGCCGGCTAGCGGCGTCGAGCGCACCTACCGCGCCCGTGCCTATGGCCAGGTGAGCCAGGAGCAGCTCGAGGACCTGATGCTCGGCATCGAGATTGAGGGCGTACGCTACGGCCCGATCAACGCCAATATCGAGCGGCGGACCGGCGCCAATCTCTGGATCGAAATGACGCTGACCGAGGGCAAGAACCGCGAAGTCCGCAACGTGCTGGAGTTCCTGGGCCTTCAGGTCAGCCGCCTGATCCGCACCCGCTACGGCCCCTTCTATTTGAACGACCTGCCCGCGGGCGATGTCGACGAGATCCGCCAGGCCGATCTGATCACCTTCCGCACCGTGCTGGGCAAGGCCGGCGGCGGCAAGGCGGCGTCGAACCTGCAGTTCGCCACCCGCCAGCGCGCGATCGAGCCGGTGGAGAAACCCGCCAAGGTCGAGCCCGAAGGTCGCCGCCGGATCGCCAAGCCTGCACCCGTGGCAAAGGGTCCGGTGTTCACCGCCCGCGCGACGCCAAAGGCCAAACCCAAGGACGGCGAGGAACGGCCGCGCACCGGCGGCCGGCTCGGCGTGCGCGAGGGGACCGAGGGCGGGATCGGCAAGCCCGCCCGCGCCGCCCGCGCCAAATCCTTCCGCGACACCCGCGAGCCCCGCGCCGGCGATCTGGTCGATCGGCCTCGCGGTCGCCGCGACGCACGGGGCGACCAGGGTGCCGAGCGCGTCCGCACGCCACGCGACGGCGAGCGCACCTGGTCCCGCAGCGGCGAGAGCGCGGACCGCGGGCGCACCGCCGGGCCGTCGCGGTTCGCCGGTACGGACGGCGATCGGCCCCGCGGTCCCCGCACCGCACGCGCCGGCGGCGATTCGACCGAACGCAATCGCGCGCCCCGTCCCTCGCGGTTTGGCGGTGAAGACAGCGAACGGTCACGCGGCCCGCGCGGGGCGCGGCCAGCCAGCGGCACGTCCGAGCGCAGCGGGGCGCCGCGGCCGTCGCGGTTCGGTGGCGACGAGGGCGAGCGTCCCCGTGGCCCCCGGACGCCACGTCCCGCCGGGAACGGCGGCGGTAATCGTCCGCAGCGGCCGGGCGGCCCGGGCCGTCCGCCGCGGGGGCGTGGCTGATGCGGATCATCGCCGGAGAATGGCGCGGCCGCCCGCTCGCTGCCCCCAAGGGCGACACCACTCGCCCCACCGCCGATCGCACCCGTGAGGCCCTGTTCTCGATGCTGGCCTCGCGCCTCGGCAGCTTCGAGGACCTCGCGGTCGGGGACTTCTTCGCCGGATCGGGGGCACTCGGGTTGGAGGCGCTGTCCCGTGGTGCCGCCTCCTGTCTGTTCGTCGAGCAGGATCGCGCGGCGCTGGACGTGCTCAAGGCCAATATCGCGAAGCTGGGGGCAAAGGGCACGGATGTGCGCCCCGGCTCGGTGCTGGCACTGGGCCCCGCACGCGCGCCGCTCGACCTGATCCTGATGGATCCGCCGTATGGCACCGGCGCCGGCGTGGTGGCGCTCGACAAGCTCTCCCGGCTCGGCTGGACGGGGCCCGGCACCTGGATCAGCATCGAAACGGCGAAGGACGAAGACGTCGCGCTGGAGGGGTTCGTCGTCGACGCCGATCGCATCCATGGCAAGGCGCGGCTGCGCCTGCTGCGCGCCGAGTGAAGGACTGACGGGCATGGACCTGGGCACGGTACCCCCCGCCCTGGTGCATGCCTGGCTGGCCGGCAGGTCGATTTCGCGCGGCGTTCCCCCGCCCGTCCCCGATCGCGGCGGCTTCCGCGTCGACAGTCGGTCGGACACCGAATATTGTCGCTGGGTCTTCGCGGCACCCAGCGCTTCCGTCACCGAACTGGCCCGCGACATCCAGGCGCCCGGGCGCCTGATCAAGCTGTGCGACACGCAAGAGGCGCTGCGGGCGCTGTTGCCACTTCGCTGGGAACTCCACCCGCCGGCCTTTTTCATGCGGGGCGGAGACTGGCCCGCCGCGCCCCCACTGGCGAATGGCTATCGCTGCCGCACCGCGACGCACGGGGCGGTCACCTGCGTCACCATCGTCGACCCAGCCGGGGCGACCGCCGCCTCCGGCTTTGCAGCGGAAACCGGGGGCGCCTTCGTCTACGACCGCATCGTGACGGCCGCCGACCATCGACGAAAGGGCCTCGGCAGCGTGGTGATGGCGGCGCTGCACGCGGCCCGCCGCGGCCGCGACACGCCCGAGCTGCTCGTTGCGACTGACGCTGGACGCGCGCTCTACAGCCGGCTCGGCTGGCACGTCCTGTCGCCCTATGCGACGGCATCGCTCCCGATGCTCAGCCCCGCCGGGTGAGCAGCAGGCCGAACAGGCTGAGCCCTGCGGCGCCCGCCAGATACCAGCCGACCATGCCGATGCCGCCCCGCTCGACCAGCGTCTGCGCGATCAGCGGCGTGAGTCCTCCGCCAAGGATCCCGCCGAGATTGAAGGTCACCGAAACGCCGGTGTAGCGCACCTGTGCGGGAAAAAGGCTGGGCAGCCAGCCACCGAGCGGGCCATAGACGAAGCCCATCACGAACAGCCCTGCAGCCAGCCAGACGAATACCGCCCCCAGCGATCCCGGCACCAGCAGCGCCGGCATCGCCAGACCGAGCGGCACCATGCCGACGCAGCCGAGCGCAAGGACCAGCGTCGCGCCACGCTTGTCCGCCAGCCAGCCCGCGACGCCGATGCCGAGCGCCATGAACAGGATCGCGGCCAGTTCCACCCCCAGAAATGCCGCGCGCGGATAGCCAAGCGTCTTGGTGCCGAAGCCGATCGCGAACAGCGTGGCGACATAGAACAGCGCGAAGCAGGCGACGGTGCCGAGCGTGCCGGCCAGGGTCGCACCGAGATGGTTGCGGAGCAGCACGCCCAGCGGCACCTGCGGCGGCGGCGCATGTTCGGCCGCCTCGACAAAGGCCGGAGTCTCGGCAATGCGCAGGCGCACCCACAGCCCGAGCCCGACCAGTGCCGCACTCGCGAGGAACGGCAGGCGCCAGCCCCAGTCGCGGAACGCCGCGTCGTCGAGAAACGCACCGAGCAGCAGGAAAAGCCCGTTCGCCGCGATGAACCCCACCGGCGCACCGAGCGGCGGGAAGCTGCCATAGCGATAGGCCCATCCCTTGGGCGCATATTCCACGGCGAGCAGGCTGGCTCCGCCCCATTCGCCACCCAGGCCCAGCCCCTGGCCGAACCGGAGCAGGCAAAGCAGCAACGGCGCCACCCAGCCAATCATCGCGTGCCCGGGCAGGCAGCCGATCAGCACGGTCGAAAGGCCCATCAGCATCAGCGAGGCGACCAGCGTCGATTTCCGGCCCAGCCGATCCCCGAAATGACCGAACACCAGCCCGCCCAGCGGCCGCGCGAAGAAGGCCACGCTGAAGCTGGCATAGGCAGCCACCTGCTGCAGCCATGGCTCCTGCGCCGGGAAGAACAGCGGGCCGAACACCAGCGCCGTCGCGGTCGCGTAGATGTAGAAATCGTAGAACTCGACCGACGTCCCCACCAGGCTCGCGAACAGGATGCGGCGGTGGGACGCGGGCGCGGCAACATTGGCCATGTGCGATCCTCCGGCCGCCTCCCTCGGGCCAGTTATCGATCCGGTCAAGCCGCGTTCAGCGGAGGGACAGTTTCGGGCCGGTATCGAAGCCTTGCACTCGCTGCACCGGAATAGGGAGTCGGATATGCGCGAATCGCCTGTCAAGCGCTTGGTTTACGCGGTCTTCTTCAGTCTGCTCGCGGGCATGCTGGTCGCCGCCTACAACCCCGTGGAACATGTGAAGGCCGATCTGAGGGCCGACACGAGCGGTGTGCAGGCCGGCCTGCACCTCGCCGTCCGCGATCTGCTGCGCGGCTGATAAGAAAAAGGGCGGGGTTGATGCCCCGCCCTTTTTGCTTGGCCTGCGTCCCGCCGATCAGTGCAGGCCGAAGATCTTCACCGCCGTCAGCATCAGCCAGTAGAGTCCGCCGGAGAGCAGCATCGCCGCCGGCAGCGTCATCAGCCATGCCAGCGCCATGTTGCGGATCGTCCGAACCTGCAGCCCCGCGCCGCTCCCGACCGAGGCACCCGCGACGCCCGAGGACAGGATGTGGGTCGTCGAAACCGGCACGCCGAGATGGTCCGCACCCATGATTGTCGCGGCGGCGACGATTTCCGCCGCGGCGCCCATGCCATAGGTCATGTGCTGCTTGCCGATCTTCTCGCCGACCGTCACGACGATCCGCTTCCAGCCGATCATCGTGCCCAGGCCAAGCGCAATGGCGACGACGATCTTCACCCACAGCGGAATGAAGCGCGTGCCGCTCTCCAGGTCGTCCTGATAGGCCTTGAGCGTCTTGAGCTCGGCCGGCGCCCAGCCTTCCGGCTTCTTCGTCGCTAGCCGGGTGGTGTCGAGCACCAGATACATGTCGTTGCGGACGTTCGAGCTCGCGCGGGCCGGCACCTTGCTCAGCGAGCCATAGCTCGACACCTGCTCGATGAGATGGTGCGACAGCGACGCCAGCGCCGCATAGACCTTCGGACCTTCAACCTTGCGGTGCTGGAGGGCGTCGGTCAGCGTCGCCCGGGCGGTATCCGGCGAGACCGTGATGCCGTTACGGCGCGTATCGAAAATCGAGCCGGCAGCCTGGGAGGTCTGGACGAAAGCCGCCGTGGCGCTCGTCGGAAGCGTGCGATTGAGGGCATAGGCGGTGGGGGCGCAGCCGATCAGGATCAGCATGATCAGCCCCATGCCCTTCTGGCCGTCATTCGAACCGTGGAAGAAGGAGACGGCGGTGCAGGTGCCGATCAGCAGCGCGCGGATGCCGCGCGGCGGCGGGGTGTTGCCCGACGGCGCCTGGAACAGCTGCGGACGCTTGCGGAACAGCACCCGCATCACCAGCAGCAGCAGCAGTGCGCAGGCGAAGCCCAGCAGCGGGCTCCAGAACAGCGCCGAGAACACCTTGGTCGCCTGGCTCCAGTCGACCCCCGCCGTGCCGCCACGCGAGCCGCTGAGGATCAGCTGGTTCGCGAAGCCGACGCCGAGCACGGAGCCGATCAGCGCGTGGCTGGAGGAATTGGGAAGCCCCACATACCAGGTCGCCAGGTTCCACAGCACGGCCGCGAACAGCAGGGCGAAGATCATCGAGAAACCGGCAGCCGAGCCGACGTTCAGGATCAGGTCTACCGGCAGCAGCGTGATGATCGCATAGGCGACCGCGCCGCTGGACAGCATCACGCCCAGGAAGTTGAAGAAACCGGACCACACCACGGCCAGCTGGGCCGGCATCGAATTGGTGTAGATCACCGTCGCCACCGCGTTGGCCGTGTCGTGGAAACCGTTCACGAACTCGAAGGCCAGCGCGATAATCAGCGCCAGGCCGAGAAAGGCAAACACGCCGATCGCCAGCGGCTCGCCTGCGGCGCGCGTGTCCACGACGATGCTCCAGCCCGCAAACGCAAGGCCGCCGACGAGCAACAGCGCGAACAGCAGCTTGGCCAGGGGATGGGTTGTTTCGGAGAATCGGGGACTTCGCGGCAGGTCTGCGGACGGAGTCTGTTCCATTGCGAGCGTCGCCATGATGTTAGCGCCTTTGGGGATGGCTTGTGACAGGACGATGACAAATCGCGAAAGCTGTTCGGCGGCTCACCGCAAACACTCGGTGTGCCGGATGCGCACGACCTTGCCGCTGGCGTCGCGTTCCTCCTGCCGGCCCGGCGTACAGCCGAGGGCACCGCTGCGCGTAGGCGCAGATCGCCAGGCCACCACGGCCGCTACGATGGCGAGCGTAAGCACCGCCGCGAGCCGCACCTTGAGCCGGCGAGAGGACATCCAATTTGCCATGGGTTAATCTCGGAGCGGCCCATAGGCCCTGCCGCGAGAGAGAGCAATGCACGTTGCGGCGCCCGACCCGGAATCCCGTCGTCGTCGCGTTTCAGGCGAAACAAGCGGTTCAGAAATCCACTTGCACGAACGCCCTCGGGCCCGATGGCGCTCCGCCGCCGGCAAGGCGTACCATCCAGGCAAGGCCGATTTCCGTGCCGCTGCCTTGGTGGCGATAGGTGATGCTGGGCCCCAGATAATGCTCGCCCCTGCTCGCCACCTCGGCATCCCCGCCGATGCGCGCCGCCCGCCCGGATCCCTCGATTCCGTACCAGAACGGGGCGGGGCCGCGCTGTACGGACACGACATAAGCGAGGCTGGTGCCTGCTTCCCCATCCTCGCGGCGGTAGCGCAGCATCAGATTGGCCTGAAGCCACCAGTGCCGGCTCTCCGATTCCGCGATGCCGCGGAGTTCCCCACCCGAAAATCGGCCGCCGCGATCGATCGACACTTCGCCCATCACACCGATGCGGGCGGGCCGATCCGCGTGGTCGATGAGCCGGACCAGCGCCACGGCCGACAATCCGTCGAGTTCCGCATGACCGCGCACCGCCTCCAGCTCGGCGCCGACGCCCAGGGCCAAGCCGCGCCCGAACCCGCGGGCGATCTCCAGGGCATGGCTGTCGGCACCGCCATAGGCACCGGAATATTGCGCCTGCCATTCGCCAGGCCCGGGCTCGAGCTGCTCGATCTGTTCCGGACCCGATTGCGCATGCGCCGCGACCGGCGCGCCGGCCACCGCGAGGGCCGCCACCGGAATGACCGCTCTCATACGCTGCCCGCCAGAGGCGGCAGGTTCACCGCGCCCGAAACCCCAAGTTCGCCTGCGGGCAACGGCCGGCCATAGAAGAAGCCTTGCGCCTGCTCGCAGCCGATCGAGCGAAGGATTTCCGCCGCCTCCTCCGTCTCCACGCCCTCGGCCGTGACCGGCATGCCCAATGCGCGCCCCAACCCCGCCACGGCGCGGACGATCTTCCGGCTCTCCGCCGCCTCCATGGTGCGGACGAACGAGCTGTCGATCTTCAAATGATTGAAGCGCAGCTGGCGCAGGTGCGACAGGCTGGAATAGCCCTTGCCGAAATCGTCCAGCGCGATGCGGATACCGGTTCGCTGCAGCGACTGGAAAACCTCCGCGACCGCGTCGATATCTTCGATGATGGCGTTCTCGGTCACCTCGACGATCAGCCGCCCCGGCGCGAACCCCGTTTCGCTGAGTACCGCCAGAAGCCGCGCGGACAGCCAGGGATCCTTCAGCTGGATAGGAGAGATGTTGATCGAGAGCGTGACGTCGGGCGCCCAGTCGCGCGCAGCGATGCAGCCCTGGTGGAGAATGCGTACCGACAACATGTCGATCAGGCCGAGATCCTCGGCGATGGGGATGAATTCGTCCGGTGCGATGGTGCCGCGCTCGGGATGGTGCCACCGCGCCAGCGCCTCGTACCCGATGATCTTCCCGTCGGCGAGCGCCATCACCGGCTGATAATAGGGGAGGATCTGCCCGCTCTCGATCGCTTGGCGAAGATCCGCCTCCAAGGTGGCGCGGGCGCGGAGACGATCATCCATCTCGGTCTGGAAGAAGCGGCAGGTGCCCCTGCCCCCCCGCTTCGCCTCGTACATTGCGACATCGGCGGCGCGCAGCAGCTCCTCCGGCTGGTGCGCGTCCACGGGGCTGCGTGCGATGCCGATGGTCGCGCCGATCTCGATCTTCCGGTCGCCGACCCGATAGGATGCGCTCAGACCCCGGATGATCCGGGTGGCGAGCCGCTTGTCCGCATCGCTGCCCTCGCCATGGACCACCACCAGAACGAATTCATCGCCGCCCACCCGCGCGAGCAATCCGTCGCGGGCGATCCGCGTCAATCGATCCGACACTTCGACCAGAACGGCGTCGCCCGTCTCGTGGCCATGCACGTCGTTGACCGGCTTGAAATGATCCAGGTCGATGCAGAACAGGCTACATTGTTCGCCGGCGGTCGCGGCCCGCGCGATCAGCGCCGGCAGTTCATCCTGCAGCACCCGCCGATTGGCGAGCCCCGTCAACGGATCATGCCGCGCCAACTGGTTGGCGCGTTCCTCCGCGGCTTCGCGCTGGTCGATCTCGCGCGCCAGATCGGCGGCCCGGCGCACCGCCAGGAGGACGAAGCCGATGCCGGACAGCGCCAGGGTCGTGAAATATTCGTCGAGCTGCCACGCTTCATGCGCCTCCATGAAGGCAACCAGACGCTCGAACATGTTCGCCTGATCGAAGCACAACGCGAAGAGCGCCGCGCTGCCAACCAGGATCACCGCCTCGACCGGGCGGATCACGTGATGGCGAATCTTGTTCGGCGGCCTTGGCATGTCGTCTCCGCGGCCGGAGCGGCCCTCTTCCATTGTAGAGCCGTTACCAAAACCACCGCTTCCGTAGCGTTACGGAGGCGGATGGTCGTTCGGGTGCTTGCCCCCGCCGCCGACGTTCCCTAGTTGTTCGCGGATGTCGCTTGCTCCTTCCCCCCAGGACGCGCCCTACATCCAGGGCCTGAACGAACCCCAGCGCGAGGCTGTGCTCACCACCGAAGGACCGGTGCTGGTGCTGGCCGGTGCGGGTACGGGCAAGACAGCAGCACTCACGGCGCGGCTGGCGCACCTGCTCTGGACGCGGCGCGCCTATCCGTCGGAAATCCTCGCGGTCACCTTCACCAACAAGGCAGCGCGGGAGATGAAGGAACGCGTCGGCCGCCTGGTCGGCGAGGCTGTTGAGGGCATGCCCTGGCTTGGCACCTTCCATGCGATCGGCGCGAAAATGCTTCGTCGCCATGCCGAACTGGTCGGGCTGCAGAGTAACTTCACCATTCTCGACACGGATGACCAGCTGCGGCTGCTCAAGCAGCTGATTGTCGCCAACGACCTCGACGAGAAGCGCTGGCCGGCGCGGCAGCTGGCCGGGCTGATCGACGGTTGGAAGAATCGGGGACTGATCCCGGCCGATCTCGATGCGGGCGAGTCCGAGCAGTACGCCAATGGCCGCGGCCAATCGCTCTATGCCCAATATCAGGAGCGGCTGCGCCTGCTCAATGCGTGCGATTTCGGCGACCTTCTCCTGCACATGCTGACTATTCTTAAGACTCATCGTGAAGTTCTGGAACAGTACCAGCAGCGCTTCCGCTACATCATGGTCGACGAGTATCAAGACACCAACGCGGTCCAATATCTGTGGCTGCGGCTGCTCGCACAGGAGCGCAAGAACATCTGCTGCGTGGGCGACGACGACCAGTCGATCTACAGCTGGCGCGGCGCGCAGGTGGAAAATATCCTGAAGTTCGAGAAGGACTTCCCTGGTGCCGTTGTGATCAAGTTGGAGCAGAATTACCGCTCCACGCCGCACATCCTCGGCGCCGCGTCGGGCGTGATAGCCAACAATGGCGGCCGTCTCGGCAAGACGCTGTGGACCGAGGTCGATGTCGGCGAAAAGGTGAAGGTGCTCGGAGTATGGGACGGGCCCGAGGAAGCCCGGCGCGTCGGCGAGGAAATCGAGGGACTGCAGCGCGGCGGCCTCAGCCTCGACGCCACCGCCATCCTGGTCCGCGCCCAGCACCAGACCCGCGAGTTCGAAGACCGGTTCATCGCGATCGGCCTGCCCTATCGCATCATCGGCGGCTTCCGCTTCTACGAGCGACAGGAAATCCGCGACGCGCTCGCCTATCTGCGCGTCGTCGCGCAGCCGGCGGACGACCTTGCCTTCGAGCGCATCGTCAACGTCCCCAAGCGCGGCCTGGGCGACAAGGCATTGGCAAAGGTCCACCAGTTCGCCCGGTCGCAGGGGCTCCCGCTCACCACCGCCGCGGCGCGCATTCTCGATACCGACGAACTGACCCCGCAGGCGCGGCGCGCACTCGGAAACCTGATCGGCGACATGGCGCGCTGGCGGAGCATGGGGGATGATCTCCAGCATCCGGACCTTGCCCGCATCGTCCTGGACGAAAGCGGCTATACCGCGATGTGGCAGGCCGATCGCACCGCCGAGGCCGCGGGGCGGCTGGAAAACCTCAACGAACTCGTCCGCGCCATGGAGGAATATGAGAGCCTATCGGCGTTCCTCGAACATGTCAGCCTGGTGATGGACAACGAGGCCTCGGCCGAGGAGCCCAAGGTCACGATCATGACGATCCACGCCGCCAAGGGCCTGGAGTTCGACACCGTGTTCCTGGCCGGCTGGGAGGAAGGCATTTTCCCGTCGCAGCGCGCGCTCGACGAGGGCGGGCTCGCCAGCCTCGAGGAGGAGCGCCGACTCGCCTATGTCGCAATCACGCGGGCGCGGCGGCGAGCGATCATCCTCCACGCCGCCAATCGCCGCATCTATGGGCAATGGACGTCGAGCCTGCCGAGCCGCTTCGTCGGCGAGCTGCCGCCCGAGCATGTCGAGTCGGAAAGCACGATGAGCGGGGGCGAGAGCCTCTGGCGCGCGAACTGGAGCGAGCGGAGCGACCCCTTCGCCGATGTCGCGCGCGGCGCAGGCCGGGGTCCTGGTTGGCAGCGCGCGGCCGGGGTCGACCCGAAGAACCCGGGCGGCGGCTTCACCACCCGCACCTTCACCCGCGACCAGCCGCGCGTACTGGAAAGCCGCGCTTCCGCCGTCAGTTTCGGCGCCAAGCCGCGCGGCGATCTCGCGCTCGGCATGCGCGTGTTCCACCAGAAGTTCGGCTATGGCACGATCGCCGAGATCGAAGGCAACAAGCTCGAGATCGATTTCGAGCAGGCCGGGCGCAAACGGGTGATGGACAGCTTCGTCAGCGTGCCCGACTGATCGCGCGGGTCAGGCCTCGGGCTCGACCTTCATCAGCGTCGTGCCGGCATATTTGTCGAGCTCGGGATCGAACATCTCGCCGATCTCGAACGCGCGGTCGAGCACCGAGACTTCCTTGAGGCCATCGACCTTGAAGGTGGCGATCTTCGGCTCGCGCGGCAGCATGCCTTCTCGCGAAATGATCTGCGCGTCGGTGTAGAGCGATTCGTTGCGCGTATAGAGGATGTACGGCGCGACGATCATCCGGGTCCGGTTGTACGTTACCTGCAAGCAGCGCAGGCGCACGATGCCCTCAAGGACGAACGGGGTGTTGTTCACGGGAGTTTCGGTCACGGCGGCGCTAACGTTCATGAGACAAATATGATACCAATGCTGCAGGGCAGCAAGCGCAAAGCGCATAGACCATGGTACAGTCCCCTCCCAGCATTGTTTCGCCCATAGCTTCGTTCAGCCGCGCTTCACGCGCAAGGTAGGATGGAAGCCCCGCTCCCGGCCATAGCGCCGGCCGGGTGGATGAAGGAGACTCGCATGAAGCATGTCCTGGCCCTGGTTGCCCTCGCGACCGCCGGCCTTTCGGTCGCAGCGCCAGCCTCGGCGCAGCAATATTCCTCGCCGGACCAGGAGCGCGCCCGCTTCGAGGCGGCGCGGGATCGGTTCGACCGCGAATATCGCCTGTTCCAGCAGGCGTCCGAGCGCTACGCCAATTACAGCGACTGGCTGGCCCACGCCCCGCCCCCGCCGCCGCGCATCGATGCCCGCGACGAAGGCGATTGGGAGCCGTCGCGCTACTATCGCCCGAGCGACAATGAACGCGTTCTCAGCGCCAACGACCGCGTGTATCGCGGCCAGGACGGTCGCTATTACTGCAAGCGCCCGGACGGCACCACCGGCCTGATCGTCGGCGCGGCCGCGGGCGGCCTGTTCGGCAACGTGATCTCGAGCCGCCATTCGAGCACGGTCGGCACGCTGCTGGGCGCGATCGCCGGCGGGGCGATCGGCAACTCGATCGATCGCAACAACCAGATGAACAACCAGGACGTGCGCTGCCGCTAAGGCACGCGCTTGGGGCTTCGCATATTTCGTCGCGAAGCCCCTTGTCCTTCGACGACCTGCACCTATGTTGAAGCTGCGGGACCGGGCCCCTCTGGCGGCGGCTTCACCAGAAGCCCCGTGATGTCGGACCGCATCGAGCATGCTCGGTGCAGGATCGGCGGTGTTCTCCCACTCCCTCGCACCCCCCTCCCATCGGGCCGCTCGATCGATGCAATCATCGATTTGGAGCCATGACGATGACGATTGTTGAACGCCTGATCGCCACCCACCGGATGCTCGAGCGCGAGATCCGCAGCGAACTGCGCCGCCGCTTGCCGGACGCATTTCGCCTGGCGCAGCTCAAGAAGCATAAATTGGCGGTGAAGGACCGACTGCACCTGCATCTGCCGGGGCCGGCCGCGCGGCTTGCCCTGGTACCCAGCCACCGCTGAGCACGGTCTGGATGGGTCCGGCGATCGTCGCCGGACCCTTGTACTCAGTGCCAGAAGATCAGCAGCAGGATAATGATCGGGATCGGAATTCCCAGCAGCCACAACAAGATACCCTTACCCATATCATCCTCCTGAAAGCGTCGTTTCGCTTGCTGACTAAACCATGGGTTGGGTTCCAAGTTCCGGGCTGGGAACCGAGCGCGCGCTGATGCACTAAGGCCGCGATGCAAATCGACGGCCTTCCCATGCCCCGCCGCCTCACCGCCATTGCCGCCGTGTCGTTCGGCACGGCGCTGGTGGTGATCGATGGCGCCATCGCCACCGTGGCGCTCCCCACCATCGCGCACGACCTGCACGTAGAGTCGTCGGCGGCCGTCGCGGTCGTGACGGTGTACCAGCTGGTGCTGGTGATGCTGCTGCTGCCCTTTTCCGGGCTGGGCAATCGGGTCGGACTGAAGCGGCTGTACCAGATCGGCCAGATCGTCTTCACCGTCGCCACGATCCTGTGCTTCTTCGCCAAGAGCCTGCCCTTCCTGCTGATCGTCCGCGCAGCACAGGCCGCCGGCGCCGCGGCGGCGCTGAGCGTCTCCTCGGCGCTGGTGCGACAGATCTACCCTTCCAAGCAGCTCGGCCGCGGGCTCGGCGTGAACTCGGTGGTGGTATCGGTTTCGTCGGCCATCGCGCCGACGCTGGGCGGGTTGGTACTGGCGGTCGGCCCCTGGCCCTGGGTGTTCGCTTCGGCCGTTCCCTTCGCGATCGCGAGCCTGTTGCTCGGTCGCTCGCTGCCGGACATTCCACGGTCCAGGGCGCCGTTCGACGTGCTTGGCGCCATATTATGCGCGGCAATGTTCGGGCTGGTGATCGGCGGCCTGGAAAGTGCGGTCCATGGCGACAGCCCGGTGGTGTCCGCCGCGGTGGTGCTGGCAGGTGTCGCCATCGGCGTGATCTTCGTGCGTCGCGAACAGGGCGAGGCGGAGCCGATCCTCCCGGTCGATCTGCTCGCCCGCCCGGTGCTGGCGCTCTCCACCGTCGGTGCCTTCACCGCGTTCGTCGCGACGATGAGTCTTCTTCTGTCGCTGCCGTTCCGGCTCCAGCACGGTTATGGCTTCGCCCCGTCCGAGGTCGGCGCGGTGATCGCTCCCTGGCCGCTGACGACCATGTTCGTCGCCCCACTCGCCGGCACGCTATCGGATCGCTACCCCGCCGGAGCGCTGGGCGGCATCGGCATGGCCATCGCGATTGCCGGACTGTTAGCCCTCGCCTTCCTGCCGCACGACCCGACCTATTTCGACATCGCATGGCGGATGTCCTTGACCGGCGCCGGCTTCGGCATGTTCCTTTCGCCCAATGCGCGGCTGATCATCGGCTCGGCCCCGGTCGAGCGCGCCGCCGCCGCGGGCGGGCTGATCTCGACGACGCGGATGGTCGGCCAGACCACCGGTGCGACGCTGGTCGCGGCGCTGTTGGCGATGGGCGTGGGTGCAGGCATGACTCCCGCGCTGGTCGCTGCGGGTCTCGCCCTGATCGCCGGTATCTGCAGCCTCGCCCGCCTGCGCCCCTCGGTCCGCAATCCGGCCAAGGCGGAGGCGGACCAGGCCCAGCCCGCGCAGATGGGATAAAGCTTTAGGCCCCCCAACCTACGGAAGCATTGCGCAGGGCCCGGCCGCGCGCCAAGAGCGAGACCATGTCACCGCATCCGTTCGCTATCGGCAATTTCCGCGCCTATTTCGTCGCCCGCCTCGCCGCCACCCTGGGCCAGATGGCGATGGTGATCGTGATCGGCTGGCAGGTGTACGACATTGCCCGCCGGACGATGAGCATCAAGGAAGCCGCGTTCCAGCTTGGGATGATCGGCGTGGCGCAGTTCCTGCCGCTGCTGTTCCTCTCGCTGTTCGCGGGCTGGGTGGCGGACCGGATCGACCGGCGCTGGATCGCCCGCGCCGCGGTGGCGCTGGAGGCGGGATGTGCGCTGGCGCTCGCCTGGCTGACCTGGCAGCACACCATCACCCTGCCCGCTTTGTTCAGCATCGCCGCGCTGCTCGGGGTCGCCCGTGCGTTTGTCAGCCCGGCGCTCGGCGCGCTGGCCCCGAACCTCGTCCCCAAGACGGTGTTGCCGACCGCAATCGCGCTGAGCTCGCTCGCCTGGCAGACCGGTACCGTCATCGGCCCCGCCATGGGCGGCTATCTCTATGCCGCCGCCTCGTGGCTGGCATATGCCGTCTCGGGTGGCCTGTTCCTTGTCTCGCTGCTGATGCTCTTCCTGATCGGCCCGGTCCCGGTCGCCAATCGTAAATTTGTCGGCAGTCCCTGGTCGCAGATGGTCGACGGGCTACACTATGTCCGCCGCAACCGGCTGGTGCTCGGCGCGATCTCGCTCGACCTTTTCGCGGTGCTGCTCGGCGGCGCGACGGCGATGCTGCCGGTCTATGCGCGCGATATCCTGCAAGTCGGATCCGAGGGCCTGGGGCACCTTCGCGCCGCCCCTGCGTTGGGTGCGGTGGTGACGGCTCTGTTCTTCTCCTGGCGCCCGCTCAAGACGGATGTGGGCGTGAAGATGCTGGTCGCGGTAGCGCTGTTCGGCCTGGCGACCGTGGTGTTCGGCGCGGCCGCTCCGCTGCTGGTGCCGGTGCTGGGCCCCAAGGCCGTGGGTACCGATCTTTCCCCCGCGGTGGTGATCTCGCTCGCCGCCTTGTTCGTGCTGGGCGCGGCTGACATGGTCTCGGTCTATGTCCGTCAGTCGCTGATCCAGCTCTACACGCCGGACGAGATGCGCGGCCGGGTCGGCGCGGTCTCCACCCTGTTCATTTCCGGCTCGAACGAGCTGGGTGAAGCCGAAAGCGGCTTCCTCGCCGCGCTGATCGGTCCCGTCGCCGCGGTGATCGGCGGCGGTATCGGCGCGATCCTTGTCACGGTCCTGTGGTCGAAGCTATTCCCTGAGTTCAAGCGGGCTCGAACCTTCGATCCTCCGGCCACCCTCGAAGTTCCTCCGAAGGAGATGACGACATGAAGGCCAATTCGATCCTCGAGACGATCGGCAACACGCCGCACGTCCGTATCAACAAGCTGTTCCCCGGCGCCGAAGTGTGGATCAAGTCCGAGCGCTCGAACCCGGGCGGCTCGATCAAGGACCGCATCGCGCTGGCGATGGTGGAAGCGGCCGAGAAGGACGGCAGCCTCAAGCCCGGCGGTACCATCGTCGAGCCGACCAGCGGCAATACCGGCGTCGGCCTGGCGATGGTCGCGGCGGTGAAGGGCTACAAGCTGATCCTGGTGATGCCGGAGAGCATGTCGCTCGAACGCCGTCGCTTGATGCTCGCCTATGGCGCGAGCTTCGACCTCACCCCGCGCGAGCGGGGCATGAAGGGGGCCATCGAACGCGCCCTTGAGATCGTCGAGAGCACGCCCGGCGCCTGGATGCCGCAGCAGTTCGAAAACAGTGCGAACATCGATGTGCATGTACGTACCACCGCTCAGGAAATCCTGAACGATTTCCGCGATACGCCGATCGACGTCATCATCACCGGCGTCGGCACGGGTGGCCATATCACTGGCGTGGCGGAAGCGCTCAAGAAGGAATGGCCCAACCTCAAGGTGTTCGCGGTGGAGCCCGAGCTGTCGCCGGTGATTTCGGGTGGCCAGCCCGGCCCGCACCCGATCCAGGGCATCGGCGCGGGCTTCGTGCCCAAGAACCTCCACACCGACGCGATCGACGGGGTGATCAAGGTGGACGCCGCGGTCGCCAAGGACATGGCGCGACGCTCGGCCGCCGAAGAGGGCATGCTGGTCGGCATCTCCTCGGGCGGTACGCTCGCGGCAATCCTGCAGAAGCTGCCCGACCTGCCCGACGGCGTGCGCGTGCTCGGCTTCAACTATGACACCGGCGAGCGCTATCTGAGCGTGCCGGACTTCCTGCCCGAGAGCTGACCGAAGGTGGAGGGCGCGCCCCCTCCACCGTCATTCCCGGCGGGCGGCCGGATCCATTCGCCGTGCGGTTGCAACGGGCGCCGTGACATTGACGGCAATGGATCTAAGCTTTCGCCGGGATAACAGCGTCTTGCCCCCTATCGCTTCGACTTGATATCAACATTCGAAGCCTCGGCCGTTCCGTTATCCTGGGCGGCTTGCGTCGGCGCCGCAACTGCGGGCAGCGCGACCTGCACCTCCACCCGCCGGTTCTTCGCCCGCGCGTCCGGATCGTCGCTCCCGTCCAGCCTGGCGTTCGGCACCAGCGCGCGGGTTTCGCCGAACGCAATCACCGTCATCCGCGCGGCCGGCACGCCCTTCGACAGCAGATAGTCACGCACCGCCTCGGCCCGCTTGAGCGAGGAGACCAGGTTGTCGCGGTCGTTGCCGCGCGTATCGCTGTGGCCGCCGATGGTGATCGGACCACCCGCCGCCATGGTCGCGTTGCCTAGCATTTCATCGAGCAGCGTCTTGCCTGCATCGTCCAGCTTCAGGCCCGAAGCGCCGAAGGGAATGACGAGATCCAGCGCCTTCAGCGCAGGCTTTTCAGGTTCGTCGGGGACCACCTCCGGTCGCAGGATCGACTTGGGCGCCTCCGCGGCGCTGTTGTTCGCGAGACCGTCATCCTCGGCGATGATGCTCCTATTCTCGGCCGCCGCATTGTCGCGCGCGGGCTCCCGCGCGTTGCAGCCCGCCACCGCCACCGCGAGCGCGAGCATCGCCCACCTGCTCATGCAACCTCCTCCTGAAGCCGTCGCGCCGCCGGCATGGGGGGCACGTACGAGATGATCGTGTCGCCGGGCTGCGGCGTCGGCCGGCTGGCGTGCGAGAAGAAGCGAAGCAGCCCGCCCTTGCGGACCAGCAGCAGCATGTCGGCGGCGTCGGGCAGGTCCGCCTTGGCGGCGTCGAAGTCGAACTGCTCGGTGAGCCGGGTCTTGCGGAAGCTCCAGCCGTCACGATCGCGCTCGACGATTTCCTCGACCCCGTGCCCGCTGATGAACAGCGCGCGGCCACGCAGGGATTCGGGCAGCGCCCGCGCATCCTCGTCATGCCCGCCGCCGCCGAGCTGATAGACATTGTCGCGCCCGATCTCGGGAGCAAATTCGTTGCAGACCAGTGCGTTATACGCCTCGTTGTCGGTGGTCGCGGCGAGCACCTGGAACTGCGAGAGGTCGAGCCGGTCCTCGGTGGCCTCGGCGAGGATCTCGCCGTGATAGGTCGGAATGCCCGCCGAGCGCGCCTGCCGCAGCCGCTGCCAGCTGGTGTCGCAGATCGTCACCGGCACCTCGAGCTGGCGCAGCTGCTCGGCGAGCGCGAGGCTCCACGGCGTGCCGCCGACGATCAGCAGCCCGCGCTCGGTGGCGCCGGTCACCTTGAGCATCCGCGCGACGGGGCCGATCGAGAAGCCGTGCGCGAGGATTGTCGCGACCACGACGGCAAAGGACAGCGTCACCAGGATCGACCCGTCGCTATAGCCCAGTTTGTCGAGCCGCAGCGCGAACAGGCCGGAGATCGCCACCGCCACGATACCGCGCGGCGCGATCCATGCGACCAGCAGCCGCTCGTTCCAAGGCACCTTGGTGAAGGCGAGGCTCAGCAGCACGGTGACCGGCCGCACCAAGAACAGCAGCGCTGCGAGGAAAGCGAGGAAGCGCCACTCGAAATGCCGCAGCACCTCGAAATCAAGCGAGGCGGAGAGCAGCACGAACACGCCCGAGATCAGCAGAACGGTGACATTTTCCTTGAACGGATGGATGTCGCGGAGCGAGTCCAGCCGCATATTGGCGAGTGCCACGCCCAGCACGGTCACGGTGATCAGGCCGGTTTCCTGCTGGATCATGTTCGAGCCGACGAACACGCCGATCACGGCCACGAGAAGCACCGGCGCCTTCAGATATTCGGGCACATGCCCGCGCTGGAACGCCCAGCCGATCGCCTTGGCGACGACGAAGCCGATCAGCCCCGCCACGAGGCTGGCGGCGAGCAACGAGCCAAGCACGCTGAGCAGCGTGCCACCATCGCCCGAGCGGCGCAGATACTCGTAGGTCACCAGCCCGCACAGCGCGCCGATCGGATCGTTGACGATGGCCTCCCATTTCAGGATCGCCCGAGGGCGCTGCGCGACATTGCTCTGGCGGAGCAGCGGCAGCACCACCGTGGGGCCCGTGACGACCAGGATGCCGGCGAACAGCGTCGCAACCGGCCAGACCAGCCCGGCGGCATAGTACAGCGCCAGCGTGCCCAGCCCCCAGCCGATCGGCACGCCGAGCAGCACCAGCCGGGTGACCGCGCCGTCGGTCCGCCGCAGCTCGCGGAAATTGAGGCTCAGCCCGCCTTCGAACAGGATCAGCGCAACCGCGATCGACACGATCGGCTCCAGCAACTCGCCGAAGACCGCATGCGGCTCGATCAACCCCGCCACGGGACCTGCGAGCACGCCGGCGACGAGCATCAGCGCGATGGCGGGCCAGCCGGTGCGCCAGGCGATCCACTGCGCGCCGATGCCGAGCGCACCGATCAGCGCGATGACGAGCGCGGGTTGATGCATCCGGAGAACAGACCTTCTTCTATGCGCAACGTCGCTGCGCGCCCCGCCCCAATACGGTTGCACCGCCGCATCGGTTCCGTTTCGCCCGCGATCGGACGCGCGCGGTTTCCACCATCCCGGCTTTGGGATACAGGCGGCCACCCTTCGTTCGAGAACATAGCAACCGCCTGTGACGCCTGCCCTTCCCTCGCCTCCCGCTCCGCATTGGCTCCGCGTCGTGATCGGCATCATCGCGCTCGCTGCGCTGGTGGTGCCCACGCTGCTGGTGCGCAATGCGCCCCGGCTCCCCTACCGCGCGCATCGCGTGCCGCCGGTGGCGCTGCCCAATCGCGTCGTTCCCAAGGAAGAGCTGCCGTCGGTCGAGCCGGTCGCGATCGCGGACCTGTCGCCGGACGATGCGCGCGCGTTCAATGCCGCGATCCCGTTCTCGACCGATCCGAACCCCGCCGCCCGCCCCTTCCACCTGATCGGCCCGGCAGACAGCCAGGAACGCGCCCTCGACTGCCTGGCCGCCGCCGAAGTATACGAGGCCGGCGACGACGCGCTGGGCGAGCGCGCGGTGGCGCAGGTGATCCTCAACCGTGTCCGCCACCCCGCCTTCCCCAAGACCGTGTGCGGCGTGGTGTTCCAGGGATCAGAACGCAGCACCGGCTGCCAGTTCACCTTCAGCTGCGACGGCGCGCTGCTCCGCTGGTCGCCCACCGCCGCCGCCTGGGCCCGCGCCCGCGACATCGCGAAGATGGCGCTGCACGGCGCCGTCTTCCGGCCGGTCGGTCACGCGACCCACTATCATACCGATTGGGTGGTGCCCTATTGGAGCGCCAGCCTCGACAAGATCGTCGGCCTCCATACACACCTGTTTTTCCGCTGGGCCGGCTGGTGGGGCACCCCGCCCGCGTTCAACCGCAGCTATGTCGCCGAGGAGCCGAAGATCGCGCTGCTGGGCAAGCTGTCGCCCGCGCACGCCGCAACGGCGGAGGAAACCGATCTGGGGTCTGCCGGCGACCCGGGAGCCACCGGACTGCTCTTCGACGTCCGCAAGGCAGCTGGTGCCATTCCGGCCAGCGCGGTTCCCGCTGCGGTGGCGGGCGACCAGAACGTGTTTCTGGTGACGCTGCCGGAAGATATGGTGCCCGACCTTTACCCTGCCCTTGCGCTGCGCACCTGTGGTGATCGCCCCTATTGCAAGTTCATGGCCTGGCTGGACTCGTCCAAGAAGCCGCCCCGATTGCCGCCCTCGGGGGAACAGGCGGCGGCGATGTCCTTCAGCTATCTCCGGGACGAACGCGTACAATATGTGAAGGCGCTATGGAATTGCGATCAGTTCCGCCGGCCAACCCCCGCCCAGTGCATGCGCCGCGCACCTGCGCCGGCGGTGCCGAAGCCCCAACCGTCGCCGGGCCCGACGCCCACCTCGGAAGCGGCGCCGCTCGACGGCGTCCGCCGCAAGGCCGCGCCCATACAGAACAAGGCCGGCGCAGCGGCTCCCGCATCGCCGGCCTCGTCAGTGCCCAGCAGCGATTAGGCTGCCTTGAACATCTCAGGCTCGAGCGCCATCACTGCCTCGCTGCCCGCCTCGATCTTGCGGCGCAAGCCGCTCGCATCGGGCAGGAACCGCTCGGCATAGAAGCGCGCGGTGACCAGCTTCGCTTCAAGGAAGGCGACGTCCTCGGCGCCCTGCGCCAGCGCCTCGCTCGCGGCCTTGGCCATGCGCAGCCACATCAGGCCGAGTGCGACCAGGCCGGTCAACTGCATGTAGGGATAGGCACCGGCCCCGACCTCGTTCGGGTTCTTGAACCCGTTCTGCGCCAGCCACATCGTCGCACCCTGGAGATGGCCCAACGCCTTCTCCAGTGCCCCGGCGAAGCCGGCGAGCTTCGTATCAGCCTTGGCAGCAGCCACTTCCTCGCCGACGACGCGGAAGAAGGCCTGCACCGCGCGGCCGCCGTTCAGCGCCAGCTTGCGGCCGACCAGGTCCATCGCCTGCACGCCGTTGGTGCCTTCGTAGATCATCGCGATCCGGGCATCGCGGACATACTGCTCCATGCCCCATTCGGCGATGTAGCCATGCCCGCCATAGACCTGCTGGCAATCGGTCGCGACCTTGTAGCCGATATCCGTGCCGACGCCCTTGATCACGGGGGTCAACAGGCCGACCAGATCGCCGGCGAGCTGGCGCTCCTCTTCGGTCGCGGCGGCATGCTCCATGTCGACCTGCAGCGCCCCCCACAGGCACAGCGCCCGCAGACCCTCGATCTGCGCCTTCGCCTCCATCAGCATGCGGCGGACATCGGGGTGGACGAACAGCGTATCTGCCTTCTCTGCCGGCTCGGCAGGGCCGGTCAGCGCGCGGCCCTGGCGGCGATCGCCGGCATATTGCACGGCGTTCTGCATCGCGATTTCGGCGATACCCAGGCCCTGCAGGCCGACGCCGAGGCGCGCGGCATTCATCATGATGAACATGGCGGCGAGCCCCTTCATCTCTTCGCCGACAAGCCAGCCGGTGGCGCCGTCATAGTTCATCACGCAGGTCGAATTGGCGTGGATGCCCATCTTGTGTTCGATCGAGCCGCAGGTCACCCCGTTGCGCGCGCCGATCGAGCCGTCGTCGTTCACCAGGAACTTCGGCACCACGAACAGCGAGATGCCCTTGGTGCTGTCCGGCGCGCCGGGCGTCTTGGCCAGCACCAGATGGATGATGTTGCTAGTCAGGTCATGCTCGCCCGACGAGATGAAAATCTTGGTGCCGGTGATGCTGTACGATCCGTCGGCGTTGGGCTCTGCCTTGGTCTTGATGAGGCCCAGATCGGTGCCGCACTGCGGCTCGGTAAGGTTCATCGTGCCGCCCCATTCGCCCGAAACCATCTTGGGGACGTACTTGGCCTTCTGTTCGTCCGATCCCTTGACCAGTAGCGCGGCGATCGCGCCGTGGGTCAGGCCCGGATACATGGCGAAGGCCATGTTGGCGGAGATCATATATTCCTGGAACGCCGTGGAGACGACATGCGGCATCGCCTGGCCGCCCACCTCGGCCGGCGCGCTCAGCGTGCCCCAGCCGCTCTCGACGAACTGCTGATACGCTTCCTTGAACCCGTCCGGCGTCGTCACGCTGCCGTCAGGGTGGCGGGTGCAGCCCTGCTGGTCGCCGCTATGGTTGATCGGGAACAGCACCTCGGCGACGAACTTGCCGCCCTCCTCCAGCACCGCGTCGACCACATCGGGCGTCGCCGCCTGGAAGTGCGGGAGGTTGGTGTAGCGATCGAGCCCGATGACCCGATCCAGAACGAAGCGCGTATCGCGCACAGGCGGGGTAAACTGCGGCATTTCAGGTTCCTCAGTGCTCGTTGTCTTTGCTTTTGATCAGGTCGACGAACTGCGCGAGTTCGGCGATATGCGCATCGATGTCACGCTTCTGCGCTTCCAGATGGCGGATGCGGTCCATGCAGCGCTCCAGCGTCACCTGGCGTTGAACCCGCCGGCCATCGCCGAGATCGTAGAGATCGATCATCTCCTTGATCTCGCCAAGGCTGAAGCCCACGCGCTTGCCGCGCAGGATCCAGGCGAGCCGGGCGCGATCGCGATGCGTGTAGATCCGCTGGGTGCCCCGCCGCTCGGGCGAGATCAGCCCTTCGTCTTCGTAGAAACGAAGCGCGCGTGGGGTGACGCCGAACTCGGCGCACAGGTCGGAGATGGAAAAGGCGTCGCGGTCGGGACGCGGTTCGATCGGCGCCAGGGCCTCGATCGGAGCGGCAGCAGCGTTCATGCTGCTTTTGTAGTTTCCCTTTACGTGAACGTCAAGCGCTACACATGATTTGGCCGTCGGCCCCGCGCTGCCGCGAACAGGAACGTGTGGACGATTCTGACATCACCTCGGCGCGTCTATCCCCCGCAGGGGGCACGACCTTCGGGATCCCGCAGCGCGCGTGCTTCGGCAATCGCCTCGCCCAGCCGCGCGAATTGCGCACCGGCCAAGGCAGCGCGGCCGGTACAGACATGCGCGCAGGCCTTGGGAAGGGCGCCGGGTAGCGCGAGATGGTCTCCGTCGAAGCGTGCGGTGAAACTGCAGCCGCCGTCCGGCCCGAGGGTCAGCGCGAGACCGTCCCCTTCCCTGTGGACGAAACCGGTGGCGCGACAGCCATTGCCTTCGCCATAGTCGATAATGATTCCGATCCGGTGCACGGCACCCGCCGGCGCGATGCACAACCGGTCCGGGCCGCGCGCATAGGCGCCGACGATGCTGCTATCCTTGGGGTCGCGGACCAGTCCCCGCTGGACCGCGGCGGTCTCGAGATCGGCCGAACCGCCGGTGGAGGGCGCGGGTGAGGGCCCGCCGCACGCAGCCAGCCCAAGCAGCAGCGCCAGCCCGGCCTGCCTCATGCGTCGCGCACCAACGCCCCGTTTTCGATTCGCCGGTAGAAGCAGCTCGGCGCGCCGGTGTGACAGGCGGGACCGTGCGCCTCGACGCGGAGCCACAGCGCATCCTGATCGCAATCGATCCGCGCCTCGACGACGCGGAGGAAATGGCCGGAAGTTTCGCCCTTGGTCCACAACCGCCCGCGGCTGCGGGACCAGAAGGTCGCCTTGCCCGTTTCCAGGGTCGCCGCCAGCGCCTCCGCGTTCATATGCGCGAGCATCAGCACCTCGCCGGTGGTGGCATGGGTGGCGACGGCGGTGATCAGGCCGTTGGCGTCATATTTCGGATCGAGCGTGGAGCCCGTTTCGCGGATGTCGGTCACGCGCGCGCTGTAGCGGGGTTCAAGCCTAGCGTCACCCCGTGGCGCTTCTCTGCAACAGCGACCCATCGGTCGCGGGCGCGCCGTGCCGGCAGGACACGTCTCGCTTCCGCGAAACTTTCGCTACGACTCAATGGTCCCGGATGGCCTTTACCAGCGCCGCCTTGTCCATCTTGGAGCGCCCCCCGATGCCGATCTCCCGGGCTTCGTCGTACAGCTCGGCCTTGCTGCGTTCCTCCAGCTTGCCGCCGCCCGAATCGAGGCTGCCGTTCGCCTGAGCATTGGCAATGCGCGCCGCCTTCTCCTTCGAGGCGCCTTTGTCCCGCAGCTTCTCGTACACCGCGTCGTTCTTGATTTGGGTACCATGATCCTTGGCCATGATCGGCCTCCTTTCTCAGGGGGTTAACCTGCAAAAAGGGTAAACGGTCCTTTTCCCTGTTACATACCGGAGACAAAGCGGGATGAAGCGCCTATATGCCCGCCAACCGTTGCCGTTCCCCCCGAGGGCCAATGCTTACCACACACCCGTTCGATGACGACAAGCTGCGCGAAGAGTGCGGCGTATTCGGCGTTTCCAACAGCGAAGGCGCGGCCGCCATGGTCGCGCTGGGCCTGCACGCCCTCCAGCACCGCGGCCAGGAGGCGGCGGGCATAACCAGCTGGGATGGGCATCAGTTCCATACCCACCGCGCGATGGGCCATGTCGCCGGCAATTTCGATCGTGACGACGTGATCCGCTCGCTCCCCGGTACCACGGCGTGCGGCCATGTCCGCTACGCGACGACCGGTGGCTCGGCGATCCGCAACGTCCAGCCGCTCTATGCCGAGCTGGCCAGCGGCGGCTTCGCGGTGGCGCATAACGGCAACATCTCCAACGCGATGCGGCTGCGGCGCGATCTCGTCCGACGCGGCGCGATCTTCCAGTCGACCTCGGATACCGAGGTGATCATCCACCTCGTCGCTACCTCGCAATATCGCACCCTGATCGACCGCTTCATCGATGCGCTGAAGCAGGTTGAGGGCGCCTACTCTCTCATCGTGATGACGCCCGAGGGCATGATCGCCTGCCGCGATCCGCTGGGCATCCGTCCGCTGGTGATGGGCCGCCAGGGCGAGTCGATCGTGTTCGCCTCGGAGACAGTCGCGCTCGACGTGTGCGACGCGCAATATGTCCGCGACGTCGAGCCGGGCGAGCTGGTGATCGTCAAGGCCAATGGCGAGATGACGAGCCACAAGCCGTTCGCTCCCCAGGCGCCGCGGCCGTGCATCTTCGAATATGTCTATTTCTCGCGTCCCGACTCGATCAGCGACAGCCGCTCGGTCTATTCGGTGCGCAAGGCGATCGGCGCGCAACTGGCAATCGAATCGCCGGTCGAAGCCGATCTCGTCGTGCCGGTGCCCGATTCGGGCGTGCCGGCGGCGATCGGCTATGCCCAACAGTCCGGCATCCCGTTCGAGCTTGGCATCATCCGCTCGCACTATGTCGGCCGCACTTTCATCCAGCCGGGCGACAAGGTTCGCCACCTCGGCGTGAAGCTGAAGCACAATGCCAATCGCGAGCTGATCGCGGGCAAGCGCATCGTGCTGATCGACGATTCGATCGTGCGCGGCACCACCAGCCTCAAGATCGTGCAGATGATGCACGATGCAGGCGCGAAGGAAGTGCATATGCGCATCGCCTCGCCGCCGACGCGCCACAGCTGCTTCTACGGCGTCGACACGCCAGAGCGCGCCAAGCTGCTCGCCGCCAAGATGGACGTAGGCGGGATGACCGACTTTATCCATGCGGACAGTCTTGCCTTCGTCTCGATCGACGGCCTGTACAAGGCTCTGGGCGAGGCACGCCGCGCGGACATCCATCCGAAATATTGCGACGCCTGCTTCACCGGCGACTATCCGACGACACTGACCGACCAGGACGAACTGGCCCCGCCGCCGGACCAGCTTGCCCTGCTCGCCGAAAAGGTCGGCTGAGCCAGTGAGCGACAGGTCACTGGCGGGACAGACCGCCCTCGTCACCGGCGCCAGCCGTGGCATCGGCGCGGCGACGGCGATCGCGCTCGGCGCCGCCGGTGCCCATGTCATCCTCACCGCCCGCACCGCGGGCGGGCTGGAAGAAGTGGAGGACACGATCTTCCAGGCCGGCGGCAGCGCGACGATCGCACCGCTCGATCTGGCCGAGCACGACGCTATCGGCCGCCTGGCCGGCGCGATCGGCGAACGCTGGCCGACGCTCGACATGCTGGTGCTCAACGCCGGCATGCTCGGCACGCTGAGCGCAGTGAACGCAATCGACTTCGCCGAGTTCGCCAAGGTGCTGACGCTCAACGTGAGTGCGCAGGCCGCGATGCTGGCCGCGTTCGATCCGATGCTCCGCAAGGCACCGTCCGCGCGCGTCCTTGGCGTCACCTCCAGCGTGGGGCGGACACCGCGTGCTTATTGGGGGGTCTATGGGGCGTCGAAGGCCGCCTTCGAGAACCTGCTGCTGAGCTACGGGCACGAGCTGGAGAATGTCAGCCAGGTCCGGGTGGGCATCGTCGATCCGGGTGCAACGCGAACCAAGATGCGCGCGCGCGCCTTTCCGGGCGAGGATCCCGCAACGGTCAAGGCACCGGAAGTGGTCGCCGATCGCATCGTCGCGCTGATGGCCCACGGGTTCGAGCGGGGCCATTTCGAGCGGGTCGGCTAGCGCGGATCGACATTCACCGTAACCAGATCATGGTGGCGGCGAGATGGACGAAACCTTCG
>NZ_LXVY01000033.1 GCF_001650735.1 Sphingomonas sp. TDK1 | reverse complement strand
AGTTCGTTGGCGGTGTGCAGTCAGACGGTGCCGTGTCGAGCTACGCGCTCGACACGCGATACCAGACGGTGACACAGCAATGATCTACGCGGTCGCCGCCATTGCCACGCTGGCGCAGCAATGCGCGCCGGAAATCGCGACCGAAGCGGTTGTGCCGCTCGTCATGACGGAGAGTAGCGGCGACTCCCTCAAGATCAACGTCAACAAGGGGCCGCGCGTTCGTGCCGGCTCCGTCGCTGAAGGCGCAGCGATCGTCCGTCGCTATGTCGCTGCTGGCTACACCGTCGATGTCGGCTTGGCCCAGGTCAATTCGGCCAATTTCGCGCGCCTCGGGGTCTCGGTCGAAGAGGTGTTCGATCCTTGCACCAATCTGCGGCTCGCTTCCGCTGTGCTGCAAGAAGGCTATGGTCTGGCAACCCGGCATTACACGGGCCTCGATGCGATCTCCGCGACCTATTCGCTCTACAATACCGGAACGCTGACGCGGGGATTTCGCAACGGCTATGTCGGCCGCGTGTGGTCGGCCGCGGCCGCGCTGGGTTCCGTCCAGGCGCCGCCAGCTCTCCCCGTTCCTTCCACGCCCGCGAGCGACACGCCGGCCTCGAATAACGGGCCAGCGAACGATCGCGATAGCTGGGTGGTCGGCCAAATTGCTTCCAACGATATCGAGGTCTTCAAATGAGCGAGACCAATTCCATCGCGCCCAGCACGCGCGCCGATACGCGGCTCGTGGTCAGCAGCTTTTCTCCCAGCGCCGACTATCGCGACCAAGAGCAAGTCGCGATCTATGCTGGGAAGGATGCGACTTTGATTGCCACCACGGGCAACAGCCGCGATCCGCTCGCCGAAGATCGCGCCCGGAAGCTGGTGGCGGACCCGGATTTCAAGCGTCTGGTGGAATCGAGGGCGCCGGAAGCCAAAGAGGCTCTGGGCGTCGGCACGCATATAGACGGACAGGGCGGCGTTCGCCTGCCCGAGCAAATGTCAGCGCTGAGCCGGCCCGGTTCGGAAGGCGCTCCCGATGTGGTGATTGCCGAACATGGGGCCGATCACGGCAAAGACCTTGCCGAAAGCCTCGCCCAAAGCGCGTCCATCCAATCGGCGCTTGCGCAGGCCGCTCCCGAACGGTCCACGTTCGAGATCCCGCCCGATATGGCGAAGCGGTACTCCATGCGGGTTGTCGAATCCCCCGATGGTGGCAATCGACGCCTCGGCGTGTTCTTTGCCGGGGATCGGTTGAACCCGTCGCTCGAAATCATCGATGACCGGATCATCGCCCGCGACGAAGATCCCGAAACGATAGCTGCGCTGGTCAGACTCGCGCAGCATAATGGCTGGGAAACGATTGACGTTCATGGGACGCCCGAGTTTACCAAGGCGGTATGGGAGGCCGGCTCCCGCGCCGGTTTGACGGTCAAAGGTTACGAGCCGTCGTTCGCCGAAGCCGAGCGGATGGCGGGCCTGCGGAGCCGGGAAGAGGAGCGCAGGCAGGAAGCGGCGACGCGTGGAGCGCCGGCCAACGCCGCCCAAACCGCCGAGCGGGCCGTGCAGGCCATGGAAACGGTCGCGAGCGCCGCATCGGAAAGCGATGGCGCCGTCGGCTCCCCGGAAGTCGATGCGAGCGCCCAGCGCAGACCTTCTCCGGCCGCAGCTCGCGAAGCCGGCGAGAGGGCCGCGCTCGACGAGCGGGCGATCGTCGAGCGCGTGTTCGAGCGGGGAATCCGGGAGCTGGAGACGAGCGGCGATCCGCGTGCGCGCGCGGTCCGCGAGACGGCATCGGCGCTGGTCGATCAGATCTATGGGGCTCAGGAGGAGCGGGCGGTCGCGCGTTCGACACGCGATCAGGATCGCCAGCCCCAGCCCGAGCGGGACGCCCAGGTCGTTCGCGAGGAGCGCCAGCGATCAGAAGAGGCCAAGCGGCATCGCGATAGCGAGGAACTGGCTGACTTATTTCTCCACGGTGCTGCCGACACGATCGCGGCCGAACCGCGCCTTGCCAACGCGCTCCAGGCGCAGGCGGCCATGGAACAGCATATCGCCGAGGTCTTCAAAGGGGATGCGATGCAGGTTGCGTCGGAGACCCGTGACAGTCGGCAGATGATCTCGGACGTGCTTCGGCGCGGCCTTGATGTGTCGGTCCGCGAACCGGCTCCCGTTCGGCGAATAGAGCCGGTCCAGTCCTCCCCAACATTGGAGAGGTAATTCCAGCCATGGAGTACCGTATGAAATTCACATCGAAGTTGGGCCGGATGATGTCCGATCGCCGCGCCCGCCAACTCGTCGGCTTCGCCGGCGCCCTGGCCCTCATCTCGATCGCGCAGCCGGCCCTTGCGGACGGCACCGCCATCGAGAGCGGCCTTACGACCATCAAGACATGGATGACCACGATCGCGTCCGTGGTCGGCATCATCGCCGTGATGGCCGTCGGCTATGCAAAGCTGACCGGCCGCATGGATTGGGGGCGGGCCGTCACCGTGCTGATCGGGATCGGCATCATCTTCTCGGCCGCGACCATCGTGGGCTGGATGGGCGGATCGGGCAGCTAACATGGACAAGCTGGCCGAGGATAAGGTCTTTCTCGCCCTGACCAGGCCATCGGTGTTCATGGGATTGCCGCTGGAGGCGATCCTGCCGATCATCATGGTCTGCATGGTTTTTTGGGGGATCATGCACAATCCCTTCTTCCCCCTGGCCATGTTCGGAGCGCTCTACTTCCCGGCCCGCATGATAGTCCACTACGACTACAATGCGTTTCGGCTGTGGGGCCTTTGGTTTCAGACCGTATTTCTCTCCAAAAACCGCAAATTCTGGGGGGGCGGGAGCTACTCTCCCGTCCGCCTGTCCCAAGGCGTGAAGCGGAAGCAATTCGGCAATGGCTAAATTCACCCTGAAGCACAAACAGGTCGCCCTTCGCGAAGCGGATGACATCAAATTCATCCCCTACACGCGGCATGTCGATGACACGATCGTCGCGCTGGAAGACGGCTCACTCATGCGGATGTATCGCGTCGACGGGCGGCCGTTCGAGACGAGCGACATCGCCGATCTCAACACATGGCATAACAAGCTCAACATCGCGTGGCGCTCGATCGGTGACGATCGGGTTGCCCTCTGGACGCACCTCGTCCGCACGGCGACGGACCCTATCCTTGAAGGCGAGTTCCATTCCGATTTCGCCCGCACGCTACAGGAGCGTTACGCGGAGCGGCTGAAGGAAAAGGTTCTCTACCACAACGAGTTTTACGTCACGATCATCGTGCGGCCCTCGAACATGGCCGGCGACCAGGTGACACGCCTTTTCGCCAAGCGCCAACCCGGTGCGGAGATTGACGATCGCGCTCTCGCGATCATGGCAGACAAATGCCGCGATTTTGAATCGCTGCTGGCGGACACAAGCCCGACGCCGCTCTCGCTCTACGAGCATAACGGCAACCTTTTCTCGCAACCCATGGAGGTGCTGCACTTCATCCTGACCGGCGACCGCATCCGCGTGCCGCTGTTGAACGGGCGGCTCGGGCAGGCCCTCTATACGTCGCGGGTGATCTTCGGGCGCGAGGCCGCTGAAATTCGGCTCCCCGACAAGTCGCACTGGCTCGGTATGTTCGGCGTCCGCGAATATGTCGCCACGACGCGGACGGGGCAGTTCAATAGCCTGCTGACGCTCGATTTCCCGTTCGTGCTGACGCAGAGCTTCGCGCCGCTGGTAAAGTCCGTGGCGAGCGAGCGCTTCACGAAAAAATACAAGCAAATGGTGTCGTCCGACGATGCCGGCGTCAGTCAGGCCATGGAGCTGCTGGATGGCGTCGATGATCTGATGGCGAACCGCTTCGTCCTGGGCGAGCATCATTTGTCGATCGCGGTGATGGACGATGACAAGCGGCGCCTGCTCGATCGACTCTCCATTGCGCGTTCCGCCGCGGCCGATACCGGCATGGTGATGGCCCGCGAGGACGTGGCGCTGGAAGCGGCGTTTTGGGCGCAGCTTCCCGGCAATTTCAAAATGCGGGCGCGGCCTGCGGTCATCAACAGCCGCAATTTCGCAGCCCTCAGCCCGTTCTACACCTTCCCTGCGGGTCGCAAGTCGGGAACGCGAAACATGAATTACACGGTGCAGGGCGACTCCTCGCTCCAGCCCACCGAGATCTCCGACAATGGCGAGTTCACGGTGCTGCGCTACCCAGGCCACGCCGACATACCTTCAATTTTTGCCGTTGACGTGGACGGGACCGAGACGATCGTTCCCTACGACGTGCGCGAGGATTTTGTCGTGATCCATGCGGTCTATCGGCAGCTTCGGCTCCGTCGCGGCAACGTGGTGCTGTGCATCTACAATGAAGCGCCCCCTCGCAACGATCGCGGCGATCGGACGGGGACCGTCTCCAACATCGTCGAACGTAAAGTGAAGGGGCAGTAAGATGGCCGATAACCTCATTGACCGCGGCGGCGAAGTCGGCGCCGATACCGTCCCCCCCAGCGAGCAGAGCAGCCCCATTGCGCGCAGCGGCGGTTGGGGAAATATCGCTTTCCTCGGCGCCGGCCTCGCACTGATCGGCACCATGGGCGGCATTGCGATCGGCTATGGTGCATTCCACCATTCCGGCTCCGCAAAGCCCGCCGAGCAGCCGGCAAAAGCCAGCGATCGGGCCGTGGCCGATGTGATGGGATCACCGAACGCGCAGCGCGCGCAGCTCGCCGGCCAGCTCGGCCAACCCAATGCCCCGCAAACCGATATGTTCGGCCGCCCGATCGCGGCGACGCCTAACCAGGCTACCGATGCGAACGGGAATCCGGCGCCGGTGTCGGCGAATGGTCAGGAGACGCCAGAGCAGAAGCGAGCCGAACAGGCACGCTCGATGGCGGATGCTGCGCGCCGATCGCCGATCATGGCGTTCGGCAGCACGGGTATCGCATCCGCCGGATCACCGGGGACAAGCCTCGTCTCGGCCGAGCAACCGCAAGGGAATGGCCAGCCTCAAGGCGATGGGCAGGGCCAAGGGCAAGGCCAGCCAGGCGGCCCGCGCAACTTCGGGGCCAGCGGCTTCGGGCAGAATGATGATGCCGGCCCGTCGGGTAAGGGATCGACCGATTTCAGCGATCAGCTCAACCATGCGGCGATCCAGACAGTACGGGCGAGCGTGATCCCCGATCGGAGCCTTCTGTTGAGCGCTGGCACGGTCATACCCTGCACTCTGCAGACGGCCATCAACTCGACGCAGGCGGGCTTCGTGAACTGCGTCATCAATCATGACGTCTATTCGGAAAATGGTCGCATCGTCCTGCTCGACAAAGGGACGAAGGTGCTGGGGCAATATTCGGGCGGCATCACACAGGGGCAGGCTCGCTTGTTCGTCCTATGGACGCGCGCACTCACGCCGCGCGGTGTGGCGATCGACTTGGGATCGCCTGCGGCTGATAGCCTTGGCCGCGCCGGCCTGCCGGGAGGCGTCGATACGCAGTTTTGGGCGCGCTTCGGCATGGGGCTTGTGATCTCGGTGCTGGAAGATGCGTCGAACATCGCCAGTCGCGCCGTCGCCGGCGAAGGCACCTACTCGACACAGGTTCCGGGCAATACTGCACAGACGGTCCTCAACCAAACCATGCAGATCAAGCCGATCCTGAAGAAGAATCAGGGCGATACGGCTGCAATCTTCGTCGCCAAGGATTTCGATTTCCGGTCCGTCTATGACGTGCGACTGAGGCGCTGATTTGTGGCGTCGTCGATATACCAGCACAATGCGGCGCCGATAGAGCGTCACCTAGCCCGCGAGGACGTGACGGAGCTGGTCATCAATGAGCCGGGCCTGATCGGCTTGGAGACGCGCAACGGTTGGGAATGGCATAAGGAGCCGGCATTGGACAATGCGGCCCTCATGACGCTCGCGAAGCTCATCGCAGGTCTGACCAAACAGGATGTCACCGCCGAATATCCGATCGTCTCCTCGGTTCTTCCGGGAGGCGAGCGCGCGCAGGTCGTCGTCCCCCCTGCCGTGGAGCGGGGCTTCGTCTCGATCACGATCCGGAAAGCGTCGGGCGTCTCTATGGACATCGACGATTTCGACCGCGCCGGGCTTTTCAGTGAGGTCCGCGCTCATGGCCTGCATGAAGAGGTCGACTCCGCGCTGATGCGATTTCGCGAGGCCGGCGACTGGAAGGGCTTCTTCCGGCTCGCGGTCGAATCCCGCAAAAATATCCTGATCTCCGGCGCCACGGGTTCCGGCAAGACGAGCTTCTCCAAGGGCCTGATTAGGCTCATTCCCGATTACGAGCGCATCCTGACGATCGAAGACACCCGCGAGCTGGTGGTGCCACAGCGCAACCACGTCCACATGATGTATTCTAAGGACGGAAAGGGCCTTCAAAAAGCTGGCGCAAAGGAATTGCTGGAATCGGCGTTGCGTATGCGACCCGATCGCATCCTGCTCCAAGAGCTACGCGACGGCACCGCCTTCTTCTATCTGCGCAACGTCAATAGCGGCCATCCAGGCTCGATAACCACGGTCCATGCCAATACGGCCGAAGGTGCGCTGGAACAGCTTACGCTGCTGGTCAAGGAATCGGAAGGCGGCAACGATCTCGATCGGCACGACATCCGCGCCCTGTTGCGCTCGCTGGTTGATATCGTCGTGCAGATGCACCGCCTTCCCCCAGGTGACGGGAAGCCGGCGCGCTATCGTATGACGGAAGTGTGGTTCGATCCTGCGGGCAAGCCTCGCGATTAGATTCGAGCGGAGGATCGCATTATGAGCGGCAAAATGGTTCGCAACCAAGGGGCGTCCGAGCCGGCCGCCATCGCGTTCCTCGTCATCATAGGCTTGATGATAAGCGCCGCGATCGGCGCCGTGGTGGTCCTTTGGAAGGCGCATCTCCTCTCGGCGCACACGCCCTGGGCGCGCGTTCCGGGTGCATTATGGTCGATGCGCCACTTGCCGATCGTGTGGAAGCCGTTTCTCGCCGGTTTCTTCATCGCCTTCGCGGTCTGCCTGATCGGTATCGTGTCGTCGCTTTTCACGGGCCAGAAGCTCCACGGCGAAGCCCGCTGGGCGCGGATCGGCGAGGTCCGCAAGGCCAAGCTCTTGGAGGATGCCGGCATTCTCCTCGGCCGCATCAATGGCAAGTTCATGCGCTTTGGGGGAACCGAGCATGTCTTGCTCGAAGCACCCACCCGCGCCGGCAAGGGCGTCGGCGTCGTGATCCCGAACCTTCTCCAATGGCCGGATTCGGTTGTCGTCCTCGATGTGAAGCAAGAGAATTGGGCGGCGACAGCAGGCTTTCGGATGACGAACCTTCGCCAGCAAACACTCTTGTTCAACCCGCTCGATGCCCACGGTCGCACATGCCGCTACAACCCGCTCGCGTACATCAACCGACGCGATCAGGTCGAAGTCGTCAACGAGCTGCAAAAAATCAGCGTCATGCTTTTTCCCCTGCCCCTGCAGGGCGAGACGTTTTGGGCGGAAAGCGCAAGGACGGCGTTTCTCGGTGTCGCGGCCTATGTCGCCGCCACGGTGGATGATGGCGACGATGCGCTCCCCTTCACCATCGGCGAAATCTACCGCCAATTCGCCGCCGGCGATGCACAAAAGCGATTTCCCAAAATCATCTCGCAGCGCGAGCGGGAGGGCAAACCGCTATCAGGGGCGTGCGTGTCGGCGCTGCGGGATTGGATCATGGCCTCGGCCAATACCTTCACGTCAACCCGCCAGTCCGTCACCGCCAAGATCAATCTGTGGCTGAACCCCTATGTCGATGCGGCAACGGCTGTCAGCGATTTCGATCTGCGCGAGTTCCGCGACAAGCGGATCTCGCTCTATCTCGGCGTCTCGCCGGATGATCTGGATCGCGTGGCACCGATCTATGGCCTGCTTTTCCAGCAGCTCATTGACCTCAATGTCCGCGAGCTGCCCTCGGGCAACAAGCACCAGGTTCGCTTGCTGCTCTTGCTCGACGAGTTCTCGCGCCTCGGCCGCGCGTCGGTGATCGCCAATGGCTTCAGCTATGTCGCCGGCTATGGCATTCGCCTCCTCCCCGTCATCCAGAGCGGAGCGCAGCTCGAGAACGTCTATGGGCCGAAAGTCGCCACGGAGATTGAATCCAACTGCGGCGTCCAAATGGTCATGCGCCCCGCGACCAACGATGATGCGAAGGATATTTCCGAACGGCTTGGCACTTATACGTTTCGCGCCAAGTCGCGCTCCTTCGGCATGTGGGGCCGTGGGGGCGGCTCGGTATCGGAATCCGATCAGCGCCGGCCCCTGATGCTTCCTCAAGAGCTGATGCAGCTCCCCGAAAAGGACATGATCGTCCTGCGCCTCGGCATCCCGCCCGTCTATGGCAAGAAAATCCGCTATTATACGGAGAAGGCCATGGTCGCGCTGACCAAGATCCCCGCACCGCAAATGCCGAACATTCGACCCGATCCCACCGCACCGATAAACAGCCTGCGGGTGATCGCCGCGGCCGAGGCGGATGATAATGGCGCCCTTGGCTCGGCCCCGCCTGCTCATGGTCCTGGGCCGCAATCCGGAGGCGGAGGCACGGCCCCGACCCACCATCGCTTGAACCAAGCCGCGATCGCCGCCGCCATGGCCGCGCCTGCCGGGGAACGCACCAGCAAGCTTTTCCAACATATTGTCATGGTAGGCGAGCCAAAGGTCGCTTAGCGTTATGTGATCTTACCCTCGTCGGTGCGGTGACGCGAAGGCGGATCGGCTGCACAAGAGAGGCAGGCGCCTTGAAACCGATGGCAGTTTTTGCCATAATGGTAGTGAGGTGATTTATGGCTTCGATGAACGTCTCCCTTCCGGACCCTATGCGGGATTACGTCCAGCGCCGCATCGACAGCGGGCATTATGCCAGCGTGAGTGATTATGTTCGCGATCTCATTCGGCGCGATCAGGGCGAGACGCAGGATGTCGAACGGTGGCTGCATGATCTTGACGCCTCGATCGAACGCGGCCTTGCCGATGCCGAGGCGGGGCGCACCCACGACCTCGACGACGCCTGCGATGCTATCATCGACAGGATTCGGACACGGGCAAGCGCTCAGCCGCAATGAAAGTCATCCTGACGCCGGATGCGCTGGCCGACCTCGATCACATCGCCGAGCATATCGAAAAGGACAATCCCGCGAGAGCCATCAGCTTTGTTGAGGAATTGCGTGAGGCGGCCCGTCGCCTTGCCGATCTGCCCCAAGGCTATCCTCTGGTGCCTCGCTATGAGCGCTACGGTATCCGTCGCCGTTCCTATCGCCGCTATGGCATCCTCTACCGGCCAGAAGCCCACCGTATCCTGATCCTGCGCTTTCTTGGCCCCGGTCAAGATCATGATCGCGCGCTCCAATTGGTGTGAGCGATCGCTTGCTAGGGATTGATCGGAGCGAAGGCGGGCCAGTCACGACTTTTGAGGCCGGGCTGTGACAGGAAGCTCGGGCCGTCCAGCAACAGCGTCATGCGCGTGTAGCCGATCCTGAGGGATTCGAGCGGCACCGCTCGCAATGTCTCTTCAAGACCGGCATATCGCTCGTCCGAGATCACCACATAGTTTATCCTGCCGGTCGAACATTCGATAAGGGCCTCGACAACCCGGCCCAGATTCATCCCGCTCTTGTCATCAACCGCCATGCCGATCAGGCCGGTCGCGGTGAACAGGTTCGGCGTATCGGATCTTTGGCTGGCTGTTTCGGCCGATCGGCCGCCATCCTCATATTTGGTCTGCTGCCCCAACCATCGCCAGATACCAACTAGGTTCGTCAGCATCAGGAATCCATTGGTGGCAACCAAGGCTGTCTGTCCTGTGGCGTAGCCCAATGTGGTCCAGCAAACCGAGCTGATGCTGAACACCACGAAGCCCCAGCCCGTCACGCGCGCGCCCAGGTTGGAAGCCGTCATCATCGCCGCGATCATCGTCGCGATCGTGGCGATCCAACCGACGAGACTTATCATTGTCCCACCCCTCGCTGCGGCCCGCGTGCGGGCGGCGCAACCGGCAACGCCTTCACGCCGGCTGCGCCGACGCTTCCGTTGTCGGGAGCGAAACAGCCGCCTCGCTCGTCAACAGCCGGAAGGTGAAGCTCTCTTGCAGGTACAGCTCGACCGCCTCGGCGGTGTGGCTGAGATAGCCGATCGACAAATCCTGTCCGAGATCGAGTTCGAAATCGCCGCCCCGCGTTGTCAGGACGACGCCGCCCATGATGCCCGGCGCCCAGATGATATCGCCGTCCACCAGACGATTGATGTGCTGGAGCACCGGATAGCCCTCCTCGCTGCCGCCGCTGATCGCGGTGAACGGATCATCGCCCAGCACCAGTCGATAAGGCCCCTCGACCCCGGCAAGGCGCAACCGATCGACGGCTTGGGCGACGATGGCGGGATATCCGGCGACGGCCGTGGGCAGCGGCACCGGCTCGTTGCTCGCGCCGGGACGGATGCCGCCGATATCGGCAGCGGCATAGCCATCAAAGATCGCGCGATTTTCGGCAAAGGCGATCGTGCGGGCGGCTTCCTTGAGCGGTTGCCAGTCCGAATCCTCGGAGCCGCGCTCCACATCGTCGATCGCCGCGCGGGTCAGCGTGAAGGGCACGCGCAGTTCGACCACGGCGTTGACCGCACGCCGCACGGCTTGGACGCCATCGCTGGGCGCATCGATCGGCTTGGTGTGGCCCGTTCCCACGGCCGCGAGCGTGGCCCCCTTCGGTTCCGGCACGTCCACGACGCGGCGCGCGGCCAGATAGCGCTTGAGAGTTCGGGTCGCTTCTTGGTCGATTTGCGCCCAAGCGGCGTCGGAGATGGGGGCGAGTTCGCGATGGAGGTTATTCATGTCCTGCCTCATCTTTGAGTGATCCAATGCGCAGCGATCCATCCGATGCTGACGAGGGCTCCGGTGCCGGCGCCGTGGATGCGGGCGCCTCGGCTACCGCCTCATCGCCATCGGCCGTGGCTGGCTCCGGCGTTACCTCGTCCAGAAAATCAGCCGACGGCACGAAATAAAGCGAGCCGGTCACGGCCCGGCTAACATCGAGCAAGCGATCGTAATTGCCGGGTGGCAAACCGATGAACATATTGTCGAGCATCCGCTCGATGCGGGTCGGCGAGCGGGCGTAACCGATGAAATAGGTGCCGAACTCGCCCTTACCAACATCGCCGAACGGCATGTTATCGCGCAGGATCTGGAGTTGCTCGCCGTCCTCCTCGATGTTGGTGAGCACGTTATGCGCGAAGCTCGGCTTGGCCGCCTCGTCCAGCTCGATGTCCGACAGCTTCTCGCGCCCTACGATCTTCTCCTGCTGCTCCACGGGAATCGCGTTCCACTTGTCGAGGTCGTGGAGGTATTTCTGGACGATCACATAGCTGCCGCCAGCGAAGACCGGATCGTCCGCCGCCCCGATCACCGTGGCATCTCTGGCTCCCTGCTCGACGGGGTTTTCCGTCCCGTCGACAAATCCCAGCAGGTCGCGATCGTCGAAGTAGCGGAAGCCATGCACCTCGTCCGTCACCGAGGCGAAGCCGGCGAGACGCTTCACGATCTGCGCCGCCATCTCGAAACACAAATCCTGACGCGCGGCGCGAATGTGAAACAGCAGGTCGCCGGGCGTCGAAGGCGCATGATGGACGCCGCGGATTTCCCGGAACGGATGCAGTTCCTTCGGCCGCGGCGCTCCGAATAGCCGGTCCCAAGCATCGGAGCCGATCCCCATGATGCAGGAAAGTCCGCCGTCTGCCGCCCGGAAGCCCACGCCACGAACCAGCGACGACAGGATGGCGCAAAGACCCCGCACCCCCGCTTCCGGCTTCTCCCCGGCGCCCATCGAGACGACCAGAAAGATCGCAGCGCGGGTAAGCCGGGCATCGACGGCCTGGGAACGAGCGGTAACATCTTGAGAGACGGTAGAAGGCACGTTCAACTCCCTGAATGGTCGGGCAGGACCATCGCTATCACATCCCAGCAAGACATGGCCGGTGCTCGATCATCGGGATCGCCACACCCCAATCGACAAGACTCACCATAGTCCCACTCCCCCCTGTCGCCGGCGTCCAAGCGGCTAAAGCGCCGCCTTTAGATAAGGCGCGGTCAGGCTGCCTTGCGCTTCGGCAACATCGTGAGGGACGCCGCTCGCGATGATCCGGCCACCATCTTCGCCAGCGCCAGGCCCCAGATCGATCACCCAATCCACCTGTGAAATAGCTCGCATGTCATGCTCGACGACGACGACCGTATTGCCGACATCGACAAGGCCCTGCAGGTGCCGCATCAGCCGATCAGCGTCGGAAGGGTGAAGCCCCGAAGTCGGCTCGTCGAGGATGTAGATGGTGTTGCCACGCTGGGCGCGTTGCAGCTCGGTCGCGAGCTTGATGCGCTGGGCCTCGCCGCCCGACAGTTCCGTCGCCGGCTGTCCAAGCCTCAGATAGCCGAGGCCAATCTCCCGCAGCACATCGAGCGAGCGCATGACGGACGGTTCGCTCGCGAAGAAGTCGCACGCCTCGTCCACCGTCAGCTCAAGCACCTGGGCGATGTTGCGGCCGTTCCATTCGACTTCGAGCGTCTGCGGATTGTAGCGGCTGCCATGGCAGGTCGAGCAGGGCGCATAGACGCTGGGCAGGAACAACAGCTCCACCATGACGAAGCCCTCACCCTCGCACACCGGGCAGCGGCCCTGTGCGACGTTGAAGGAGAACCTGCCCGGGCTGTAGTGGCGCCGGCGCGCCAGTGGGGTGTTCGCGAAGATCTTGCGCACATGATCGAACAGGCCGCTGTAGGTGGAGAGGTTCGAGCGTGGAGTGCGGCCGATCGGCTTCTGATCGACCCGCACCAGCCTGCGCACATGCTCCATGCCCGCAACGATGCGGCCTTCGGTCTCTTCCCGCGCAACATCGAGCAGCGGATCGGTATCCTCCTCCTCGGCAGCCGGCGTGCCGCCGAGTTGTTCCGTCACAAGCTCCGGAAGTGCCTGGCTGACAAGACTGGACTTGCCCGATCCTGAAACCCCGGTGACGGCGGTGAAGCAGCCAATCGGTAGCGCGACGTCGAGCCCGTGAAGATTGTTGCGGGTCACACCTTCAAGACGGAGCCATGCTTTTGCTTCGCGCGGGGTCCGGTCATGGGCGTCAGGTTCTGCGAACAGATAGCGACGGGTGATCGACGCCTCGACGCCGGCAAGCCCTGCGATCGGGCCGCTGTAGAGCACTTCGCCGCCCTTTTCGCCGGCACCTGGCCCCACATCGACCAGCCATTCGGCATGGCGGATCACGTCAAGATCATGCTCGACAACGAACAGCGAGTTGCCCGCCGCCTTCAGCCGCTCAAGGATGGTCAGCAACGCTTCGCCGTCTGCCGGGTGCAGCCCCGCCGATGGCTCGTCCAGCACATAGACCACGCCGAAAAGCTGTGACGACAATTGAGTGGCAAGGCGCAGGCGTTGCAGCTCGCCGGAGGAAAGCGTCGGCGTGCTGCGGTCGAGCGAGATGTAGCCAAGGCCAAGGTCGATCAGCGGGCCTAGCCGTTCGAGCAGCTCGGATGCGAGACGCTGCGCGGCGACCCGCTTCTCATCGGAAAGATTGGGCGTGCGGCGCACGTCAGGCGCTGCCTTGTGTGCCGAGCCTCCCGCCGCGACCCTACGTTCAACCGCCGCATCGCGGGCCGCCTTGCCGAGAACATGGCCCTTCAGGGTCGTCGAGGCGCTACCATACTCGCCATGGGCGACGGGCGTGAGCAAGTCCCGGAGCTTCAGCACCGTCAGGTCGCCAAACTCGGCGATGTCCAGGCCGGCAAACTTCACCGACAGGGCCTCGCGCTTCAGGCGCTTGCCGTCGCAGGTCGGGCAATCGCGGCCGATGATATATTGCGAGACACGCTTCTTCATCAGCGCGCTTTTGGTGTTGGCGAAGGTCTCCAGCACGTAGCGACGGGCGCCGGTGAAGGTGCCCTGATAGCTCGGCTCCATACGACGCTTGAGGGCAACGCGCGTCTGTTCGGGCGTCAGACCCGCATAGACCGGCACCGTCGGCGTCTCGTCGGTGAAGAGTATCCAGTCACGATCCTTCTTCGGAAGATCGCGCCATGGCGTGTCGACATCATAGCCGAGCGACACAAGGATATCGCGCAGGTTCTGGCCGTGCCACGCCGGCGGCCATGCCGCGATCGCCCGATCGCGAATGGTGAGACTGTCGTCGGGCACCATCGTCTCTTCGGTCGCGTCATAGACGCGCCCGATGCCGTGGCAGGTCGGGCAGGCCCCGGCCACGGTGTTGGGGGAGAAGTCCTCCGCATAGAGCATCGGCTGATTGCGCGGATATTCTCCGACGCGCGAATAGAGCATCCGCACCAGGCTGGAGAGCGTCGTCACGCTGCCAACCGAAGACCGCGCATTGGCCGAGCCGCGCTGCTGCTGCAACGCGACCGCGGGCGGCAACCCGTCGATGGCGTCAACCTCCGGCACGCCGGCCTGATCGATCAGGCGGCGGGCGTAGGGCGCGACCGATTCCAGATAGCGGCGCTGTGCCTCGGCATAGAGGGTGCCGAAGGCGAGGCTCGACTTGCCCGATCCCGATATGCCGGTGAACACCACGAAGGCATCGCGCGGAACGTCCACATCAACATTCTTGAGGTTGTTCTGCCGCGCGCCGCGCACTTGTACGAAGCCGGATCGCGGCGCGCGTTCCTTGCCGGGGGTGGTTTGAGGCTCCTGATCCTTGCTCATTCGGTCACTTTCACCCGGCGCGTCACAGATAAATGAACTGACGGTAGAGGCCGTCCAGCTCGCCCCGGATCGTCTCGGCCCGATCCTCTTGGCCGTGATCCACCGCCGCGAGCAGCGCCTGTTCCTTCTCCGTGATCCGGTCGCAAAGCTCGTACAGGTTCTCGCAGAAGGCTTCCGAATGGACCGACGGCTCTTGCCCGTAGGGCTGCGCCGACGCCAGGCCGCGAACCGACGAGAGCGGTGTGACGTCGTTCTCCTCGTTGAAGGCGATCTGGCGCTGTCGCCGGCTCTCGGTCTCATCGATCGCGGCCCGCATCGCCGGCGTCACCATATCGGCGTAGAGGACAGCGGTGCCGTTCACATTGCGCGCGACGCGGCCGATCATCTGGATCAGCGCCTGGGCCGAGCGCAGGAAGCCCGCGCGGTCTGCATCGAAGATCGCAATCAGCGACGCTTCTGGGATGTCGAGCCCTTCGCGCAGCAAACTGATCCCGATCAGCACGTCGAACTCGCCCACGCGCAGGCCCTCGATGATCGCGACCCTATCCTCGACCTTGATGTCAGAGTGCATGTAACGCGCGCGAATGCCTTCGCTTTCGAGGAAAGCGTGCAGCTCCTCGGTCGCAACCTTGGTCAGCGTCGTAACCAGCACGCGCTCATCGCGCTGCGTGCGCTGCGCGATCTCGCGTAGCAAATCGTCACGCGCGCCTTGGGACGGGCGGACTTCCACCTTCGGATCGAGCAGGCCGGTCGGCCGCACGATCTGTTCAACCACCCTGCCTTGCGAGGCCTTTACCTCATAAGCGCCGGGGGTGGCGGACACGAAGATCGTCTGCGGCTTGACCTGTTCGAACTCGTGGAAGCTCAGGGGGTGGCTGTCCTTCGAAGACGGCAGGCGGAAGCCATAATCGATCAGCGTATCCTTGCGGGCCTGGTCGCCCCGGAACATCGCCGAGATCTGTGGGATCATCACATGCGATTCGTCGACGAACAGCAGCCCGTCCTTGGGCAGATAGTCGAGCAGGGTTATGGGCGGGAGCGCAGGGTCACGACCGCTCAGATAGCAGGCGTAATTTTCCATGCCCGAGCAATATCCGACCTCGCGCAACATCTCGGCATCGTTGGTGATGCGATCATAGAGGCGCGCCGCTTCCGTCAGGCGGTTTTCGCTGGTCAGCCGTTCGACCTGCGTTTCCAACTCTTCGAGGATCGCCGTGGCGGCCTTGCGGGCCTGATCTGCGGTCGCCGCCAGAACAGTCTTGGGCGAGACAAGATAGTGATCGGCGCTTTCCATCGGCTTGCCGGTCGCCGCATCGAACCATTGGAGCGACGCGATCACGCCGTTTGCCAAACCGACGCGCAGCGCCTTATATTCCGAATCCGCCGGGTAAATCTCAACAGCGTCGCCATCAGCGCGATAAGTGCCGCGCTTCAGCTTATGCTCGGCCCGATCATATTGCAAGCGCGCCAGGCTGCGGAAAAGCTCTTCCTGTCCCAACCGCGCGCCCTCGGTCAGCGGAACCTGGAGCGCGCGATAATTGTCGGGATCGCCCATGCCGTAGATCGACGATACCGAGGCGACGACGATCGTATCGCGGCGCTCGATCAGCGATTTTGTCGTCGACAGGCGCAACCGTTCCAGATGCTCGTTGATCGAGGAATCCTTCGGAATGAACTCATCGCGGCCCGGCAGATACACTTCCGGTTGGAAATAGTCGTAATAGGAGACGAAATACTCCACGGCGTTTTCAGGGAAAAATCGCCGCATCTCGTCATAGAGCTGCGATGTCAGCGTCTTGTTGGGGGCAAGGATCAAGGTGGGGCGCTTCAGACGATGGATGATGTTCGCCATCGTGAAGGTCTTGCCCGAGCCCGTGATGCCCTTGAGGGTCTGGTGATGTGCCCCCTCTTCGACGCCGGCGATCAGGCGCGCGATCGCTTCGGGCTGATCGCCTGCCGGCGTGTATTGCGAGTGCAGTATGAAAACATCGGTCGACACTGGAAATCCTCCTGCCGGTTTCGCCCCCGGCGCGCGCTAGACGCACGGAGGCGATAAAGGGATCATATCTGCTTTTTTGCGGGCGGCGGTCCATGGTCGCTGTGCGCGTTCCTGATCTGTCGAACGGTCCACCAGACACCAAGGACGGCAAGGGGAACCAGAGCGGCGATCACCAGCTCGGGCGCCACCATGTCGTGAATCCCCGGTATGCCCTTGATGAGATAGGAGAGCAGGCCGATCACATAATAGGAGATCGCCGCGACAGACAGGCCTTCCACGGTCTGTTGAAGCTGCAATTGCAGCTTCGCCCGATTGTCCATCGAGGCCAGCAGATCGCTGTTCTGGCGTTCGAGTTGCACATCGATCCACGACCGCAGCAGCGTGGTCGCGCGCGCCAGCTTGTCGGAGAGATTGGCTTGCCGTTCCTCGATCACGCGACAGGTCCGCATGGCGGGCGCGATCCTGCGATGGAGGAAGTTGCGCCAGCGATAGCAGCCCGGGACGAAGGTTTCGCCGAGCGCTGCAAGCCGCTCCTCGACGATTTCATAATAGGCACGGCTCGCACCGAAGCGGTAGAGGCTGGACGCCGTGTCCGCCTCCAGCTCGGCCGAAAGGTCGGTCAGCCGGGAAAGTAGCCCCTCGCTGTCGCGGCGTGCAGATTTGCGCATCTCGTTGGTGATGGCGGCAAGGCGCTTCTCTATGCTGCGCAGATGCGGCCCCAGCGATTGGGTCAGTGGGATGCCGAGCAGGGCCAGCGTCCGATAGGTCTCGATTTCGAGGAGCCGCTGTGCCAGCGCGCCAAGCCGGATCGGCGTCAAACCGCGATCGAGGATGAGGATGCGGGTTAGCCCATCGGCGTCCTGACGGAAATCGGTGACGATATCGGCCATGCCATCCTCGACGAGCGAATGACACCGGCTGATCGGGTCGAAGCGATCGATATAGGTCGCGGTCTCTTCGGTCCACGTAACAACGTCCAGGCGGACGCCGCAAATGACCGGCCCGGGCGGCGTAAAGCCGTGCTTGAACGGATCTTCACCCGCCAGCTCCCCGGTGCCCGGATCGAGGGGCGCACTCCACAAGTAGGTCGAGAACTCGGTGTGCTTCTCACAGTGCAATTTACCCTGATCCCAGGTCAGGCCATGAAGAGGTGTGTCCTGATCCGGCAGCGGGGCGCCCATCCGGCTCGATATTTCCGCGAGGGTCGCCTTGTCCTTCGTCAGATTGCCCTCGTTCATGAAGGCGAGCTGCACCAGGGCACGCGGCGCATCTATCAGCAAATAAGGGCGCGCATGAACCTCGTCGATGGCAACCCGCCTATTCTCATAGGTGGGCATTCCATAGACAGTTGAACCGCTGTTCTCGGCGCTGCCCTCTTCACTCAATCGCCTTCCCTCCCCTTGTCATGGTCCTGCCCGGCATCGTGCTGAGCGAGATCGCTGTAAGTAATCAGACGCGAGCCACGATATCCTATGCCGTGGGTCCACATCCAGCTTAGTGCAACACTCATCCGATTTTGCGTCCCGATCAGGAAGTAGATGTGGATCAGTTTCCACATCCACCACGCCAGAACACCGCGCAATTTGAACCCGCCCATATCGACGACCGCAAGGCTGCGGCCGATCGTCGCCAGATTGCCTTGATGCCGGTAACGGAACGGTTCCGAAGCATTCTGCCCCTTAAAGCGCTGGCGGATCAGCCGGGCCACATATTGTCCGGCCTGCTTTGCAGCCGGCGCGAGACCGGGCACCGGCTTGCCGTCATACCCGTTCGAGGCTGCGGTATCGCCGATCACGAAAATGTCGGGGTGTCCTGGCACTGTCAGGTCCGGCCCGACGACCACGCGGCCCGCGCGATCGGCTTCAGCGTTCAGCCAGCGCGCGGCGGGCGAGGCCTGAACGCCTGCTGCCCACAAAATCGTTTCAGCGGGAATAGGCACACCGTCGACCACGACCCCATGCTCGGAACATTCCGTGACCGGCTTGCCGAGCTTGATTTCGACACCGAGCTTTTCAAGCGCCTGAGCGGTATAGGCCGACAGATCTTCCGGGAAGACCTGCAGGAGCCGCTGCCCGGCTTCGACCAGCACCACCCGCGTCGCGCGCGGATCGATCGACCGGAAATCGCGCACCAGTGTCAGACGGGCAAGCTCCGCGATCGTGCCGGCCAGTTCGACGCCGGTAGGCCCGCCGCCGATGATAACGAAGGTCTGCAAGGCCGCACGGCGCGCGGGATCGCTCTCGCGCTCGGCTTCTTCGAACGCGACGAGAAGGCGCCGGCGAATGGTGGTCGCATCTTCGAGCGATTTGAGGCCCGGAGCATAAGGCTCCCATTGGTCATGCCCGAAATAGGAATGCCGCGCGCCCGTCGCGATGACGAGTGTGTCATAGCCAAGCGTCGAGCCGTCTTCGAGAACGACGCGCCGGTTGCCCGTGTCCACGCCTTCGACCTCACCGAGCAGAGTCCGAACGTCCTTGCGCTTGGCGAAGAGCGAGCGGATCGGCCAGGCGATCTCCGATGGCGACAGCGACGCGCCCGCGACCTGATAGAGCAGCGGCTGAAAAAGATGGTGGTTGCGGCGATCGACAAGGGTGATGTCAACGCCGCTCCCCGCGAGCCGCTGGACGGTTTCGAGGCCGCCGAAGCCCGCGCCCACGACCACCACGCGATGGCGACCGGAGGCGGGGTCATTGCTGGACGCGATTTCGCGCATGGCCGAGGATGCCGCCGCGCTCATTGGAACAGCGCCTTGGCATGATGGCCGATATGCTCGCCGATGAAGCTAGCGATGAAATAATAGCTGTGATCGTAGCCGGGTCGCAGGTTGAGGATCAGCGGGTGCCCCGCAGCCTCGCAGGCCGCCTTCAGCAGATCCGGGCGCAGCTCGCGATCCAGAAACTCATCATCCATGCCCTGATCGACGAGCAACGGCAGGCGCTCGCTGGCGGACTTGATGAGTTCGATGGTGTCGTAATGCTTCCACCCGGCGCGATCGTCTCCGAGATAGGCCGTCAGAGCGCGCTCGCCCCAAGGCACCTGGCTCGGCGCGACGATCGGCGAAAAGGCCGATACGCTGCGATAGCGCCCCGGATTGCGCAGAGCGGCAACGAGTGCGCCGTGCCCGCCCATCGAATGACCGGCAATCGCCCGGCGATCATCGGCCGGAAATGTGGCTTCGATCAGCGCCGGCAATTCCTCGACGACATAATCGTACATGCGGTAGTGGGCAGCCCAAGGTTCCTCAGTCGCGTTGACGTAGAAGCCGGCGCCCTGTCCCAGATCATAGCTGGGATCGTCGGCCACGCCTTCGCCTCGCGGGCTCGTGTCCGGCGCGACGAGGATGATCCCGTGCTCGGCAGCGAAACGCTGCGCGACAGCCTTCGTAATGAAATTCTGTTCGGTGCAAGTCAGGCCGGACAGCCAATACAGCACCGGCACGCGACCGTCCTTCACCTGGGGAGGCAGATAGACGCCGACCTTCATCGGGCAACCCAGGCTGATCGAGTCATGCTGATAGACGTCCTGCCAACCGCCGAAGCTGGCGTGATGTTCGACACGTTCCATTTTTGTTTCCTTGCTTCGACGGTTGGTGGACGGTGTGGTGATAGGCGCCCTTTTCCTGGCTGTGGTGCGGGGGGAAGCGCCGGCGCCTGTTCCAGCGCCGGCGACAGCCAGTCATAGGGTTGCCGGTATCGCCCTCACCTTCCGGCTTTAGATGAAGGTGTACGAGCAGACCTTGTTGCCCGCCGGATCGCGCAGATAGGCCGCATAGGCACCCGGCAGGTGGCCCCGCGGGCCGGGCTGGCCCTCGTCGGTGCCACCAGCGGCGAGGCCGGCCGCGTGGAAAGCGTCCACTTCGGCGGGCGTCGCGGCGGCGAAGCCGACCGTCACGCCGTTGCTGGAGGGCGCTTCGCCATTGCCGGGACGGGCAATGATGAAAGCAGGCTTTTCGCGGCCGTAGAGCACCCAACCATTGCCGAAGGGGCCGAGGTTCTTGACGCCCAGGGCGCCCAGAGCGGCGTCGTAGAACGCTGCCGACTGCTCGACATCGGCCGCGCCGATGAAGACGTGCGAGAACACGCCGTTGCCGGAGATAACGGGATCAGCCATGATATTCTTCCTTGAGGTTAACTATTGAAATTGAAGGTTAGAGTTGAGGGATCAGTAGTGGATCACGGTGCGGATCGACTTGCCTTCGTGCATCAGATCGAAGGCTTCGTTGATCTCATCGAGACCCATGGTGTGGGTGACGAAGGGCGCCAGATCGATTTCACCCTTCATGGCGTCCTCGACCATGCCGGGAAGCTGGGTCCGTCCCTTGACACCGCCAAAGGCCGACCCCTTCCAGACCCGGCCCGTGACGAGCTGGAACGGACGGGTGGAGATTTCCTGGCCCGCGCCAGCGACGCCGATGACGATCGACTGGCCCCAGCCACGATGCGCGGATTCCAGCGCGGCCCGCATGACATGGACGTTACCGATGCACTCGAACGTGTGGTCGATGCCCCACCCGGTCATCTCGATCAGCACTTGCTGGATCGGCTTGTCATAGTCCTTGGGGTTGATGCAGTCGGTCGCGCCGAACTGACGCGCCAGCTCGAACTTCGTCGGGTTGGTGTCGATCGCGATGATGCGTCCTGCCTTGGCCTGACGCGCGCCCTGGATCGCGGCGAGACCGATGCCGCCCAGACCGAACACGGCAACCGAGTCACCCGGCTGCACCTTGGCGGTGTTGTGGACCGCGCCGATGCCGGTGGTGACGCCGCAGCCCAGAAGGCAGACATGCTCGGGGTTCGCTTCGGGGTTGATCTTGGCGAGCGAGACTTCGGCGACGACGGTGTATTCGCTGAACGTCGAGCAGCCCATATAGTGATAGAGGGGCTGGCCGTTGTAGGAGAAGCGCGTGGTGCCGTCGGGCATCAGGCCCTTGCCCTGCGTTTCGCGAACCGCGACGCACAGGTTGGTCTTGCCGGACAGGCAGAACTCGCACTTGCCGCACTCGGCGGTGTAGAGCGGAATGACGTGATCGCCCGGCTTGACGCTGGTGACGCCCTCGCCGACCTCGACGACGATGCCCGCGCCCTCATGGCCGAGAACGACCGGGAAAATGCCCTCCGGATCGTTGCCGGACAGCGTGAAAGCGTCGGTGTGGCATACCCCGGTATGCGTGACTTTGATGAGCACTTCACCTTTCTGGGGCGGTGCGACATCGATCTCGACGATTTCGAGCGGCTTGCCTGCCTCGAAGGCTACGGCGGCGCGAGATTTCATGTTTGGATCTCCCTCTTTTCTAGAACCGGACCGCCGGTTGCGAGTCCCCGTTTCGATATCTCGATTCGGAGCCAAGCATACTGGCTGGGAGTATGTATAAGATACTCCTAGCCAGTATGCAAGAGGGATAATGTCTGAGGGTGGTGAAAGCGCCCGACAGGGCGTTACGGCTTCGGAAAAGCGCAGCGCCATGGCTGATGCTGCGTTCCAGAAGGGGGCGGCTTGCCGATCCGGGGGGGTGTTAGATCGACAAGCCGGAAGGGGGTGTGCGTGCGGCAAGCAGTCCGCCCCCAACGGCTCAGAATGCCCCCCGACATGACCGGGGGGCATTCCGGGTTAGATGGTCAGGCCGCCACAGAGCCGTGCGGATCGATGACGTACTTGAACGCCGATCCGTCATCGAACTCCTTGTAGGCCGCCGGCGCGTCCTCCAGCTTGATGATCTTCGTGTTCATCATCGGAGTCAGATAGGGCATCCGATCGTTCAGGATGGCCCGCATGAGGGCGTGGTTGTAATTGGCCGTCGGCGACTGGCCTGCCGACATCCGCGGCGACTTGATCCAGCCACTGGCCCAATCGACTTCCATGCTGCCCTTCTTGTTGTCCCGATTCTTGGAGATCGGATTGGGGCAATATACGCCGACCGTGCTGGTCATCCCGCCGAAGCGGACATATTTCAGCAGGGCGTTGGTGACGGCGTTCTCGACGATCTGGTCGGACTCCGCCCCGAACCCGCGACAGTCGAGGCCCACATAGTCGATGACGCGATCGGCCTCGCGCTTGCCGGTGATCCGCTCCAGATGATCTTCGATCGGAATGCCGTCCGACAGGTTGATGGTCTCGACGCCGTGCGGCTTGAGCAGATCGAGCCGCTCCTGAATGAAGTCGGCGACGATGATGGCGCCGGCACCGAGGAGCTTCGCACAGGCGGCGCCCGCGCGGCCGACAGGCCCCGCGCCGAAGATCAGCACATTCTCGCCGACGATATAGGCCGGTTGCGCCGGCCAGTCGGGAGCGGCGAACCCGTGGAACGCGGTCGGCAACACGTCCGAAAGGAGCGTCAGATCACGGATCTTCGCCATGGCCGCGTCCTTGTCGGGGAAAGCCAGCAGATTGAAGTCTGCATAGGGCACGAACAGGTAATCCCCCTGCCCCCCGGTCCATCCACCCAGGTTAAAGCCATAGGCGCCGCAGTCGACTTCGGGGTTGGTGTGCTCGCACACGTCCGAGCGCATGTGCTTGCAGTTGTAGCAGCGTCCGCAGCCGACGTTAAAGGGAACGGACACGATATCGCCGACCTTGATATATTCGACGTCGGAGCCGACCTCGATCACCTCGCCGGTCATTTCGTGGCCCATCGTCATCCCCTTGGGGACTTCAAACGAACCTCGGTAGATGTGAAGGTCGCTGCCGCAGATGTTCGTGGTGACGATCTTGAGAATGGCGCCGTGGGGAGCTTTTTTGCCCTGTGGAGTAATCAGCTCCGGGAATTTGAAGGTGTTGACCTTCATTTCCATCGGTTTCTCGAAGGTTACGATCCGGTTGCCTGTAGCCATCAGATATCTCCTGCGTTTTTTCACGCCCCCCCAAGTATTGACGAGAGTAGGACTTGACACGGATCAACATGCCGCACCGAATTAATTCAGCGCAGCATAGTAGTGTCGTTGCCAGTCTCATCATTACCGTCTTGGCAGAATGGCGGCGCTTCTCCTTCGGAGCAAACTCGAAGATTCTATCCCAAGATCGGAAATTCCTATGACCAAGCTACAGGAGAATGACTGCCGCAATGCAACAAGATGATATATCATATTCCATTGCAGCAAGCATAATGTTTCTGGAAGACAAGGCGCAGTTGAAGTCTATCAGGGTGACGCCCTATGCGCCCGTTCTCTGGACTTGAGTTGTGTTGGCGCAATGGTGCCGGTCTCTCTATCATCCTCTGACAGAAAGGAGTTCTTATGAAACGCGCTATTGTAACAGGAGGATCGGGGCTAATCGGTCAGGCTATATGTTCCGCCTTATTGGATGAAGGTTGGGAGGTGGCATCCTTCGATTTGAAGGAAGGAGCGATCGGTCAACAGATCCATTGCGATCTTGCCAGCGAAGAGTCCGTAGCCGAGGCTTTTCGTGCCCTTGGCTGGGATCGACTGGACTTGCTCGTCAACAATGGTGGGCTTGTTTACGACACATTCATGCAGCTCGGTGACACCTCGCTCGACCAGTGGAACAGCACCATTGGCAGCCATCTGACCGGGGCCTTTCTGATGTCGCGAGCGGCATTGCCCCTGCTCACCGATGGCAGTTCGATTGTCATGATGGCTTCCACCCGCGCGTTGATGTCCCAAGGCATCGACTTTGCCTATGCCGCTGCGAAAGGTGGCATGGTGGCACTCGCGCAGGCGCTGGCGGTGCAACTTGGCGCCAAAATCCGGGTCAATACAATCGCACCTGGTTGGATCACCAATGACACGAATCTGCGCGCCGAGGACGAGGCGCAGCATCCGGTTGGCCGGGTCGGTCGCCCCCAGGACATTGCCGAGGCCGTGCTATATCTGGCGTCCGCCGGCTTTGTTACCGGGCAAACGCTTGTGGTCGACGGCGGGATGACCAAGAAAATGATCTACGTCGAATAGTGGGTCGCGCGACCGTTCATGCTGCGATAGCACGGCATGAACGGTCAGCCCCCTTCGGGTTGGAACTGGCGGTACAGGTCCAGAGCGGCCTCTATCGAGGCCATTGTCTCGGGTGCGCGGACTATTTCGAACAGCGCGGCTGTGGGTGTCGATTTCACCCCATTTCTGGGCATGGCCAATCCAACAGCGGCATCTGCGCCCTCACCTGCGACTTCAACCGCCCGAATGTCGGAAATCCGAGCAAAATAGGTTGCGAGAGATTGCGGAAGGACGGTGGCATATCGCCCACTTGCGATATGGGCAGCGAGAACATCGACATTGTTGGTCCTGATCGACTTTGCGGCACGGTGCCCGAGTCTAGAACGCGCGGCTTTGGGTAGCGCGCAGTCCAAGATGCACAAAGGCAGCTCGGCGACATGATCCCATGAAACCTGTCGCGGGAGCGGGTCGCCGGATGCCTGGAAAACGACGATCCGCTCCCGGTAGAGAAGGTGCGTGTCAAAGTCCTCCTCAGATATGTCTTCGAGATAGACCAGCGCCATGTCCATTTCATGCGTCAGCAAGGCTTTGGTCAGCGACGAGGTTTGCGCTGTGCAAATGCACTGTTCGAGGAGCGGCATCCTTTCAGCGAGGGCAAGGCTGAGGATCGATGCCATGATCGACGTGGCCGACAGCACGCCCAGGCGAATTTGACCTTCCAGCCCACGTTTCTGGGCCGAAAGGTCGCGCTCCAGCCCCTCGCAGTTGCTCTCGATCTTCTTCGCCCAGGCCAGCACAGTCTCACCTTCCGATGTGAGTCCGTCATAACGCCGGCCATGCCGCACGATCTCCACACCCAAGTCCTGTTCGAGCTGCTTGATGCCGGCGGAAAGCGTGGGCTGCGACACGTTGCAGCTCTTGGCTGCCCTACCGAAATGGCCTTCCTGATCGAGCGCAATCAGATATCCGAAATTCTTGACGATCATAACGTGTTCTCATCCAGTTGCGATTTTCCAGTGGAACCACAAATTGCAGTCCCGCAATCAAGTTATGATGCCGGTGGCACGCGAAGCTGAATGAAAATACCAAAGCATGGAACTGGAAAAATGTAGATACGCCGCTTAGGGCGATCTATGAAAATACCAACCCATAAGTCGTACCACGCGAAAATTGGGCGCACCGTCATTATATTGCCGATCGGTAAAAAATTGTTCTTATAAATCTATATACAGGTACTGCGGTTTCTAAGACCTACTTAAGATAGGTTCGCAATATCCGCATTATACCCTCCATGTCGTCGTCGAATGGGCTGGCTCCATTTTCCCCATGCGCGCCGTTGGCGGGGCCGAAGGTCTCACGGAGATGGCCTTCCATCACTTCTGCCATCAACCCGTTGGTGGCGCCCCGCATCGCCACAATCTGTTGGAGCAAAGGGGCGCAATCCGTTCCGGCCTCGATCGCGCGTTCAAGCGCTTCCGCCTGCCCCTTGATGCGACGCAGGCGTGTTATGGCCCGCTTCTTCTCTTCTGGTGAATGTGGCATCGCGCTTTCCTGACTGTTGATATGCACATACTATACAGGGGGGGAGTTTCAACCCTATCCTGTGCCTTGCGCCGCGCTGACACCTCAAATTTCGGCCGAAGCGAGCCTGAACCTTCCCCTACGCCTCCAGAAACATCGAACGCCAGACCTGGGTTCCTACCCCCTTGATACTGGTGGGGAGTATGATATATTGCCAGCCCGATCGGATCGCTGCACCAAAGGAAATGGCGCGCGTCCGGCCCCCAAGCCCTGTGTTCGAATCGCAAAGCCTCTGCAGAGGACAATCGGACGAACATCGGCGGGACAAAACAGGGAGGAATGTTGGTGATTGAGAATCTCGATCCGGTAATCCTGGCCCGGGCGCAATTCGCGTTCACGGTCTCATTCCACTTCATCTTCCCGGCCTTCTCCATCGGCACGGCAAGCTATCTCATGGTGCTTGAAGGGTTGTGGTTGAAGACCGGCAGCGGTGTGTATGCGAACCTCTATCGCTACTGGCTCAAGATCTTCGCCGTCGCGTTCGGCATGGGTGTGGTCTCGGGCGTGGTGATGTCCTACCAGTTCGGGACGAACTGGTCGGTATTTTCGGCCAAGGCCGGTCCGGTCATCGGCCCGCTCATGGCCTATGAGGTTCTGACCGCGTTCTTCCTTGAAGCCGGTTTCCTTGGCGTGATGCTGTTCGGCATCAACAAGGTAGGCAGGGGCCCGCATTTTTTCGCGACCTGCATGGTCGCCGTCGGGACGCTCATCTCGGCGACCTGGATCATTTCCGTGAATAGCTGGATGCAGACGCCGGCAGGCTATGCGATCAATGCCAAGGGCCAGTTCGTGCCCGCAGGTTCGTGGCTTCCGATCATCTTCAACGCGAGCTTTCCCTATCGCCTCGTCCATACCGTCATCGGCGCCTACCTGACCACGGCAATGGTCGTCGGGGCCGTAGGAGCATGGCACCTTCTGCGCGACCGCGCGAATCCCGGCGCGCGCAAGATGTTCTCCATGGCGATGTGGATGGCGGCGCTTGTGGCGCCGATCCAGATTCTCGCGGGCGATCAGCACGGCCTCAACACGCTTGAGCATCAGCCGACAAAAGTTCTCGCGATGGAAGGTCATTATGAGGCCAGCCCCGAGGGCGCTTCGCTCATCCTTTTCGGCCTCCCGAGCAACAAGGATGCGGTGGTCCACGGCAAGATCGAAATCCCCTATCTGGGATCGCTGATCCTCAAGCACGATCCCAAAGCGCCCCTCCCCGGCCTCAACGACTTCCCGCGCGATCGCTGGCCGCCCACGCCGATCGTCTTCTGGTCGTTTCGGATCATGGTGGCGATGGGCCTCGCCATGCTTGGGTTGGGCCTCTGGAGCCTGCTCGCCCGCTGGCGCGGCAAGCTCTATGACTGGCGCTGGCTGCACCGCGCCGCTCTCGCGCTTGGTCCGTCAGGCTTTGTCGCGGTCATAGCAGGATGGGTGACGACGGAAGTAGGCCGACAGCCCTTCACCGTATACGGCCTGCTGCGAACCGCGGAGTCCCACTCCCCCCTGGCCGCTCCGGCTGTCGCGGCGTCCCTCGTCGCTTTCATCCTCGTCTATTTCGGCGCGTTCGGGGCCGGCACCTATTATTTGCTCCGGATGATGGCAAAGCCGCCCGCAGCCGGTGAACCGGAACCGTCCAAGGTGCCGCAACGCGCGGCGGGCATCACGCCGGCAAGCGGCGTCGTGGCATCAACCGGACGGGAGGCATGAACGTGGAGCACCTCGATCTCACCATAATCTGGGCCGGTATCATCGGCTTTGCTGTCTTCGCCTATGTCGTGATGGACGGGTTCGATCTGGGGATCGGCATCCTCTTTCCGAACCTTTCGGTCGGAGGAGAGCGCGATCAGGCAATGAACTCGATCGCGCCGGTCTGGGATGGCAATGAAACATGGCTCGTGCTGGGCGGAGGCGGTCTCTTCGCGGCCTTTCCTCTTGCCTACGCCATCATCCTTCCCGCGACCTACCCGCTCATCATCGCGATGTTGCTCGGTCTCGTGTTTCGCGGGGTCGCATTCGAGTTTCGCTGGCGAGATCCGCGCCATCGTCCCTTCTGGGATGTCGCCTTCAGCTTTGGGTCCGTTCTCGCGGCGTTCTCGCAGGGGATCACGCTGGGCGCGATCCTGCAAGGCGTGCGGGTCGAGGCCGATGCCTATGCAGGGGGATGGCTGGATTGGTTGAGCGCGTTCAGCCTCTTGACCGGCGCGGCAGTCGTGATCGGATATGCGCTTCTAGGCGCGGCCTGGCTGGTCTGGAAAACCGAAGGGCCGGGCCAGGAACGCGCCCGTCGACTGGCATTTTGGCTCGGCGGGGCGACGCTACTCGCGCTTTTCGCCGTCAGTGCGGCGACGCCGTTCCTGACCTATGACTATTGGCGACGCTGGTTTGCGATGCCCGGCGTGCTTCTCACCGCGCAGGTTCCTCTGCTGGTGGCGATCTGCGCTGCAACCTTCTTCTGGAGCCTGAAGCGCGGCGCGGAGCGCCTGCCCTTCATTATGGCGCTTGGCCTGTTCTTTCTCGGTTTCGTTGGGCTGGGGATCAGTATCTACCCCTATGTTGTTCCCCGCGCCGTCACGATCTGGGATGCAGCCGCTCCCCCGCAAAGCCAGCTCTTCATGCTGGCGGGTGCGGCCGTCATCATTCCGATCATTCTCGGCTATACCGCGTGGGCCTATTGGGTGTTCCGCGGTAAGGTCGGCACGCATGGGTATCATTGATGGACGAGCCTAAACCTCTCGGTCGACGGCTCGCCTGGATGGTCTTAATCTGGGCGGCCAGCGTTTTGGCGCTGGGGGCTGTCGCGCAGGTCATTCGCTTCATCCTCAAACCCTGACGGCAGCTCGTTTCGACGAGCTGCCGATGGAAATGCTGGCAAACAGGCGAAGGACATTCCACGGAATATGATCGTTCGATCGCAACCGAGCTTCCAAGATATCATTTTCACCGTGCATGGCTCGATCCTGCCGCGCATCGCACGGAGGCTGGCGGCGATCGCGGTCGTCAGTGTGATCGCCATCCTGGCCGCCCAAGCCCATCCCGGCATTTTCGCGCGGATTTCGACGATCCCTTTCACCCTGATCGGTATCGCGCTCTCGATCTTCATGAGCTTCCGCAACAATGCCTGCTATGCGCGATGGTGGGAGGGGCGGCAGCTTTGGGGCGAGCTAATTATCTCGGCCCGTTCGTTCGCGCGCGAGACATCGCTTCTCCCTGACGAGGATCGGCGCGCGTTGCTCCATAGCATATGTGGCTTTGCCTGCGGCCTCACCGCACGCCTTCGCGGCGAGGATGAAATCGCCGCCATTGCGCCGTGGGTCGATATCGGCCCGGCGACAAAGAGCCCGAACGTCACGAACCTCGTGCTCGATCGTATGGGGCGCAGGCTGCTCGAGCTAAAGCAGACTGGCGTCATTACGCCGATTCACTATGCCGTCGTGGCAGAAGACATGCGATCCTTCGGCAAGGTTCAGGGCGCTTGTGAGCGGATATCCACGACGCCCGTGCCGTTCGCCTATTCTCTGCTGCTCCATCGCACCGCACTTATCTTTTGCGTGATGCTTCCCTTCGCGCTCGCAGGATCACTCGACTGGTGGACGCTCCTGCCGGTGCTCCTCACCGCCTATACCTTTTTCGGCCTCGATGCGCTGGGTCACGAGCTGGAAGACCCGTTCGGCGTCGAGCCAAACTGTCTGCCGCTGTATGCGATGAAGCGGACAATCGAGCGGGATATGTTGTCGCTGCTTGGCGAAGAGGATCTACCCCCGCCACTGGAACCCCATAAATCTGTCCTGAGCTAAATTTGCACACTCCTTGATACTGGTAGGGAGTACCCTATATTCGGGTGCTGTGCTGGATAGTCGCGTGCTTGGCCCATGCGCCCCCGACTATCTGACCCCCAAGGTCAAAATCGAGGAGCTTGTGGCGATGGCAAATGGATGGGCACCCGATAGTGCGGTGCAGGACCAGATTGATGCAACGATCATGGACGCGGTTTTCGCCGCCCGATCGCGTCTGCCTTCCGGCGAGGGTAGCACCGACTGCGAGGTGTGCGGCGACGAAATCCCGGCGAAACGCCGCACGTAGAGGGAGCCACAAAGC
>NZ_LXVY01000032.1 GCF_001650735.1 Sphingomonas sp. TDK1 | reverse complement strand
TGCCACAGTGCCGCACCTGTGGCTTGCGCATCACCTCGTCAGCAAGGCGGGGAACACCGGACGCTTACACCGCTTTTGCGGTCGGACATGGATGAGCGCGAAGGTTATGTGCCAAACGTAGCCTACAGCTGCGGCGCGATGGTACATAATCGGGTGCTGGTACTGCCTTATGCCATTGCTGACAGCTTCACCACTTTTGCCACTATTCCTCTCGAGCGTCTGCTGGCCGCCATGGATTAGTCACTGTTGCCGACCTGTCCTGCTCTCGAGTCCGAACCATAGTTACACATCGGCACAACAACGATGCCAGTGCGATAATTTATGGCCATCTCAGAGACGGACTTCGCACATTACGTATACAGCAAGGCGGAAGGTGACACCATTTCACGGGCAAGCTCCGGAAGGGGCGACAATCGACCGGGCATATGCTCGATCGAACGGGAAACCCAGACTTGAAGGAATGGATACTTGCGCAAGAAGACGGCAATGATCGCTTCGCTCGCAGCTCTCGGCTTCCTCGCCGTCAGTGCCGGACCGGTGCTGGCGGACGGGATGCCGTCGGGCATGCCCGATCTTGAGGAGACCCTCAAGGCCAGGCCGGCGCCTGCCCAGCCCGATCCTGCCCACATGCAGGGCATGGCTCACGGTAAGGAGCAGATGCACGGCCAGATGATGCAGGGCCATCGAATGGCGATGCGGGATTCGCAGGACCAGGACGGCGCCTCCGGCATGTCACACAGGTCGGACGGTGGTTGCTGACCCTGCCATCATTCCATCAGACGACAAGGTTGACGGACAAGATCATGGCCGCTTTCAACCGAAGCCTTGGTCCGCCGTTCCCACGGCGGGCCAATCGCTTTTCTGGCCGGTCTCAGGACGAGAAAACCAGGCCGGGTCACATTTTTGATCGATCCCGGATCATCATTTTACGCGCCTGCTCCAGCAGGCACACGGCCGATCGGATTTCGATTCGTAACTTACGTATACAGACAGCGTCTCGCTAGCAGCATTGAAGCTTCGGAATTGCCGGGATCGGAACGTCGATCGGGCAACAGGAAGAACACTCGGAGACCCTCAATGCGACAGACGACATTTCTCGCGGCGCCCGTCAGCCTCTTCGCGACGCTAACCTTCGCCGCCGGCACCGCTCTCGCCCAGTCGACGCCCGCGCCCGCGCAGGCTGCGCCGGCCCATGCCCACCAGCAGGGCATGGATCATGGCGGGCAGCAGATGCACGATCAGATGATGAAGGATCATCAGGCCGGCGCGCAGAAGCAGCAGGGGCAACCGGCCCAGCAGGATCAACAGGGCATGTCGGGGATGGCCGGCATGTCCGGCGGCTCGCCTGCATCGAACGGCTCGGGCATGGCCGGTAAGGCGAAGAGTGGCTGCTGCAAGATGCCGATGAAGAAGGCCAAGCCGGCGGCGAAGAAGAAGACCGCCAAGCCCATGGCCGACAAGCCGATGAGCGACATGTGAGGTTTCCAGCCCCGAGAACAGACCCCAGGGGCTGAGGGCCCGCCGTTCCCCCGCGGCGGGCCAGTTCTTTGACGATGCCCAGCGTCGCCCCGTGCTCCCAGCTTTCAAAACCGGGTCCGAGCGTCTGACTTGACAGAGGAAACAGCGATGCGAAAACATCTTGGCGTCGGTGCTGCTGTTGGCTTTCTGCTCTTTGGCAGCACGCCGCTCCTCGCACAGGGTATCGGCCATAGCTTGTTCATGCGCGGCAAGATCGTCCGTATGGATGCGGGCGGCACAGTGGCCTGCCTGGGTAAGGCCGATGGCGCGCACATCGGGCAGATACTCGAAGTCTATCACGCAACGCCGCGCCACCGCCGTCTTGTCGGTCATGTCGAAGTCGACCAGATTTTCGACGACCATTATGCTCATTTCCGCGTGAGGGACGGGACGCTTCAGAAAGGCGATTGGGTGAGCCTAAAGCGCGTCCGGGCGTAACGCCAGAATTGGAATGCCAAGCGCCGCCCTCGCCAAAAGAAGACTCGGCCGAGTAACGCCTGTCTCGGCATAATTCCGATCAGGCGTGCGCGAATACGTTCAGGAGTCGATGAATAGTCATCGGCTCTGTTGGCGTGTCTGACCCTCAAGCCCGCGACCCCGATACCAGACTACCTTCTGCGGAACTTACTTATAGACCACCCGGGCAAAGAGATTACTCCGTCAGGCCATCGATAGAGATGGAGTCAGGTTATGTTCGAGAAGGCGATCGGGACCATTAACGCGGCGGCCTCCTTCCGACACCGCTATGATAATTTCATCGGAGGCCGCTGGAGCGCTCCTGCGGGCGGCGAGTATTTCGCCGACACGAGCCCGATCAATGGCGCCCAGATCGCAGAGTTCGCGCTGTCGACGCCGGAAGATTTCGAGCGCGCGCTCGATGCGGCGCACGCCGCCAAGGATCAATGGGCAAGGATCGCGCCCGCCGAACGCGCCAGGATTCTCAATCGCGTCGCCGACCGGCTCGAAGACAATCTGGAGTTGCTGGCACTTGCCGAGACGATCGACAATGGCAAGCCGATCCGCGAGACGCGCGCTGCCGACGTGCCGCTCGCGATCGACCATTTCCGCTACTTCGCCGGCTGCATCCGGGCGGAGGAAGGCGGCATCTCGACGATCGATGCGGACACCATCGCCTATCATTTCCGCGAGCCGCTCGGCGTCGTCGGCCAGATCATCCCGTGGAACTTCCCGCTGCTGATGGCGGCGTGGAAGATCGCCCCGGCGCTGGCGGCGGGCAACTGCACCGTCATCAAACCCGCATCCCAGACGCCGCTCACCTTGCTGATGTTCGCCGAGCTCACCGCCGACATCCTGCCGCCCGGCGTGCTCAATGTCGTTACCGGCCCGGGACGGACCGTTGGCCAGGCGATCGCCGCCAATCCGCGCATCGCCAAGGTCTCGTTCACCGGCGAGACCGTCACCGGCAAGCAGATCATGCACGCCGCGGCGGACCATCTGATCCCCCAGACGATGGAGCTTGGCGGCAAGTCGCCCAACATCTTCATGGCGGACGTGCTCGACGAGGACGATGCCTTCTTCGACAAGGCGCTCGAAGGCTTTACTTTGTTCGCCTTCAACAAGGGCGAGGTCTGTACCTGCCCGTCGCGCGCCCTGATCCATGAGTCGATCTTCGACCGCTTCATCGAGCGCGCCGTGGCGCGCGTCGCCGCGATCCGCCAGGGCGATCCGCTCGACCCGTCGGTCCAGGTCGGCGCGCAGGCGTCGGAGGACCAGCTCCACAAGATCCTGGGCTATATCGATATCGGCAACGCCGAGGGCGCGCAGTGTCTGGTCGGTGGCGCCAGGGCGCTGCCGGGCGGTGCGCTCGACCAGGGCTATTTCGTGCAGCCGACCGTGTTCGTGGGTCAGAACCACATGCGCATCTTCCAGGAGGAGATCTTCGGTCCCGTCCTGTCGGTCACCACGTTCAAGACGGTCGAGGAGGCGATCGCACTTGCCAATGACACCGCCTACGGTCTTGGCGCGGGCGTCTGGACCCGGAGCGGCAACACCGCCTACCGGCTCGGCCGCGCGATCGAGGCCGGGCGGGTCTGGACCAACTGCTATCATCAGTACCCCGCCCATGCCGCCTTCGGCGGATACAAGGCATCGGGCTTCGGGCGTGAAAACCACCGGATGATGCTCGATCATTATCAGCAGACCAAGAATCTGCTCGTCTCCTATGACGAGCACGCGCTCGGCCTATTCTGACCCCCCGCTTAAAAGGAGAAACGGACATGGCGAAAACCATGAAGGCGGCGGTCGTCCGCGAATTTGGCAAGCCCCTGGTCATCGAGGACGCGCCGATCCCGGCGGTCGGCCCCGGGCAGATCCTGGTCAAGATTGCGGCAACCGGCGTGTGCCATACCGACCTGCACGCGGCAGAAGGAGACTGGCCGGTCAAGCCCAACCCGCCCTTCATTCCTGGCCATGAAGGCGTCGGGCATGTCGCCGCCGTCGGTGCAGGCGTCACCCATGTGAAGGAAGGCGACCGGGTCGGTGTGCCCTGGCTCTACACCGCCTGCGGGCACTGCGTGCATTGCCTGGGTGGCTGGGAGACGCTTTGCCACGAACAGCAGAACACCGGCTATTCGGTCAATGGCAGCTTTGCCGAATATGTCCTCGCCGATCCCAACTATGTTGGTCACCTTCCCGACAATGTCGACTTCCTCGACATTGCGCCGATCCTCTGCGCGGGCGTCACCGTCTACAAGGGATTGAAGGCCACCGAGGCCCGACCCGGCGAGTGGGTGGTCGTCTCCGGCATTGGCGGGCTCGGCCACATGGCGGTGCAATATGCCCGAGCCATGGGTCTCAATGTGGCCGCGGTCGACATCGACGATAGCAAGCTCGACCTCGCTACACGCCTTGGCGCCACACTGACGGTCAACGCGCGCAACGAGGACCCTTCGGCAGCGCTCAAGAAAGCCATTGGCGGCGCGCACGGGGCGCTGGTGACCGCCGTTTCGCCCAAGGCGTTCCAGCAGGCGCTCGGCATGGTCCGGCGCGGCGGCACGGTCGCGCTCAACGGCCTGCCGCCGGGCGACTTCCCGTTGTCGATCTTCGACACCGTGCTGAACGGCATTACCGTGCGCGGCTCGATCGTCGGCACGCGGCTCGATCTGCTCGAGGCACTGGCGTTCGCCGGCGAGGGCAAGGTCAAGGCCACGGTCCATGCAGACAAGCTGGAGAACATCAACGACGTCTTCTCCCGCATGCATCATGGCGACATCGAGGGCCGGATCGTCCTCGACCTCGCCTGAAGCCGACTTCGCGAAAGTACAGTTCATGTCTCCCTTACATATCCGGCCGATCGCGCGGCGCCGTTTCGTCCAGGGGCTGGCGATCGGCGGCGCGGTCGCCGGTTTCGCCCCGGCGCTTCTCGCGCGATCCGCCCCAGTCTCGCCCGCTGAGCTGAGCGGGACCGAGTTCGACCTCGAGATCGCCGAGCTGCCGGTCAACTTCACCGGCAAGCGCCGTATCGCGACCGCCGTGAACGGCAGCGTGCCCGCGCCGGTCCTGCGCCTGCGCGAAGGCGACACGGTCACGCTGCGCGTGCGCAACGGCCTCAAGGAGATGTCGAGCATCCATTGGCACGGCATCATCGTGCCGGCGGAGATGGACGGCGTGCCCGGCATCAGCTTTGCCGGCATCGCGCCGGGCGAGACCTTCACCTATCGCTTCGAGGTCCGCCAGAGCGGAACCTACTGGTATCACGCTCACACGCTCGCCGAGCAGACGGGACTCTATGGAGCGATCATCGTGGAGCCGAAACAGGCGCCGGCGGCGCGGGCGCCCGATCGCGATTATTGCATCGTGCTCAGCGACTGGTCGGACGAGCCGCCGCTGCAGATCTTCCTCAATCTCAAGAAGCAGAGCAACTACTATAATTTTGCGCAGCCGACCGCCGGCGACTTCCTCAAGGATGTCGGCGCCATGGGCCTTGGCAAGGCGCTCGAGCGGCGGCGGATGTGGAACAGCTCGCGGATGAACCCGACCGACTACAGCGATGTCTCTGCCGCGACCTATACCTATCTGATGAACGGCGCGCCGCCCGCCGGCAACTGGACCGGTATCGCCGCGCCCGGCGAGCGCGTGCGCCTGCGCTTCGTCGGCGCGGGGACGGCGACGTTCTTCGACGTGCGGATCCCCGGGGTCGAGCTGACGGTCGTATCGACCGACGGGCAGCCGGTCGAACCGGTCACGGTCGAGGAGTTCCGGATCGGCCCGGGCGAGACCTATGACGTCGAGTTCACCATGCCCGAGGGCGGCGCCCGCACCATCTTCGCGCAGGCGATCGATCGGAGCGGCTATGCCCGCGGCACGATCGCACCGGCTCCGGGCATGGCGGCAGCCGTGCCGCCGCTCGATGCCCGGACCTGGCTCGAGCCGGTCGACATGATGGGCGCGATGGCGACGATGGGCGCAATGGGAGGCGACGCGCATGCCGGGCACGGCATGACCGAGATGCCGGCCAGGGCACAGCACGCCCGCACCGAATATGGCGCCAATACCGACATGCGCGTCGACTATCCCCGCACCAATCTCGACGATCCGGGCGCCGGGCTGCGCGGGCGCGACTGGCGCGTGCTGACGCTGGCCGACCTGCGCACGCCGGGCGGCGATCCCGACCCGCGCGAGCCCGAGCGCGATATCGAGCTGCATCTGACGGGCAATATGGAACGGTTCATCTGGTCGCTCGACGGCATCAAGCTCAACGATTCCAGGCCGCTCCATTTTAGGCCGAACGAGCGGCTGCGCGTCACCTTCGTCAACGACACGATGATGGCGCATCCGATGCATCTGCACGGCATGTGGAGCGATGTCGAAGGCCCGGACGGCGCCTTCCAGGTCCGCAAGCATACGGTCGTGGTCCAGCCCGCCCAGCGGGTGAGCTTCCGCGTCACCGCCGATGCCTTGGGTCGATGGGCCTTTCACTGCCATCTGCTCTATCACATGGCGGCCGGCATGTTCCGGGAGGTGGTGGTCGCATGATCCGGATTTTCCCCTCGCGCGGCATTGCTCTTGGCGCTGCCCTCTTCCTGGCGCCGGCGATCACGGCTCCCGCTCTCGCGCAGGATGCCTCGCCCCCGTCGCTCGCCACCACCCCTGCCCAAACGGCCACTCCCGCTCCGCACACCCCTTCCGCGCAAGGCTCTCAGGACCATGCGGGCATGGACATGCCGGGCATGGATATGACCGACACGAAGGCGTCCGGTAACGGCGCCACGATGGAGATGGGCTCGATGCAGGGTGGCAAGGCCCCGCCCGACGCGCGCAACTCGGACGATTATGCCGACGGCTACCGCAACTCGACGCTGCCGGGCTATGAGATGGCCGACAAGCTCTCGATCCCCAGGATACTTCTGGATGAGCTCGAGTTCACCAGCGGCAACGAGGGTCAGGGCGTGGGCTGGACCGTGCTCGTGACCAAGGGTCAGGACAATGACAAGCTCTGGCTGCGCAGCCAGGGGCTCAAGAACTCCCGCGACCAACGTCTCGATCCGGAGAGCAGCGTCGAGGCGCTGTGGTGGCACAGCAAGAACCCGTTCTGGGGCACGCTGCTCGGGGTCAGGCAGGATCTCGGCAAGGGCGCGACGACGTGGCTGGCCGCCGGCGTCGAGGGACTGGCGCCTTATTGGTTCGACGTCCAGCTCACCGGCTATGTAGGAACCGATGGGCGTCTCGCGGCGCGCGCCAAGGCCTCCTATGAGGTCCTGTTCACCAATCGGTTGATCCTCACGCCGCAGGTAGAGACCAATATCTATTCGAAGCGGTCGAGAGATCGGCAGCTCGGCAGCGGTTTCAGCAATGTCGAGCTGAGCGGGCGGTTGCGCTACGAGGTGTCGCGCAAGTTCGCGCCCTATATCGGCTTTGTCTGGGAGCGCGCATTTGACGGCACGGCCGATTTCCGTCGCCTGCGCGGGGAAGGGCCTTCGGAACACAGGCTGGTGATCGGCTTGCGCGCCTGGTGGTGATCCGCGGATGGCGACTTGAGGGATCGACCGCGAACGCGCCGCGTGACAAGGCTGGATCGCAAGCCAACGGTCGCTGGCCGGCCTCCTTTTTCGTCTTGCTGCTCGCGGCGGCTGCGGCGTCGGCGGGACAGACGGCCATTCTCGCCTTCCTTCCGACACTGGTCGACCCGGCTCGTGGCGCGCTATCGTCAAGCGCTCATGATTTTCATGTCGCGAGCCTGACCGCGGTCCACCCCCTGGCTGCCTTGCTGGCGGCGCCGCTCTGGGGCTGGATCGCGGACCGGGTCGACTATCGGGCGATGTTGCGCGCAGCGCTGGTCATCCTCGCGCTGGTGACCGCGCCGATCGGTCTCGTCGGGCTGCCTGAGCTTTATGCATTGCGCCTGGTGGCGGGGACGGCGGCGGCCGCCATCATACCGCTGGGATTGCTCTGCGCGAGCTTTGCCGCAAGCGGGCGCGCGGACCAGGCGCGGCGCTTCACCTGGCTGACCGCCTTCGTGTTTCTGGGCGATCTCACCGGTCCGCTGGTGGCGGAGGTCTCGGCCGCGATCCTGCCCCGCGCTCCCCTCATGATCCTCGCTCTCGGCATCGGTGCCGTCGGGGCGGCGCTTTGCGCCGTGCGTCTGCCGCGCTGGTGTGCACCTTGCATCGATGGCGGAGACCTGCCCGCGCCGACGCTTGGTGCGACGTTGATCCTGCTTTTCGTCACGATCGTCGCGGGCGGCGGGCTGGCGGCGATGCATGTCAATCTCCTTTTGACGCGGAGCGCCATTTCGCTGAGCCGCGAGGAGATCGCCTGGATGCTCAGTCTTTGCGGATTGGGTATGCTGGCGGCACAGATCTTCCATGGGAGGCTCGATTGGCTGGTGACCATGCCGAGGCGGCTTGCGGGGCTGACGCTCGGCCTGCTGGCTGCGGCGCTCTTCCTGTTCCCTGTCGCCGCGAGCATGGCCGAGCTCAGTGGGATCATCGTTGCTGCCGGCTGGAGCTCGGCAACCCTTCGATTGGTCACCAGCTTCTGGATCAGCGGTGCGGCAGCCCCTTCGGGTCTGAAGCTCGGTTTCCAGCATTCCGCCGCCAGCACCGGGCAGGCGCTCGCGCCGCTGGCGATCGCCATCGTCGCTCCCGGGGCGCAGCCGCTCGTCCTGTGGGGGATTGGTGGTCTGTCGCTGGCACTTATTGTGTCCCTGCCGCTAGCCTGGAGGCCGCCCGCCATCGTAAAATCATCTGCGTGATGAGGGGAGGGGCGCATTGATGCGTATAGAAAAGGAGGGGCCACTGCCCCATGCTTATCGTTCTTCCGGGAGTCATTTTATGAAGACCCGCCTATCCGCCGCCTTGCTGTTCCTCGCCATGCCTGGCGTGGCGCTTGCGGCCAGTGATGTCGTTGTCCACCGGGATCCGGGATGTGGATGTTGCGAGAAGTGGGCGCAGGCCGTGCGCGCGAAGCTGGGACGCAAGGTCGTCATGCGTGACGATGCGTCGCGCAGCGAGCTTCAGCGCAGGGCCGGCATGCCCCGGAGGCTGGCATCCTGCCACAGCGCGATCGTCGATGGCTATATGATCGAGGGCCATGTCCCGATATCCGACGTCAAGCGCTTGCTGGCGACCCGTCCTGCGGGCGTCAAAGGCATTGCGGTTGCGGGGATGCCGATCGGTTCGGAGGGCATGGAAGTGGCAGGCGCTGCCCGCCAACCCTATACGGTGGTGGTCTTCGGCAGCGCCGGTCAGCGAATTTTCGCCCGCCATTGATATCGCGCGGTTTGCAGCATCCTGCAGAATTGCCCGGTGGTAGAGGACCCCGCTGTCGAGTGTAGAACCTTGTGTCAAGCGAGCTGAAGGCGTCCCTGCCTACACTGGAAAAGCAACGATTTGTCTTGTAAGTTGTTCGCGGTCGTCTCCCTGATTTGCCTGAATTTGGCGCAAAATGTGGGAACGATTGTGGGACCGTTTGCCCACCGAAAGTGTGGGAACGGCCCCAACATTCCCGATCAGGGCCCCGAACCGATGGCACTCACAGCATTGAAGGGGAAAAACGCGAAGCCCGGTCGCCATGTCGATAGCCGGGGGCTTTGCCTGATTGCACTTTGCGTTCGCTTGCATTACATCGTCATGCAGAAAGGAAATCGACATGGCCGCAAACGCTCTTGTGCAGACCCGGATCGACGGAGCGGTGAAGGAGGAAGCCGCGACCGTGCTGGCGGCTATGGGACTGACCGTCTCCGATGCCGTGCGCCTGATGCTGACCCGCGTTGCGCGCGACAAGGCCTTGCCGTTTGAACCGCTGGTCCCCAATGCCGAGACGATCGAGGCCATGAAGGAAGCGCGCGAGGGAAAGGGCAAGCGGTTCGCCACGGTGGCCGACCTGATGGCCGACCTCAATGCGGACGATTGAACGCTTCGGGCGGTTCAAGCGCGACTACAAGCGGGAAAAGAAGGGGCAGCACGCCAAGACGCTGGACGCTGACCTGATCCCGATCATCGAGGCGCTGGCATCCGACGAGCCGCTTGAACCGCGCCACCGCGACCATGCGCTGACCGGCGACTGGCGCGACCATCGCGATTGCCACATAAAGCCCGACCTCGTGCTGATCTACCGCAAGCCCGATGACGACACCTTGCAGCTTGTGCGCTTGGGATCGCACGCGGAATTGGGTTGGTGACGCCCGCGCATGGCGAGCTTATACGTTTGTCGGGTATGTCAGCCAGAGGCACGATTACGGGTTAAGTGTGATCAACGAGCATCCGATGCCAACAAGCTTTTGCAGAAGACATCAATCGCAGAGATGCATTCGGCAGGCGCTGCTTGAAACAAAAATGAGGGCCATAAATCACTTTCACCCTCAAATTCTGACAGATTTGCCGTTAGTTCACGACTGGTGAGCGAGAAATGAGCCGATCGCGTTGGGCTTGAAGAGCCGACCGCTCGCTCCACCGTCGTGACCCCTACGTTGATGACCGGCGGATGCTGGCCCGGTAGACGATGCTGCCGAGAGCGACGACGACGCCCATGATGGCAAAAGATTCCATGCTCGAATGGCTCAAAAGCCAGATCGTGAGAAGGAAGCCACATGCAGGAATGACAAGCCCCCCGGGCAGCGCGAATTGCCCTGGTTCTTTCGGCAAGCTCGTCTCGATCTTCGGCAAGGCTGCAATGCACAAGGCGTAGGTCATCAAGCGGACCGAGGTGCTCAAGAGCACGAGCCACACGAACTGCTGCCCGACGGCAAGCGCCAGACTGAGCGCTCCGCAGAACAGGATCGAGTTCGCCGGCGTGCGGGTTCTCTCGTTCACAATACCGAACCACGCGGGGAGCGTTCCATCTCGGGCCAGTGCGAAGGTGAGGCGTGGCGCGGTGAGCAAAGACGTCAGACTGCCTCCGCCAATCGAGAATATAGCGCCCAGCGAAAGGGCTATCGCCCCGGTCGCTCCTGTCAATCGCCTCGCCAGCTCGACAAGTGGTGAGGCGCTGTTCCCGAGGTCCGGGCCTACCGAGACGGCTACGAGCTGGATCAGAGCATAGCAAAGGGCGATGGCGATCACCGTACCGATCAACGCCCGGGGAACGGTTGCCTTTGCATTCCGTGTTTCGCCCGCAGCGATCAGGCTGAACTCAAAGCCGATAAAGGCGTACATCAGGACGAGCATCGATTGGCCAAGCTGCGTGGGCGCGATCAGACCGCTGTCGACGACACGTGCCCACTCGATGGCGGGGAAGCCGATGACGATCAGTAGCAGCAATGGGGCGAGTTTCAGGATGCTGATCAGGTACAGGACCGTCATACCGGCGCGCACGCCCATGGCATTCAGAAGAGTAGCGGCCGTGATATAGGCGGCTATGGCGATCGCCCGCGGAAATCCGGACTCAAGCGCGCTTGAGAGGGGCACGGCGTAGCTGACAATAAGATTGGCGCTCGCTGCGATCGCTGCAACCCGGCTGACATAGATCAGCAGCCCCGTGTGAAACCCGACGAAGCGTCCGAATGCATGGGTAGTGTATACGATCGGGCCGCCCGTGACGTCGAAGAAGCTTGCCGCGCGCGCCAGGCTCAGCGCGACCGACAGGATCAGAACGCCGCAAAGCAGGAAGAGCCAAGGGCTGAAATACCCCGCCTGGGCGATGGCGACCGCCGGTAGCGCGAAGATGCCGGAGCCGACGACGCCGTTCATCGCAATCGCGGCGACGCCGACCCGGCCAATTTCTCGGCGCAGCAACGCGTCGGACGCGGACTTGGCCGTCACCGTGCGGCTCCGTCGACGATCTGGTCCTTGTAGCCATGCGATGTGGCGATGAGGACGGCGCAGCTTTCGCGCGCAATCGCGCCGTGCTCGATCAGCGTACGCAGTCCGGTCAAGGTCGCGGCAGAAGAGAGCTCGAGGTAGAAGCCATACTGCGCGAGCAGCTCGAAGTCGCGATGAACGTCGGCATCGACGACGGTGACGGCGTCGCCATGCGATCGCCGGATCGCCTCGACTGCCTGGTAGGTGACGGTGGAACCGGCGATCGAATACAGCGAAGTCGATCCCGGATAGCTGCCGTCCAGGCTCTCCCCTGCGAGAATCCTGCTAATTCGTGGAAAAGGTTCGATTGCGAACAGGCGCGGCAGCGTGGCGATGAAACCGGCCTCGCGCAGTTGGTGGAAGCCTTGAAACAGGCCCCATAGCAGATCGCCCCGTGAGGTCGGCACGAATATGGCATCCAGCCGCTCAGCCCCAAGATCCTCGAACAATTCGAAGGCGAGCGTCTTCAGACCTTCCACGCCGAAGGCGTTGCTGCCGACTGGCGGAGCGAGATAATTGGTCGCCGGGAACCAGCCTTCCCTTGCCATACGCTCGACTGTTTTCCATCGCTCAAGGCTGTCGCCGGCTGTGATCAGCCGAGCGCCGGTCGCAGTGATCGCGCGGCGATGGAGCGGCTGTAGCGCCGGGGTCGCGACAATGCTGCATCGGAGGCCCGCTGCCGCCGCGTAGAGGGCGAGCGACGCGCCCGCGTTGCCGCTCGATGCCGCGACGATCCCCCGCGCACCGACATCGCATGCCCGAGTCACCGTCAGGCCGCTTACCCGGTCCTTGTGGGAACCGCTTGGATTCTGCCCTTCGTTTTTGATGAAAATCCCCGCCATGCCCATGTGATCTGCAAGGGGCTGGGCGGAAATGCAGGAGGTGGAACCCTCGCCGAGGGAAGTCCATTGCCGATAGGGGAGCCAGTCGGCGTAGCGGGCCATTCCGCGCTTTTGCGGATTTCCGACGACATCGGGCAAGCGGCCGTAAACGGGACGGACCGATGCCGGCGTGCCGCGGGACAGACATATCGGGCAGCCTTCCGGATAGTCGCCGACAGGTAGTTCCATCTGGCAGCGGATGCAGGAAAAGCCCGTGAGCCAAGGGTTGATGACATCGGGATCGCGCCGTTCGGACGTCCTCACTGGCGCACCCATCATGCTCTCACCATTTGTTTCGACCGTTCGTTCGCCATCACGTCATGCATCCTTTTGGTGGGAGATCGCGCGAAGGCGGCGAAAAGCATCGTCGAGATCGCCGATCAGATCGGGGCTTGCTTCCAGGCCCGCGTGGACACGGATCAGGGTGCCATCATCGACCGGCAGGCAGCTGCGTGCCGGCGGCGGCCAGGCCGGCACAAGCAGGCTCTCGAAGCCACCCCAGCTCGACCCCAGCCGAAACAGGCGCAGTCCGTTGAAGAACGCCGCGCTCTGAGATGGGGATAGCGGCTCGAGAAGGACACCAAAGAGACCGGACGCCCCCGTGAAATCCCGTAGCCAGATTCGGTGTGCCGTGTCGGACGGTAATGCGGGATAGAGAACTCGCCGGACCTCAGGCTGCTGGTCAAACCATTGGGCCAGCTCGAGAGCGTTGCGCTGGTGCCGCTCCAGCCGAACGTCAAGTGTACGCAGCCCTCGATGTACGAGATAGCAATCATCGGGGCTGGCGATATTACCCCAGCGCGCTGCCATATCCTTGATGCGGGTATAAACATCGGCGTTCGCGGCCGTCATCGCTCCCAGCATGACATCCGAGTGACCTGACAGATATTTGGTGGCGGCGGCGATCGAAATGTCGACGCCATGCTCGATCGGGCGGAAGAAAAGGGGAGTTGCCCAGGTATTGTCGAGCGCCGTGATGACGCCGTGCCGCCGCGTGACCTGCGTGATCGCCCGGACGTCTGGTATCTCGAACGTCATCGAGCCTGGCGCTTCGAGGAACACCATCCTTGTGTTGGGTCTGAGCAGCGCCTCGACGCCGGCGCCGATGCCCGGGTCGAAGTAAGAGATTTCGACGCCATAGCCGGTCAGGACCTCGTCGCAAAAACGGCGCGTCGAGCGATAGGCGGTGTCGATGACGAGCGCGTGATCGCCCTCTTTGAGGAAGGCGGCGAGGCTCAAGGCAATCGCCGCGGTCCCCGATGAGGTTATCACGGTCTGATGGCCGTGCTCGAGTTTGGCAATCGCTGCGGCGAGGGCGAAGGTCGTCTCCGTGCCGTAAAGACCGTAAACGACGCCATCGTAAAGGCGGTCGTGTCGTGACAAATAGGCTTCTAGCGTGTCGTAAACGATCGTCGATGCGCGATGGACAGGCGGGTTGAGCAGCCCCGCGTCGACCGCGGATGACGATGACGAATGAAGCAGGGCGGTTTCGGGGGCAAGGACGCCGGGGCGCGGTGCCGACGCATCAGACCTATCGGCAGTCATGGGAGGGCATTCCACTGTGATGAAGACGCTCCTGGGCGAACGTGGCTTATGGTACGGGAGGATCCGATGGGATCGTGTCGATGAATCTGCGTCAACTTGAGACTTTCGTTGCGGTCATGAAGTCCGGCTCGATCAGCCGTGCGGCACAAATGCTGCATCTCTCGCAGCCGGCTGTCAGCAAGAGTATCGCGGAGCTTGAACATGCGCTGGGGTTTCGCCTGTTCGTAAGAACACGGGGCGCAGCGCTTGGCGTTACTCCTGAGGCGGAAGCATTTTCCTTCGAGGTCGAACGCAGCTTTGTCGGCATCGAGGCCTTGAAGCGCGCCGCCCGCGATATCCGGAATATGACGAGCGGGAATTTGCGGATCGCTGCCCTTCCGGCGCTGGGCGTCAGCTTTCTGCCCTCCGTCATCCGCGAGTTTCAGAACGCGCATAGCGGTGTGCTCGTCCAGCTTCAGACGCGAAGCTCGGCAACGGTGCGGCAATGGATTGCAAATCAGCAGTTCGAGATCGGCCTCGCGACGCGCGCTCGAGAAATGCCGGGGATCGACATGGCGCCCTTCATGCGCTGCGCCGGCGCCTGCGTCCTGCCGCCCGGCCATCGTCTTGCGGAGCGCGATGTCATAACGGCGCGCGATCTTGACGGAGAGGATTTCATCTCCCTTGCCGCCGAAGATCCGACAAGGCGACGCGTGGATCGGGCATTCGAGGCCGCCGGCTCCGAGCCGCGCATCGTGGTCGAGACGCAATATGCCATGACAATCTGCGCTCTGGTGCTTCAAGGCGTGGGCGTCTCGATCCTCAATCCCGTCACCGCAGATGATCATGTGCAGCACGGCCTCGTCGTGCGGCCGTTTGAACCGCGCATAGAGTTCGAGTATATGCTGTTCACGCCGTCCCTGCGGCCGACCTCGCAAGTCGCGCAGCGTTTCCTTGAATTCATGGTCGCCAAGCGTGAGCGGATGATCGAAGCCGGGCTTGTTGTCGCCCTCTCCTGAATGATACTTGCTAAACACTGCCCAGTCGCTCCGCCATTGCCTCAGAATTTGGCGGTGCCCCGAACGTACCAGAATCCTCCGTTGAACCCGATCGGTGCGAAGCGAAGATACTTGATGCCATTGGCAATCTGCGAAGCGCGGGCTTCGCGGTCCGGATAGTTGTTGAAGATATTCTCGCCGCCCACCGCGATCCCGAAGGCCTCGCTGAGGCGATATCGCAACTCGAGGTTTGCCAAGATCTCGGCGCTACCGGTCTGGTCGTTGGCCACATTCGCACCGTAGTCCGTCCATTTGCCGAAATAGGTGGCGACCGCGGTCATTCCGAAGCGGCCGGCTTCATAGGTGAACGAGGCGTTGCCCTTCCAGCGCGGCACGAACCGTTCGAGTTCGAGCAGCCGTTCCCGGTCAGCGGTGATAACGGGGGAAGCGCGTAGGATCTTGGTATCGGTGTAGTTTGCGTTGAGTCCCAGGGTCGCCTTGCCCTCGCCAATGTCGAAACGATAGGTCAGGACCGCGTCCAGGCCCTGATTTCGGCTGTCGAATGAATTGGTGTAGCGCGACATCGTCGGTGACTGGTCAGCGACATTGATGGTGATGTGTCAGCGGTGACGTTGGGGATAGTGTCACACGAGGTTGGCCTGGATCAAGAGGCGTTGTCGCGCAGCGATGTCGCTGGCATGGTTTCGATGTCGCTGGGCGATGTCGCTGGATCAGG
>NZ_LXVY01000031.1 GCF_001650735.1 Sphingomonas sp. TDK1 | reverse complement strand
GCGGGGAACACCGGACGCTTACCCCGGTCCGACATTGTCGGAGGGTGTAGCCGAGATGCTGGCGGATGCGGTCGCCTCGGGCAAATCGTTGGAAGAGGCCGGCGTCGATTTCGTCAAGGCCCATCGTCCATCCTCAATCATCCAGCGTGCTGCCACGGTCGAGGAAGTCGCCAACCTGTGCGTCTACATCGCCTCTCCACAGGCGTCCGCGACCACCGGTGCGGCGCTACGCGTTGACGGCGGTGTGGTGAATACGATCGCCTGACTTTCAGTTTGTCCTATCCCGATTGGGAAGGGCGGCCAGCACTACCAATGCGCGAGTTGCACGACATACGGCAAGGCGGGTGCCGTTTCCCGAACTGCTTGTCGAGCGTGGCGAAACGGAAAGCCAGACCGCCAGAAAATCGACCGGGGCTGTTGAAAAATGCGCCGCTGGTGGCCGGTCCGGTTGAGGGCGAGATGACACCCCAAGGTTTCGGGATCCCGTCTCGCATGGGATCCCAATCGGAACGGGGGCCGCGGTAGCCAACGTCAGCTATGCGCCTTGCTTTACCCAAAAGCGGCCGGTCCGCTAACCACCAGAATTTCTAGGTTCCGTTACCGACCTCCCGCCAGGCTAATCCGGTTACCAAGATGGCGAAAGGCGCGATCACGACAGGTAAGCAGGATGACCTGCATTCGCGTTGCTGCCTCCGTCAGAATCTCGGTCATAAGATCGAGGCGGGTATCGTCCGAATAGACCAGCGGGTCGTCCAGGATCAGCGAGACCGGCATGCCCTGCTCGAGGAGCATGTCGGCAAAGGCAAGCCGCGTGAGGACTGCCAGCTGTTCCTGCGTGCCCCTGGAGAGATCGCCGCAACCCTCGGCTAATCCGCCCCGCGCAATCGACGCCAGGCCAAGGTCGTCGCCAAAGCCGGGGTCCGCGCCCGGCAGCAGCCGTTCGATGTGCCGGCGCGCACGCCGCGCCACAGGCCCGACGAACGTCCGTGACGTCTCGGCGCGTGCGCTCTCCAAAGTGTCGCGAAGCAACTTCAGCGTTTCGGCTTCCTGCGTCACACGTGCCAGATTGGCAGCTGCGGCATCAGCCTCCTCACGCGCAACTGCGGCGCGGTCGGCCAGCCCCTTGCCGCCTTCCGCCTCGATCCGCGCCTCGAGCCCGGCAATCACCTTTTCCAGGTCGGTACGCTGGGCCCGGGCCACCTCGACCCGCTTGTCCAGCAGTCCGATCTGCCGTTCGATCGTCACAACGTCATGCGCAGTCGCCGCGCGTTCGGCATCCTGCAGGTTGACGAGCGCTGCCGCCTCCTGCTGGCGCGCATCGCGCAAAGCGTCGTCAAGCGAGGCCACCTCGGACTTGGCTTCCAGGGTGGCAAGCTGGGCCGCGACATTCAGCGCATCCCGCTCGGCGCCAGCTTCCTGAACCATCAATGGAGCATTGCGCGCCTCCACCTCGCGCAACTGCTCGGATGCCACCGCATCGACACCTTCAGCCTTTGCCAGCGCTATATCCGCCTCACGTGACGCGATCGTCAGCGCCTCGACGTCTGGTTCTTCGCCACTCCCCTCCCCTTCCGCGCCTTCCCGCAATCCGGCGATGAAAAGTTTCAGGGCCGAAGCACCCGCCTCGACGTCGAGCAGCGTCACGGCAGGCGTGATCCCGGCGATCCGCGCTTCAAGCGTGCGAAGGTTGGCGACCGCGTCTCGTGCCGCCTCGTTACGATCACGAGCCGCAGCGACACTCTCCACCCCGTGCTCAGCCAAGGCTGAGTTCAGATCATCGGTCGCATTGGCGAGTGCCGTCTCGGCGCCTTGCAGCCCGACCGGCGGACGGATGATCAGTTCGGCATCGCCCAGTCTGATGCGCGTCTCGCGAGACAGCATGCGGTCTCCACGCTCCGCCGCAGCTCCGTCGATCGTCAGACCGCTGACATCACCGGCGAACTCTATCCGCGTCGCACCGGCATCCATAGCCGCCCGCGCCTTGTCCACGGCACGTTCACGTTCTTCGAGGGCCTTGATGACGGTGGCAGGGATCGTCGCAGTCGCGAGCTGTCGCGTCGCTTCGTATTCGGCCTCCAGCCCAACCAACTCGGTATAACGCCGTCGTGCCTCGCCGATTGCCCCCCGGCGCTCGCGCTCCGCAGCCCGAATCCGAGCAGCATCAAGTGCCGCGTGAGCGGTCCGCCGAGTGTCACGAGCACGGGTTAGCAGCTCACGGGCTATCCTCGCTCTTTCCTGTGCGGCCGCCAGCTCCCCGACCAAGCCGGATCGACTATCCCGTGCCTTGCTGAGCGCCGTAGCCGTGTCGCTGACAGCTTTGCGGGCGGTTGCGAGGCGCGATGCGAGATCCTCAAGGGCCCTGACGCGTTCGACAAGGCGGCCGTGCTCTGCGCGGCGTGTGTCGAGCAGCTGAGCGGCAGAGCGCGCCACATCGAGCTGGCCTACCAGCGTCCGACGCTGCTCAGCATCGGTGGTATCGGCAAGATCGCGGTCTAGCACCTTTAGCCGCGCTCGCGCAGCCTCGAGATCGGAGAAGCCTTGTTCCAAGGCGGCAAGCCGAGTGGCCGCCTCGCTCGCGGCGCGTTGTGCTGCCTCATGCTCGTCGCGTGCCGCGGTCTGGCGACCGGTCGGCCGACCGCTGTTGGTCCAGTATTCCGCGAACTGGCTGTCGATGCGGGGACGAACACGCTGGTAGGCGGCACCGCCCATGATCGTGCCGACCTCAGCTTCCAGCGTAGCGCGAACGCTGTCGCGCACGATCTCACCCGGCGCCGTCACTTCAAGCGCCTGTGCCTGCCCGACCCACAGCAGGCCGAGTGCGCCGTGGGCGGCCGCGTCGCCGCCCTGGCTGGTGTCGCGACGCGCACCGAGCAGTGCTTGCAGCTGCGCCTCGGCATCCTCGCCCTGCGCACGCCCGTTCGGTCCCCGAACCTCAACCGAAGCACTTTTCAGGAAGCGCTTGCTGACTTCCCACGCCTCACCTTTCGCCTCGAAGCCGATCTCGATCTGCGGAGCGACGGCCTCACCGTAAGGCGCATAGCTACGCGCAAGCCGGTTGGCGGTGTTGTGCCGGATGAAGAAGGCGGCGCGCATCGCTTCCAGCAGCGTCGACTTACCAGTTTCGTTGGGCTCGATGATGACGTTGAGCCCGTTGGTCAGCCCGTCGAGCACGAAGGGGTCGCGGTATTTGCGGAAGTTTGAAAGCGCAACGCGCCGGATTCGAAGGCTCATGCCGCGTCCTGCCCACGCTGATGTTCCACAAACAGGCGCTCAAGCGCGCGCCTGGCAATGGCGCCGTCGCTGCCACCGGCCTCTATCATGCTCATCAGCTTGCCCGCGGCCGTACCTATCATTCCCTCGACCCGCAGGTCTGCCAAATCCTGTTCGCTCGGCCGACCGACGAGATCGTCGGCGGTAACCACCAGATGGCGCAGGCGATGGCGCAGGTCATTGTCGAGACGCGCAAGGATCGCGATACGATCGGACAAACTGACGATACCCGAGAGCGAGAGCTGCAGGAGGGTTGCCGATGGTTCGACCTGCGCAAGCAGCCGGTCGCACTCGGCGGCAAAGCCCTCCGCGTCGGCCACCGTCCACGAGCGCATCAGCCACTGGAACCTGCCAGTACGGATTGGCGATACCGACGGCTCCGCCCCTGCCTCAAGCGTCACGAGCAGAGCGTAGCCCGGCTCATCCCGCTGGAAGCGGTCGGTTTCTGGCGTTCCTGAGTACCAGGTGCGCGCATCGACCCTGAGGCTCCCGTGCCAGTCGCCGAGCGCAAGATAGTCGAGGTTGGAGCGCTGCGCGCGATCAGGTGCGATCTGGTTCTGCGCCTCGCCGCGCGACGAGAAGTCGCGGATCGAGCCGTGAGCGAGACCGATGCGCGAGCGCGCGCCTGGCGTCTCCATCGTGTCGAACAGCGCGGTTGGATCGTCGAGATTGTGCCGGTGGGTTAGCGGTGCCGGCAGCAGCCACTGCCCGGGCTCCAACTCGCATGGCACCGGCTCGGCGAGGACGCGGACATTGGCGGCGCCCTTGGCGCGGACACGGTCCCACAAGCCGCTATTGCGGGCGAAGTCGTGGTTGCCGGGCAGCAGCCACCAGGTACAGGCATAGCGCTGCATTCGCGATACCGCCTGCACGATCACACGGTCTTCTGGTCCTTCGGTATCGAACACATCGCCGGCGACCAGTACGTGCCTGACCTCATGCTCCGCTGCCGCCTTGCCGATCGCGTCAATCGCATCGAATCGGGCTTCGCTGAGGGCAGCGCGCACATCGCTGTCGAAGCGGCCGTATGGCTTGCCGAGTTGCCAGTCTGCTGTGTGGATCAGGCGTAGCATCGAAACCTTCTGGCGGTGTGGGCCATGGCAGTCGAGCCGAGCCCCCTACCCGCTCCCCTAACCCTTGACCGTACGAAGTCAGCGGATCGCGACAACCTTGACCTCGACGGCGTCGGCGACCTTCTTCCAATTCTGGTCGCTGGTCCATGCGGGCAGACCGTCGCGCCGTGCGAGTGCCAGGCAGAAACGGTCACCGAGACTGAGCCCCGCCTCGGCTGTGGCCGCCCGCAACCGCCCAGCGATCTGCGCGAGCGCCTTGTCGGCCGGCACGACCGTCAGCGGCAATGGATCAAGCATCGCATCGACTTCGCGCTCGGGCATGCCGGCATGGACGAAGTGGCTGACGACCTCGGCATAGTTGACGCTGCTCACTCGCGCGCCACCGATTTCCGCCGCAACTTTTGCCGCGCCGCGCTCGCCCTTGAGCATCGCGATGATCGCAGACGCGTCAAGCACCACGCTCATTCGCCGCTCTCTTCCCGACGTCGGGCGAGAAAAGCGTCAACAGAAGCGTCAGGGTTACCGCCGGTGTACTGCTTGGCCAGGGCTTGGGCACGTGCCACTGCCTGACTTGCTGTTCGCAAGACCACACCATCTTCGGTTTCGTCGAGGTAGACCGCACCACCGCCACTCAGACCGAGGCGCTTCCGGACGTCCGCTGGCAGACTCATGCGCCCGTTAGGGGTAATATTAATTTGCAAGGTCATGTTAGCACGTCAGCCCCGATGCACCACTTCGATGCAATATAGCTAAAACGTCCGCCTACGACAACAATGTCGCTCTTGCGCCTATCTTCCACTCCAATGTCATGCTTGTCCTTACGTGTCACACCGCTACGATCCTGCCAGATGCGCTTTTTAGGAGGTGCGTTTTGGGTATACCCGTATAGCACTACCGGGTCTCAGTACACTTTCCGTGTGCTACAGGTTCAAAGGTACCACTCTCAATTTTGGTGCGTTTTGCATGCGATGAGCTAGCTATAAAAGACCATACGCACCGATCCATAGATCCGAAGCGCCCGATCATCGTCGACCCGTAAGACGGGATCGATTTCTTTCTCGCCAGTAGCCCGCGGTGTGTCACGTGGCACACCGTTGGTCGCGGAAGCCGAACCTCGCGCCGCGATCCACGCGGTAGCGGCGTCGATGCGTTTCAAGGCGGGCGCTGGGGCTACCGCACCGAACGGCCACGGTGCCGGCGGGCCCGTGTTCCTCGCGAAGGGCACACCATCGGACTACCTGTGGATCCCGGACATTTGAAAGTTTGGCCGCTCCCCGGATGGATGGGGCGAGACGTACGTGTCGCGCCGCTGGTCGTCGGTGTGAACACGCTCGCGGCATCAAGCACCAACTCTCCGGTCGAAAGCCCACAACCTGCATGACACGGCGTTGAACGTCATGTACCCCGTCATCATGGGTATGCTCCAACAACCATGTTCGCGCCATCTGGCGATATGGTTCGCGGTGCTCGCGATCGCAGCAAGACTCGTCGTCCCGAGCGGCTTCATGCCGCAGAGGGCGGGCAACCACGTGGTCATGGCGGTTTGCACGAGCTCTGGTCCGCTGGTGACCCTCGTTCAGGTTCCGGGTGCGTCGACGGACACGCGCGACGGCTCCGAATCCATCCGCCCTGCGTCACCGTGCTCGGTCTCCGCCACGGACACCTCGATCTGCTCGGCGGTCGATCCGGTCCTACTGACTGCCGCCCTCGCTTTCATCATCAAGACGTCGATCTTCCACGCCGTACGAAGCACTGTGCCGGCTCCTCCACGTCTTCGTCCTCCACTACGGGGACCACCCTCGACCCGCTAGGCATCGGTCAGGCGGCATCCTCTGCGTCCGCCGCCTCCAACCATAATTCCATGACCGATGGAAGATTCGAAAGGTCGCATGACGCCTCCGGTCCGCGGATGGCGCGCGACCAGACTCGACCTAAGCGAGGAACATACCTTCATGCTCAGCCAACGTCACAGCGAGACAACGCTCGCAGCCATCAGCACCAAACGCTTCCTGCTCCTGGCAGGGCTTGTATCGATCCTGATCAGCGTCGCCACTTGGACGTTGGATCTCACACAGGCGACCTACGCCTGTCCGTTCTGTCGAGTCCAACGTTCGGCGATCGGTATCCTGGGGATACTGATTCTGCTTCTCCCGTACGGCAATCGGTTCTTCCTCCGGTATGCCGCAGTCGCTGTTGCCACGCTCGGGTTGGGCGTCGGCATGATGCAGAACTTCAATGGCGGCTGGCTCGCGATGTTCAAAGGGACGTTCAAGCTTCATGATCCGATCTGGTTCGACTCGACGATCCTCTCGTCGTGCGCCATCGTGATCATGTCCTTTCAGCTCGGGATCATCTTCGAGGTCTCGGCGAGGCAGACGCTTCGGACGGAGAGGGCCTGATCATGCTGAAGTCGACGGTGGCATGCATCGCATGGCTCTTGATGGTCGCGCCCGCGGCGGCCGAGCCGACGCAGATCGTCGTGCGGGTAATCAGCCAGGACGGGAAGTTCGTCGGCGATCACACGGGAGGAGCATCCATCACGCTGCGCGAGGTGAAATCGGGCAGGGTGCTCGCACGCGGCGTCACAAGGGGCGGGACGGGCGACACGGAGCGGATCATGGAGGCGTCTCGACGCAGCCCTTCGATCGCGCTTGCCGATGCCGCATCCTACAAGGTCACTCTCGATCTCGGCGAGCCGACGCTCGTTGACCTTGAGGTGGAGGGCCCCATAGGTCGTCCTCGATCCAGGATCAGCGTGAGATCGCAGCGCTGGATCGTCCCAGGCGTGCCGGTGACGGCAGGCAATGGCTGGCTTGTCGAGCTTCCGGGGCTCGCGATCACGCCCACCATATCGACGCAGGGCCGATCGGTTTTGATCACGGCCAAGGTCGAGCTGATGTGCGGCTGCCCGATAACTCCCGATGGACCTTGGCCATCCGCCGATTACGCCGTCACTGCGAGCATCTGGAGCGGGCGCCACGAACTGGCGAGCGCGCCGCTTGCGTTCACCGCGGCGCCTGGGACGTTCAGTGGGCGCATCGCCCTACCGCGAGCCGGGAAGGCGAAGATCTACGTCAACGCCGTGAACGGCCGAACGGGCAACTCGGGACTGGCGACCGTCAGGTTGCCGTGAGCCAAGGCGCTGCGCGTGGGAAACCGAAGCGCGCAGCGCCTCCGTCGATTGACGAGCTATTGATGAGGATCCGCCATGTCCAAACCTCAATTGCGGATCGGCAGGGGAAATATGCAAATCCGCTAAAGAATAGTTCCACTGGCATGAGCCGGATCGAACGCCATCGCATGTATGAGAGGACCTGTGGCTTCTGATGATGCAGCGCAGGTAAGACCTGCATCATCGCATTAGATGCACCTTTCTTCGACGAACACGCTCCCGCACCCTGCGCAAGTCCCAGGTTCAGGTTATAATCGGCGAGACTTCCGCAGGCACGTCGTCCGAGTCGGTATCCACATGCTTCAGGTGAACGGTCTGCGTGGCGTAGGCTATCGGAACCTTAGCCTTCTCCAAGCTGGCATGGATCTTCAAGAGCAAATCCTGTCGGATGATCAAGCTCTCGTCGAAGTCCTGCGCCCTGATGTAGGAGAAGATTTCTATGTCTACGGAGCTCAGATTGATGTCCTTCAGGCGCGCCCGCGCGCCCGGCTTGATGATATGTTCGTTCGCCTCCAGGATTTCCGTCATCATGTGGAGGGTCGCGGGCAGCTTGTCGGACCTGATCCCGTGCTCCAACCTGATGATCGGATTGAATAGGAAGGAGTCCCGTCGAGCGAAGTTTTCAATCTGTCGCGCCGAGAAATCTCCGTTTGGAATGGTCACCACGGTCCGCTCCAAGGTGCGGATGCGAGTGGAACGTATGCCGACGTCCTCCACCGTGCCTACCACGTCACCGACCTTGCAGAAGTCGCCGACCTGCACGGGTTTGTCTGCGATCAACGTCACGCTTCCGACCAGGTTCTCGACCGTCTTCTGCGCCCCGAGAGCCAAGGCGATGCCGCCGATGCCCAATGCGGCGACCCCCGTCGTGACGTCGATCCCGAACGTGTCGAGGACGGCCACGACCGCGATGAACAGCAGGACGAGCTTCGCAGCGCGACGGACGAGACTGATCACGGACACCGCTTGCCGTCGTTCCAGTCCCTTGAGCCGATTGATGCTGAGCTGTGCCACCGCATCGATCATGCGGGCGAAGAACCACGCCAGCGCGATCCAGGCGAAAACACCCAGGTACCGCAGCAGGATTTGACGTGCGATGATGGAGACCGGCAGCGATCCCGCCCATAGCTGGAACAGCAGGGTCGCCCCGAACAGGCTTACCGGCGGCATCGCCGCCTGAGCCACACGATAGGTCCTGCTCCTTTCGTGATCGTGGATCGTGCGCCTCATCACGAAGAGGATCCCGGCGCTGACCACGTAGAAGCCAAGGAAGACGAGCGACGCGAGGCCGAGCAGGGTCGACCAGTCCCCGACCGCCGCGCCCCCGATTTCGATCGGTTGCCCGCCTTTGCCGGTGTTCCTATGCTCGTGCAGCCGCCGTGCGGCGATGCTGGTCTTCAGCGCCACACGCCAGACGTTGCCGGCCGTTGCCGTTCCGCCACGGGTAAGGAGTATGGGTACGTCACCCGTTCTCGAGAGGCTTCCTACCCGTTCGATGTTGGACCCGAGACCGTCCTCCAGATTTCCCTGCGGGTCGTTGGACAGCGAAACGAACGGATCGATCGCACCGCTCTGATCCAATACGGACTGAAGCTCCTCCGTCAGACGGCGAACGTCCGCCTTGGCTTCGAAGTAGCGGCCGGCCCGGCTGTAATCGCGCTCGGCCATTGCGGAAAGAAGACCCGAGACGGTGCCTCGCGGCGTGTCGCGGCCATAGATGTCGGTCGGGGGCTTTGTGGACGACGCGGACGCGCCGGCTTTCGGGGCGGCCTGCGACTGTGCCCGACCCGGCACGGCGCCCGCGAGGAGCACCATGCCGATCAAGTGTAGGCGTGATGTACGAAGCATCGATGGCCTCATGCGCCTGCGATGAAGTTCTCGACCGCGATCTGGGCGAGGTCGTCAGTCATCTGGGTGCGCGGATGCTTGCAGAAATAGGCGGATGCGGGGTCGATCACGCCGGCGATGCCGCGGTCCTTGGCGATCGCGGCGCAACGGATCATGTCGATCGCGACACCGGCGCTGTTGGGCGAATCCTCGACCGACAGGCGCAGTTCCAGGTTCATCGGCACGCCGCCGAACAGCTGGCCTTCCATGCGCAGGAAGCATACCTTGTTGTCGTTCTGCCACGGCACGTAGTCCGACGGCCCGATATGGACGTTGTCGTCGTCGAGCCGCTCGGCCGCGACCGACTGGACCGCCTCGGTCTTCGAGATCTTCTTGGATTCGAGGCGGCGGTGGTTCGACATGTTGAGGAAGTCGGTGTTGCCGCCGGTGTTGAGCTGATACGTCCGGTCGAGCTTGACGCCGCGCTTGGCGAACAGGTCGGTGAGCACGCGGTGGACGATCGTCGCACCCAGCTGTGCCTTGATGTCGTCGCCGATGATCGCGACGCCGGCATCCTCGAAGCGCTTCGCCCATTCGGGGTTGGAGGCGATGAAGACCGGAATGTTGTTGACGAAGGCGACGCCGGCTTCCAGCGCGCATTCGGCGTAGAATTCGGTCGCCTCCTGGCTGCCGACCGGCAGGTAGTTCATCAGCACGTCGGTGCCCGAACGCTTCAGTTCGGCGACGACCTCTTCCTTGGTCGGCTGCGTGTCGTTGGCGACCACGAAGGTGCGATCGTCCTTATATTGGCTCATATGGTCGGCGACGCCGTCCAGCACCGCGCCCATCTTCACCACCGTGCCGGTCGACGGGATGGTGGCGGCGAACACCGCGGTGCAATTGGGCTTGGCGAAGATCGCCTCGGCGACGTCCTTGCCGACCTTGCGCGTATCCACGTCCCAGGCGGCGACGACCTTGATGTCGGAGGGTTCATAGCCGCCGACTTCCCAGTGCATCAGGCCGGCCGCGTCGTTGGTGCCTCCGCGATAATGCTCCAGCCCCTGGACGAGCGAGCTCGCGCAGTTGCCGATGCCGACGATGGCGATGTTGATGAGTTTCACGAATTTACTCCGGTATGCAGCCGTTGCTCGGCTTTATCGATGGTGAGCATCCATGCGTGACGCCTGCGCAGACATCGCTCTGATCATGCCCAGGACACCGCCTGGATTGGCGGCGCCATTGATCACGTCGGCTTGAATGCTGCTTGCAAGCGACGGCTCTTCGTCGCCTTGCTTTTCAGTGGTTGAAGAGGCCGTCGATCACGCCCCCTCGTCGACTTCGCTCATGGCGGCCAGCGCCGCGAATGCCGGGCGTGCTCTTCGGTCTGGTTTCAGGCCCCCGGGCAGGGAAGCGGGCGCTGCTGGGATGCGGGCTGTCCCGCGGACCATCAATGCCAGCGTAGGCGGATTTCGCGCGATGACCTTGTCGAGTCTGCTCGGGTCAAACCAGACGCCTCGGCATCGGGGGCGATAGTAGAGCTCGCCCCCTCGGCGGTCGGCGATCAGCAGTCCGAGCTGACATCCGGGAGCCAGCATAACGCCGTCACGGCGCTGCGATGACGATGGGATGTCGTTCATGGCCTGCCCTTGAGGTTCGCCCGAGAGGCTCAAGGATGGATGCCCTGTTCGGCGCAATCGCGTCCCGAGACCTCAGTCTGGATCGTGCTGTGTCCGATCTCGTATCGGTCTCGCAGAAGCGCTTGAACGGCCGAGCGCGTCCCATCGACGTCGGCACCGCGATCGAGTACGAGGTGGACCGTACAGTTCACCTCGTCGTTGCTCATCGACCAGACATGCAGGTCATGAAGGTCGGCGACGCCGCGCACGCCGGCGATGGCGGTGCGAACCTCGCTGAGCTTGAGGCCGCCCGGAACGCCTTCTAGTAGGACGTTGCTGGTGTCGCGCAGCAGGATCCACGTACGCGGCAGGACCCACAGGCCGATGCCGACCGCTACGATTGGGTCGACCCAGGTCCAACCCGTGAAGCGGATGGTGAGAGCGCCGGCGATGACGCCGACGGAGCCAATCATGTCGGCCCAGACCTCCAGATAGGCGCCCTTGACGTTGAAGCTGCCTTCCTTACCCGCCATCAGCAACCGCATCGACACGATGTTCACGACGAGGCCGATCGTCGCGACGATCAGCATGCCCCAGGATTGAACCTCCTGTGGGGTGCTGAAGCGCTTGATCGCCTCGACGAAGACGTAGATCGCTACGCCGAACAGCAGCACGGCATTGAAGGCCGCAGCGAGGATTTCGAAACGACGATACCCGAACGTCCGCTTGTCGTCGGCCGGCTTCTGGCCCAGCTTGATAGCCAGCAGCGCGATCACCAGCGCCATCACGTCGGTCATCATGTGAGCGGCGTCCGAGAGGAGCGCCAGGCTGTTGAAGACGAAGCCGCCGATCACCTCCGCGATGAAGTAGGTGAAGGTCAGCGCGAGCGCCCAGCTCAGCATCTTGGCGTTGGCGCCGGCCGCATGGTTGTGACCGCCCGCGCCATGGCTGTGATCGTGCCCTGCGCCAGCATCGTGCGCTCCGGCGCCGTGGTCGTGACCGGCGCTCACTTGCCGGCCTCCCGCTTCGCGAGCCAGATGCGCATCCGCGAGATCTCAGCCCGCTGCGCCATGACCACCTCCCGTGCGAGCTTCCGCACTTCGGGATCGCGGCCGTATCTCAGCTCGACCTCCGCCATCGCGATCGCGCCCTCGTGGTGCGGGATCATCGCACGCATGAAGTCGACATCGGCATCCCCGGTGAACCGGATGTCCATGACGCCGTGCATCTTGGCGTTGGCTGCGCGATACGCCCGCGTCGCGGGAGAACCTGTCGGTGCGGCCGGTCGCAGGTGCCGTCCGTGCGGCATGGTCTGTGCGACCGGTTGCGCGCTCACCGACGCGGTCGCGGCGACGGCCGCGACCGCCAGCATTTTCTTCATCGTGGGCATGTCGTCTCTCCTTTCGGATGGGTGGGCGCAGGGCGCCGATTGGGATCGAGGCGGTTCATCCGGCGATCTCCTCGAGCGCGAGCAGCGCGAGGAAGCCGTAAGAAGAAGGCGCTGATGAGTGGGCTGTCCGGCTTCTCGTGCGCCTCGACCAGCAGCTCCTCGGTAACCAGATAGAGGAGCGCCATGAGGCCGAAGCTCAGAAAGCCGGCGATCACCACGGGTGACAGTGTGGCCACCGGCAGCGCGGCCAGCGATCCGATCGGAAGCAGAAGGGCGAGGCCTGCGACCGTCAGGACGACCCGCAGCCTGGAGCGCATGGTCTCACCGAGTTCCGTCGTGAGCGTCACGCCGAGGAACAGCACCTCGAGCGTCAGCGCGACCGTCAGCAGGATGCCCGCCTTGGCGCCGGCGACGAATGCCAGTCCCAACACGAGGCCATCGATGAGCAGGTCGATCCCGATCGCGCCCAGCAGCGCGGCGGGACCTTCGAAGCGTTCCTCGAAGCCCTTGAGCGCGAGCATGACCGCCACACCGGCGGCCCCGCCGATCAACGTCGCGGTCGGGCTCGCCTCGTGCTTGACCTGCGGAAGGATCTCTGTCGCCGCCGCGGCGAACACGACGCCGGCCGCGAGATGCTGCATGGCGCTGGTAAAGGCGGCACCGGGACGTCGCACGACCGCGGCAATTGCGCCCAGAATGACCGCGATGGTCGGGATGATGGTGTAGCTCAGTGCCAGCATGGCAGTACTCCCAAACGCGAATGTCCGCGCGATCGGCTTCGCCCGGTCGGTCGGGACAGCCTTCCATCACCAATCGTCCGAAGTCGGATCGTGCTCCGACCGCCGCGGCGCTTCGGCGTCTTCGCAGCGTATCGTCGCTCCCTCGATGCGGTCGATGCCGGTCGGTATGCCGACCTTCGGATCCTCACGATCATGCGATCGGCCCTGGTTGTGAGGACCAGTGCCACTTCCCTCCGCGGCGCCTCCATGTCGCGAATCCGATGCGATGGAACATTCCGATCCATCGGATCAGCACGAGCACATGCGGGGTGGAGATCAGACTGTAGGTTCTGCCAAGGCGCGTCGTGCGTACAAGCAGGTTGGCGGCCAGGAGCCACAGGCCGGCCGGAAGAAGAGCGGCGAAAAGCTGAAGCGTCTTCATCGGGTGGTCAGGCAACGCTTCTGCCCTGTGATGGTCCGCAGGACAGGCAGGGCGATCGCACGGCCACGCAAGGCGCCCGCCGAAGAACGGATCCGGGTGCGATCCGAGCAGGCCTGGACCCGAATGGATCGACGCGCGCGAAGATTACTGAGGGCCATCAGTGCCCCCCCTCGATGGATCGAACGTTGCGACCCTCCAGGCGTACCAGATGAAGGCGGCAACGATCACGGCGTTGCTGGTGGGCTCGATGAGGTCGGCCACCTGCCGATACCGGGTGCCCAATCGGAAGCCGGCCACCACCAGGACGCTCGTCCAGATTGCGGATCCTGCGAACGTCGCAACGAGAAACGGTACGAGCGGCATTCCGCTGACGCCGGCCGGCACGGATATCAGCGTGCGGATGCCCGGGATCATGCGTCCGAACAGCACCGCCCAGCGCCCGCGCCGATCGAACCAGCGGTCGACCCGATCGATCTCGCTTGGGGTCAGTGTCAGCCAGCGGCCGTGCGAGGCGGCGAAGCGCTTCAGGCGATCGACGCCGACCCAGCGACCGGCATAGTACCACAGGAGCGCACCGACACCCGATCCGAGCGTGCCGGCGACGATGACGGCTGGCACGCCGATTTCACCTCGCGTGGCGACATAGCCGCAGAGCGGCAGGATCACCTCCGACGGGATCGGCGGAAAGACGTTCTCCAAAAGCATCAGCAGAAAAACGCCGAAACCTTTGAAGGAGGAAAGTACATCCAGTATGATGTCGAACATTGTGATTTCAGATCCCCGAGCGTCGCGGGCGCAGCCGAAGACGATGCTCGAGCAACATCCCCAGGCTGCTGCACGCAACTGCCTTTTCAGACGTGGGCGTTCTCACGGCTTCCACCGTCATCCTGCCCTACCGGTCGGATCGCGGTAGGCTAGCAGCCTCAAGGCGTTGACGACGACCAGCAAGGTCGATCCCTCGTGCACCGCTACCGCGGGTCCGATCCCGAGCCCCAGGATGGTCGCCGGTACGAGGAAGCCGACGACGCCGAGGCTGACGAAGACGTTCTGGCGAATGATCCCACGGGTGTGACGGCTGAGACCCACCGCGAACGGCAAATGGGCCAGATCGTCGGCCATCAGCGCCACGTCCGCGGTTTCCAGAGCCACGTCCGACCCGGCCGCGCCCATCGCGATCCCGACGGTCGCACTCGCCATGGCAGGTGCATCGTTGACTCCATCGCCGACCATCGCGACCTTGTCCTCGCCTGCCAGCTTCTTGATTGCGGCCACCTTGTCCTCGGGCATCAGATCGCCCCAGGCTTCATCGATCCCGACGTCCCGGGCGATCGCCTCGGCGACCTTCTGATGGTCGCCGGAGATCATGATCATCCGTGACACACCCATGTCGTGCAGACGGCGCAACGCGGTCCTCGCGGCCTCGCGCGGCGTGTCCATGAGACCGATGGCGCCGAGATCCCGGTCGCCCTTGCGCACGACCATCGTGGTCCGGCCGCTCTCGCGCAGCGCGGCGACGGCACTCGTTGCCCCTTGACCCAATACCGGAATGCCTTCCTTGCCGAACATCTCGGCCTTCCCGATCCATACCGTCTCGTCTCCGACGGTTGCGGTGACGCCGCGGCCGGTGAGGCTCTTGAGGTCTCCGGCTTCGGGTAGTCCGCGTGCGCCGAGTCGTTCACGGCCGTCCTTGACGATCGCCTGCGCAAGCGGGTGGTCGCTGAGCGCCTCGACCGCGACGGCGAGTGCCAGCAGCTCGTTCTCGTCGGCAGCATCGACCACCACGACATCGGTGATGCGTGGCCGTCCTTCGGTCAGCGTGCCAGTCTTGTCGAAGGCGATCGCCTTTAAAGATCCGAGATTTTCCAGCGGCGCGCCGCCCTTGACCAGGACACCGCCTCGCGCCGCTCGCGCGACGCCGGAAAGCACTGCACTCGGCGTCGCGATCGCCAGCGCGCAGGGGCTTGCCGCCACCAGCACAGCCATCGCCCGGTAGAAGCTGTCGCGGAAGGGCTCGTCGACGACGACCCAGGCGAACAGGAGTAGAAGGGCGAGCACGAGGACGGCAGGCACGAACACCCGCTCGAAGCGATCGGTGAACCGCTGCGTCGGCGATTTCTGCGTTTCCGCCTCGCTGACCATCTTCACGACCTTGGCGAGTGCGCTCTCGTTTGAGCGACGCGTCACCTCGATCTCGATCGCGCTCCCGCCGTTGATCGTACCGGCGAACACCCGGCTTTCCGGACCCACCGCGTCCGGCTTGGCACGAGCGATCGCGGCATCGGCGACGGGGATCTTGTCGACCGGGATGCTCTCGCCGGTGACGGGAGCCTGGTCGATCGCGCTGGAGCCCTTGATGATGAAGCCGTCTGCAGGCAGGCGTTCGTTCGGCCTAACGATCGCGACATCGCCGATCACCAGCTGTTCGACGGGTATCTCGCTTTTCTGGCCGTCCCGCCGAACGGTCGCGATCTCCGGCGCGAGCTTGGCCAGCGCCTCGATGGCCTTCTTGGCGCGACCCATCGCATAATGCTCGAGCGCGTGACCGAGACTGAAGAGGAAGAGCAGCAGCGCGCCTTCCGCCCAGGCGCCAAGGGCTGCGGCACCGGCTGCGGCGACCAGCATCAGAGTGTCGATCTCGAACCTGCGGAGTCGCAGGTTGTCGATCGCCTCGCGCAGCGTGAAGAAGCCGCCGAAGAGATAGGCCGCGACGAAGCAGGCGGTCGGCAGCCATTGCGCCGCGTCAGGCATCAGCTTCTCGACGCCGTACCCTATCCCCAGCAGCGCACCGCAGGCGAGAGCGAAGATCAACTCGGTGTTGGGCCCTAGGAACTCGGCGTGCGAATGGTCGTGGCCGTCGCCTGGGCCATGCTGCTCCTCCTTCGTCCGGGCGCCCTTCCCATGATCGTGTCCGGCATGATCGTCGGCTGCGATCCGTTCGCCGAGACCCACCTTGAGCTTGCGAAGCGTCGCACGGATCTCGTCCTCGCCGGTCCGCTGCCGATCGTATTCGACGCGGATCGTTCCGCTGGTGGTCGCGCTCGCCTGGACAACGCCGGGCATCGCGCAGAGCGTGTCGCCGATCGTGCGTGCCCGACGTTCGTGCGTGATCCCCGTAACCTCCCAAACGGAATGGCCGTAGCGTTCGGTGATTTCGGCGCCTGCCGCACGTACCATCTCGCGCAGCCGCGGCAGCGGCAGCTTGGCGGCGTCGAAATGGATGCACAGTGCCGCAGGGGCGTCACCGTCGACAGCGATGACGTGGGCCTTCTCGACGCCGTCGCGCGTCGCCAGGGTGGAGACGAGGCGCTCCAGGCAGGCGTCGGCGGCATCGGGCAGGTCGGGCAGCAGCACCGGAATGTCGAGTTCGAGCTTGTCGTTCATGACGGCCTCCCAACTGTGATCTTCGATCGTATGCGGGCATCGCGTCGCATCTCGCGTGCGGCGGCGAGGAAGACGACGCTCGCGGCGAGGTGCCGAGAACACGAAACCAGCCGCAGCTTCAGCCCGCTTCTGGTGATGATGATCGTGCCGAGGATCACCGCGGACGCCGACAACGAAGTGCGTGCAAGAGGGCGCATCGCTCAGTTCTCCCCCTTGGTGCGGTGGCAGACGCGCACCTTGCCGTCGGAGCGGGTGAAGGCGATCGATCCACCCGCGATCACCGCCCTCGTGCTGCCGTTGCGGAACTCGTCACCGGTGCCCCGCGCGCGCAGGATCTCCGTCCTGCCGCGCGGCAGCCAGGTGACCGCCATACGCAGACCATCGCGGAGGTAGTCGACGTCGGCGCGCGATCCGTCGTCGCAGTAGACGACACGTTGCCCAACCAAGTCCGGCATCGTCTCCGCGTTGTGAAGAACGCCTTCCGTGTCGTCTGGCGCTGGCCCGCAAGCCGTGAGGCCCAGTGCGGCGAGCGCGAGCAGGGAGAGCCTGCCACGAGGCACAGCCGTCCGTTTAGCTCGCTCGCTGCTCACCACAGGACTCCATGCACCGGTTTGAGCGGTGCTGGCGCCTCGAGGCCGGCGGACTCGAGCAGATCGATCTCGATCGTGCGGCACATGGCGGTGAGCGGCACATCGTGGACGGTGTTGGCGAAGGGATCGGTGAGATCTTCGCCGATGCTCAGCACGGCGAGGAAGACGAGGCCGATCAACGTCGAGCCTATCGGCGTCCAGAGCCCGAGCGATTCGACCAGCGCGATGGGCAAGAGTAGGCAGAACAGGCGGGTGAACAGGTTCGGGAAGAAACGGAAGCCATTCGGCAGCGGGGTGTTCTTGATCCGCTCCATACCGCCTTGGGCGTTGGCGATGTCGACCAGCACGCGCTCGACCATCGCCTGCTGAATGGTGTCGATCCTGCGGTTCGCGAGGGCACTGGCGAACAGCAGAGAGATGCTGTTCAGGATCGCATTGGCCGGGTTCGTCTTCTTAACGACCATTTCGGCAAGCGTTTCGCCCGCGATCCGCCTGATCTCGTCGTAGGCGGGTTCGCGGCGGAGTTGGCATCGTATCGCATGGGCGAAGGCGATCTGCCGACGGACCACATCCTGGTGGAGACCCTCCGCATCGTCCTTCCCTTCCGAAAGGCTCCGCGCGACGCGCGACAAAGATCGCGACGCGTTGATGAGCGCGCCCCATAAAGTCCGCGCCTCCCACCAGCGCGCATATGCGGCGTTGGTCCGAAAGCCCATGAACAGCGCGATCGCGGTGCCGAACAACGCAGTCGGAAGCGGCGGCTCCTTGATCGGCGTCATGAAGTGGAAGGCGGTGACCGCAACGTCCCATACGAAGAGGATCGTCAGCGGCTTCCATACCTCAAACATGATCTGCCGAAATCGTGGCGTGGCGCCCACAATCATAAATGTTCATTGCTCCAGCATGCTTCGGCATCAGCCGAGCGGCATGTTCATGATGTCTTTGTATGCGGACAGAAGCTTGTTGCGGACCTGAAGCGTCGCTTCGAACGCGACACTTGCACGGTTCTGGATCAGCGCGACGGTCGCGATGTCGTTCGTCTCGCCGCGCTCGTAGGCCTCGGTAGCGACGTCTTCCCGCTGCTGCGTCTCGTTGACCTTCGCTACGACGCCATCGAGCGTCTGTGCGAAACTGGACGAGGGGGTGCCCGGCGCCGCGCCGGGCGCGACGTTCGGCTGCGCTTCGCGAAGCGCTCGACTGCGCGCGATCACGTCTGCGCGGATCGCCATGACGTTCGAGATGGTCGGATCGGACATCGTCACGCCCTCCGCTGACGTCTGCGCGGACGTGTTCCGGCCGAACCGCACCGTTGATACGATCGGGTCACTTGCTGCCCTCCTGGACGCAGGTCCGGGTTCGGCTCGTGCCCTCGACGATCGTCAGCTGCGTTCCGGAGAATGTCGCCGTGATGCCGTCGCCGACATATTGCAGCCTCTGCGTGGGCGCGCTGAGGATCCGGGGAGGAGCATCGTTCCCGTCGCGCAGGTCGAGCCGCAGTCCATCGTCCTTGTAGTCGATCAGCAGCCTGCTTCCGTCGTCGCAGCGATAGCGGTGACGGCCGAGTTGCCCGCTCGACACCCCGCTGTCGGCGGAATGAACCTCCTGCTGGGTGGGCGGGTCGCTGGGCGCGGGCTTCGAGCAGCCGGTCAGGACCACGAAGCCGACCATCGCGACGATCTTGATGCCAATCATCGTACCTTCCTCCGATAGTGCTGCGCTATGCGGCGCCGGTCGGCTCCGCGGACCGCCTGTCCGGCGCGCCAGTGAAGGTAGGCCGCAAGTCGGTCGTCGGCCTCGATCATCAGTACGCGCAGACGACGCAGAACCATCGCGGCGATCGGGAGCGAGAGCAGGCCCCGGAGGGCGCAGCTGTGCGACACCGTGGTGCCGCCGTCGTCGCCCTGGAGTTCGAAGCGCTCCTCGATCATGAACACGTGAGGAATGCCGCACGACCAGGCGAAAGCCCGGGGCTTGTCCAGGTGGTCGACCTCGGCGGGTGAACGGACGGAGCGTGACCAGCCCGGAAAGGCGAACGTGCACTGGGTTTCGCCAACCTGGCTGGCATCGTCGAGCTGGATCATCGGCCTCCAGGCTTGACGGTGCTCGGGCTCTATCAGCGCGGACCAGATCCGCAGCGGCGGGCCATGGAAAACTCGGGAAATCGTGATCTCCGGCATGGGTATCCCCATCATCGATATGGGAGGGCGGCACGACGGTGCCGCCCTCCTCGTTCGTCAGGCCATGGTCTTCCCGAAGGTCTGACCGTGATCATCGCCTTCGTGCTCTTCGTTGTAGTGCTCCGGCAGCTCGATCGCCTTCTGCCCGAACCGCGCGTAGAGGGTGGGAAGCACGAAGAGCGTCAGCAGCGTCGCCGAGATCAGCCCGCCGATGACGACCGTCGCCAACGGCTTCTGCACCTCGGCACCGGCACCATGTCCGAGCGCCATCGGTACGAAGCCGAGCGATGCCACCAGCGCCGTCATGGCGACCGGACGCAGGCGCTGCATCGCACCAACATGCGCCGCCTCGGCGCGGTCCATGCCCGAACGGATCAGGTCCTGGATGGAGCTGACCATGACGAGGCCGTTGAGGACCGCGATGCCGGACAGCGCGATGAAGCCCACCGCGGCGGAGATCGAGAAGTCCATGCCGCGCACGAAGAGAAGCAGCACGCCGCCCACCAGCGCGAAGGGCACGCCGGTGAACACGATCGCGGCATCACGCACCGATCCCAGGGCGCCATAGAGGAGGAACAGGATCAGGACGAAGCAGGCCGGGATGACCAGCTTCAGCCTTGCGCTGGCCGACTGGAGGTTCTCGAACTGTCCACCCCATTCGAGATAGCTGCCCGGTGGCAGGCGCACCTGGCTGCCGATGGCAGCCTGTGCGTCGGCCACAACGCTTCCGACGTCGCGACCACGCACGTTGGCCTGCACGACCACCCGGCGCTTGCCGTTTTCGCGGCTGATCTGGTTCGGCCCGTCCACGACTCCGATGTCGGCGACGCTGGAAAGGGGAACGAAGGACCCGCCGGCGACCGGAACCTGGACCTGCTGCAGCAGCCCCAGATCCGAACGCTGCGCCTCCGAGAGGCGGATGACAACCGGGAAGCGGCGGTCTCCCTCGAAGATCTGCCCGGAGGTGCGGCCACCGAGGGTGGCGGTGACGGTGTCCTGCACATCCTGAGCGGTGACGCCGAGGCGTGCCATCGCATCGCGGTTGACGCGGATGTCGAGCATCGGGAGACCCGTCGTCTGCTCGACCTTCACGTCGGCCGCGCCTTGCGTCTTGCGCAGGATTGACGCGACCTGCTCCGCCGTCCGGTTCATGGCGGAGAAATCGTCGCCGAAGACCTTGACGGCGATGTCGCCGCGAACGCCTGCGATCAGCTCGTTGAAGCGCATCTGGATCGGCTGGGTGATCTCGTAGGCGTTGCCCGGGAACTTCGCGAGATTGCCCTCGATGCGCTTGACCAGATCCTCCTTCGCCAACTTGGGGTCGGGCCAGGCGTCGCGCGGTTTCAGGATGACGAACATGTCCGTGGCATTGGGCGGCATCGGGTCCGATGCGAGCTCGGCGGTGCCCGTCTTCGAATAGACGAACTGCACCTCGGGCTGCTTCGACATCATGCGTTCGATCGGCACCTGCATCGCCTGGCTCTGCTGGACCGACGTCGCCGGGATGCGCAGCGACTGGATGAGCAGGTTACCCTCGTCGAGCTGCGGCAGGAACACCTGCCCCAGCGTTCCGAACGCTAAGACCGCCAGGACGAGGCTGCCGACGGCCGCCCCGATCGTGATCGTGGGACGCCTCATGGCCCGATTGAGCCCCGGCTCATAGCGCTTCTTGAGCCAGGTGACGATGCGGCCGTCCTCCTCATCGACCTTCTTCGACAGCCAGATGGCAATCATCGCAGGCACGAAGGTGAGCGACAGCACGAACGCGAAGGCGAGCGCGATGATGACGGTGAGCGCCATCGGCACGAACGTCTTGCCCTCGACGCCGGTGAGCGTGAGCAGCGGTACGTAGACGAGTATAATGATCGCCTGTCCGTATACCGAAGGCCGGATCATCTCGCGCGCGGCAGCCGCCACGCTCGCGAGCCGCTCCTTGACGGTGAGCCGTCGGCCTTCGTGATGTTGGCGCTCCGCGAGCCTGCGCAACGCATTCTCGACGATGATGACCGCACCATCGACGATCAGGCCGAAGTCAAGCGCGCCGAGGCTCATGAGGTTGGCAGAGACGCCTGCCTTGAGCATCCCGAATCCGGTTAGCGTCATCGTGATCGGAATGACGAGCGCTGCGATGAGCGCCGCGCGGAAGTTTCCGAGCAGGAGAAACAGGACGACGATGACGAGGACCGCGCCTTCGCCGAGGTTGCGCGCCACCGTCCGGATGGTGGAGTTAACCAGCTCGGTGCGGTTGAGCACCGGCTGCACCACCACGTCCGGCGGAAGCGAGGCGTTGATCGTCTTCAGCTTGTCCGCGACCGCGGTCGCGACCGAGCGGCTGTTCTCACCGATCCGCATGATCGCGGTGCCCACCACGACCTCGGTGCCGTTCTCGGACGCGGAACCCATCCGGATCGCCTGTCCGGTGCGAACGGTCGCGACCTGATCGAGCGTCACGGGCACACCGTTGCGGGTCGCCACGACGGTCCGGGCCAACTCGCCGGTGTTGCGGACCAGAGCGTCCGACCTTACCGCCAGTCCCTCACCGTTGCGGTTGACGAAGCCGCCTCCGACACTGGTATTGTTCCGCTCGAGAGCGTTACCCAGTTCGGTCAGCGTGATGCCGAGTGAAGCGAGCTTCTGGACATCGGGGACGACCAGGAACTGCTTGGCATAGCCTCCGATCGAGTCGACACCAGCCAGGCCGGGCGTGTTCTTCAGTAGCGGGGTGACGATCCAGTCCTGCGCGGTACGCAGATAGGTCGCCTTGTCCTCCTCGCTCGTCAGCCGATCGCCCTCGGGGGTGATGTAGCTGCCGTCGGGCTGCTGGCCCGGCTCGCCGGGCTTGTGCTTGTCGTCGGCGCGGTGCTGCAGGCGGACGGTGTACATGTACACCTCGCCCAGACCGGTCGCGATCGGTCCCATTTCGGGGTTCACGCCGTCGGGCAGGTTCTCGGCCACGCCCTGCAGCCGTTCGCCGACCTGCTGGCGGGCGAAGTAGATGTCGGTCGCGTCGGAGAAGACGGCCGTGATCTGGGCGAAGCCGTTGCGGCTCAGCGAGCGGGTGTATTCGAGGCCCGGGGTGCCGGCGAGCGCCGTCTCGATCGGGAACGACACCTGCTTCTCGACCAGCTCGGGCGACAGCGCTGGCGCGCGAACGTTGATCTGCACCTGATTGTTGGTGATGTCCGGCACCGCGTCGATCGGCAGCCGGTAGAGGGAGAAGGCGCCGATGGTTGCGGCGATGACGGCGAGCAGCAGGACGAGCCAACGCTTCTCGACCGCCCATGTGACGATGCGGGCGATCATGATCTCAATCCTCTACCGCTTCGCTCTTGCCGAGTTCGGCCTTGAGCGTGAAGCTGCCGGTGGTGGCGATCTGCTCACGGCCGGTCAGGCCGGAGCGGACGATCACCGTGTCACCGGATGCGTCGCCGAGCTGCACCTGGGTCGCCTGGAAGCCGTTCGGAGTTCGTACGAAGACGACCGATTTGCCCTCGTCGGTCTGCACCGCCGTGGTCGGCACACGGATCGCACCGCTGCCGCCGCTGCCCGTCAGTTCGACCGAAGCGGTCACGGGTTCGCCGACGCGCCAAGTGCCACCACGATTGTCGAGCGTCGCGATCGACGGCACGAGGCGGGTCTGGGGATCGAGCGCTGGCGACACGAAGGTGATCCGCGCCGTCGCCTGCCGGCCCGCGGCCTTGACCGTCACGACGTTGCCGGGACGGACGCGGCCGGCATCCTCCGGCTTGAGGTTCAAAGCCAGCGACACCTGGCCGAGATTGGCGATGCGATAGAGCTCGGCATCGGCCGTCACGGTCTGACCGAGGGTCACGGGCCGTGCGATCACCTGGCCCGAGATCGGTGCGGCGATTCCCAGCCGGTTCAGTCCCGCCCCGCCGACGCCGGCTGCCGAAACGGTGCTCTGCGCCTGGGTCAGCGCGATGCGCGCCTCCGTCGCTGCGGTGCGCGCCGCGATCAGGTCCTGCTCGGGCGAGACCTTCTGCGAGAACAAGCGCTGTTCGCGCGCGAGATTGGAGTTCGCGAGCTGCAGCCGTGCACGTGCGGCCTGCACCTCGCCCTTGATCTGTGCGGCCTCCCGGCTTTCGATCACGGCGATCGTTTGACCTCGGCCGACGGTCTGCCCGAGATTGCGCGTGAGCGCGACCACCCGACCGGCGATGGCAGCTGACACGACCTGTGTGCCCTGCGGATCGCCTTCGATGATTGCAGGAAGCTCGATCGTTCCCGCACCTCCGACGATCGGACGGCCGATCTGGACTCCGGCTGCGGCGATCTGCTCCCGCGTGAGCGTCACGGCATCCTTCTGCGCCGGTGCTTCCGCCCCGGCGTTCGCCGACGCGCTGTTCGATGCCTCGTTCGCAGCGGCTTCGTTTCCGGCGTCGCTTCCACCGCCGCATGCCGACAGCAGGAGGGCGGCCGTCGCTGCGCCCACGAGATAATAGCTTTTCATCACTGGTTTCCCCCAACGGGCGCAGGGGCGGTCAGCCGCTCCACTTGCGCGCGTGCATTCTGGTAGTTGGCGAGCGCGTCGATCGCGGCGACGCGCGTCTCGGCGAGGGTGCGTTCGGCGTCGAGCAGTTCGAGTTGCCCGAACTTGCCTTCGCGATATCCGATGCGCGCGATCCGAGCCGCTTCCTGCGCGGCCGCCAAAGCCGGTCCGGACGCCGCACGCGCAGTCGTCGCCGCGTTCGCCGCCTGAGCCTGCGCGTCAGTGATGGCTTGCTCGATGTCGAGCGCCGTCACCCGGCGAAGAGCGTCCGCCTGGGTACGCTGTGCAGTCGCCTGTGCGATCGCCGCGCGGCCGTTGTTGAACACCGGGATCGGTATCGAGACCGTGAAGACGGCCGCGGTGTCGTTCGTCGCTTCCAGCCTGCGCAGCGCCGGACCGACGTTGATGTCCGGCACCCGATTGGCGCGCGCGAGCCTTACGCCCGCATCCGCGATGCTGAAGTCGGCATCGGCTGCGGCCAGCGCCAGCGTTCCGACCGTTCGTACCGGTGCCGCCGGCCCATAGGCCGCCGCGTCGGGCAATCGATCGAGCAACGTCTCGTCGAGACGGCCATCGATCGGCTGACCAATGCGTCGCGCCAGATTCGCCCGGGCCGCGTCGGAAAGTCGGAGCTGACGCTCGACGTTGGCCTCGGCGTTGATCCGCGCGACGTCGGCGCGCTGTTGTTCGAGCGGCGACGCCCGTCCGGCCTGCACGCGAACACTTGCCGCGCGGAGTGCGTCGCCCGCTATCCGCGCCTGATCCCGCGCCGTCGTCACCCGCCGCTCGGCTGCGACCGCTTCGACGTAGAGCTGCGTCACCTGCAACCGCACGTCCGCGGCTATGATGGCCGCCTGGATCTCGGCGCGTGAGAGTTGGGCGTTGGCAACTCCGACCCGGGCGCTGCGCTTGCCACCCAGTTCGATCGGAATGGCGAACCCGACCGTAGTCTCTGCGGCGCGCACGCCCCGATAGGGTCCGGAGCCCGTTATATTCTCAATCTGTCCTTGGAAGACCGGGTTGGGGCGCAATCCCGCAACGGTCCGGCCCGCACGTGCGGCTTCGATGGCAGCGGTAGCGGCCGAGGTCGAAGGCGCCGAGCCGCCGGCAGCGACGACCGCCTGGTCGAGCGAATAGATCGGTCCAGCCTGCGTGATAGGCGCAGGCGGCCCGGCTTGCGCGTGGGCCACCGAGGCGCACGACGCCGCAGCCAGCAAGGCTGCGCACAATTTCTGCATTGTCGAGGAATCCTAACGAATGTCGTCAGGCCGGGTCATCCCGGCCGGCAGCATCCGTCAGGCGTTTGGCGGCCGCAACGCCGGATCGACGGAACTCAGCGCCCGCACGGCGTCGAAACCGGGTTTGGGACGAGCGCCCTCGATATTGAAGGTGACCGGGATGGCGTCAGCCTGCGGAATGCTCAGAGCCTGTCCGTGACAGGTTCCATGATGATGCGGGATCGCCTTGTCGGCATCACCCTGCGACTGATCGGCATCACCATCTACATGGACGACGCCTGTGCATTCGATCGTCGTCGCCTGCCCCGGCACTTCGCGCGCGTGGACGGTCGCCGTCATCACGAGCGACGACGCCAGCAGGAGGAGCAGCAAGGACCAGGCGCGGGCCAGCATGGGAACGCGCCTATCACCATGACGACCCGATGTCATGCGTTCTCTCCGCGATGAGGGCGATTGTAGGCACTGGACCTGTCAGCAAAACGCCATGCGGGGATAGCATCCGCGAACACCCGCCACGCGGAGCGGAGGAAGATAATCGCAATGACGCCTCCGACCACGATGTCGGGCCATGCGGCACCTGTGAGGTGGACGAGGCTCGCTGCGATGAGCACTCCGATGTTTGATGCGACATCGTTGCGCGAACACTCGAAGGTGCTCGCCATGTTCACGTTCGCAGCGCGGAAACGCCACAACAGCGCCAGACACGTGAGGTTCGCTGCCAGCGCCGCCCCGCCGAAGCCGAGCATCAGCGTCGAAGACGGCGGCACGCCGTTGGCGATCTTACCGGCGATTTCGACGAGGACGGCGATGCCGAATACCAGGATGAGGCCGCCCTTGGCGATCGCCGCTCCCGCCTCCCAACGTGCGCCACGATTGAGTGCATAGAGGCTCAGCCCATAGACCACGGCATCGCCGAACATGTCGACAGAGTCCGCCATCAGCGCCGACGAGCGGGCCAGCAGCCCACCACCGAACTCGATGGCGAACATCGATAGGTTGATGACCATGACGACGATCAGCGCGCGTCGCTGCTCGGCCTTACGGCCAAGTTCCGCGATCGTGTCGCGCTTTGCTGAACAACAGGCGTCCGCCATCATCGTGCTCGATTCGTTGGGTCGGACCCCCTATATGAACCCTCATCCCACTAGAGGGTCAAGGGTCTGTGATGAAGATCGGTGAAATAGCAAGATTGACCGGGTTGAAGGTCGAGACGGTACGCTTCTACGAAGCGGAAGGATTGATCGGGGCGCCGATCCGCAGCGGAGGGAACTACCGCGTTTACAACGGCTCCCACCTGGATCGCCTGTCGTTCATCAAGCGCTCGCGCGATCTTGGCTTCACCCTCGACCAGGTGCGTGACCTTCTGCGGTTAGCAGACGATCCGCGCGGCTCCTGCGCGGAGGTCGATGCGATCGCCGCGGTTCACATCCATGAGATCGATCGCAAGCTCGCCGATCTCGCCGCGCTGAGAACCGAGATCGTGCAATGGGGAGCGACCTGCGACGCGACAACGATCGCCGATTGTCGGATCATCGACGCACTTTCGAACGCTGGCTGACTAAGCCTTCAGGCCGTCAGATGCTGGTATAGGACCGTGCCCCATAGACGCGGCGCGATCGCGTCCCTATGTTGTCCACATGGCCACTGTTCTGACCCCTCGCGAACAGCAAGAGACCGCCTCGATCGCGTGGCAGCTTGGCGGTTACGATGACATGTTACGCCTCGAGCGGGAGCTCAAGGCTATGAAGGCTGCGGGCAAGCGCCCTAAGATGGTCATTGACCAGGCGACCGGTAAGCGGAAATTGGTCGAGGCCTGAGCCTTGTTCTCACTGACGCTGGCCGTTGTCACAGGCGTTGCAATCCTCCTTCCTGGCTTCTTCGCAATCCTGCTCTGGAATACCCGCGCCCGCCGGTACGCCGTTGCGCGCCCGGATCTGCCGGTTAACGCATTGAGCGTGCTGGCGATCGGGGTCGCCGTTTCCCTGATCGCGCACCTGCTGACCGGGCTTGCTATCGGGCTGGTGCAAACGCTTCTGATCGACGTCAGCCGCTTCTTGCCCGCAGATTACCGGACGCCCGCGGTCAATCCGATCGGCACGTTGCTGATCGTCGCGCAGGGTGGGCCAAAGGCAGCCGCGTTGAGCGCTAGTGATCTGGTGTGGGGCATTTGCGCACCGATTTTCTCGACGCTGGCAGTCGTCATGCTGATGGCCGACGATGCACTCGATGTCGCTACGGAAGGGTGGGACTTTGGCGGGCACGGCTGGGCCTACACGCATATCATCAAGCCTACGCAGCACGGTCATCGCCCGATCGCCTATGTGCTGACCGATCTCCAGCATGACGGACTTGGGGTCGGCTATCGCGGCGTGGTCGCCGACATCCGCCAGAGCAGCGATGGCCAAACGCAGAGCATCAGCCTGGCCTCCCCTGCTCGCTTTCTTTTCGAACTCAAGCCCGGCACGTCGCGACGTTGGACGCCGTCCAGCGAGCCTGCGCTGGTTCGCTACGCGGAACGTCCGGTCGGAGACGTGATCAGCCTCGACCAGAAGGTCATCCACGATATCGTGGTCTCGACGCCGGCCACCGATCTGTTGCGCGAGCTGCGCGACCTCGACACGCAGCGCCAGCATGGGTGATTTCTTGACCTTCATTGCTCCCAAGGCGCTGCTGTGGATCGGTTTCGTCGTCAGCATGGTGTTGACCGGCCTGTTGGTCGCGCTCGCGGCATGGGCAGTCGCAGGTCCGTGGTGGCCGACGACGCTGGTTCAGAACGGCTTTCGCCGTCATCGTTCCTGTTGGGCGCTGATTCAGGCATTCGCCATTGCCACGCTTCCCATCCTGCTGCTTGGCGAACACGGCGTCGGCGTGGGGGCCTTGATCTTCCTGGTTTTCGCGCCACGATACGTTAACTGGCGGGTTCGCTGGGGCGCCTGGCACGATGACAACGAGGCGACCCGCACCACCGCCCGCACGATCCGCAATCGCCTGCGGGACCGACAGGAAGAAGCTGCGATGCCACCAGGTGCCGGCCCATGGCCGGAATATGTAAACGACGTGGTTCGCGCGACTAGGGACCAGCTTTATACGCCACCAGAGACGGTAGTGCCACCTGATGCCCTCCCTAGCTGACATAGGAATCGCAGCTATGTCATCCGCGCAAATTCGTGATTCCGAGTAACTAGTTCAGCCCGAGCTTGGCAAAGAAGGCCTCGTTTCTCAGCCGGGCATCATGAAGCAGCTTGTTGTAAGGCAGAACCTCAACGACGGCATTGTGGATGGGCGAAAAGCCAAAGTACCCCTCGCCATCCGCACTTTTATTCTGAGCAATCGACATTGATACAACCTCGACCAGCTTTGGCGTAAAATCAGCGACGACGAAGCAGATAAATCTGGTGCTGGGAGGAATAGGTTTGCGGAACCTGCCGGTGCGATCCTTGAACGCTCCGCCGTTCCGCATGATGTTTACATATTCAAGCACCTGCGTGACCGGGTTGTCGCTATGACTGTAGTTGGGTCGGCCGGGTCGCTTGAATTCGACAATGATAATCGGTTCGTCAGTACCTTCACGGTCGAACGCCAGCGATCGATCGAAAACAACGGCGACGTCCGGTTCGCGGGTACTGTCGCTGTCGGTGAGAAACGTTGTGAAGGGCTTGTCGGACTTCAAATAGGAATAGAAGGCTAGTCGATCATCCAGAATCCATAGGTTATGGTCTTCATAGTCGAGCGCTTCGCCATCCGAGCGGATCGGTATGATGAGGTCATGGACGATCTCCTCACGCAAGTAGTCTCGCTTCTCCGGATCGACGTACGCCAGCGAACTGTCGAGGAGATCGAGCATCCACGCTTTCGCCATGGCGGATTGCCAGATCGCGCCAGAACGCCGTTTCAGCGAACATTTCCTCGCGCAGCGCCTCTTCGATAGCGGTCTGACCGCTGGCGACGGCCTCGTTCTCCAGTTCCTGCAAAAGTGCCATCACCATACGGCCGGTGCTCAACCGATCCTGCAACAGCGACGTGAACACGTGATCAAGCTCGGCCCACCTCGGGGCACCCTCTTCCTGTAAAGCGGCCTGCGACTGCCGCCAGCGGCTAGATACCGCGATAGCCTTGAACGCGATCTGCGCGATGAGCCGCTCGCGATTGCCGATGTGGTAATTGATTGCCGACGGGCTCATTCCTGTCTTTCGCGCCAGACTTCGTGCGCTGAGCGCTGCCAGACCGCTCTCTTCGGCAAGGTCATACGCGGCCTCACTCATCCGCTCTGCCTGGGGCGAGGCTTCATCGGACATATATCGCAAGCGACTCAAACCTGACACCCTTCTGTACAGCCGTTCGAATTAAGCTCCGCCCGAATTCGGCTGGCTTTCCCAATCTAGATAGAGCCTCACCACACCGTTGCCAAGTTTGCTCCCTGAGCAGGACGGCATCGCGCATATCGCTTCGCCGACGGCGCATCCGCACAGGATACCCACGAGCGTTTCTCCGGCTGTCATAGAAGATTCACACGATACACCTACCTGTACAGCCGTTCGATTCGGGCAGGGGGTCCTATGAAGTATTCACACATCCATCGATGGGCGGGGTCCCGGCGTATGCCGCAACGGCCTGTCGTCTCCGACTAGGCCCCTCATTGTCCTGAGCGACGCGAGATCCACCCCCGATCCGGGCGGTGGCCGATGTCGCTCGCCCTCTTCTGACATACATGTTCCAAGGACTGATTTCATGGCCAGCTCATCGCAGCACAAGTTCCGCCGCGTTCATCTGCTATCCTCCGCCTTCGCTTCCCTGACGATCGCGGCTCCCCCGGCTTACGCCGCCGACGATCCTGTCGAGGCAGGTGGCGACATCATCGTCACGGCCCAGAAACGCGACCAGCGGCTGATCGATGTTCCATCGGCAGTCAGCGTCCTGTCTCCAGAGGCACTGCGCGAAGCGGGCGTCAAGGACTTGGTGGACGCGTCCCGCCTGACGCCGGGCGTGGTCGTTTCACCGCAATTCGTCGGAGGTCGCACCATCCAGACATTCACCATCCGCGGGATCGGATATGACGATTTTCGCCCTAACGGGAATCCCTCCGCAGCGGTGAGCGTCGACGGGGTCTATCAAGGTTCGGCCGCCCTCGTCGGAGGGCAAATGTTCGATGTCAGTCGCATCGAGATACTCAAGGGACCGCAAGGCACGCTCTATGGCCAGACCACCACTGCCGGTGCGGTCAACATCATCTCCAATCAGCCCGGCAATACACTTCAGGGGAACGCTCGTGTCGAGTATGGTCGCTTCAATTCCTGGCGCGCGGAAGCCGTGTATGGAAACACTGGGAGGATGATATGAATTTTTGGGGTGTGTCGAGCGGCGCGTTTATACTTTTCTCATGTGCGCTGGCAGCGTCTGGTGCAGGGGCTCAGACTCCCGTGGCTGCGGGTGCCGGCGCAACCGAGCCCGGGTCGGCCGCGTCAGAGCCTCAGGCCCCGCCGTCGAGTGGCGGCAATGACGGCTCCGACATCGTCGTGACCGCGCTGAGGCGCAGCGTCAGCGTTCAGGATATTCCCGCTTCGATCACCGCCGTGAGTGGCGACACCCTTCTCAGCCGGGGCGTCACTGATACCATAGCCCTGGCCAATGTGATTCCTGGATTGGTGTTCGTCCCCAACTTCGGCAACACCATTGTGACTATCCGCGGCGTCGGCTCGACCCTTGTGGCTGGTTCGTCCGAACCGACGGTCGCGATCTATTCGGATGGCGCCTATTTGCCCCGGCCTTTCATGGGAACCCTGCGCGCGGTCGACCTCGATCGCGTCGAAGTCCTGCGCGGGCCGCAAGGGACTCTCTATGGCCGCAATGCTACGGGCGGTGCGGTCAACTTCATCTCCGCTAGCCCAACCAAGACGTGGACGGGGCGCATCGACGCTATTGTAGGAGGCCGCAATCAGGTCGGTATAAGCGGGTTTGTCTCAGGGCCACTCTCCGATGGCGTGCAGATCAGGCTCAGCGGCGGACGTGAGAAGCAGGATGGCCCGGTCGAAAACATCCTCAGGCCCCTTAACGTGGTGGAGCGTATTGGCGGCGGAACGGACGCCAAATATGGCCGTGTCGCGCTGCGCCTGACACCTACGTCTAGCCTGACGGTGGACCTGTCGCTCCGCTATGATGAGGACAATGCGGCCAAGATCGACCAGAGCCCGGTTGGGCCGATCAGCCTCGGGGTCGAAGGGGTGGATTGGACGAATGAGCCTTGGAAGACGATCTCGAATCGCCCGCACAGTGCGGTAAACAAGCTGCTCATCGGCCAGGCAGGCGTGACGTGGGAGGCGTCCGATGCGATCACCGTCAAGTCTCTGACGAACTATATCCTTGGGAAGACGCGGACCGCCAACGACGACGATGGCACCGCATTTCCCTACTTATATACGGCGATTTGGCCGCGTCGATCCGAATCGATAAGCCAGGAGTTCAACCTGTTCGGAAATTTCGATAAATTTAATTTCATCCTCGGGGCCTTCTATTACCACGAGGAATATAAGAGTGTTCTAGATTACATCATCGAGAATCCGGATCCGGCGGCGGTCCTGACGCAAAATCTTGGCCAGCAAGCCAAAGTGGACAATTTTGCGGCATACTTCGACGCGACCTATTCGTTCACGGACGCCTTGAGGCTGAATGTGGGTATGCGCCTCAATTACGACAAGAATGAGTATGAGTCGATTTCGGGCCTTGAACCCCTCATCCCTACGGTAGCAGTCGCGGGCGGCACCATCAAAAAAACCAAGTTGCTCCCAAAGGTTGCCCTTCAATATGATTTCACGCCAGAAATCCAGAGCTACATCCAGTGGAGCCGCGGCTACAAGGGCGGCGGCGGCAACCTGCCGGCAAGCGATGGCTCCGCGCCGGCTTTTGGAACGGAGACGCTCGATTCCTACGAGCTTGGCGTGAAGTCCCGCCTGCTCAACGGCAAACTGACTGCTAACTTCGCGGCCTTCTACTATGACTATTCGGGCCTGCAGGTCGAAAAGTTGGTTCCCCCGAACAACGCCCTCACGGACAATGCGCAAGCGAAGGCGTATGGCGCCGAACTTGAGATCCGATACAGCCCAGTCCCCGACCTCACCTTCACCCTTGCGCCCACATACGTGCACACGGAGTTCACGGAGTTCACCTCGACGGAGCCGCTGACGCTCGTCCCCTACGATCTCGCTGGAAAGACGTTGAATTTCGCGCCGAAGTGGACCGTTAACGCGAGTGCATCCAAGCGTTTCGATCTTGGCGGAGAACTGTTGAACGAGCTAGAACTCACCGCAAGTGCGCGGCACAATTCGACCGTCGTCTTCTCCTACTTCAACCTCGACGCCCTTGACCGACAACGGCCTTACACCGTGGTTGACCTAAACGCGACGATCTCCGATGTGGACAGGAAAACCACGCTGTCGCTGTTCGTCAACAATTTGGGCAACAAGGCATACAAGACTCTTACGGGTAATGTCGGGTTTGGATATGTCGGTCACTGGGGTGCCCCCAGGACGTGGGGCGCGCGCCTCAGCCGCTCCTTCTGATCCGAGCGAGCGCCATGCGGGCAGGGTCGTTCGGATGAGCGATCCTGCAAGCTCAAATCAGTTAGATGTTTGATCGCGGGGTTTGATGGTAAAACACCCACAGAGGTGGGTCGGGAAATTTGACCAGCGGGATGAGTGGGTCGCCGGCCTGACGACAGCCATGGTGGTGGCGGCACAGGAGGCCAGATGAGTAAGCGACCCCGCCGGAATCGCCGTCTGGCGTTCAAGGCGAGGGTTGCATCGTCGCCCGCAGGTACGCGCGCGACCTGGAAGATTACCTCGGACGCCCCTTTTCGCGGTGAAGCGGCGCGCGCAACCCGTATCTGTCCCAGTATATTCAGTTTAGCATCAAGGATCCTCATATGCATCGCTCGGGCATCGAACTCATCAACCTGTACTGGGAAGAAGTCTGGAACAACGGGAACCTGGAACTGATCCGCGAAATCTGTGCGAGTCCTATCGTCCGGCACGACGCTAATGAGGTTACGAGCCTCACGCACGATCAGCAGATCGCGCGCGTCGCGGCGCAGCGGACAAGGCTTCCCTTCTTCACCCATGAGGTGCTGGTCGCCGACGAGCATCATGTCTGCTCAGTCTGGAACATGACGATCCGGGAGGGGGGTGAGCGGGAGCTCTGCGGCATTGAGGTGTTCCGGGTGGAGGAAGGGCGCCTGTCGCACTGCTGGAATTCCGGCTACATTCCCGGCCTGTGGGGTCGCGACGGTGCGGAGCGGGAGGCGCGCGAGCCCGCCATCCTGCCGTCGCTGAGCAGTATCGATACCGACTGGATCCAGGATATCTTAACCTCTGTCGACAAGAGCACCCCGCGCGTTGGAGTGCTCCAGTCGGTGGATCGTATCGGCAACGGCACGCTGAGCGAGACTGCTCGCGTCGTCCTGCATTACAATGCCGACCCCGAAAACTATCCCACCACGCTTTTCTGCAAGTTCAACCGGTCAACCCCCGAGATCGACGCTGCGAACAAGCGGGTGGGCTTCTATGAGCGTGAGATCAACACCTACAGCTTCCTGCGCGACCATCCGGACATCTCGGCGCCGAAGGTATATTTCGCCGCGACCAATCCCGACACGGGCGCCACCAACATCGTCCTCGAAGATCTCTCGACGCGAACCACGCCAGGCGACCAGGTCAGGGGCGCTTCGGTCGAGGAAGCGGACGCGGTGGTACGGGCGCTGTCACACCTCCACGCCAAGTTCCTCGGAACGGAGCCGAGTGACTGGCTGTTCGATCGCCAGCCCCGTGCGGCAATGTTTCATGATTCGTACCGGATAGGCGCCGCAGCGCTCAAGGAATTCCTCGGCAGCGCCGTTGACGCCTGCGATTACGAGCTGATCGACAGGTTCGAGCAGCTTTATCTTGATTGGGTGAACCTGCCCGTCGGCACCAAGACGGTGCTGCACGGCGACCCGCGCGTCGACAACATCTTGTTCGAGGCGGGCCCGTCCGGGATCAAGGCGTGGCTCATCGATTGGGGGATGACCGGGGTCGGGAGCCCGCAGTTCGATTTGGCCTACTTCCTGACGGGCAGCGTGCCCGTCGACATGCGGCGCCAGCACGATCGACGCTGGATCGCGGAGCATGCAGCTGAACTCGCCAAGGCTTCCCCGGCCTACGATCTCGCATCGGCGGAAATGATGTTCCGCGCTCAGGCCGTGGCGCAGCTTGCTGCAACCGTGCCGGCCGCGCGTACCGTCGAGCGCTCGGCACGCGGTGTCGAGCTTCTGACCACCCTCGTTCAGCGCAACTGCGCCGCCGTTCGCGACTGGGATGCCTTCGGCGCCATACGCTCGCTTTCTACAATGTGACGGGGGTCGCGGCCCCTAGCTGGCTAACTACGCCGAAAAGGAAACATCATGGATCTGTTTCGTAAGGGCGCCTTCAAGGGCAAGACCGTTTTCGTCGCTGGCGGATCCACGGGCATCAACCTCGGCATCGCCGAACGCTTCGGCGAGATGGGCGCCAACGTCGCGGTCATCAGCCGCAATGAGGAGCGGATTGCTGTCGCGGCTGAGCGCGTGAAGGCGACGGGCGCCGACGCCATCGGCGTGGTTGCCGACGTTCGCGACTTCGACGCCGTTTCGCGTGCGTTCGCTGCAACTACCGAGAAGTGGGGCGAGATCAACGTGGTCATCTCTGGCGCCGCAGGCAATTTCCTTTCGCCCGCGACCGGGCTGTCGGCCAACGCCTTCCGTACGGTGGTCGAGATTGACCTGCTCGGCACGTTCAACGTGCTCCGAGCCTCGTTCGACCATCTTCGCAAGCCTGGTGCGTCTGTGATCTCGATCACGGCCGGCCAAGCCAAGCGCCCGGTCATGTTCCAGGCGCATGCGAGCGCGGCCAAGGCGGGCATCAACAATCTCACTGGGACGTTGGCGATGGAGTGGGGCCCGGCCGGCATCCGCGTCAACGCCATCTCGCCTGGCCCGATCGGAGACACCGAGGGGATGGCCCGGCTTGCTCCGTCGGACGAGGCCACCGCCAAGTTGAAGAGCCGTCTTGCCTTGCGGGACTACGGCACAAAGCGCGACATCGCGGATGCCGCGCTGTTCCTTTCGAGCGACAATGCCCGCTACATCACTGGGGTGGTGCTCGAGGTCGATGGTGGCCTCCTGCTCGGCGACGCCTCGGCGGACGCCCTTACCCTTCCGGACCGTCGATGATGACGCTTGAGATCGATCGGCGCGGCGCGGTCGATTGGGTGACGTTTAACCGCCCCGATCGGCTGAATGCTCTCAGTCCCGAGCTTGTCGAGGCGCTACACGAGTACTTCGACAGCCTGTCCCGCGATACCGACACCCGTGTGGTGCTGCTGCGGGGGGCAGGACGCGCCTTCTGCGCGGGTCTCGACCTCGGAGCGACGGGCGGCGGCGATCTCGACGCCACCGCGCACCTCGCAATCCAGCGGAGGGTCTCGGAAATCGTCCTGAAGATGCGGTATTGCCCCCAAGCGATCGTCAGTCTGGTCCATGGTCCCGCCTGCGGCGGCGGCTTCGCCATGGCGCTCGCATCGGACATCCGCATCGCCGGAGCCAGTGCGCGGATGAACGCGGCATTCGTCCGGATCGGCCTTTCGGCATGCGACATCGGCGTTTCATACTTCCTCCCCCGTCTCGTCGGGGCGAGTCTCGCCGCCGAACTGATGATGACGGGGGATTTCATCCATGCCGAACGAGCCTTGCAGCTGGGTCTAGTAAGCCGCGTGGTGGCTGACGAGGACTTGGAAGTCGCCGCGGAGCCGCTCCTTGACGCGATGCTGACGACGTCACCCCTCGGTCTCAGGCTGACGAAGGAATGCCTTCGGATGTCAATTGATGCGCCGAGCCTCGAGGCGGCAATCGCGATGGAGGACCGCAATCAGGTCATTGCAGGCAGCGCGCCTGAGTTTCAGGAGGGAGTCGCCGCGTTTTTCGAGAAGCGCCGTCCAGCTTATGCGGCCGAGCTCGTGAAGCGGACCAAGCGGTGAGCGCCGCAGCCGGGACAACATCTTCGGAAGGCGCGGCCGGAAGCAGCGTCGTCTCAGCGACCGGCTTCATTTCGACGATATCAGCGACGCCCGGGCGAACGCAACGGGCTACGAATTCCTCTGTGTCGCACGATGTGTTGTGGCAAGATTGAGGACGCACCAAGCAAAGGAGAGAAAGATGTTGCGGATGTTAAGCGAAGCGCATGGGAATGTTGTTCTTGCCGATGATTTGCCCGCCAAACCGGTCGGCGTCATGAAGCCGGGCATGGTCGAGATCGGGGCGGCGACGCACGATAGAGCATCGCGGCGTTCACCGACGATCCGCACCACAGAGGCTCTTTCGCGCCTGACTGCGGTGACAGCCACCAAGATTCGGAGGCTCGCGGTCGTTGCCCCGCTCGGCCTAGCCTGTCTGTGTAGCGGATGGCCGGCGTCTTCCCAGGTCGTCATTGGTCCCGGCGATCGCCCCGAAACCGGGCTTCAGGGCCAAACCACGATCGAAGACGTGGTGAGCGGCCGGTCCAAACTTCCTTATCATGCTGGCGTTCGCCTCGTCGGTCGCACGGACATCTGGAACCGCGGCGGCAATTTGCAGCTCTCATGGGTCGATCAATGTGCCTATGTATCCACCTTCAAGCAGACAGGCCCGATAACCGCCAACAGCCGATCTGCCTTGTTCCTCCGCGAGCCAGCGGGCGTCGCGGTTATCGACGTAAGGGACCCCCGGGCTCCAAAGCCCGTGCGCTTGCTGCGGGACCGGGGCTCGATCGATGCGGTAGAGACGATGCACGCGATTGCGGCACCAGGTCGCAAAGTTCTCGTCGCCGGCGCCTACTCGGGAGGAATTGCTGGCCGGGGCGAGGAGGACGCAGCTTGGCTCAGCATCTACGATGCCTCGAACTGCCTGAATCCCAAATTGCAGAGCGAGTTCAAGTGGCCCGCCAACATCCACAATGTGACAATCTCTCCCAACGGTCGTCGCGTCTACGGTACAGAAGTCGTGCCCGGACTCGGTTCGGGGAAGGGTGGCGTGCATGTGCTCGACATCAGCAACATGAAGCGCCCCCGCTATCTCGGCCGCTTCGGCGCCACGCGACCCAATGGATTGACGGCTGGGTTCACGCCACATGAAGTGTCGATCAGCCGTGATGAGCGGCGGATCTACGCGGCTGTCATCGCCTCCGAAACCGGGGACGTGCCTGTGGAGAACGGCAGCGTCTACATTCTCGATAACAGCGACATCGTCGATGGGCGCTCTCAACCGAAGATGAGGCTCGTCGGCGAAGCCAAGCAAGGCGGTTGGCATTCTGTCGTGCCCGCGTCGATCAACGGAGTTCCACACCTGGTGGGTGCGGCCGAAATAGGCGCCTGTCCTGGAACATGGCCGCGGATCATCAATATCGCGGACGAGAAGAATCCAAAGGTCGTCGGCGAGTTCAAGCTGCAAATGAATATCAAGGAGAACTGCGACGCGATACGATTTACTCCTCGGAAGGAGGATCCCTATGCGAGCTTCATCCCAATCCCAGACATCACCGAGCGCCTCGGCGCGGTTGCCTCGCATTACAACGATGTCGACGATGCAAGGAACACGAGGCTTGGTCTGTTCCCCTTCTTCGCTGGCGGAGTGAGGATCGTTGATTTGCGCGATCCTACAAAGCCGGTTGAAGTCGGCTACTATAAGCCGGGTGCGAATCCCGATACCCCGCTAAGTGGCAACGGGCTAAACTGGACGCAAAACGTGACAGGGTTTAACGACCAGGTAAGCGACGGGTGTTTGTCGCATGTACGCTATGTTCCCGAGTCCGGGCACATCTGGTTCGCCTGCGTCACGACCGGTTTCCACGTTGTCGAACTGAATCCGGACCTTCGCGCTCGCCTCGGCTTCCCGACCGTGAAGTGATAACCTGTGTCGGCCGCTGGCGGCTCGGCTTGAGGGCTGTCGGCGGGGGGTAGATGACGGAGCCCCTTTCGTCGCGGCGAGGCGCAAAACAGTGCGGGAGGCTTGTTCGCGCTCGCCGCGATCATGGCTGGGCGCGTTCTCCGCCTCCCGCCGCACATTGCTGGACCGAGCAACTTGAGCGACCGATCAGGCAATGAGCCAAGGGTCGCTCCAAGGGAGAAGAACATGCGTTACGAACACATCACGCTGGAATGCATCGAAGGCGTGGCGACGATCACGATTAATCGTCCCGAAGTGCTGAACGCGCTGTCCATGCAGACCCTCGACGAGATGATGGATGCGCTGGACAGCGTTGCGGCAATGGGCGCGCGCACGCTGCTGCTGCGTGGGGCGGGGCGCGCCTTCTGCTCGGGCGCCGATCTCAGCGGCGGCGTTCAAGAGGATCCTGAACGCATTGATCGGGGACGTGCGCTTGAAACCGGCTTCAACCCTTTGCTCGAGAGTATGGTGCGTTTGCCGATCCCAATCGTCTCGGCGGTGAGCGGTGCAGCCGCCGGCGGGGGGTGCGGGATCGCCCTTGCGGCGGACATCGTAATCGCCAGCAGGTCCGCGTACTTTCTCCTGCCATTCGCGGCGATCGGGCTCGTTCCCGATCTGGGGGTGACTTGGCTGCTCCCGCGGCTTGCCGGGCGCGCCCGCGCGAGCGCGATGATGCTTCTCGGCGAGAGGATTACGGCCGATGTCGCGGCGGACTGGGGCTTGATCTACAAGGTGGTCGATGACGACGATCTCACCACTGCGGCGACGGCCATGGCGGCACGGCTCGCCGCCGGACCCACGATCGCTCTCGGTCTGACCCGCCAGGCGCTCTCAGCCGCCTTGAACCAGAGCCTTCCTGAGGCGCTGGCGATGGAGCGAGCAAACCAGCGCGTTGCCGGGCGAACCGTGGACCATGCCGAAGGAATCGCGGCGTTCCTCGAGAAGCGGCAACCCTTGTTTCGCGGCCGATAACCCGAGGCTATCCTCGATTGACAAGAGGCATTGCCGGCTGGCCTAGAATGTGATCGTTGATGGTCGCAACGGCAAGCGGGATCAGGTTGAATAGCTGGTAGGCGAAGATCGCGCCGACAAAGAACACCAGAAGCGGGTGCGCCTCAATCAGATCATAGTTGGCCCGCACGAACACTGTCCCCGCTGCGAAAGCGAGGACATAGAGGATCATCGTCAAAGCCCCGTCGAATAGGCTGCGCATCGTCATGGGCCGATCCTAGCCCCTTTATTCGACAGGGGCGAGGGGCGCGCTGGCGCAATCGTCGCCACCGCACAGGAGCCGCAGCGCGGGCTTGCCCCATGCCTGCACGCCGCATGTAGGGCAGCGATATTTGATCCGGTTCGATCGGTTCCCCGTGGCGGGCTGAAGCACGTCCGCTAGATGGCCGTCAGCAGCGCCGGCGCCGGCGCCGGCGTCGATCGCCGGCGTCGGCATGATCGCCGGGAACCGATCGAGCCACGAAATGCGGAAATTCTGCGTCAACAGGGCATCCGTGGCGAGCATGAAGGGGCCGCCCGGAATGGCATAGTCGGCCATTTTCTGCCCTGTCCTAGCGCCTCCGGGCTGGCCCGTGCTGGACGGCATGAGGCCGATAGCTTCCATTTTGTCGGCCCATTCCCGGTTGTGATAGCCGGAGCGCGACGGGTTGCCGAAATGGAACTGCCATGCGTGGACCATTTCATGCACTACAGTTTGGAGGACTTCGAGCAGGGGGACCACGGCGAAATATGCCGGGTTGATGGCGATTTCATCGGTCTTGCTCTTGTCGTGATGATGCACGAACCGTTCCGATGAGAAATAGCCGTAGCTCCGCTTTTCCCTCTGCATCGTAATCAGACAGGAGGGCAGCTCGCCCGCGAACAGCTCCCGGTTGTAATGGTCGAACGCCAGTTGCAATTCAGCATAGGCTTGCGCGGTCGGGTTGGTCATGCGCCCAGCGCCTTCGCTTCGGCCGCGCAGCGATCCTTATGGGAATACCATTCACCCAGCGCGCTACCGCGACCACCCTTCCCGAACCACGTCCCGGAGCGCCAACCGCACTCGCAGCTTACCGAAACACCAAAGCTATAGCCTGCCAGCTTGTGCCCCTTGAGGGGCTTTTCCTTCGCCATAATCAGACCCCCCTTTCATTGCGGCGTCGTTCAACGTAGCCATTGCGTCTCCCCTCAACCTTGCCGGCGGTCTCGAATATCGTCGCGAGACATATGAGATCACCGCTGGGGAAGTCGCTTCCTGGCAAGTCGGTCCTTACGCCTCGCTGATCGATCCCGACACCGGCCAGCGTACCGGACTTCCCGTCGGGTCCAACGGCTTTCCCGGCTTCTCGCCAGTCCAGGCAGGCGTGTTCTCCCGCAACAATTGGGCCGCCTATGCGGCGATCGAAGGCGATGTATCCTCCCTGCTGACTTTCGGCCTCGCAGGCCGTTTTGAGGATTTTTCCGACTTTGGCTCGACCTTCAACTGGAAAGCCAATGCGCGGTTGAATTTCTCCGACGCGATAGCGTTGCGCGGGTCGGTCAACACCGGCTTCCGAGCGCCAACTCCGGGGCAGGCTAACGCCTCGCAGGTTCAGACCAATATCGACACGGTGACCGGCACGCCGCTGACCGCGGGGATTATCTCCCCCAACAATCCCGTCGCACGCTTTTTCGGTGCGGCACCACTTCGTCCGGAGAAATCGTTCAATATTGCCGCAGGGCTGGTCCTGACGCCGACATCCCGCCTCACGCTGACGCTCGATTACTTCAACATAAAGGTCAAAGATCGGATCGCGCTATCGGGGAATTTCAACCTCACCCAGGCCCAGCGCGACCAGCTGGCTGCCCTCGGCATCCCCGGCGGCGACTCTTTCGAGCAGATCAGCTTCTTCACCAATTTGCACAGCGACATCGCAGTTGA
>NZ_LXVY01000030.1 GCF_001650735.1 Sphingomonas sp. TDK1 | reverse complement strand
ACCGTAGTTATCTGGAGTGAAATCATGGAAAACCGAAGGAAACCTGCGCCTCCCGCCACCACGCTCGACATAAACTGCGACTGCAAAGAATTCCTGTAATGTTGAGCTCAACATTACACGGCCTCGCGCGGGGAGAGATCGATGTCGAGGTCGGCGCGCTCGTCGGGCGACAGTTCGCCCAGGCGGCGGTCGAGGATCGCCTCGGCGGTGCTGACTAGCTGCAGCACGACCGACTGATCGGCCGCCAGATGCTGTTCAATCGCCGCGATGACGGTCGGGAGCTTCGCTGACAGGAGGAGCGCCCCGAAGAACCGCTGCTTGCAGCTTTCGAACCGCGAGCGCGCCGCGGCCTTCGCGCCCGAGTTGAGCGTCTTGCCCTCGTTGCCGTCGACGACGCCGGTGAGTTCGAGCGCCTTTTCAAGGCCGCGATGGATGATCGCCCAGGCATCGGCATAGGTGTCGTACACCGCGATCTGTTCAGGCGTCAGCTCGTGGCGGAGGATGTCATATTCGACCCCGGCGAAGCTCAACGCGCGCGCGGTGTAGAGGCCGGTCGCCTTGAGATCGCGCGCGACCAGTTCCATCGCCGCGATCCCGCCCTGCCGGATCTGGGTGATGAACGCCTCGCGGTTGGCGAAGGCGGTCTCCGGCCCCCACAGGCCGAGCCGCACGGCATAGGCGAGGTTGTTCACCTCCGACGCGCCGGTCGCCGAGGCGTAGAGCACGCGGGCGTCGGGCAGGTGGTTCTGCAGGAGAACGCCGGCGATGCCCTGCTGCGAGCCCTTCTTGGTGCCCATCGACCCTTCGCCACCCGCGACGCCGCCCATCTCATGCGCCTCGTCGAACGCGATGACGCCGTCGAAGTCGGCACCGGCCCAGGCGATGATTTGATCGAGCCGGGTGGCGTCGCCGCGGTTGGAGCGCAGCGTCGGATAGGTCACGAACAGGACGCCCTCGTCCATCGTGACGGGCTCGTCGATCTTCCAGCGCGAGAGCGGCTGCACATCGGCCGCGAGACCGCCGAGCGCGGTCCAGTCGCGGATCGCGTCGGCATGGAGCGCCTCGTTCTTGCTGATCCAGATGTTCTTGCGACGACCCGCCAGCCAGTTGTCGAGGATGACGGCCGCGACCTGCCGCCCCTTCCCTGCCCCGGTGCCGTCGCCCAGGAAATAGCCCTTGCGGTACGCGCGTCCGTCGTCGGAGAGCACCAGCCCCACGCCCTCCTTGTCTGGCTTGCTCAGGCCCGGGATATACTGGGTCCAGGCATGGCCGGCGTAAACGACGGTCTCGAGCTGCGAGGAGGACAGGAGGCGTTCGGTGACGGTGCGTTCGGGCAGCGACGGAACATGGACGGGGATCGGCGCGGGGATCGAGCCCATCGCGATCGATTCCACCAGCGCGGTCGGATGCTCGCCGGCAGCGTCGAACACGATACGGCTCGGCCGATAGGGCAGATAGACGCCGGACTGCTCGGCGAGTGGCGCCGGCGTCTCGAGTACCTGGTAGCCGACCGGGAGAACCTCGTTCCTGGCGAGAGCGCGGAAGATGCGCGGGGTGGCAGCGGGCTTCGATCTCACGCTGCGCAGGAGGGACAGCCCCCCGCCCCGCTTGACCGGCGCCGGAGTGGCGGCCTCCGGGATCAGATCCTGCCGGGGCGGGATGACCAGCGCCTCGACCAGGTCGCTTACGGCGCCGCGCTGGAGCGTGACCGTCGTGGTATCACCCACCGTCTTGTCGATGACATAGAGTCGCACCGCGACTCCGGTGCCGTGCTTGCCATAGGCATGGGTCAGCCGGATCGAGGTGCGCAGCGCGACGCTCGCCAGCGTCGTCGACCAGATCGTGCCCATGCGCGCGGAGTTGAAGAACCAGTCGGGCATGATCGCGACGACGCGCCCGCCAGGCCGCACACGCTTGATCGCCGCCTGCAGGTGGCGGACCGCAGCGAGCGCGTCGGCACCGCGGCCGAGCGAGCGCGAGAAGGGCGGGTTCATCAGGATGAGGCTGGGGCGCTCCGCGGATGCCATGACGCTGGCGATCTGCGCGCCGTCGTGGCCGGTAACGCTGGCTTTCGGGAAGGTGGCCGACAGCCGCTCGCGGCGCGCGGGATCGATCTCGTTGAGCTGGAGCGCCGCGATCGGCGGGAGGCCCGCTACCAGGAGACCGTTGCCGGCGCTCGGTTCGAGTACGATGTCATCCGCGCGTGCGTTCGCGAGCATGACCGTGATCGTGGCGAGATCGAGCGGGGTCGAGAATTGCTGCCAGTCGATCTGCTCCTCGCTGCGCACGGTCTGGGTAGGAAGGCGCGCCATAAGCCCGATCGCGGCGTCGACCGCCGGCGTGGTGCCTGCTGCGCATACCGCCAGCGCGGTCGCATGCTCCAGCACCTCGAAGCTCTCGCGCTGGGTCCAGTGACCATCGGCGTCGGTGCCGCCATAGGCGCGGATCATCGCGTCGTTGAGCATCGCTCGGGTGATCTTCGCGTCGCCGGCGATCGCGGGGAGCAGCAGGCGGGCGGCAGCGGTGGCATGGTCGGCGCGCGCGGGCGCAGGGTCGAACAGGTCGGTCATGGGGGTCTCCGGGTCTGTGGCTGCTCGTGCAGCTCACGACCCCGACCCCCCTTCCCTCTCAGGCTCCGGGTTTCACGACGTCGGCCCAGTCGCCATAACGTGAGGGTGGCGGCATCCGCTTCAGCGTCAGCCCGCGCGGCCGATAGGCGGCCCACGCCTTGCGTCGTGCGCGTCGGCCCTCGAAGTCATTGTCCTCGGCGAAGATCAGCGTGGTGACGCTATCGGGGATGTGGACACGGTCGAGCCGCGCCGCGCCGAGCGTCGCCCAGCACGGGATGCCGTGGATCTGGGTGAAGGCGGCCGAGGTCTCGAACCCCTCACCAAGCGCCAATGTGTCGGTGACGCGCATGCCCTGCCAGGTCGCACCTCCCGGCGTGCCGAGCGTCGCCTTGTCGAGATAGCCGCCATGCGCGAGGTCGAGGAAGATGCGCTGAATCGAGCGCAGCGTGCGCCCCTCCCGCGCCGCGATCAGCAGCGCCGGGAGGAACCGGGTATGCGGTTTCGGTCCCCACGGACAGCGCGGGTGGTAGCTCAGGTCGTCGAAGGCGCCGGTGATGCCGCGAACGCGGAGATAGGCTTCCGCGGGCGTTCCGGCGATCGGCAACCCCTCGTTCCACAGCCGTTCGATGTTGGCGGGTCTGCCGGTGCGCTGTTCAGCGGGTGGGTCGTAGGTGCGTCCGGGTCTGATGCGCGCGATCTCGCGGAGCACGTCCTCGGCGGTGCAGCCGGCGAAGCAGTGAACGAGGATGCCGTCATGGCCCTGCCGGATCGAGAGGCTGGGATCGCTGTCGGCGTGGGCCGGGCAACGGCACATGGCGTTGTAGCCGTGCCAGGTGCCGCCGAGGGCGCCGACGATGTCCACGATGGTCTGGGTGGGTTTCAGCGCAACGAGGGGCATGACCGATCCTTTCTCGCTGCCTCTGACCCCCTTCTCTCCCTTCCTAGGTGACTCAGTAGCTGCTGGCTAGCAGCTAGCGGAAGATCCCCGTGTTAGCAGTTAGACCTCCGCTATCTAGCGTTGAGATGGCTGGTATCTAGCGGCTAGCTACCTTTGAGCTAGCAGTTTCTCATAAGCGTCGAGTGCCTTCTCGAGCACTTCTGTAAGAAGCAGACCCTCACGTTGAGCTATTTCGCGGATTCGATTGTCCCATTCGGGTGTGACCCTAGTCGCAAATTGTTGAGTGCGGTTAGTCTTGCGCGAACTGCGGGCATCAATGCGGGTTGCGGTTATCAGCGGTGCAGCCGGAGGGGCGGGGGCTACTTCGGGTGCATCCAAATTCTGGCTCGCCTCACTGATTGGTGGGGGTGAACCCAAACGAGTAGCCTTCTTTAGCTTCGAGATATCGGCCATCATTCACCCCGCTACTTTGTCGATTAGGGATTGGATCAGAGTATCAGCACGCTGGTTAAGGCCGGAGAATTTGGTTTCGGTAATTGACAGGCCTTGGTTCTGCGCTTGCCGGTATGCTGGTCGTTCCACGATCGAACCGTCGAGGACATTATACCCCGCTTCGGTCAAATACGCCCGCGCGTCATTTTCTTCAGCCGAAGTTCCAATGCGGTTGAGCGCAAAAACGAGCCGTCCAGTCGGGATACCCTCCTTAACAAGGGCATGGTATTCGCGGACGGCAGGCCTGAGATCGTCCAAGGATGCGCCGGTGGGTTGAACCACGAGTGACGATGACCGTGCAATTTCAAGTGTAGCTTTGCTGGTCCGAGCGGGGCCGTCGATGATAAGCAGATCGAAGCCGTCTGCAGCGGCCAGGGCCTGAGACGCGGTTTTGAATGCCTCAACCGACACAATCGGCTCGATGGAGATGCCAAGGCGTGCTCGGTGCCAATCGACCGAAGTGCCCTGTTGAGTATCGAGATCGGCGATTTTAACCCGCAGTTCGCCTGCCGCCGCCTCGCGAGCAAGGGCTCTTGCCAAGGTGCTTTTTCCTACACCGCCTTTTTGTGAGACGAATGCTACGACAGCAGCCATGACCGATCCTGTGATAGTTCGAACGACTGGATAGCTAGCCGCTCCCTAGCAGTTTGGCAACCGCTACCTATGTGATAGCTAGCTGATACCCAACCAGCAGATATCTGTGAGCTAGCTGCTACCCACGGGGGTTTGCCTGACCTAGTCCGGATCAAGCACTGGGAGATAGTGGAATTTTTTTCCACGTTGTGCGGTTGATCGAAACATGATGTTCAATGATCGATGAACACGCGATCGAACTCGAGCTTATGCGTAGTGGGTAGTGTTATGGCACTGCTATGGGCGCAAACATCGGCAGCTAAGCAGGCCGAGGTAATGACATTTGATGGGCAGGCAGTTGAAGCCGTCATCGATGTGGGCCCGAGAATGCGGGGTATGCCAACAGACGGAACGCCGCCAGTACCAAGCATGGAAGTCGTTTTAGGCAATGACTTCAGATCATTCGGCAGCCCCGTAATGGAACCCCAAGAGGAGGCAATAAGCACGTCGCATATATCGGTGCCCCTTTGGATGCAGACTGGCCAGGTTTCGGGGGGAGCTGGCCGGGCAGCGATGTCCGATATGGCAAGTTATCTCTACACCCCACAGGCTTGCTCAATCACACCCTACCGTCCACGCGGCGATTTTCCAGGCTGGCTCGAAGCTCGGCGGGCTCAATATTACCCCTTGATCCAGGCCGTGGCGTGCGAAGCTGGTGTGCCAGTCGGGCTTTTCGATGCACTGGTGGCCCAGGAAAGCCGCTATGACCCATTGATCGTATCACCGAAGGGCGCCGTTGGCCTTACCCAATTGATGCCCGGTACAGCGCGTGGACTTGGGGTTTTCAATTCGAGAGATCCGTTGTCGAACCTGAGGGGAGGGGCCAGATACCTCCGCGCGCATCTGGATGAGTTCAAGCGGGTCGATCTAGCCTTGGCCGCGTACAATGCAGGTCCAGGACGCGTTCGATCGATGCGCCGTATTCCGCCGTTTCGCGAGACGATGGACTATGTCGCAGCGATCACTCGAGGGTGGAGCACCGGATCGTTCAGGACAGCATCGATTCAGACCGCCGGTTTGGCAGTGGGTCGACAGGAATTCCGGGGCAGGGGGGTCCAGTTACTCGCTTACACATCTACAAGAGTATCGAACCCGAGGTAGTGCGCGTAATAGATCGCAATTCCGAGGATCGCCGGCGCGCCGAGCAGATAGTTGATCTGCCAACGTATCCACAACCGGGGTGCAACGAGTACCTTATCGAGGACGGTCGCAGTTGGGAGTTTCCTAGTTCCCAGACGATAATCGTAGGCGGTCTTTATCATCGCGAGGAAAGCGCACAGCGCCACCATGACGCCGACCGCGGCATAGAGTGAAAGCCAGGCCTGAAGTGTCGCTTGGGGCATGCCGACCACCTAGCAGCAAGATGCTGACGGTCCATTAACCGCTGAATCGCGCATTAGTTACCAGGTGGGCTGCGTTTTCAATCGCAAGTTGGTGCTCAGCATGGCGCTACGGTCGCGATGACGCACCAAAAACGGCTGCACCGGGCACAAAGGCGGCAATTTCAGCGCAACGGTAAACGCTTGCTCCCCTCGGGAGCATCGAGACGCGAAGCGGCGCGTCCAACCTTGCCGCTTGGTCTTGCCGTTTGTGGTTTGTGCGGTCCGGTCGGTTAGGACTGTACTCGCCGTCAGGCGTTAGGGCGTTGGCCGACTAGGCCAACTCCATTCGTTCTCAGATCATATGAATCTAGGAGCGGTTGACCATTTTTTTGAGACTCTTGCTTCTCGATAGCGATGGCAAGGCTGTCCAGCACTTGCCGCAAGCCGGCGTCTTCGATCTCCTCGGCGACAACCTGGCGCGGGGAGCGCCAGAGGCGCATCACCTCGATCTGCTCGATACGATCGACCTCGCGTTGCACCACGTCATCGGGGAGGGGGACAGGCCGGAGACGACGCGGAAGGAAGCGGGCAAGCCGGTTGGGGAAGCTCATGCGATAGACGTTGGAGGTCTGCGCATTGCGCGCCTTCGGGCGATCGGCCGGGGGATCGATCGGCACGCATCGCCGCTGCTTGTCGAGAAGGCCCATGCTGGCCAGCGCCACCAGCGCACGTCCGACGCTGGCGCGCGAGACGCCGGCAGCCGCCTCAATCCATTCCCAGGTCGGGAATACCTTGCCGGCGCACGTTCGCGCCAACGTCGTAAGCTGCTCGAACACACGCAATGCTGTGTTAGTTATCAGGGTGGCAAGGCGTTCGTCCTCGGTGAGCTGGCGGCCCTCGGCACGGGCGATGCGCCGCACCGCGTTCTTGCGCTTCAGCAGTTCGGCCGCCTGCTTGTAGAGTCGGTCGGGTTCGCCCTTCGCGTAGTTGTAGAAGAAGTCATCCTCAAACGTGCCGGCCTTTCGGCTGTTTGGGTGAACATGCGCTTGGGTCGGGTTTGCCGCGCCCGATCGTGATCTCGGCCGTGTACGCTCGATGCGGTCGAGCGCCATGAAGCTCGCTTTCGCGAGGGTAACAACTCCCATCGTCCGTCCCCTTCGTGGGGCCGGGACCAAGGCAAAACTAGAGCGTGGCGGACGGCCGCCAGGACGCTCACGTCGCGCAGGATCGTCTCATATTGCTCACGCATGCGTGCGCTCGGGCCAAACCAATCGGGCATGATGGCAACGAGCCGGCCGCCCGGTTGAAGACGGCGCAGCGCCGCTTGCAGATGACGGACTGCGGCATAGTCGTCGGCGCCGCGGCCGACCGACCTCGAAAAGGGCGGGTTCATCAGGATGAGGGTTGGTCGATCGACGCTTGCGAGGGTGGAATTGATGGTCGCACCATCGTGCCCGGTGATCGATGCTGAGGGGAAAGCCGCCTTCAATCGGCCACGGCGGAGCGGATCGAGCTCGTTCAGATGGAGCGATTCGACGTGACGGAGCTGCGCGACCAATAGGCCGTTACCCGCGCTCGGCTCGAGCACGATGTCGTCGGGCTGGACGTTGGCGAGAAGCGTCATAACCGCAGCGATGTCGACAGGTGTCGAGAATTGCTGCCATTCGATCTGATCCTCGCTGCGAACCGTCTGAGTGGGCAGGCGATCGGACAAATCGATCAGCGCGCGGACGTCGCCGAACGCCGCAATTTTTTGGGCGCTCGACTGAAGATGGATGGCAAGGGCATGCTCGAGGAGTTCAAAGCTGGCGCGTTGTGTCCAGCGACCGTCGGCATCAGAACCGCCGAAGGCCTTGGTCATCGCGTCGTTGAGGTGACGACGCTGAATGGCCTCGTCGGAGCGCAGACGGGGTAGAAGGAGGCGCACGGCCTCGCGCTCAGCCTGGGCGGCCGCTTCGAAGAGATCGGACATGGGTGTGGTCTCCAGAGTGGGCTGCACCCTCGGCAGCGACACCCTTTCGATCCCCCTCCCCTCTCCTCCGGCGCTTCGCGCCTAGACGCGGCTCTGCTGCGCTCGGGCATCGAGCGCCTTTGCTTAATCCTTGTAGATTGGCGGCGGGGGCGCGCGTTCGATGATGAGGCCCGACCGGGCGTAATGCGCTTGGGCACTTTCGGCTGCCCTGTGCCCTTCGGAATCGTTGTCCTCGGCGACCAGGAGCGTTGTGACCGTGGGCGGAATGACGAGCTGGTTGAGCCGACGTGCGCCGAGTGAAGCCCAGCACGGGAGGTTGCTCAGGCGCGCGAAAGCGTCGGCCGTCTCAAAGCCCTCGGCGATGGCAAGGGTGTTGCCCCCTGCCCCGCCCCGCCAAGCGCCGTGCCCCGGGGCGCCAAGCATGACCTTGCGCGTGTAATGGGCGGTGTCGGGGTTCAGGAATATGCGTTGAATTGCGACCAGACGGTTTCCCTCGCGCACCGCTACCAGGAGAGCGGGTTCGAAGATCGTCTTCGGCTTGGGCAGGTAAGGGCAACGCGGATGGAAGCGAAGATCGCGTGGTGGTGGGAGGAGGTTCCGGCACTGGAGGTAGCGCTCGGCAAGGGTGCCCGGAACGTCGACCGCCTCATTCCAGATTCTTTCGACGTTCATCGGCCGCGGCGAGTCCGCCAAGGCGGGTGGCGGATAATGGCGACCCGGGCGAACAAGGCGCAGTTCACGCAGGACGTCTTCGCGCGAGCATCCTGCGAAACAGGTGACGAGAATGCCGCGATCCCCTTGCCGAATCGACAAGCTTGGATCGCGATCGCTGTGTGCGGGACAGCGGCACATCGCGACATTGCCGCTCCACGTGCCGCCCAGGGCCCCGACAATGTCGACTATCTCTGTGGATCGGCGTGGAAAAGGGACCCCGGTAGCGGGGTGATCGGCGTCGAAAAAGGACCCCTCATCCCGGTGGTCTAGGGTGCTCGCTTGGCGGTGTGTCAGGCGGCGAGATCGGGATGCTGGTATTGGAGACGGTGTTGAGGATCCGGCGCGAGCACGCGTCGGGGAAGGCCATCAAGGCGATAGCGCGGGACCTGCACCTGTCGCGCAAGGTGGTGCGCAAGGCGATCCGGGCGCCGGAGGCGGACATGGGCTACCGGCGGGAGGTGCAGCCGCTGCCGAAGCTGGGGCCGTTTCAGACGCGACTGGATGCGTTGCTGGAGGAAGACGAGGCACGGCCGCGGCGCGAGAAGCTGCGCCTCACGCGTATCCACGATCTGCTGCTGCGCGAGGGGTTCGACGGCTCATACGACGCGGTGCGCCGCTATGCGGCCCGCTGGCGGCAGGCGCGGCGTCGCGACGTGATGAATGCGCCGGCGTTCATCCCGCTGCTGTTCCGACCAGGCGAGGCGTATCAGTTCGACTGGAGCCACGAGGACGTCGAGATCGCGGGCAAGCCGATGCGCGTGAAGGTCGCCCATGTGCGGCTGTGCGCTTCGCGGGCCATGTATGTGCGAGCCTATCCGCGCGAGACACAGGAGATGGTGTTCGACGCCCATGCGCGGGCGTTCGCCTTCTTCGGAGGCGTGCCGACGCGCGGCATCTACGACAACATGAAGACGGCGGTGACGAGCGTGTTCACCGGCAAGGAGCGGGTCTTCAACCGGCGTTTCCTGGTCATGGCCAACCACTACATGGTCGAGCCGACGGCCTGCTCGCCGGCGTCAGGCTGGGAGAAGGGCCAGGTCGAAAACCAGGTGCAGACCGCGCGTGGCAGGCTTTTCCAGCCGCGCTTGCGCTTTGCCAGCATCGAGGAGCTGAACGGCTGGCTGGAGGCGGAGTGTCGTCGCTGGGCCGACATGCACCGGCATCCGGAGCAGAAGGAGCTGACCGTCGCGCAGGCATGGGCTGCCGAGCGTGGCGTGCTCCAGCCGGTCGTCGCGCCCTTCGACGGCTTCCATGAGAGCGAGCACGCGGTGAGCGGCACATGCCTCATCAGCTTCGACCGCAACCGCTACTCCGTCTCCGCCCGGGCGGTTCGGCGGGCTGTCCAGGTCCGCGCCTATGCCGACCGCATCGTCGTGCGCTGCGACGGCCAGGTCGTCGCCGACCATCCCCGGTTCTTCGGGCGTGACCGGACCATCTACGACCCCTGGCATTACCTGCCGGTGCTGGTGACCAAGCCGGGCGCCCTGCGCAATGGCGCGCCGTTCCAGGGCTGGGAGCTGCCGCCTGCGCTGTCACGACTGCGCCGCAAGCTCGGCGCCGGTGACGATGCCGACCGGCGGTTCGTGCGCGTGCTGGCAGCCGTGCTCGACGACGGGCTGGAGGCGGTGGAAGCGGCCGTGCGCGAAGCATTGCTGGCGGGCACCGCCAGCGACGACGTCATCGTCAACATCCTGGCCCGCCGACGCGAGCCGCCCCGGCCGCTGACCATCGTCACGCCCGAGGACCTGGCGCTGCGCCACCCGCCGCGTGCCGACTGCACCCGCTATGACAGCCTGCGAGGCCTCCATGCAGCGGCATGAGATGATGACGGCCATGGCGGACCTTGGCCTCAAGGGCATGGCTGGCGCCTTCGACGAGGCCGTCACCACCGGGCTGCAGCGCAAGCGCACGACCATGGAGATCCTGACCGACCTGCTGCGTGCCGAGGCAACGTACCGCCATGCGGCGTCCGTCCGCTACCGGATGTCGGCCGCCAGGCTGCCGGCGGTGAAGGACCTCGACGCCTTCGTCTTCGACGACACCCCCATCAACGAGGGCCTGGTGCGCTCCTTGCACAGTGGCTCGTTCCTCCCCGGCCGGCGCAACGTCGTGCTGGTCGGTGGAACGGGCACCGGCAAGACGCATCTGGCCACCGCGATTACCGCCAACGTGGTGCGGGCCGGCGCCCGCGGGCGCTACTTCAACACGGTCGACCTGGTGAACCGGCTCGAGGAGGAAACGCGCCTCGGCAAAGCCGGTGCGCTCGCCAACCAGCTCTCCCGGCTCGACCTCGTGGTGCTCGACGAACTCGGCTACCTGCCCTTTGCCCGCTCGGGCGGTCAGCTGCTCTTCCACCTGGTCAGCAAGCTTTACGAGCAGACCTCGGTCATCGTCACGACGAACCTCGCCTTTGGCGAGTGGCCGACCGTCTTCGGCGACCCCAAGATGACCACCGCGCTGCTCGACCGCATTACCCACCACTGCGACATCGTCGAGACCGGCAACGACAGCTGGCGCTTCAAGCACCGCAGCTAACGCCCGGAACACCCGGCAGAGAACGCTTCGCGCTGGTTGCGCCTCCGGTCGGGCTACGCCCGCCCTACGCCGCAACCAGCGCGAACGGTGCGCCCGTCATACCCGTCACGCTGCTCGACGAAGGGGGTCCCTTTTGCACGCCGATAGGGGGTCCTTTTTGGACGCCGATTGACAACTATCTCCTGCGATGGCCGTCTGGCTGTAAGCGGCATAATTCTACCTCCTGCTTACACGCTCGGCCCCTCCTTTCCTCTTTTCGGTCGGTCTGAGACTTGGAGACAGATTCAGCCTGCGCTCGCCTCAACGCGAACGGCTCGGAGATCATCGGTTAGTCGTCGCTTCGATTCGCGCGGCGTTCAGCATAGGCGACGACGAACTTCTCCCAGATCCGCAGCCACTCTGAATCGGTGCGCGGCCGGCTAAAATCGGGGCATCCCTTGCGGAATGCAGCCGCCATGTCATCCACTGACCACGGATGGCCCTTGGTCAGCGCGATCTGGCGGAAGACGGCCTCACGCGTGCCGTATGAGAGAGACCCGGCGGGGAACGGAAGAGTCGGCGCATCGTCCTTCGCGGGCGCGGACTTCGCTGCATGGGCCGGTTTGACCGATGATCTCGGTGCCGTTTTCGGAGCCTCGCCCCCGACGAGTCGAAGGTGCGGCCCCACGAGCTTGCGCTCCAGCGGTGCCGGTGACGGATGAAGAATGACCTTCCGCCCGGAGAGATCGACATTTGCGTTGGGATAGACCGCCGACACGATCTGCATGGTTTCGCGGACGGTCTGTCGGAAGCGCTTGCTGTCGGCCTCGTTGCCAAGGTGCTTGGCGAGCTGGTCCCATGAGATAACCTGGCCCTTGTCGGATCCAATCCGCGGGAGTCGGTAGGCAAGGTAAGTGTAGAGATCGAGCGCCGTTGGCGTACCCTTGAGCTCGCGGATGGCGATCTCATTGAGTGGCACGGCATGGTCGATGAGGTGCGAGTAGAACGCCTCGGACATACGGATTTCGCGCGCGAATGAGCCGTTCTTGTCGAGCGAACCGGCATATTCGTTGGAAATCTTGACGTCCCGGACAGCGAAGGCGTTGTCTTCCGTGTCGGTGCCGTCCCAGCGGATCTGCCACTCGCACGCCAGCAGCCGATCCACCTGCTCTCGCATCAGGTTGGCCGTCCCGCGTGGTCCATAAGACACGGTCTGGTAGCCAAGGCGGCGCATCCACTCGGTGAAATTGCGGCCAAGATAAACGTCCCGCGATTGCTTCATGACCGCCTGAGAGAGGAGGTAGATCAGGGCAACGCGTGGATAGGCGCCATAAGGCACACCAAGGCTTCGCATGACGGACTTGCCGTCGACATTCTGAAGCACTGGCCTGGGATTGATGGCCAGCGCATATTTGCCGTCCTCACGGACGATGGGCTGAGTGTCGTCCTTGGGCCGCTTGGTTGGCAGCGACATCGCACAAAGCGCGGAGTGGAGGAAGGCAGGAACCGGTTCTTCGTCCTGGACGCGCAGGAATGCGTCCAAGGTGAGCTGGGTGCCGGCGGTGGTGGCGAGCTTGCGGACGCTCTCCTCGCCGCCGTTGAGCATGGCTAGTGCGTACTGATGCCCCAGCGGCCTATGCTGATCCCCATTCATGGTCTGCCCTTCCCCCCGAATCGACCGGGGGCTGTGATGGGCATGTCTCAACAGGTTTGAGGCGTGAAATCAACCCCGTTGGCAGTTTGGGAGGGGAAAAGGCCGCGAGAGTTGCAGAAACACCGATGATGTCGGTGCCGTTCTGCGCCCTCCCCCTGCCCTCCTTCACCCAAAATCGAAAAATCAAAACGATTCGCGAATCGGTTTTTTATAGGGTGATTCTAGTAATAGGTATGGGCTCTGAGATCATCGGTCGGCTCGCACCGAGATCATCGCTGATACGCACCGAGATCATCGCAAAGTACCGAGATCATCGGTGGTTATCCACAGGTAGCCGTTTGTCGCCACAATCCCAGCGCCAGACTTTGCAGCAACACGCAAAGGCACGGAGATCATCGGTCGCAGCCGCCGCCGATTGGCCAGAAAGCGCGCACATGCGCAAGGGGCTCGGAGATCATCGGTCAACTTGTAAGTCTGGTGGCCATTTCCTTGCTCGAAACTGCCAACGTGGCTATCATGGCGCATCAAACCCACAGAAGCGGACTGAGATGGCTACCGACCCCTCCCTAGCACAGCCGGACGACCTCATCGAAGGTGGTCTGGACGTGCTCCACAGAAAGTCGTTGACGATCCTCAAGCGCATTCGTGACAGCGCGGTTGATCCCGAAACCGGTCAGAAGAAGGGTCCGACCTTCCCGATTTCGAAAGCTGCTGCACTGGTCGGGCGGACGGCATCTGCTGTCCGGGAAGCGGAGCGCGACGGCCGCCTCCCCGCTCGAGGGCGGACGGGCTCCGGGCATAGGCTGCAGTATACGCTCGAAGAGCTTGATCATATGCGCGAGGTGTTTGGAACGCGTCCCTGGCGCGAGCCAACCGATACCCCGGCGATCATCTCGGTCTGCAACTTCAAGGGGGGCGTCGGCAAGTCGACGATCGCGCTGCATCTCGCCCAGCATTTTGCCATCAAGGGCTACCGGGTCCTGTTCATCGACTGCGACAGCCAGGCGTCTTCAACCATGATTTCGGCTATCGCCCCGACGTGGACCTCGACGAGGAAGACACGCTTTACGGGCATTTTCACAATCCGGAGCTGCTTGGCGTTCGCAAGATTATCCGCAAGACGCACTTTCACAACCTCCACCTGATCCCGTCGAACCTGCGACTTTATAATCTCGAGTATGAGATCGCCGGGCACATGGCGCGAAATCAGAACATGGAGATCATCGACCTGATCGCGCAGGCCATTGATGAGGTGGTCGATGACTATGACGTCGTGATCATGGACCCGCCGCCGGCATTGGGCATGGTGTCGATGGCTGTGCTCCAGGCCGCTAACTGCATGGTCATTCCGGTGCCGCCGAGCCTTGTCGACTTCGCCTCGACGGTATCTTTCATCGACATGACGCGAACGACGATGAAGCAGCTCGAGCAACTCGCGGGGCGGGGAAGGCCGGCCTACAACTTCATCCGGCTGGTCGGCAGCCGCGTGGACGAGAGCAAGTCGATGCACCGGGAGATACTGTCGATGATGCGGCAGGTCTTCGGTGGCTCAATGACGCAGTCGGTGATGGTCACCAGCGCCGAAATCGACAATGCCAGCTCCAGGATGAAAACCGTTTTCGAACTCGACAAGCCCGTCACGTCGCACGAGGTCTACAACCGCTGCATGAAGCATCTCAGCGACGTTTGCCAGGATATTGAGCAGGACGTTCTGCGCACCTGGGCGAGCAGGGCAGGGGGCCGAATTTAGGGAGAGTTGCCACGTGGCAACTCCGATATTTCTCACGTCGGCGAGCACGGGCAATCGGGGAGTGAGACGAAGCCGGATCACCGAGTTGCCACGTGACAACAAAGTGGAAGAACCCAATAGAAGCAATATGTTAGGTAGGAATACCATGTCAGATCGCACACGGCAGGAACGTCAGTGCAAGCGCCTGGGGGCGGCGCAGTTGCCACGTGGCAACTCTGGCCTGTTGGCACCCGTCGGCGAGGGCAAGAGAGAAGGAGAAACGGGCCGATGAGCAAGGGCAACAAGGGCTTCGGCTCGATGTTCACAGAGGGGCTCGACGACGAGGAGAACCTCGATAAGGCGACCCCTGCGGACGGCATCATGGCAAGTCGCAGCCAGACGCTCGCGCGCATCGCGACGGGGAAAACGGTCGCCGACCGGACGGAGTGGGTCGATCCGGAGCGGTGCCGCCCATGGCGGATGCACAATCGCGATCTGGATCATTTGAACGAAGATAGCTGCCGCGATCTCATCGACTCCTTCCTCTCCGCCAAGAAGCAACGGATCCCCGCTATCGTTCGGCGTCTGAAAGATGACCCGAACTTCGACTTCGAGATCATCGCCGGCGTCCGCCGTTGGTGGACGGTGAAATGGCTGCGAGCGCATCACCACCCGGAGTTCGAGTATCTGGTGACGATCCAGAGTGTCACGGACGAGGAGGCGTTCCGGGTTTCAGATGTCGAGAACCGCTCGCGTAAGGACATCTCGGATTGGGAGCGGGCCAAGGAATATACGGTGGCGCTCGCGGAGTTCTACGAGGGCTCGCAGTCGCAGATGGCCGAGCATTTAAACCTTTCCAAGTCGTGGCTGAGCCGGCTTCTCGACGTTGCGCGCTTGCCCGAACCAGTTGTCGCGGCGTTCTCCGATACGCACGACATCACGGTACGCGTCGCGCGTGACATCAAGCCGCTTACCGGAGATCCGAAGGCGCTGGCGAAGATGCGCGAAGAGGCTGAACGCATCGAGGAAGAGCGCAGCCAGAAAGGCTTGAAGCTGAGCGGGCCGGAAGTCGCGAAGCGGCTCGTGAAGGCGACTGTCGCGCCAGCCGTGAAGGCTGCCGCCGAGAAGGAGATCACCGGCAAGGGGGGCAAGGTCATCCTGCGCTATACGAAGGCGCGGGGAGGGGGGCTGACGATCAAGGTGCCGCCGAAGGCTGAGGCGTCGCCCGCCGAGCTTTTGAAGGCGATCGAGGGGCTGCTGTCGTAGGGTGATGGAGCGCGGCGTCTGGCGAGGTCGCCGCCTTATATGGCGTCCCGCTTATATTTGTCGGCGGTGCTCTGCGTCACGGAGTGGCGGCTTCGCAGGCCGAAGTTCGCGCGGATGAAGTCGCCGGCTTGACGCGTCCTCGCGCCTACGAACGCCTGGGCATGTCCCACGGTCGACCGGTTCTGCCGCGTGATCAGTTCTCGCTCGGGTAGGCTCACGATCCGATTTGCCAGCGTAGTGGACCCGGCAGCAACGAAGAGGGTCTCCGGTCCGATCGGAAGAGTGACATAGGACGAGGCACTACCAAGCCAGGCGAAGCTGACCGGCACGTCGAGCGGCCAATCGGAGACGAACAATTCCCGGCGATTGTTCGTCTTGATTATGCGCCAGTCCATGTTGATGAACGCTCGTCCGCGATCCGCGTCGTCGATGACCAAGCGCAGGACTTCCATCTGAAGCGCGCTCACGGCCTCGGGCGGCAGCGCCCCATCTTCGCCGCGCAGCACGGACTTCGCGGCCTCTGCGCTTGCGAGAGCGCCGACGGCGTCCTTCATGCCGCGCATATCCAGCGGTGTCCGGAACCACAGCGACATGACGAACCGGCCCCAATCCGAGCATTGCGCGTCGCTGAGCGAGTTGACCTTGCCGTCGAGGAGCAGCGCGTGAACCTTGGCCGCAGCGTCATCGATCACCTGCATGAACAGGGTTTCCATCTGCTGGGCATGCTCGGGCGGGAACCCGATCGTCTTGTACAGGTCCCGCTCGAAGCAGACGCTCTTGGGTGATGCAGGACTGCTCTCGATCTCCCCGATCCGATTGCGCCGATAGCGCAGCAGGGTGTCGCCATCCTTCCACTGGTCGAGGAGGAACTGCGGGATGAAGTGATGCCGGGACGGAGGGTTCTGTGGCTTGGATTGCACGGTGTCTGTGGTTCAAGAGGGATGAGCAAGTGAGGCGAGTAGCTTGCGCGCGCCTTGCGGGGTGACCTTCAACAGGCGCGCGACAGCGGCCGGCTGAAGGCCCGGATAGGCAAGCTGCAGGCGGGCAAGGAGAGGGGCCTTGCTCCGCTTCGTGACGGCCAGATCGGTCTGGATGCGCGACGCCGCACGCTCGATCGCGTCGAGGTCGCGCAAGCCAGCATGCGCCGTCCGACCGATCGCCTGGGCCAAGGTCTCTGCCAGATCGGCGGGGGAGGGGGGCAGAAACTTGGACATCAGGATGAACGAGGGGATCACGCGGGTCGTGAAGCCAGCGCGGCACAGCATCCGCGGTACGGCGGCGGCGATCAGCCAGTTTCGATCGCGTCCACGGGGAGGCAGCTCGAGAGCGCGACCATCGACGCTGACGACATCCCAGCTGCCTGGTGCCGCTGGTTCGGTCAGCGCGAACAGCTGGAAAATGCGGTTGGCGACAGAGAGGAGGTCACCGGAAGGGAAGGGGGCGTCCGCCACGGTTCGCAGCTGTCGCCACATGGGCCCGAAGTGCGCCAAGTCTTCGGCCGCATAAACCTTCGCCTCGGTGCGGTCATCGAGTACCGTACGGAGCACGTTGAGCGTGGCGCGGCCGAGCGAATCCTTGAGATCCTCGTCGCGGCTGAGCGCAAGGTGGAAGACGGCGGCAACCGAGATCGGATCGTTGAGGCCTTCGGAAGCGCGGGGAGGGGGTGTGCGGCCGGCGATCCAGTCCTGCAGGTCGCGCACCGCGATCGGCACGCCGGCGAGGCCGGCCAGGACGGTGGCGCCTTCCAGGCGCGAGCGCGCGAGAAAGATGTCGGCGCATGGACTACCGTGCAATCGGCCATCGAGGCGCCCGAGCAGGAGCAGGCTGTCGTCGGCGCGCAGGTTGTCTGTCCGCGTCATAGGATGGCGACAATGCCATGGCGGGAAACCAAAGTCAGCAGTTCGTTTCTACATCCGTGACCTCCCGAAAGTGGAGATTCGATAATTGCAGTTATCACATAAGCGGACTTGACCGTTCATTATAAGGTGGGCTACAAGCGCGGCTGAGGAGCGAGGCGCGTCGTGAGCACCGAAACCGCCCGGGAAGGGCCAGAAATCCCCGTAGCGCCGCCTGAGGCTGTCCTGCCGGCCGTCAGGGCGCCGGCCGACCTTGCGTGGACGATCGTGCAGATGCGCGCCGGCGAGCGCATCACCGTCAACGAGGGCCTGATCGCCGCCTATCAGGCCGCTTCATCGCCCCATAGCATCCGTGCGCTCAAGTCCGACGTCGAGGCGTTCGATGCGTGGTGTAGGCGCAACAACCGGATTGCACTGCCGGCGACGGCCGAGACGGTGGCCGACTATCTCAACTCGCGGGCAGGCAAGGGGAGCCGCCCAGCCTCGCTATCCCGCTACAAGGCGTCGATCGCCAAGATCCATCAGTTGCTCGAACTCAAGGACCCAACCCCCGCGCCGCTGGTGAAGCTGCGGCTGCAAGCGGTGCGCCGTGAGAAGGGCGCAGCGCAGAAGCAGGCAAGGCCGCTGCGGTTCAAGGGGCCGGTGCGCGACGTGGAACGCGACAAGGCGCGTGGTCTCAACGTCCGGGCGCTGCTCGAGAGCTGCGGAAACGATCTGCCGGGGCTGCGCGATCGCGCGCTGCTGTCTGCCGCCTATGACACCGGCCTGCGTGCGTCCGAGTTGGTAGCCGTGGCCATCGAGCATATCGAAGAGGCGATCGATCCCGAGGCGCGGCTGCTGCAGATCCTGCGCAGCAAGGGCGATCAAGACGGGGAGGGGGCAACCGCCTATCTCAGCCCGCGTACCGTGTCGGCGATCGCGGCCTGGACCGAAGCGGCCGGGATCACGGCGGGGCCGCTGTTCCGGCGGGTGCAGGTGCGGCGCTACAAGGCGCGCGCCGCCGTGCGCGGTCGGCCGATCGACAGCATCTCGGGGCGGGAGACCTGGGATCTGCGCAAGACGCTGCCCAGGCCTGCGGTGAAGGCGCGGGTCGAATATGACATCGGCACCGTCGCGCTGCACCCGGGTTCGATCGGGCCGATCTTCCGCTCGATCATCCAGCGCGCGTTCGATCGTGGCGCTCTGCCCGACCTCACAGCCGAGGATCTGGCGCGGCTGCTCAAGGGCATCAGCGCGCACTCGACGCGGATCGGGCTGAACCAGGATCTGTTTGCGAGCGGAGAGGATCTGGCTGGGATCATGGATGCATTGCGGTGGAAGTCACCGCGAATGCCACTCGCCTATAATCGCAACCTTGCTGCAGAGCAGGGCGCAGCGGGCAGGCTGATGGCGAAGATCGGCTGATGGGGTCGCTGGTCGACTCGATTGCAGGAGGGCGTCGCTCCCCAAGCAACCTCATCGGACCGGCATGAGCTTATGGAGCTGGCCGGTGGCCCTTGCCAGCAGCGGCACAATGGTCCGTGTTTCAGGGAAGGGGGCTTGAGATCGCCTTGATGGCCTTCAATCCCGTTCCAAAACGAGCGATCGCGTCCCTGTTTCTCTCCAGCTCGCCATAGGGCAGATAGGCGAAGTCGAGATCGGCAATACGGCTGAAAGCCGGGCGACGGAGTTGCGCGCGAACGTCCTGCTCGCGCGCATTCGGTGCGACCAGGAATAGCCCGGCGGCAGCGTGCAGATCGCTCCCCGACAGCGCCAGATCGAGCATGCGCACGATCCCCGAGTAGATCGAGGTCGAATGTTCAACCTCGAACGCGGCGGCGACGCCGTCGCCACCCTTCGCCAGCCACAACACGTCGATGAGGCGGATCGAGTCCGCTCCGGGAGAGGTCGCAATGGCGTCTGGAAGGCGCTCGAGGCATCCCTGTCCAAGCGGGCAGCCAGCGTGAAGTCGACCGCGGTCATTGGCGGCGATCCACACATCGTAACCGAGGGCATGGCCGAGGTCGCGCAGCCAGGCCTGGATTTCGGCGTGCGTGCGATCGGTTTCGCCCTGCGCGGCGGCTGTCTTGTCGAGCCGGCTTGCCTCCGCTCTGGCATGTTCCAATCTGCCGAGCCAGTCGTCGGCCGCCGTTGCGTCATCCTCCAGCGGTGGCGCGGGATAGCGGCCCGAGCCAATGTCGAACAACAGTCCGCCGATCGCGCCGAGATCGTTGGAGAGCAACTCGCGGTAACGGTCGTTGAGGTCGAGGATGCCGGCGCGCATGGCGAGAAAATGATCCCATGACCCGAGCTTCACCTTGGCGCCGGTGACGGCATTGTAGCCCTTGACGATCGCGGTATTGAAGGGCGGCACCAGCGTCGGGTGAAGGAAATAGAGCAGGTTGGCCGCCGCCGGCCCCAGCCCCTTGATCTTGAGCGCGTCTATGCTGCGGATGTGGCTGATGATCTCCTCGGCGGTATCGCAGCACGAGCAATTGTCGAGCAGGCGACCGAACGCCCGCTGGTTGTCCGGGCTTTCGTAGATGTCTGGAATGCGCAGCTTGGGCTTCCACAGCCAGGCATGGTCGGCGCCCTTGAAGATCTGCCGCTGTTCGGCGATCGAGTGGACAACCGTTTCCAGTGACGAGCCGCGATAGGCGACGCCGAACCGCCCACTTTCGATTTCTGCGACCACCTGCTGCAGCCCGCAACGGATGGAGCGGAAGTTTTTCAGCCGTTCGTCCCACAGAAACCAGGAGCGATAGGTGGCGCCGGGATCGTCTCGCCAACGACGGACAAGCTCGCTCACGAGATCATGATGTGTCGCGGGTAACAAGGTCATACTGGCTGGGTCATCTAAACTGGGCTCCTTGCCGTTCAGGCTATCGCGAGCAAGGGCGGCTTGCACGTTCAATGTGCGATCCGCGAAGCGTGCTCAAATTGTCGGTGATCGCGCAGGGAAACGCCGCTGGCATTGGGCGTTGCCGGTCGCAACCGTCGACCGGGCGCACAGCCAGGCAGACGGCCGGCACGGGCGTCGCCGCCCGGGAGCGGCGACGCAACCAGCTTTTTCCGGTCGAACTTAGCGGATCACTGCTTTGCGATCGCGGTGACCTCGCCATCGCTGCCCTTGAGCGAGAGGTCGAAATCGACCTTGTCGCCGACCTTGACCGCATCGGTGATCGACGGCGCGGCCTTGAACGCCATCGTCATCGCGGGCCACTTGGCCTCCGGGATCGGACCATGATCGAGCGTGATCGTGCCTGCCGCCTTGTCGATCGCGGTGACGGTGCCATGGCCCTTGGCCTTGATCGCGGCGTTCGCGTCAGGCGCCATCGACATGTTGCCCATGTCGCCGCTCATGGTCGCGGCGGGCGCCGCCTCGTTGGTCTCAGTCGCAACGGGGGCCTCCGCCTTCTTGCCGCACGCGGCAGTCAGGGCGGCGAGGCCGAGGGCAATGGTCAGTCGTGCATGGTTCATCGTCTTCTCCTTCATGATGAAACGGGTTGAGGGATGGGATCGGTCTTGGGCCGTCGCAACAGCAGGTAGGCGGCGGGCAGGACGAACATTGAGAGCAAGGGCGCGGTCAGCATGCCGCCGATCATCGGCGCGGCAATCCGGCTCATGACCTCCGAACCCGCGCCTGATCCCAGCAGGATCGGCAGCAGGCCGGCCAGGATCACCGCCACCGTCATCGCCTTGGGACGGACGCGCAGCAGCGCGCCTTCGCGCACGGCGGCCTCGACCTCGGCAGCGTCCGGATGTGCGCCGCGCTCGGCCAGCGCGTTCTTGAGATAGATCAGCATCACCACCCCGAACTCGGCGGAGACGCCGGCGAGCGCGATGAACCCGACCCCGGTGGCGACCGACTGGTTGAACCCCAGCAGATAAAGCGTCCAGATGCCGCCGGTCAGCGCAAACGGCAGCGTCCCCATGATCAGCGCCGCCTCGTCGAAGCGGCCGAAGATGAGGTAGAGCAGCACGAAGATGATCAGCAGCGTCGCGGGCACGACCAGCTTCAAGCGGTCGACCGCGCGCTCGAGATATTCGAACTGGCCAGAGTAAGCGATGCTGACCCCAGGCGAGAGCCTGACCTGTTTCGCCACCGCACGCTGCAGATCGCCGACCACCGAGGCAAGATCGCGCCCGCGCACATCGACGTAGACCCAGGTCGAAGGCCGGGCATTCTCGGTCTTGAGCATCGGCGGTCCCTCGGCGATCGAGACGTTTGCCACGGTGCCCAAGGTGATCTGCTGGCCCGCGGGCGTCAGGATCGGTAGCGCCCGCAGCCTTTCGAGGCTGTCGCGCAATTCGCGCGGATAGCGCACGCTGATCGGATAGCGGGCGAGGCCCTCGACCGTCTCGCCGATCGTCTCGCCGCCGATCGCGCCGGAGACGATGGCCTGGACGTCGGCGATGTTGAGCCCGAACCGCGCGGCGGCGGCGCGGTCTATGTCGACATCGACATAGCGTCCGCCGGTCAGCCGCTCGGCGAGCGCCGAGCTGACGCCGGGCACGCTCCTGGCCACGGTCTCGACATCATGCGCGATGCGGTCGAGCTCGGCGAGGTCACTGCCCGACACCTTGACCCCGATCGGGCTCTTGATGCCCGTCGCGAGCATGTCGATGCGGTTGCGGATCGGCGGCACCCAGATATTGGCGAGACCCGGAAGCTTCACCCGGCGATCGAGCTCGTCGACAAGGCGTTCGGGCGTCATGCCCGACCGCCACTGGTCGCGGGGCTTGAACTGGATCGTCGTCTCGAACATTTCGAGCGGCGCGGGATCGGTCGCGGTCTCGGCGCGGCCGGCCTTGCCGAACACGCTTTCGACTTCGGGCACGGTCTTGATCAGGCGGTCGGTCTGCTGGAGCAGCTCACTCGCCTTGGCGGCCGAGAGGCCCGGCAGCGCCGAGGGCATGTAGAGCAGGTCGCCCTCGTCGAGATTGGGCATGAACTCGCCGCCGAGCCGGCTGAGCGGCCAGGCCGTGGTGGCGAACACCAGAGCCGCGATCAGCAGCACTGCCTTGGGCCGCTTCATCGTCCAGTCGATCGCGGGCCGGTAGATATTGGTGAGCCAGCGATTGACCGGATTGGCCTGCTCGGCCGGAATGCGGCCCCGGATCAGCCAGCCCATCAGGATCGGCACCAGGGTCACCGACAGGATCGCGGCCGCGCCCATCGCATAGGTCTTGGTGAAGGCGAGCGGCGCGAACAGCCGGCCTTCCTGCGCCTCCAGGGTGAAGACCGGAATGAACGACAGCGTGATGATCAGCAGGCTGAAGAACAGCGCCGGCCCGACCTCGGCCGCCGCCTCGGTGACGACGATCCAGCGCATCTCGCCATCGAGATGTCTGTCCGGGTGATCCTGCTCCCAGCGTTCGATCCTCTTGTGGGCGTTCTCGATCATGACGACCGCCGCATCCACCATCGCGCCGATGGCGATGGCGATGCCGCCCAGCGACATGATGTTGGCGTTCACCCCCTGGAACCGCATTACGACGAACGCGGCCAGCACACCGAGCGGCAAGGTCAGGATCGCGACCAGCGCCGAGCGGACGTGCCAGAGGAACAGGGCGCAGACCAATGCGACGACGATGAACTCCTCGACCAGCTTGCGGGTGAGGTTCTCGACCGCGCGATCGATCAGCTGCGAGCGGTCATAGACCGTGACCACCTCGACGCCCGGCGGCAGGCTTTTCCTGAGATCGGCGAGCTTGTCCTTGACCGCCGCGATGGTCTCACGGGCGTTCTTGCCTGACCGAAGAATAACGACGCCGCCGGCGACCTCGCCTTCGCCGTTCAGTTCGGCGATGCCGCGCCGCATCTCGGGGCCGACCTGGATCGTGGCGACATCGCCGAGCCGGACGGGCACGCCGCCCGCCGCAGTCTTGAGCGGGATTGCCCGGAAATCGTCGAGCGTTTTCAGATAGCCCGAGGCGCGGACCATATATTCGGCCTCGGCCATTTCCAGCACCGAGCCGCCGGCTTCCTGATTGGCTTGGCTGATCGCCTGCACTGCCTGGGCGTGGGTTACGCCGTAGGCCGCGAGCTTCACCGGATCGAGCAGCACCTGGTACTGCTTGACCATGCCGCCGATGCTGGCGACTTCGGCCACGCCGGTCACGGTCTTCAGCTCGTAGCGCAGGAACCAGTCCTGCAACCCGCGAAGCTGCGAGAGATCGTGCCGGCCGGTGCGGTCGACCAGCGCATATTCATAGACCCAGCCGACCCCGGTCGCGTCCGGCCCGAGCGCGCTGCGGGCGCTGGCCGGCAACCGACCCTGGACCTGGTTGAGATATTCGAGCACGCGGCTGCGCGCCCAGTAGAGATCGGTGCCGTCCTCGAAGATCACATAGACGAAGCTGTCGCCGAAGAAGCTATAGCCGCGCACCGTCTTGGCGCCGGGCACCGACAGCATGGTGGTGGTGAGCGGATAGGTGATCTGGTTCTCGACGATCTGCGGCGCCTGACCCGGATAGGAAGTGCGGATCACGACCTGCACGTCGGAAAGATCGGGCAGCGCGTCGATCGGGGTCGAGCGCACCGCCCACAGGCCCGCGCCGACCAGCGCGAGCATGCCGAGCACGACGAAGAAGCGGTTCCTCACCGACCAGCGGATGAGATGGGCGATCACTGGCCCGCCACCTTCGCCATATGCCGCAGCGTCGGTCCCGCCGGGGGCCGGTCGAACCCGAACCGGACCCGGTCACCCGCCTTGAAGCCGCGCGCGATGCCCGGATTGGCGAGCGCGAAGGTCATCGTCATCGCCGGCCAGTCGAGCGCGGGAACGGGCTCGTGGCTGAGCGTCACCGAATTGGCCGTGATCCGCTCGATCTTGCCCGTCGTCTCGTACAGCGTGGCTTTCGACGCCGGCGCGGCGATGGTCGCCGATGCCGCACCGCCGCCGATCGGCCGCGCCTCGATTCCCGACAGGCTCGCCTCGGAATCGATCAGGAACTGCCCCGAGACGACGACGTTCTCGCCGGGCGACAGGCCGGCAAGGATCTCGGTCTCGCCCCCTGCCTCGCGGCCGATGCGGACCTCGGCGGGATGATAGCGCCCGTCGCCTGCGGCCAGCATGACGAGCGTGCGCCTGCCCGTGCGGATCACCGCTTCGCTCGGCACCAGCAGCGCCGGCTTGGCATCGCCGCCAAGCACGACGCTGGCGAACATGCCCGGCCGCAACCGGCCGTCCCGGTTGGGCAGCTCGATCCGCACGGTGAGCGTGCGGCTGTCGGCCTGCGTGGTCGGCAGGATCGCGATCACCCGGCCGGCGAAGCGCTCGCCGGGGAAGCCCGCCAGCGTGGTGCTGGCATTCTGGCCGACCCGGACATCGCCCGCGCGCGCTTCGGGCACCGCGGCATTGAGCCAGACGGTGCCGAGCCCGCTTACCTGGGCGAGCGTCTGGCCCATGGCGAGCGTCACGCCGGCACGGGCGTCGAGCGTCTGGATCGTGCCCGAGATCGGCGTCGTGATCGTCACCACGCCGTTCGGGCGTCCGCTCCGCTCGACGCTGGCGATGAGGCCGTCGGACATGCCCATCAGCCGCAGTCGCTGGCGCGCGGCCGCGGTGAGGTCGGGCTTGCCGAGCCGCCTGACGCTCAGATATTCGGTCTGCGCGCCGCCCCATTCGGGCAGGAGCAGGTCCGCGATCGGCGCGCCGGCGCGGACCACGTCCCCGGGCGCTCGCGCATAGACGCGGCTCACGAACCCGCCCGAACGCGCCTGGATGACGGCGACGTCGCGCTGGTTGAAGTCGATCGTGCCGGTGACCTCGAGGGCCGAGGCAAGGCTGCCCATCTTCGCCGCGACGACCCGCAATCCCAGGCTCTGCCGCGCGGCGGGATCGACGGCGACCGTGGGGGCCGCGCCGGCGCTTCCTCCGTCCGCGTATCGCGGCACGAGCTGCATATCCATGAAGGGCGACTTGCCGGGCTTGTCGAACTTCTGGTTGGGGAACATCGGATCGTACCAGTAAAGGACTTTGCCTGCCCCGGCGGGCGTGGTCGCCTCCGATTGCGGTGCCTGGCGATGGCCAGCCCAATAGCCTGTGCCGCCGGCCAGCAGCGCGACAGCCAGGATCGATGCGCCCCAGCGCAGCGCGGATTTATCGAGCGTCATGGCCGCTCCTCCCCATAGGTGATAGTGATGCGGACCGCGTCGCGCGCGACGTCGGCTTCGCGGTTGAGCGCCTCGACCTCGGCCTCCGCGAGCCCGAGCGTCGTGAGCAGCGCGGCGCCAAGGTCGAGCTTGCCGGCGCCATAGCTGTCGCGGTCGAGCTCGGCGCGGTGCCTGGCGAGTGGCACCAGCGTCTCGCGGGCATTGCGCAACCGGGAGAGATGCATGGCATGGTCTGCGAGATCGGCGTCGAGCTGCGCCACCAGCTCGCGGCGGATCGCCTCGCGGTCGAACCGACCCCCTTGCGCAAGGCTCTCGCTTGCAGCGATCCTGGGGTTCTGGCGCTTGCCGGCGAACAGCGGCAGGTCGATCGACACGCCGACCGAGGCCATGTCGCCGTACATGGGATCGCGCCGGCCATAGGTGACGCCGACCTTCCAGTCGGGGCGCTTGTCGGCGCGCGCGAGACGCACGTCCGCTTCGGCGACTGCGATCCGCGCGTCCTGCGCGCGCAGGGCGGGAAGCGCATCGATCCCGGCCCGCAGCCGGATCGGATCGACATCGAGCATCGGCGGGTCGCCCGTCGCCTGCGGGTCGGGGTCGCCGGTATAGCGCGCGAGCCGGGCCCGCGCCTGCGCCACCACCGCAGCCATCTCGGCGCGGCGATCGGCGATGGCGGCGCGGAGCTGGTCGGGCTCGAGCGCCTGGCTCGGGCGCGCGCTGCCCGACGCCAGGCGTGCGGTCACGGTCTTCTGCAGGTCGTCGAGGCTGGCATCGAGCAGGTCGAGCTGCCGGAGCCGGCGTTCTCCATAATAGAGATCGACCCAGGCGAGGGCGGTCTCGAGCCGCACGTTGCGGCCTTCGACCAGCTCGCCCGCCTCGGCGATACCGATATCGGCCGCGGCGCGCGCGGCGCGTGCATGGCGCTTGGCGAGATTGGGGAAGGTCTGGCTGAACCCGATCGTCGCCATAGTGAAATCGTCGCGCGTGAAGCTGCCGGCATTGGGGCCGCTCACCGGGAAGTTCTGCAGGCCCAGGTCGAGCGTCGGATCGGGCAGGCGATCGGCCGCGACCGCCGAAGAGCGGGCGCCGGCTGTCGCCGCCGCGCGCGCCTTGAGGCTTGGCGCGTTGGCGGCAGCGAGCCTCACTGCCTGCTCGTAGGTGAGCGGGCCGGCCGACACCGGCACGGCCCAGGCGCTCGCAAGCGTCGCACCGATAGAGAGCAACAGGCGTCGCACAGCGCGCCTCGGCATCATGATCATGGATATCATCCCCTCATGACAGAGGCGGCGCGCCAAGATGTGACGCGCCGCTCCGGAGCGGGTTTAGCCCTTGTCCGACCTGACTGCGCCGCGCATGCAGTCGGCGGCGCTTGCCTGCATCATCGCGCAATCGCAGCTGGCCATGTCCCGGCTGTCGGGCACCCATATGCGGACACGCGCAGGGCCAGTCGCCCGCGGACCATATTGCGGCGCCGACCGCCATTCCCAATGGCCTTGCGGCGTGCGGCTCGCGTCGGTTGCAAGCGCAGGCGCGGCGAGACTGAGGGCCGCCACAAGGGCGGCCGGAAGCAGTTTGATCATCACGAAAACCTTTGACTGAAAAGAAGGAAACCGGGCGCGCACGCATCGATCGATGCGCGCAGCCCGTGCTCGTTCAATCAGGCAAGGCTGGTGGGAGGATCCGGCTCGGGCGCAACCGCCTTGCCGGTCAATATCGTGTCGGTCGTCCAGAAGCTGGGCGCGTCGTAGAGACGCGCAGGCGCAACGCCGCCTGCCAGGTCCGCTGCGACCAGCGGGATCACGCACCCCATCGCGGCGATGCAATCGAGCGTCAGGCCCTTGCAGGGCTTTTCGCTGGGCGCAGGCTGCTGCTTGGCCATCATCGCCATGCAGTCCGCATCCATGCCCTTGGCCAGCGGCGCGCCTGCCGCCTGCGGCACGCTGTGCGCGGCCGCCATCTGGGCTCCGAAGAGACCGGACAGCGCTCCGATGACGAGCAGGAGGGCGAGCAGGCGTTTCACGGGCCTCGATATCTAGCGGGTTTCGCGGGCGCAGCCAACCAAAGTCTCGCGCCGCGCGGATTTTGAAGTGCTGACGGCTGATTCCGTCAACTCCGCGTCAATAAAGATCCGGCCCGGGGAAGAAGATCGGCTGCGGCCTCTACGTATATCGAGGCTGGACCCGGGACCGTAGTCCCAAGCCTGAAGAGACGCTCTTCCCCTCGGCAAAGTCCGGGCGGTGGCTTACCATCCAAGGAGGTGAATATGGTCAGAAAAACTCTCATGGTCGCGCTTGCCGGCATTTCGATGCTTGCTGCCGTCCCCGCTATGGCCCAGGGCATCGGGCACAGCCTGTTCATGCGCGGCTCGATCGTCGACACGGGCAGCAACGGCACGGTCGTCTGCATCGGCAAGGCCGATGGCGCCGAGGTCGGCCAGAAGCTCGAGGTCTATCGCGTCGTGACCCATCCGGGTCCGTCCAAGGGCGTGGCGCCGACCTATCACCGCCAGCTCGTCGGCCATGTGACGATCGACCATATCTTTGACGATCACTTCGCGCACGTGTCCGTCGCCGACGGCACGCCTGCCAGGCACGACATCGTCGAGCTTCGCAAGAACTGACAAGCCGGTGGCCCGGCGGCACGGGCTGCCCTGCGACGCGTCGGGGCAGCGGGCCGCCGGCGACGAGGAGACCGTTCGGGGTCAAAGCGAAACCGCTTGACCCTGGACCATGGTCCAACCGGCATGATCGAGCGGATGACATGGGCAATTTCAAGATCGGCGAACTGGCCGCGGCCGCAGGCGTGGGGCGGGATACGATCCGCTATTATGAGCGGATGGGCCTGCTGCGCGAGCGCGCGCGCACGGCAGCGGGCTACAGGCTCTACGACGCGACCGACCTCGAGCGCGTCAATTTCATCCGCTCGGCGCAGGAGCTTGGTTTCACACTCGAACAGGCCCGGCAGCTGCTGGCGCTCAGGGCGTCGGACACCGCGCATGCCCAGGCCGTGCTCGATATCACGCTTGCCAAGATCGCGGACGCCGAAGCCCGGCTCGAGCGCCTGTCGGATATCCGCGACATGCTGCGGATGCTCGCCGACGAATGCCCGGGCGAAGTGCCGGTCTCCGATTGCCCGATCCTCGCCTTCCTGACGGCGCGGCGGAAAGACCAGCAGCATAACAAGAAACATCAGGCAGCGCAGGACGAACGATCACCACGAGCGAAAGGGGTTTTGTCATGAAGAAAATGCGTTTGATCGCCGTCCTCACGCCGGCGCTGCTTCTAGGCGCCTGTGTGACCACGCGGCCGACCTCGGCGCAGGTCGAGAGTTGCCGGGCGATGGAGGGCAATATGGGTCTCCAGACGCCGCATGATCATGGCGAGATGAAGGGGCAGGGGCGCAACCCGATGAACCTCTCGCACGACCGGTGTCTCCGGATTCTGCGCAGCGCGCAATGAGCCGGTCCGGACGCCAGGGATGGCGCCCGGACACAGTTTTCAAGCCAAGGAGCAAAGCCATGATCGACCATGCGAAGAAAGCCCTTCCACTTGTCGGCGGAAGCCTGTTGCTGGCGCTCGCGCTTTCGGGCTGCGACCGCCAGGCCGACCAGACGGTGCCGCCCGCGGCGAACAGCGTCGCCGCCACCCCGGTCCTGACCGACAGCGGCAACGCTGCAGACGCGGCGCCGATGGACGCGATGAGCAACCAGGCCGAGATGGAGCGGCATCACCGTCAGGCGATGGACCATGACGCGATGCGCGCCGGGGCCGGCAACCAGACCGCGCCGGCACCCGATCCCGCGCCGGGCAATGCGGCGATGCCGATGAAGGATATGTAGGCTCGCACACTAAGGGGATGAGGATGTCCAGGCGGATCAGCCTTCGACGCTTGAGCCTCGGCTGCGCAATCGCTCTCAGCCTGTCCGCGAGCGCGGGCGCGCAGGAGGGCGAGGATCATGCCGCGCATCATGGCGCAGGCATGCCGGCCGGCGGGGGCATGTCCGCACCGGCAGAGCCGGGGTCGTCGGACATGGCGAAGATGATGAACCCCATGATGGATCGCATGATCAATGGGGAAGGGGAGAATGAGCACGGCCACGAATCGCGCCGGACCGGCTTCATCTCGCAGCTGCTCGCCTTTCCCGCGCTTGACGAAGCGGCAAGGCAGCGGGTCGCTGCGCAGGCCGGCGAACGGGTAAGCACGGGTCTGGCGATGATCAACGCCGCCTCGGCCGACGGCGCGCGTGCGACCACGGTCTCGGCCCGGCTCGATGCGGCGCGGCGCCTGCGCGAGGGAACCGACCTGTTCCGCTCCGGCACCGCCGCGCAGGGCGCGATCGGGGGCTTGCAGCCGCCCCGGGAGGTCGGGCTTGCCTGGCTGCGCGATCAGCTCGACATCGACCAGGCCGCGCCCGGCCATGCCGATCACTGGTTCGGCATCTCGCCCTCGCACCTCCTTCTCATGCTGTTCCTGGGGCTGGTGAGCGCCACGCTTATCGCGCTGCAGATCTTCCGCCTGCGGCGGATCGGGGCGATCGCCGGCGGTGTCGCCACCGCCAAGGTTCCAGCAAAGCCGGAGCCGAAGGCTGCCCCTCCCGCTACCAGGGTTGCGCCCGCGCCTGCACCCGTTGCCGACAGCGCCGGGCTCGCGCCGAGCAATGCCGCCGCACCCGCTGGGGCGTCGCTGCGCAAGCCCAAAAGCTGGGCGGGGCAGCTGCGCGTGGTCCAGATCGTGCGAGAGACGCCGAGCGTGCTGACCTTCCGGCTCGCGGACCCGACCGCCGACCGGCTGCCGTTCGACTTCCTGCCGGGCCAGTTCCTGCAGGTCGAGGTAGAGCCCGAAGCGGGCAAGACCGCGCGCCGTTCCTACACGATCGCCTCTTCGCCGACCCAGCGGGCCTATGTCGAACTGACGGTCAAGCGCGAGGAGCAGGGCGTGGTCTCGCGATACCTGCACGACAAGGTCGTCGCCGACGATCTGCTGAAGGTCAGCGGACCGTTCGGCGCCTTCACCTTCACGGGAACGGATGCCCAGAGCATCGTGCTGATCGCGGGCGGGGTCGGCATCACCCCGATGATGTCGGTGCTGCGCTATCTCACCGACACCGCGTGGAAGGGTGATATCTTCTTCTTCTACGGCGCACGGTCGACCGAGGAATTCGTGTTCCGCGACGAGCTCGAGCGGCTCGAACGCCGTTTTCCCAACCTCCATGTCGTCGCCGCGATGCAGCGCGCGCCCGGCACCGTCTGGATGGGCCCCGAAGGGCCGATCACGCGCGAGATGATCCTGGCCGCGGTGCCGGAGATTGCGAGCCGGCGCATCCATATGTGCGGCCCGCCGGCGATGATGGGCGCGATGCGCGGCGTGCTGGCGGAACTCGGCGTCCCCGAAGCGCAGCTGCACACCGAGGCGTTCGGTCCGGCCTCGCTGCCGGCCGACCACGAGGATCTCGAGGTCAAGCCCGCGCCCCCGCCAGCGGATAAGCCGGCCCCGAGCGCCGAGGTGGCGCCGAGCACGGTGACCTTCTCCGTGTCGGGGGTGTCGGCGGCCTTGCCCGCGGACGAGACCGTGCTGGAGGCGGCCGAGGGCGCGGGCGTCGAGATCCCCTATGCATGCCGTGCGGGCACATGCGGCGCCTGCGTGGTCAAGCTGCTGCAGGGCGAAGTGACGATGGAGGTCGAATCCGGCCTTGCGCCCGCCGACAAGGCGCAAGGCTATGTGCTCGCGTGCCAGGCGAAGGGGACGGGCACGCCGCTCGTGGTCGAAGCCTGATGCGCGAACGCAGCGACATTGCCGTGGGCCTGCTGGTCGCGTTCCTGCTGCTGTTCCCGTTCGGCTATCTCGTGCATGTGTCGCCCCGCTTTCCGGGTAGCCTGGCCGGCGGGATCATCGGGATCGCAGCGCTCGTGCTGATGCTGCTGACGCTTCCTTATGTCGCGGCCAAGCACATCGCCTGGGTCGACAAGGCGCTCTCCCGGGTCGTCAGCAAGCCAACCCTGCTCGCCATCCACATCTATGCCGGCGTGCTGGCGCCGATCCTGGGTCTGGTCCACGCCGCGCACAAGCTCGAAAGCCCGGTCGGCCTGCTTCTGACCGTCCTCCTGCTGATGACGGTCATCACCGGCTTCATCGGCCGCTACCTGCTTGCCCAGCTTGGTCGGGCGCTGCGCGGACGCAGGTCAGAACTGGCCTCGCTTCGCGCCGCCTTCCTCGAGGAGCCGGCGGCGCCGACGCAGGCCGATACCGCAGCCCCGCCGCTGTCGGGCTGGAAGCGCTATCTGTTCGTCGCCGGGGATGCGTCCGCGGGCCAGCGCCCCCAGGACAAGGCGGGGATCGCCGCAGCGCTGGCCGATACCGAATTCGCGATCCGTGCCGAAGAGGCAACCAACACCCTGTTCGCGCGGTGGCGGTTCCTGCACATCCTGCTGGGCTGTCTCATCTTCGCGCTGCTCGCGCTCCACGTCGGCGCGGCGATCTATTACGGGCTGCGCTGGCTATGAGCTGGCAGCGTCTTTCCTACGCCGTCTTCATCGCAGCCCTGCTGGTGATGGTCGCCGCGGTCGCGATCCGGATGCGATCGGACGCGCCGAGGGATGCCGGCCTGGTGGCGCAGCTCGTCTCGCCCGGCCCGCTCTCGAGCGCGCACCAGTCCTTTGCCGGTCAATGCACGGCCTGCCACACGCCGGGCAAGGGCGTCGAAACCCGGACCTGTCTCACCTGCCATGCGGGCACCGATTTCGGGACGAAGCAGTCGACGCAGTTCCACGCGAAAGCGACGCAGTGCACCTCCTGCCACGTCGAACATGAGGGAGAGCGCGGCATCATCCGCATGGATCACGCCGCGTTGCTCGACATGGCGAAGTGGCGGCAGCCTTTGGCGGGCATGTCGACAAACACTCGAAGCCTGACCCCCGAGACCGCGCTCAATTGCGCGAGCTGCCATGCGTTCCGCGATCCGCACCAGGGCCTGTTCGGCACCGACTGCGCGAGCTGCCACAAGACCGACAGCTGGAAGATCGCCAATTACCGCCATCCATCGGTCAATTCGACGCAGTGCGCCGAGTGCCACAAGGCGCCGCCGAGTCACTTCATGGAGCATTTCAGCATGGTCTCGCAGCGCGCAGCCGGATCGAAGGCGCGCGTCGACCAATGCTATGCCTGTCACGCCACCGACAGCTTCAACAATATCCGCAAGCGAGGCTGGTATGATCACCATTGAGGCCGACTGGCTGAGCGCCTTCTTCCGGCTCGCGGTGATCGGCCTGGAACTGGCGGGCACGCTGACCATCCTGGTCGGCGCGGGGCTCGCAACCTTTCTGTTTGCGCGGCGGGCGAGGGCGGGCGACCGAACCGAGGCCTATAGCGCGTTCCGCTCGGCGCTCGGCCGCAGCATCCTGCTCGGCCTGGAATTTCTGGTCGCCGGCGACATCGTCAAGTCGCTGGTGATCAACCCAACGCTCGACGATCTCATCGTTCTGGCCGGGCTGGTGCTGGTGCGGACCTTCCTGAGCATCTCGCTCGGGGTCGAGATCAACGGCCACTGGCCCTGGGAGGAAACCCGGATGGCGCGGGAGAAGGCGCGTGCGGCGTCGGATGGGTCGCCTGCGACGGCTGAGGCCGCCGGATGCGGCACAGCGCTCAAGGGATAGCAGATGGGAGGTGCATGATGATCGAGAGACGCGAATTGCTGATGGCCGGCGCCGGCCTTGCCGCCGCCGGAACGCTGGCTGTGCCGGCGGCGGCGCAGCAGCATCGAATGGAAGGGATGGCGATGTCGATGACGGACTGCATCGACGATTGCGTGGCTTCGCACCGCATGTGCCTGGAAACCGCCGCTTGGCTGACGAAGCAAGGCGGCGCGTCAGCTACGGCGTCGCTGATCGCCATGCTGAACGACTGTGCGGAACTGTGCCAGGCGACCGCCAACTCGATGCTGCGGGAATCTGCCCTGCACCGCATCGTCTGCCGCGCCTGCGCCGACGCTTGCGAGCGCTGCGCCGAGGAATGCGGACGCCATAGCACGGACCAGCGGATCGCGCGTTGCTCGGCCACCTGCAAGAAATGCGCGGCGAGCTGCCGAACGATGGCGGACATGTCGAGCTGAGCGGCGCGCTTCGCACGTGCCCCACATAGTCACGTTCAGGCCAGAGCCCCCGGTCACAGCTTGTGTGTCCGACAACTACGCCAGGACAGCGATCATGGCACGTGGCACAAAGTCCGAGTATCCGGCAACGGCGGAAATCATCGCACCCGCCATCGCCGGAGCCTTCCGTGCCGCCACCCGATAGTCGGGTAATGCCGAGCACCATCTTTACGATTGCGTGAACGCTCCACGGTCGATCTGTATTGGAGAAGTCAGTGTCAACCGCCGAATTTGTCAACCGGCTACCCGAATTGCTCCGCCCCAATCCAGCAAGGGTAGTGATCAGACCCTATATGCCGTCGACGGAAACCTATAAATATGCGGTACCGGATCAGCCACGTGCGCAGCGCATCGCCGACCGCGTCCTGGCGCTCGACCCAGCATCGCTCCACGATGAGTTGCAACGCATTCTTGATGATTTCTCGGGAAGGCATCGTGAGGTTCCGTCCCTGTTTTTGCGGCGGTTCCACGAGGTTGATGGCATCATCGTCTGTGATTGCGAGGTCACCCATGAACAGGCGCTCTTGATCGGTGCCCATTTTTGCAACGAATATTCCTATGAGGCAGCAGCGCTTTTCAATCCGAGCATCGTCCTGCATCCTGATTAGTCTGCTGTACCTGAAAACTCTCTCCGATTCATTCTTTCCCTGCGAGGCGTGGGCGAGGGGCATATCTCCTCCGTCACCTTTCGCACCGGGTTTTGCGCCGCGGACGGAACCATAGCAATCAATCCTCCGAGCCCCATGCCGCTCGTGCTGGAGACTGAAAACATCTCCGGCGAGGACGGGCCGGACGCGGGCATTCGGATCAAGTGCGATGGCAGCCACGATCTCTCGGAGATCGTGATCTTTCCGACAACCCCCAGCCAGCGTGGTGGCATCGAAGACCTTCGCTTGGTCCGCTTCCTGGACGACGATGGCCGAGCCACCTATTTCGGTACATATACGGCATTTAGCGGCCAGTCCGTCCGGCAGGAGTTGTTGTCCACGCCGGACTTCCGGACATTCGAACTCAGACCGCTGCGTGGGGATGCCACCGGTAGCAAGGGCATGGCGCTTTTCCCCCGACGCATTGCCGGGCACTTTGCCATGCTTGCGCGCGAGGATAACGAAAATATCTGGTTCCTGACGTCCGCGGACATTCACGACTGGAGTGGCGGAGCGAAAGCCATCGAACCTCGCTGGCCTTGGGAGTTTGTCCAGATCGGTAATTGCGGATCGCCGATCGAGATCGACGAAGGCTGGCTGGTCGTAACTCATGGAGTCGGCGCCGTTCGGAACTATTGCATCGGGGCGTGCCTGCTGGACCGTGACGATCCCTCGAAGCTGCTGGCGCGGACGATGCTACCGCTTTGTAAGCGTCCGGTGAAGGCGTCGTCGGGCGTCAGGGTTGACGTGCCGGTCGCGAGCGCGCCCGCCACCCATGCGGGGGAGACGCGGCGACCGACGATGCGCTCGCCGTCATCGGTCTGGAGTCGATAAACCCGCGTCGACTCGTTCGGCAGCCGCTTCCAGATCGGCAGCAAG
>NZ_LXVY01000029.1 GCF_001650735.1 Sphingomonas sp. TDK1 | reverse complement strand
GGGCTCCAGACCCTCGGGGGGGGGACGGGCTCCCTTCCGCAACCTCTTCATACCACCATCCCATCAGACAGGGGGGGGACTTACCAATGCGCTTGCTTGCTGTTCTGTTATTGTGCTGCTCTTCTGCAATGCCGGCGATCGCGCGAACGACGCAATCCGAGCGGGCTGCGCAGGACAAGAAACCTGATCCTCAAAAGAAGATCTGCAAACGCCAACAGGTCACCGGTTCCTATTTCACCACCCGCGAATGCCACACCAAGGCGGAATGGGACCAGATGGCGGAGGATGCACGCGCAGCCTCGGTGCGCCAGCGCTCGGCAATCCGCTCTTCCTTCGGCGGTAACTGAGGAACGGAATCCGCTCGCTGCTTGACTCGCGGGCCTGGTCTCGCTAGGCGCGCCGCTTCGCAATTGGCCCCGCACCCCCGGTGAAGCGGTGGCCCTGCGCTTTTCCAAACGGAAAAGCACAGGCGAAACCGGGATCGCGATCAGGGCGGTTCGCCGCCCGGGTCAACGTCACAGCAATTGGTAAAGGATTTTACATGTCGAAGCGCTCCAGCGCCAAGCATAAGCTCGATCGCCGCATGGGCGAAAACATCTGGGGTCGTCCGAAGTCCCCGGTGAACAAGCGCGAGTACGGCCCGGGCCAGCACGGCCAGCGCCGCAAGGGCAAGATGTCGGACTTCGGCATCCAGCTGCGCGCCAAGCAGAAGCTCAAGGGCTATTACGGCGACATCACCGAGAAGCAGTTCAAGCGCTCGTACGAAGACGCGTCGCGCATGAAGGGCGACACCGGTCAGAACCTGATCGGCCTGCTCGAGCAGCGCCTCGACATGATCGTCTATCGCGCCAAGTTCGCGCCGACGATCTTCGCGGCCCGCCAGCTGGTCAACCACGGCCACGTCCGCGTCGACGGCGAGAAGTGCAACATCGGTTCGCGCCGCATCAAGCCGGGCCAGGAAATCAGCCTGAGCGGCAAGGCGCAGGAAATGGCGCTCGTCATGGAAGCGCAGAGCCTCGCCGAGCGCGACATCCCCGACTATGTCGCACCGGACGGCGCGGCGAAGGTCACCTTCACCCGCGTGCCGACGCTCGACGAAGTGCCGTACCCGGTGAAGATGGAACCGAACCTGGTCGTCGAGTTCTACTCGCGCTAATTCGGCTCCCTTCGGGAACGAGAAACGGGGCGGTCCTTCGGGGCCGCCCTTTTTCGTTGTGCGGACGAGCACGAATCCGCAGAACGGGCGCACCAGGAGGAATTCCATGCGCTTTTCGTTGCTCGCTGTTGCCCTGCTTTCCACCACCGCCGCCCAGGCGCAGACCGCTGCCCCCGCCCTCTCGCTCGACACGCTGAAGACCGTCACCGAAACCCTGTCTTCCGACGCGTTCGAGGGTCGCAAGCCGACCAGCGCGGGGGAAGAGAAGACGATCGCCTATCTGATCGAGCGCTTCCAGAAGGCAGGGCTCAAGCCCGGCAACAAGGGCCAGTGGGTGCAGGACGTACCGCTGGTGGAGCTTAGCGTGCAGAGCCCCAGCAAGCTCGCCTTCACCGGCGGCAAGACGCCGGTATCGCTCGCCTATGGCAGCGAGGCGGTGTTCTCCACCTATCGCGTCACCCCGAAGATCGAGCTGAAGGACAGCGAGGTCGTGTTCGTCGGCTATGGCATCAACGCGCCCGAGCGGGGCTGGAACGACTATGCCGGGCTCGACGTGAAGGGGAAGACGGTCGTCATCCTGATCAACGATCCCGACTGGCAGACCATGTCGCTGGACGGCCCGTTCGGCGGCCGGGCGATGACCTATTATGGCCGCTGGACCTACAAATATGAGGAAGCCGCCCGCCAGGGTGCCGCCGGCGCGATCATCATCCATGATACCGAACCCGCCGCCTATGGCTGGGGCGTGGTGGAGAGCAGCTGGGGCGGCCCCAAGCTCGAGCAGGATACGCCGGGCGACCATGCCGACCAGTCACAGCTGATCGGCTGGATCCAGCAGGATGCGGCCAAGGCGCTCTTCGCCAGCGCCGGCAAGGACTATGCCGCGCTGGTCGAGGCGGCCAAGCACAAGGGCTTCAAGCCGGTGCCGCTGGGCGTGAAGGCATCGGCCAGCTTCGGCGTGGGCATCAAGCGCCAGGCCTCGAAGAACGTCGTCGGCATCCTCCCCGGCACCGCGAAGCCGGACGAAGTGGTGCTGTTCTCGGCGCACTGGGACCATCTCGGCCATTGCAAGCCGGTGAACGGCGACGACATCTGCAACGGCGCCGTCGACAACGCGACCGGCACCGCCGGGCTGGTCGCGCTCGCCGAAGCCAATGCCAAGGCCGGCCCCGCCAGGCGCAGCATGGTGTTCCTGGCGGTGACCGCCGAGGAACAGGGGCTGATCGGCTCGCAATATTATGCCGAGCATCCGGTCTACCCGCTCGCCAAGACGGTCGGCGGCGTGAACATGGATGGCCTCAATATCCACGGGAAGGCCAAGGACTTCGTGCTGATCGGCGCCGGCAAGTCCGAGCTCGAGGAACTGGTGAAGCCGCTCGTCGCCGCGGAGGGCCGGGTGATCGGCATCGAGCCGACGCCGGAAAAGGGCAGCTACTACCGCTCGGACCATTTCAGCTTCGCCAAGCTGGGTGTGCCGATGCTCTATGGCGAAAGCGGCGACGATCTGGTGGTCGGCGGCAAGGCGGCGGGCGCAAAGGCGTCGGAGGAGTATACCGACAAGCGCTATCACAAGCCGCAGGACGAATATGATCCCAAGTGGAACTGGGACGGCGCGCTGTCGGACCTCCGGATCTATTACGGCCTCGGTCGCGAACTGGCCGAGGGCAGCAGCTGGCCGAACTGGTTCAAGGATGCCGAATTCCGGGCGATCCGCGACAAGGCGCGGGCCGAGCAGTAAGGCGGTCCAGCGCCGTTCCGTCGTCATCCCGGCGAAAGCCGGGATCCATTGGGGTCTCCGTCACGGCTCCTGCCGATACCGGGAGGCGCATGGATCCCGGCTTCCGCCGGGATGACGGCTAGTGGGAAGCGCCCGGACCATCCGTCGGCCTTTCCCCTGTAACCGTACAGGGCTAAAGGCCGCGCCATGACTCGTACCCCTCCCCCCGAATGGGCGCCGCACGACGCGGTCTGGATCGGCTTTCCCAGCCATGGTGACCTCTGGGTCGAAGACCTAGAGCCGGCCCGCGAAGAAGTGATCGCCTTTGCCCGCGCGGTCCATGCCGAAGGCCGCGGCGAGCGCGTGATCCTCGTCGCCGCCGATGACGCTGCCGCCGAAGCCGCCCGCGCCATGGCCGGCGACGCCGCCGAGGTCGTGACCGAGCTGTTCGGCGACATCTGGCTGCGCGACACCGCCGGCATCGTCACCGGCGACAATGTCGCGCAGGATTTCGGCTTCAACGGCTGGGGCGGCAAATACGACCTCGAGGGCGACGACACGATCGGCGCCCGCCTCGCCGCGCGTCGCGGGCTCACCGCCATCAAGCATGGCTGGGTGCTCGAAGGCGGCGCGATCGACGGCGACGGCACCGGGCTGTGTGTCACCACCGAGCAGTGCCTGCTCAACCCCAACCGCAACCCGGACCTGGACCGCGCCGCGATCGAGGCCAAGCTGGCGGCGGACCTGGGCTATGATCGCATGCTGTGGCTGGGCGACGGCCTCGCCAACGATCACACCGACGGCCATGTCGACAATCTCGCCCGCTTCGTCGGCCCCAACCGGCTGCTGATCCCGACCCCGGCGGAGGACGATCCCAATGCGGCGATCTATGCCGATGCGGTCGCCCGCGCCGAGGCGTTCGGCGTGGACGTCGTGCGCATGCCCTCCCCCGGCGCGGTGCTGGACGAGGACGGCGAGGTGATCCCGGCCAGCTACATGAACTTCTATATCGGCAACGCTGCCGTGGTGGTGCCGCTCTACGGCCAGCCCAACGACCAGGCCGCGATCGACACGCTCAAGGACCTGTTCCCCGGCCGCGATATCGTCGGCCAGCGGGCGGACCATATCCTCACCGGCGGGGGCAGCTTCCACTGCATCTCGCAGCAGATCCCGACGATCGGGTGACCGCCTTCGCCGTCCGCGCGCTGCTCTCCGGGCTGATCGTCGCCACCGTGGCGATGCTTGCCCGGCGCAGTCCCGCGTTCGGCGCCCTGGTCGCGTCGCTGCCGCTGATCTCGTTGCTCGGGGTCGTGTGGCTGTGGCGCGACACCCAGGACCCCGTGCGGGTGGCCGACCATCTCCGGGCGACCTTCTGGTATGTTCTGCCCTCGCTCCCCATGTTCCTGCTCGTGCCGGCGCTGCTGCGATCCGGGGTCGGCTTCTCGCCTGCCCTGCTCGCGGGCATCGGACTCACGATCCTGTTGTATTTCCTGACCGCCGCGGCGCTCGCCCGGTTCGGCATCACGCTCTGAGGACCGTCATGACTGCAATCACCGTCGGCGCGCTGCAGCTCGCCTTCTCCAACGATATCGATGCCAACATCGCACGCGTGACCGAGCTGGTCCGCGAGGCGGCCGGCCGCGGTGCGCAGGTCGTGCTGCCGCCCGAACTGTTCGAAGGCGAATATTTTTGCCGCGTCGAGGACGAGGGCCTGTTCTCGAATGCCAAGCCGGTGACCGAGCATAAGGCGGTGCTGGCGATGCAGGCGCTCGCCGCCGAGCTTTCGATCCACATCCCCACCAGCTTCTTCGAAGCCGATGGCCCGCATCACTATAACAGCCTCGCGATGATCGGCCCGGACGGCAAGGTCTCCGGCGTCTATCGCAAGAGCCACATCCCCGACGGCCCGGGCTATGAGGAGAAATTCTATTTCCGCCCCGGCAACACCGGCTTCAAGGTGTGGGACGGCCCCGGCGCCAAGCTGGGCGTGGGCGTGTGCTGGGACCAATGGTACCCCGAAACCGCGCGCGCGATGATGCTGATGGGCGCCGAACTGCTGTTCTACCCCACCGCGATCGGCAGCGAGCCGCATGACGACAGCCTCGACACCGCGCGGCTGTGGCGCCGCGCGATGGTAGGCCATGCCGTCTCCAACGTCGTGCCGGTGATCGCCGCCAACCGCGTCGGCACCGAGCATGGCCAGACCTTCTACGGCACCAGCTTCATCACCGACGAGCGCGGCGACATCCTCGCCGAGCTGGATCGCACCGAAGAGGGCGTGATCACCGCGACGCTCGACCTCGACCGGGTGAAGCGCCACCGCGCCGCCTTCGGCTTCTTCCGGGATCGCCGGCCCGAGCTGTACGGCCGGCTCGTCCAGGACATCTGACCGGTACGCGCACCGGCGCCTCAGCGCGCCGGTGCGCGCTCCTTGCGGCGAAAGGGCACGTCGCGGCGCAGATAGGTCAGCGCACGCCACACCCATTCGATCGGCCCATATTGGAAGCGCGCCAGCCACCAGTGCGCGGCGACGACCTGCACGGCGATTGCGGCCACCGCGACCCAGAGGCGGGTGGCAGCGTCCCAGTCGTTATATTTGCCCAGGCCATAATGGTAGAAGATCGGCACGAAGATCGCCGATTGCAGGATATAGTAGGTCAGCGTCAGCCGCCCCGGCGCGGCGAGCGGCCGCACCAGCCAGCGCATCGGCCCATCGTACAGCGCGATCACCAGCAGCGCCCAGAAGGCGGTACCAGCCAAGTCCAGCCACAGGTTCACCAGGGCCCAGAAGGCGCGGTCCGCGCCCAAGCCCAGGCCTAGTCCGGTAAAGGCCTCGCGCAGAGGCTCGCGCCCGAGGAACAGCGCCACCGCGAGCAACGCCGACACCAGAAGCGCGGGTCCCCGCCAGGGGCGACTCTTGGCCAGGTCGCCAAAAAAATTGGTCCGGCCCAGGACCAGCCCAAGCAGGTACAGGCCGAGGATTTGCACCAGCCGGCCATATTCCAGGAAGAACCAGTATTTGGACTGCTGCCCCGCCCAAAGGTTCACTCGCAGCACCTGCCAGAGATCGCCACCGAGATAGATCGGCATGCCCGGGTCGATCGAGGATCGCGCGGGCGCGTTCGCCCAGGCCATGTCGAATGCCCCGGCGACAAGCTGCACGATCAGGCTGGGACCGATCAGGCAGAACAGGGCGCCGCCCAGAAGCACCGCGTTGCTCCGTATGCGATTGAAGAAGAGCAACAGGAAGCCGATCGCGGCCAACGTCTGCATGATGTCGCCGCGGTAGATCAGCGCGTGGAGAAAGCCGATTCCCTCCAAAATGAGCAGGCGCCAGGCGAACCGCGCGGTAAAATCCTGTCCGCGCCGGGCCGCCCGATCCATCAGGATGAAAAAGCTGAACCCGAAGCACAATGCCAGCAGCGAGAAGCTCTTTCCCATGAAAAGAGCGAAGACGACATCGGTGATAAGGCCGGGTTTTTCGACCGCCCAGAACAGCTCGTAACTTTCGATGACATGGACCAGGAACAGCGCCATCAACGCAAAGCCGCGCAGCACGTCTACGACATCGAGCCGGGCATTTGCGGAAGTCGTGTCGGCGCTGCCATTCGGCGGCACATCGCGGTGCCGAGGCGCTCCGGCGGTATCAGCAATCCCCGGCATCGGCCTCATTTACGTCTTCTTTGTCCGACAGGCGTACCTACGCCACCATGGTTAGCGCCCTTTCTCGCCGGCTGCTCTGCATCGCGCTTGCCGCCCTGCTTGCGTGCATCGTGCCCTCGGCACATGCCCAAGCAGGTGTTGCCGGTCAACCAGTCGGCGCGTGCCTGCTGGTTGACGCGGGGCAACGGGCTGACGAACTGCTCCGGCATCCGGAACGTTTCGATTGCAAGACGCCGCAGCATCGTTTCGGTTCCGGGAATTTCTGGGCGATTACAACGCTTGTGGACGAACGGTCGACGTTCGCCGCGCCGCTTTCGCTCCGCTTCGCCAGCCTGTGGCAAGGGCGGCTGACCCTTTACTTCCTCTATGCCGATGGCGCCGTTCGCCAGTGGCGGAGCGATCGCCGCGGCATCACGCCACTGCTCCAGCTGGGCGCCGTCGCGCAGGCGCCCGTGCCGGTGCGCGATCCGGCGCTGGTCCGGGTGCTGTTCCACGTCGAGGACGCGGCCAACCTGCGCGGAATCGCCACCGGCTTTCGCATCGTTACCGAGGCCGAGGGCGATCGCGCCAACCTCATGCTCGCGGGGCTGTACGCCTTCTTCGCCGGAATAGCGGTTGCGCTGATCGTCTACAACTTGGCGCTCTGGGCAGCGATGGGCTATCGCTTCCAGCTGCATTACTGCCTGCTGCTGGGGGCGCTGCTCGGCTACACGCTCACGTCTTCGGGCGCCCTCGCCTGGCTGGCGCCGATGATCGCCAACAATGATCGGATCCGGCTCAACTATCTCTTCATCGGCCTCGCGGGCGGTGCCGCCGCGCTCTTCACCCGCAGCTTCTTCAAAGATCAGTCGATGCCGCGGTGGCTGGATCGAGCGAGCCGTATCGCTGCTGCCGCGGTACCGCTCTCCGCGCTGGCGGTGGCGATCCTGGGCGCGGTGCAGTTGCGGGTTGCCGACCTGCTCTACAGCCTGTCCTTCGCCGGCCTGCTGGCGATCGTGGTGCCGACCTTGTGGGGCGCCTGGCGGCAGCGTTCCAACTTCCTGTGGCTGTTCGCCGTCGCCTGGACTGCGCCGATCCTGCTCGCGGCGGTGCGGATCAGCGCGGCGCTGCATCTCATCGGCTGGAATTTCTGGATCGACAATTCGACGATCGTCTCGATGGGGCTGGAAGCACTCATCTCCTCGCTCGCCGTCGCCTATCGCATCAAGTCTCTGCGCGACGAACGCGATGCGGCCCTCACGCGTGAGGTGATCGCACGCAACCTTGCCGATGTCGATCCGCTGACCGGCCTGCTCAACCGCCGCGCCTTTCTGCAGCGCGCGATCGGCCGGACGGCGTGCCAGCAATTGCTGCTGATCGATATCGATCATTTCAAGCGCGTCAACGAAACGCTGGGCCATGACGGCGGCGACGAGGTGCTGCGCCTGTTTGCCGCAGCCCTTCGCGCGACCGCGCCCGATCCCGTGCTGATCGCGCGCATGGGCGGGGAGGAGTTCGCACTGCTCACCCCCGCTACCCATCGGGTCGAGCCCGAAACCCTGCTCGCCAGCCTGCGCCGGGTCCGCATGCCGTTCGACCTGACGATCACCGCCAGCATCGGCACCTGCACCGGGTCGCTTGCGACGGACATGGACTGGAAGGCGCTGTATCGCTGTGCGGACTGCGCATTGTTCGAGGCGAAGGCCGCAGGGCGTGATCGCGCCCGGACCTTGCGGCTGGACGCCGCCTGAGCTTGCCCGCCCGCCTCCCGGTGTGTAGACAGTCGGGAGGGACAAGGGGAATGATGCAGCGTCACAAGCACCTGTTGCTGATCGCGGGAGCCATTGCTCTGATCGTCGCGGTCGTGCGCCCGCCGCGCCCCCATGCCGATCTCCAGATTCTTACCCATCGCGTCGGGGACACTGCGCCGCAGCAGGTGCATGCCGCGATCGATCTTGGCATCCTGGCCGTGTCGGTACTCGTCACCTGGAGCCGCGCGCTCGCGCGCTGAGGCGCGGAACCAACCTCGAAAACTGCCGTAGAGACACAGCGTGCATGCCGCGCGACATGTCCGCTCGCGCCGGCTGAAAACCGCGCTTGCATGGCAAAATCGGGTTGCTTACACTGATGTCAATGACAAAGCCCGAAATGGTCTGGAAGACCGCCTATCGGCATCCAGGAGAGTGGGATCGCAGCTACGCGCCGCGGTCCATGGTTGACCTGTTCGAGGAGAGCGCGGCGGCCCACCCGCACGCCCCGCTTCTCGATTTCATGGGTCGCATCTACAGCTATGGCGAGACGCTGGACGGCGCCAATCGCGTTGCCTGCGGGCTCCGCGCGATGGGCTATGGCCCAGGCGACCGGATCGGCCTGTTCCTGCCCAACGTGCCGCACTATGTGGCTGCCTATTACGGCATCCTCAAACTGGGTGCGACGGTGGTGAACTTTTCGCCGCTCTACTCGGTGGACGAGCTGGCCGCACAGGTCGCAGATTCGGGCACGCGGCTGCTGTTCACGCTCTCCGCCACGGCACTGCTTCCCACCGCATTGAAGGTGCTGGAGCGGAGCGGGCTGGAACGATTGGTCGTCGGATCGGTCGCAGGTGCGCTGCCCACCGCCAAGTCGCTCTTCTACCAGCTGTTCCGCGGCAGCGAAGTGACGGCCAAGCCGCACGACCCGCGCATTCTCGCCTTTTCGAAGCTGATCGCCAACAAGGGCGATTGCACGATCCCGAACATCGATCCGGAGCGGGACGTCGCGCTGATCCAATATACCGGCGGGACGACCGGCACCCCAAAAGGCGCGGTGCTCACGCACCAGAATCTGTCGGCCAATGCGCGGCAGGTGTCGGAGCTCGACCCCGATCTCGGCAAGGTGGAGGATTCGGTGCTGGGGGTTCTCCCCTTCTTCCACGTCTTCGCCAATACCTGCGTGCTCAATCGCACCGTTATCACCGGCGGCAAGATCATCATGCTGCCCCGTTTCAACGCGCAGCAGGTGCTGAACGAGCTGCGCCGCACCAAGCCGCGCTCGCTACCCGGCGTGCCGACCATGTATCAGGCCCTGCTCGATGCCCCCGGCATGAAGCCCAGCGACTTCGCCTCACTGCGCTTCTGCATTTCCGGTGGCGCGCCGCTGCCAGAGCAGCTGAAGCTCAACTGGGAATCGACCACCGGCGCACACATCATCGAAGGCTATGGCCTGTCCGAAAGCTCGGGCGTGGTCTCGGCCAATCCCTATGTCGGGCCGAACAAGAGCGGCACGATCGGCCAGCCGATCGCCGGCACGCGGGTCCGGCTGGTCGACAAGGAAGACCCCCGCAAGCCTGCGCCCGAAGGTGAACCCGGCGAGATCGTCGTCCAGGGCCCGCAGATCATGCGCGGCTACTGGAACCGGCCCGAAGCGGATGCCGGCGTATTCGTCGACGATCACTGGCTGCGCACCGGCGATGTCGGCATCATCGACGACGACGGTTACATCCAGATCGTCGATCGGCTGAAGGACATGATCTCGGTAGGGGGCTTCAAGGTATTCCCCAGCCAGATCGAGGCGGTGCTCTACACCCATCCGGCGGTGAAGGAGACGCTCGTGCTGGGGCTGCCCGATCCATACCATGGCGAGCTGCCGCACGCCTATGTCGCACTGAACGACGGCATGGCGGCGGACGCCAAGGAAATGTGCGGCTGGCTCAACGCCCAACTGGGCAAACATGAGCGGGTGGCCGAAGTGGTGATCCGCGATGCCCTGCCCAAGACGATGATCGGCAAGCTCAGCCGCAAGGACCTGCTGGCGGAGGTGAAGGCGGGACGGTGATTTCTAATTCTTAAGCCCCTCCTCCTCGGAGGAGGGGTTGGGGTGGAGGGATTCCAGAACGTCGGTTGGTCTCGGTGAGACACGGCCCCACCCCAACCCCTCCCCTGAAGGGGAGGGGCTAAGAAAACTCCAGACTCAATCCCCAGCCTTCCCGCCCCCGAACATCACCGCCTTGAGGTTCATGAACTCGTGCAGCCCCCAGGGCCCGAGCTCGCGGCCATGGCCGGAAAGCTTGATACCCCCGAACGGCGCACCCGGCACCGAGGCGAGCAGCGAATTCACCGCCGTCATCCCCGCTTCGATGTCACGCGCGAAACGCTCGACCTCGCCCTCGTCCTGCGTCCACACCGACGAACCGAGGCCATAGGGCACGTCGTTCGCGAGCGCGATCGCGTCGTCGATATCCGCCACCTTGTACACAGCGGCGACGGGGCCAAAGATCTCTTCCTTCGCAACGTCGCTTTCCGGATCGAGACCCACCAGCACACCCGGCGTCATCCACGCGCCTTCACGCTCGATCTTGGTGCCGCCGGTCAGCAGCTTGGCACCGGCCGCCTGTGCCCGCTCGACCTGCTCCAGCACGGTATCGCGCTGCTGAACGCTGGAAAGCGGCCCCATCACCGTTTCCTTGTCCATCGGGTCGCCGATCTTCACCGCCTCGATGCCGGCGACAAATTTCTCCAGGAAGGCGTCGTACACCTCGGCGTGCACGATCATCCGCTTCGAGCAGATGCAGCTCTGCCCGGCATTCTGCACCCGCGCGGTCACCGCGGTCTTCACCGCCGCGTCGAGATCGGCCGAGGGCATGACGATGAACGGATCCGAGCCGCCCAGCTCCAGCACCACCTTTTTGAGCGCACGGCCTGCCGCCTCGGCAACCTTGGCCCCCGCGCCTTCCGAACCGGTCAGCGTCACCGCCACCACCCGCTTGTCGGCGATGATTGCGTCGACCTTGCCCGACTTGATCGCCAGGTTCTGGAACAGCCCCTCGGGCGCGCCGGCCTTGCGCGCCATCTCCTCCATCGCCGCCGCGCAGCCCTGTACCGACGACGCATGCTTGAGCAGCGCGACATTGCCCGCGAGGATCGTCGGCGCGAGGAAGCGCACCGCCTGCCAGTAGGGGAAGTTCCATGGCATCACCGCCAGCACCGGCCCGAGCGGCAGCCAGCGTGCCACGGCATGGCCGGTCGGCGTCTTGACGGTCGTGGACTCCAGATAGGCGGGGCCATGTTCAGCATAGTGGCGGAAGCCGGCGATGCACTTCTCGACCTCGGCGAGACCTGCGGTGATCGTCTTGCCCATCTCGCGCACCGCCAGTTCGGCAAGGTGTTGCTTGTTGGCTTCCCATGCGTCGGCGATCTTGGACAACAGCGCGGTGCGCGTCTCGATCGACGTCTCGCGCCACTGCTTGTACCCGGCTGCCGCACGTGCCAGCGCCGCCTCGATCCCGGCATCGTCCAGCTCGGCGATGCGATCGACGGTCTCGCCCGTCGCCGGGTTGATGATTTCGAACATCCGCAAGTCTCCTTCGCGCTTCCCAACGCGGACCTAGGCGCAGGGTGCCAAGGGCGGCAATCATACTGCCGTCCATTGCGCGCGGAACGGCTTGCCAAGCGCGCGACGCCCGAACACCATGCTGTATCTGTCCTGCCGGAGACCTTCATGCGCCTCGTCCCCCTAGCCCTCCTCCTCAGCGCCGCGATCCCTGCGGCCGCGCTCGCGCAGGATGGGCCCAGCCGCCTGTTCACCGGCAGCGACCTGTTTGCGCTGGAGCAGGCGAGCGATCCCCAGATCAGCCCGGACGGCAGCAAGGTCGCCTATGTCCGCCAGTCCGCCGACATCATGACCGATCGCGGCCGCGCGACGATCTGGCTGGTCGACGTGAAGTCCGGCGAGCAGACGCCGCTCGTCGCCGGTACCGGATCGCACAGCCAGCCGCGCTGGTCGCCTGACGGGACCCGCCTCGCCTATGTCTCGAGCGCCGAGGGCGGAGCACCGCAGCTGTTTGTCCGCTGGATCGCGACCGGCGCTACCGCCCGTGTGACGGGCCTGCCGGACAGTCCGCAGGCCATCACCTGGTCGCCTGACGGCAAGCAGATCGCCTACACCATGACGGTGCCCGGCGACGGCATGCGTCTCGGCAGCCAGCCGCCCAAGCCCGACGGCGCCAAATGGGCGGAGCCGCTGGAAGTGATCGACCGTGTCACCTACCGAGCCGATGGCGGCGGCTATCTCAAGCCCGGCTCGGATCATATCTTCATCGTATCGGCCGACGGCGGCGCGCCGCGTCAGGTCACCTTCGGCAAGGTTGACGATGCCGGACCGCTCGCCTGGTCGAACGACGGGCGGACGATCTTCTTCGGCAGCAACCGCCGCAAGGATTGGGAGCGCGAGCCCAACGACAGCGAAATCTACGCGGTCGACGTCGCCTCCGGCACGCTGACTCAGATCACCAAGCGCTACGGCCCCGATGCCGCGCCGGTGCTCTCGCCCGACGGGACCCGCATCGCCTATCTCGGCTTCGACGACACGCATCGCAGCTTCCAGAACACCCAGCTCTATGTGATGAACCGCGACGGCAGCGGCAGCCGCGCGCTCACCGCCGGGCTCGACAAGAGCATCGACGGCGCAGTCTGGGCGAAGGACGGCCGCAGCCTGTTCGTCTCCTATGACGATCACGGCCGCAAGCAGGTCGCCCGCATCGGGCTGGACGGCAAGGCGACCACGGTCGCCACCGGCCTCACCGGCGGTGGACTCGACCGGCCCTATACCGGCGGTGATTTTACGGTCTCGGCAGGCGGCACCATCGCCTATACGGGCGGCGACGCGCTGCACCCGGCGGACATCTATGTGAATGGCCGCCGCCTCACCCATCTCAACGACAATCTGCTCGCGTCCAAGACGCTGGCGCCGGTAACCCCGCTCGCCGTCACTGCCCCCGATGGCCGCAAGATCGACGCTTGGCTCGTCACCCCGCCCGGCGTGAAGCCCGGCCCACGCGTGCCGACGATCCTGGAGATCCATGGCGGCCCGCACACCGCCTATGGCCCCGGCTTCTCGACCGACTATCAGCTCTATGCCGCGCACGGCTATGCGGTGCTCTACGCGAACCCGCGGGGCAGCACCTCCTATGGCGAAGAATTCGCCGACCTGATCGACAAGAAATATCCCGGTGACGATTACGGGGACCTGATGGCCGCGGTGGATGCCGCGGTCGCGGCAGGCGTGGCCGATCCCGACAATCTGTTCGTCACCGGCGGATCCGGCGGCGGCGTGCTCACCGCCTGGATCGTCGGCAAGAATGATCGCTTCAAGGCCGCCGCCACGCAGAAACCGGTGATCAACTGGATCAGCGAAGCGCTGACCATGGACGCGACCGGTTTCACCTCGCGCTACTGGTTCGCCAAGCAGCCCTGGGAAGATCCGATGAGCTATTGGAACCGCTCGCCGCTCAGCCTGGTCGGCAACGTCAAGACACCGACCCTCGTCGTCGTCGGCAGCGAGGATTACCGCACCCCGGTGAGCGAATCGGAGCAATATTATGCGGCGCTCCAGATTCGCGGCGTGCCGACCGCACTGGTGAAGGTGCCCGGTGCCAGCCATGGCGGCTTCACCGCGCGGCCCAGCCAGTCCGCGGCCAAGGCGGCGGCCATCCTCGCCTGGTTCGATCGCTACCGCACCAAGCCGGCCGGCCAGTAAATTGCGGCGGGGCCCGGTTGCCATCGGGCCCCACCCTGCCGCATAGCAGCATCATGACCGACCAAGCGGATATCACGGCGCTCTCCTTCGAAGAGGCGCTGAAGGAACTGGAGAAGATCGTGAGCCGGCTGGAGAGCGGGGAAGCGGCGTTGCAGGAGGCGATCGACCTTTACGAGCGCGGCGACCAGCTGCGCCGGCAATGCGCGGCACGTCTCGATGCAGCGCAGGCCCGGATCGAGGCGATCCGCACCGACGCCGACGGCCGCGCCGCCGGCACCACGCCCTTCGCGGCCGGCTGAGGCGTGGCGAGCGTGACGCACGCATCGCTCGCGCTCGAATCGGCGCTGCGCCAGGTCGCAGCCGAGATCGACGCCCAGTTCGACCGGCTGCTCGAAGTGCCGGACGACCCCCGCGCCGACCTGTACCGCGCGATGCGCCACGCCGCGATCGGCGGTGGCAAGCGGCTGCGGCCGCTGCTGGTGTTCGCTACGGCCCAGCTGTTCGCGGTCGACAAGACCTGCGCGGCCCGCGTCGCGACGGCGCTGGAATGCATCCATGTCTATTCGCTGATCCATGACGACCTGCCCGCGATGGACAATGACGACATGCGCCGCGGCAAGCCGACAGTGCACAGGGCGTTCGATGAGGCCACCGCGATCCTGGCGGGCGACTGCCTCCACGCGCTGGCCTTCGAGATCCTCGGCCATGAGGCGACCCATCCGGACCCCTATGTCCGCGTCGAGCTGATCGCCGAACTGGCCCGCGCTTCCGGCCCTTCCGGCATGGCCGGCGGCCAGATGATGGACCTGGAAGCGGAGAAGGCCAGCTTCGATCTTGCCACCGTAACCCGGCTCCAGGCGATGAAGACCGGCGCGCTGATCAGCTGCGCGGTCGAGAGCGCCGCGATCCTCGGCCGCGTGTCGCCCGAGGGGCGCACCGGCCTGCGCGGCTATGCCCGCGACATCGGCCTCGCCTTCCAGATCGTCGACGACATCCTCGATGCCGAGGGCGACGAGGCGCTGGTCGGCAAGAAGCTCGGCAAGGACGGTGCGGCAGGCAAGGAGACCTTCCTGTCACTGCTCGGCATTGATCGCGCACGCGAACAGGCGCGCATGCTGGTCGACCAAGCGATCGCCCATCTCCACGCCTATGGCCCCGAGGCCGACCTGCTGCGCGACGTGGCGCGCTTCACCCTCGAACGCGACCGGTAAGGACCGGGGGAGAACCCGCATGCACAGCCGTATCGGGGTCTATCCCGGCACCTTCGATCCGATCACCCGCGGCCATATGGACATCATCCGGCGCGGCGCGAAGCTCGTCGATCGGCTGGTGATCGGCGTGACCACCAACCCGTCCAAGTCGCCGATGTTCACCGTCGAGGAGCGGATGGCCATGGTCCGTCGCGAAGTGGAGGGCCTGCCCGGCACGATCGAGGTCGTCAGCTTCGATTCGCTGCTGATGGACTTTGCCGAGCGTGAGCGCGCGAGCGTGATCGTCAGGGGCCTGCGCGCGGTCGCGGATTTTGAGTACGAGTACCAGATGGCCGGCATGAACCAGCAGATCAACGACCGGATCGAGACTGTCTTTTTGATGGCCGACGTCTCGCTTCAGCCGATCGCAAGCCGGCTGGTGAAGGAAATCGCCATATATGGCGGCCCGATCCATCGCTTCGTGACCGAGGCCGTCGAGGCCGATGTCGCCGCACGCGTCGAGCTGCTTGGTCGCAAGGGCAGCAACTAACACCAAGCCGATACCAGCCGGGCTTTGCGCTGCCCGGCGATTGCGGTAGAGCCGCGCATTCACCAGAAAACGAGTGGGAAGTTCGATGCGTTTCCTAGCCACGATGGCCGCCATGGCCGCCACGCTGTTCGCCGTGCCGGCGCTGGCCCAGGGCGGCGGGGGCAAGCCGAAGCCCGTCATCGAACCGTTCAAGGGCGTCAGTTCGGACGTCAACACCCGTCCCGCCGTGCTGGTTCCCGCCGACCCGGAGAACACCTGGGTGCTCGACCTGTCCACCGGGGGCCGCGTGCTGATCCGGCTGCGCCCGGACGTTGCGCCGAAGATGGTCGAACGGATCAAGACGCTCACCCGCAAGCACTTCTATGACGGCCTGACCTTCCACCGCGTAGTCGACGATCCCTACAACATTGCCCAGGGCGGTGATCCCAAGGGCGACGGTACCGGCGATTCGGACATGCCCAACGTGCCGGCGGAGTTCAGCTCGCTGCCGCATGTCCGCGGCACCGTATCTGCCGCCCGCCGCGGCGCGCCGGATAATGCCACCGCCGAGCAGAAGGCCGAGGCGGAGAACAGCGCGAACAGCCAGTTCTTCATCATGATGCAGCCCAAGCTCGCCTTCGACCACGACTATACCGTGTTCGGACGCGTCACCTCGGGCATGGAATGGGTGGACAAGATTCAGCGCGGCGAACCGCCGCAGAACCCGACCAAGATCATCCACGCCTATATCGAGTCGGACAATCCCCCGCCCTATCAGCCGCTAGCGCCTGCGGCCCCGGCGGCGGCCGGCCCGATGCTGATCCCGGTGGGCCCGGGCGCCCCGGCCGGCAAACCCGCACCCGCGGTGAAGAAACCGGCGCCGAAGAAGAAGTGATCGACCGCCGCCCGTGAACGTCGACCTTTTCGATTTCCAACTGCCGAACGAACGGATCGCGCTGCGCCCGGCAAACCCGCGCGACTCCGCGCGGCTGCTGGTGCTGGACGCGGCGGAGACGCGCGACGCGATCGTCCGCGACCTTGCCGCCCAGCTCAACCCCGGCGACTGCCTGGTGTTCAACGACACCCGTGTGATCCCGGCGCAGCTGGAGGGCATGCGCGGCGAAGCGAAGATCGGCGCGACGCTCCACAAGCGCGAGGGGCCGCGCCGCTGGCGTGCGTTCATCCGCAACGCCAAGCGGCTGCGCGAGGGCGATGCGATCGACTTCGGCCCCGAGGCGATCGCGATCGCCTCGGATCGCGCGGAAGACGGCAGCTTCGCGCTCGACTTCCAGGGCGACGAGCCGGTCGAGCTGCTGCTGGAACGGTGCGGCCGCATGCCGCTGCCGCCGTACATCGCCTCCAAGCGCCCGACCGACGAACGCGACGCCGACGACTATCAGACGATGTTCGCCAACGAGCCCGGTGCCGTTGCCGCGCCTACCGCGGCGCTGCACTTCACGCCTGCGCTGATGGCGTCGCTGGAAGCCGCCGGCATCGACCACGCGACGCTGACGCTGCATGTCGGCGCCGGCACCTTCCTGCCGGTCAAGGCCGAAGACACTGCCGACCATAAGATGCACGCCGAATGGGGCCGCATCACGCCGGAGGTGGCCGATCGGCTCAATGCCGTGCGCGCTGCCGGCAACCGCATCATCGCGGTGGGCACCACCAGCCTGCGTCTGCTCGAAAGCGCCGCCGACGAGGATCGCGTAATCCAGCCCTTCGAGGGCGACACCGCGATCTTCATCACCCCGGGCTATCGCTTCAAGGGCGTCGACGGGCTGGTCACCAACTTCCATCTGCCGCGCTCGACGCTGTTCATGCTCGTTTCCGCGCTGATGGGGTTGGATCGCATGCAGGCCGCCTATGCCCATGCGATCGAAACCGGCTATCGCTTCTACAGTTACGGTGATTCGAGCCTGTTGCTGCCCGCCCGCTAAAGGGAATTCAATGCGCCTGTTCCTGCTGCTTGCCGCCTGCACCGCCGCCCTGCCCGCAGCCGCCCAGGAACGTTCTGCAACCGGCCCGATAACGGTGAACGCACCCGGCGTGCAGCCGCAGGCGACGGTGATCGCCGAGCCGGTCGCGCTGCTGATTGCGGGGTTCGACAGCGACGGCGACGCCCGCGTTACCCGCGCCGAGTTCGACGCAGGACTCAAGCGCAGTTTCGACAGCGCCGATACCGGCCACACCGGCAGCCTCGGTTATATCGCCTATTCGGACTGGTCGCTGCGCTGGATGGGCGACCGCAACACCCTGCCCAGCCCGTTCGAGATGGACCGCGACGGCGACAACAAGGTGAGCTGGGCCGAATTCCAGGACCGCTTCGCGCTGATCTGGGTGCGGTTCGACAAGAACAAGGACGGCGTGATCGAGCGCAGCGAGCTGGTGACGATCCGCCCGCCCGCGTTCAACCCGACGGACGGCAAGCGCAAGCGCCGCTGAACCTGCCCCGGCCGTTCCCCTGCGAAAGCAGGGGCCCAGGGTTGAATAGGACGTCGCGCATGGCCCTGGACCCCTGCTTTCGCAGGGCCACGGGCTAGCGTTCAAGCGGCCACACCCCGTTTGCCGCAATGGGCTAGCATCACATGGGCTGCGCCCGCTAGGATCGCGCCGCATGTCGGGAAATCACGCGCACAGCCATCCTCATGGCCATTCACACGGGCACAGCCACGCGCACGGCCTAGGCCACAGCCATGCGCCTGCCGATTTCGGGCGCGCCTTCGCGATCGGTATAACGCTCAATATCGCCTTTGTGGTGATGGAAGGCGGCGCGGGGATCTGGACCGGGTCGATGGCGCTGCTCGCCGATGCGGGCCACAACCTGTCCGACGTGCTTGGCCTGCTGATCGCCTGGGTCGGCGCGGAGCTCGGCAAACGCCCCGCGACGCCGCGCTTTACCTATGGCCTGGGTGCCTCGTCGATCCTCGCCGCGCTTGCCAACGCCCTGCTGCTGCTGATCGCGATCGGCGCGATCCTGCTGGAGACCATCCAGCGCTTCGCCGATCCGCCCGCTGTCGCGCCGATTCCGGTCATGCTGGTGGCAGGGGCGGGCATCATCGTGAACCTCGGCACCGCCCTGCTATTCGCCCGCGGTCGCGAGCACGACATCAACATTCGCGGCGCCTATATGCACATGGCGGCCGACGCGGCGGTGTCGGCCGCCGTGGTCGTGGCGGGGGCTTTGATCTGGTGGACCGGCCTCCGCTGGATCGATCCCGCGATCAGCCTCGTCGTCGTGCTGGTGATCCTGATCGGCACCTGGGGGTTGCTCCGCGAATCGCTCACCATGGTACTGCAGGCCGTGCCCGACCGCATCGACCTGCAGGCGGTGGAGGAGACGCTGCTGGCGCAGCCGGGCGTCGCCCGCGTCCATGATCTGCATGTCTGGCCCATGAGCACCACCGAAGCGGCGCTGACGGCGCATCTGGTGATGCCCGATGGTCATCCAGGTGACGCATTTCTGCTTCATCTTCAGCATTTGCTCGCGCACGATTTCCGGATCGAGCACAGCACGGTACAGATAGAGTTGGGCAACGGGGCGGAGTGCCGGATGCATGGAACTGGTAGCGGACATGGCTGATACGGGCGCCATCGCGACCCGACCTCTCGACCTCGTCATCTTCGATTTCGACGGCACCCTGTCCGACAGTGGCGACTGGTTCGTCTCGGTCGCCAACGATCTCGCCGAGCGATTCCGCTTCCGCAAGATCGCGCCGCACGAGGTGGAGTTGCTCCGCCGCAAAAGCTCGCGCGAGGTGATCGAATTTCTCGGCATCGCCCGCTGGAAGATGCCGTGGATCGCCCGGTATGTGCGCAAGCTGGTGGGGCGCGAGGCGCACCGGATCGAACTGTTTCCCGGCACGCCGAACCTGCTCGAACGGCTGGTCGACATGGGCGTGAAGCTCGCGCTGGTCACCTCCAATTCGGAGGAGAATGCGCGCAAGATCCTGGGCCCACGCCACGCCGCACACATCCATTGCTATGCCTGCGGCTCCTCGCTGTTCGGCAAGGCTCCCAAGTTCCGCCGCGTGCTACGCAAGATGGGAGTCGAACCGCATGCCGCGCTCGCGATCGGCGACGAGACCCGCGACGTGGATGCTGCCCGCGAGGTCGGCGTGCGGGCGGGCTCGGTGCTGTGGGGCTATGCCGCCGAGGATCTGCTGACCGGCATGTCCCCCGACGCCGTGTTCCGCACGCCCGAGGAGATTGTAAGCTACGTCAGCCGGCATCGCGGCTGAGACCCGGCAAGATCCTCCCCCGCCAGGGGGAGGATCGGGCGATCCCTCAAATATCCAGGGCCCAGCCGTCGCGGCCCTTGGGGTCGGGCGGGGTGACGGGCACGTAGCGCGTCGCGCCAGCGGCGAGCCGCAGTATCGTCCAGTCGCCGCGGCGGTCAAACGCTTCCAGCGTGCAGCCGCACACCTCGAACGCTTCCACCACCTGCGCGCGCTGCGTCTCCAGCAGGCCAGCCAGCACGATCGTTGCGCCTGGCGCGGCGATGGCGGCCAGCTCCGGCGCCATCGATACCAGCGGCCCCGCCAGGATGTTGGCGATGACGAGGTCGTAGGGCGCCTTGGCGGTGATCGCATCCGAGAGCGCGCCGTCCGCCACCACCAGGTCGACGCCCTCGATGTCGTTCGCGGCCGCATTCTCGCGCGTCACGTCCACGGCGGCGGGATCGATGTCCGTCGCCATGATTCTGGCGTCCGGCCAGAGATGGGCACCGGCGAAGGCAAGCAGCCCGGTACCCGTTCCAACGTCAATGATGTTCGCGAACTGCTTGTTCGAAAGGCCGTCCAGCATCGCGAGGCACCCTGAGGTCGTCGCATGGTGCCCGGTTCCGAAGGCGCGGCCTGCGTCAATCAGGAAGGCGCGGCCACCTTCGGGTGCCTCGACAGGATGGGCGCTGGTGTGAACGACGAAGCGGCCTTCGCGGATCGGCTCCAGCCCTTCCTGGCTCAGCGTGACCCAGTCCTGCGCGGTCAGCGCCTCGACCTCCGGCTCGACATCGCCCGCACTCGGCACCAGCGCCTTCAGCGCCGCGAGCATGGCCGCATCGGGCTCCTGCTCGAGATAGGCATCGAGCCGCCAATGCTCGACATCGTCCTCCACCGTTTCGGTGGTCATCAACACGGCCTCGATCTCGATCGTGCCCGCGTCGATCGCCTCGGCCTCCGCACGGGTGCAGGGCAGGCTCACCTTCCAGCTGTCGATCTCAGCGGACATAGCTGGCTCCATTGGCGTCGAGCACCGCACCGGTCATCGAGGGCGGCGCATCCAGCGCGCAGAATTTAGCGATGGCGGCGATTTCTTCCGGCATCGCAACCCGGCCGAGCGGAATGTCGGCCAGCAGTTTATCGCCGCCACGGCTTTCCAGATAGTCCTCGGCCATGCCGGTCATGGTGAAGCCCGGGCAAATCGCGAAGGCAAGGATGCCCTGCGCGGCATAGCCCCGCGCGATCGACTTGGTCATGCCGACCATGCCCGCCTTGGACGCGGCATAATGCCAGTGCGCCGGGCTGTCGCCCCGATAGGCGGCACGGCTGGCGACGTTGACGATGCGGCCGCCGCTGGCGCGCTCCTGCCAGTGCCGCACGGCAAGACGGCAAAGTTCGGCCGAGGCGGTGAGGTTGACGCGCATGGTCCGCTCCCAGCCGTCGACCCAGTCGTCGTGCGCGGCATCGAGCGGATTCGCCTCGAAGATGCCGGCATTGTTGATCAGCACGTCGATCCGCCCGCCCAGCGCGTCGAGCGCCTGTGCCCACAACGCTTGCGGTGCGGCGGGGTCGGTGAAGTCGGCGGAGATACCGCTGCGCGTGCCCTGGCCGACCAGCAGGACGTGGTCGTCTTCGCCGAGAAGCGCGGCCGTCGCCGCGCCGATGCCCCGGCTGCTGCCGGTAAGGAGGATATGGGTCTTCATGGCCCTGCCCTAGCGCGGGCATGGGGATGCGTCACCCCATGGCCTGCGCGCCGGCATCCTGCGTGTCCGTCAATGCGCAGCCGCGGTGAAGCCCGTCGGCGTCAGCGTCATTGCGGTCAGGTTCAGCCCCATGCCCCGGCCGCCCTTGGCTGCAGCCTTGGCGACAAGAGCCCGTTTGGCCGGATCGGCCTTCGTCTGCTCCATCATCGCGTCAAGCAGCACCGACTGGATGAGCAATGCCTCGGCGAGCTGCTGCTTCGCACGATCGTCCGCCGCTGCCATTTCCGGCGTCGACGACAGCGCACGTGCCGCCTGCGCGCGTACCGCCTGGTAGGTGGTCTTGTCGAACGTGTCGTCGCGGCCATGGGTCGCCTCCCAGGCGCTGACCCACCAAAGGGCATAGGCGTCGGCAACATCGTCGATGCGCAGACCATAGGGGCTGATCAGCGGCGAAATGCGGGCAATGATGTCGTCCTTGGCAACGAGTTCCTCCAGGCCGCGCGCACCCGCCGGATCGCTTGCCCTGGTCTTGGCCACGAAGCTCGCAATGTTCGCGTCGCGTCGCGCCTTCGACGGCACATAGCGCAGTCGCACGGCGTCGGCCGGTGCGGCCTGGGTGCCGGCAGCCCGACCGGAAGCAGCGGCACGCGCCTCGTCCTCCTGTCGCAACTGGCGCAGATGGGACCCGAGGATGTCCGTCTGCGCCACCGATGGAATGATGTTGGACCAGGCCCAGCCATTGAACGTGAAGTCCTGCGTCTGGGCCAGGCTGACCGGGCTGGAGAAGAGCGCCAGAAAGAGGATCGCTGTTCGAGAAATGCGCATGACTCGCCTTCCAAAGCTGTGCTTCGCCATGGAACAACGATTTCGAGCCATCGCCAAATAGTTGCAGCGGTACACGCGATCAGCCGTTGCCCGCGCGCGGCTATGTGCGGCGCGTCTGCACGCGACGGGGCCTGACCGGCCCCGCTCGGAGTGGCTTATGCCTCCACCGCCGTCGAGAAGCTCTCCGCCGCTGCGCGCAACTGGTTGAGGCGATCGTCCACTTCGGTCACATCGTGCTGGAGCGTGTCGATCTCACTGGTGACGCTCTTGGTATCCTCGCGAATCGCCCCGATCGTCGCCGACATCGAGTCTGCCGCCAGCGCGGTTTCATCGACCGCCGCGGTGATCGCCGTGACGGTTTGTGCCTGCACTTCCATCGCGGTGCGGATGCGGTTGGCGCTTTCCTGCACCTCAGAGACGGTCTCACGGATCGAGGCATTGGTTGCCACCGTGGAGCGCGTCGCGGACTGGATCGCGGCGATCTTGGCGGCGATATCGTCGGTCGCCCGCGCGGTCTGGCTGGCGAGGCTCTTCACTTCCTGCGCCACCACCGCGAAGCCGCGCCCGGCATCGCCCGCCCGCGCCGCCTCGATCGTGGCGTTGAGCGCCAGCAGATTGGTCTGCCCCGCGATGTCGCGGATGAGGCCGAGAATCGATTCGATCGACTTGGCGTGCTCCGACAGCATCTCGCTCATGCCGACGGCATCGGTCGCCTGGCCCGAAGCGCGGGTCGCGATTGCCGCCGCCGCTTCCACTTCGGTACGCGCATCCTCGATCGCGCGGATCAGGCCGGCGGCGGTCATCGCGGCCTCGCGCATCGCCACCGCGGACTGTTCCGCCGCCGCGGCCACTTCGCTCGCCTTGCCCAGCATGCCACGCGCCGAAGCGGAAGTATGCACCGCCTGATCGCGCAGTTCCTCGCCGCCGCGCGACGCCTGCTCCACCGTTGCGCCGATCGAGTCGCGGAACTCGCTCGCCAGCCGGTCGCGCGCCACTTGGGCGCTGTGTTCGCGGTACATGTTGTAGATTTCCACCGTGATGTCCGCTTCCAGCGCTGACAGGCGCATCAGCGTATCCACCAGCGCCGGCAGCCGCGGATCGATCCCGCCGACCCGGCGGATCAGCACTTCCAGCGCGGCGCGGTCACTCGCGCTGATCATCGAGAGCAGCGCCATCGGCGGCACGCCCTTTTCATAGGCTGCGGCGACCGAACGCTCGATCGACTCGATCCAGGTCTTGCCCGTCGTCTCCAGAAAGCGGTTGCGCAGGAATACCACGCCCACATCGATCATCTTCGCCGTATCGGAGGGCGCCCAATCGCGTTCTTCGGGGAAGCAGCGGACCCATTGGTGCCAATAGGCGGCCGAGACGCCTTCAATTTCGGGTTCCAGAATATCCCAGCACTCGCGGCTCGACTGCTGCAGCGAGCCTTCGAAGTCGAACACATGCAGCCGCGCCGCCACGTCGATCCGCGCGCTCATCGTGCCGGCGGCGGCAAGCGCCTGGGTGGAAACCGAATCGCTCACGTACTTTTTATCCCCGGTCGGCGGCCGCGCTTCGGCCGCGTCGACCACAAGCTATGCCGGGCCAGTGGTTAAGAGGCGGTTAGGAGCCTGTGTGCCATTGCCGCTCCGCAACATCTTGCGCGCACCGCCCGGCTGAACCTAAGGGCAATCCGTCTTGCATCCTCGTCTGGCGGGATTAAGGAAGCCCGCGTCGACCGAAAGGATTTATCGTTGGCCAACGTCCGCAACACGGCACGACCGCTGTCGCCGCATCTCGGCATCTACAAATGGGGACCGCACATGGCGGTCTCGATCATTCACCGCGCCACGGGCTCCGGCATGGCGACCGTGGGCACCGGGCTGTTCGTCTGGTGGCTGGTCGCGCTCGCCTATGGCCCCGATGCCTATGCGACGTTCCTGGACGTGTTCACGCTGCAGAACGGCCAGCTCAACATCCTCGGCTATGTCGTCGGGATCGGATTGAGCCTGTCCTTCTTCCAGCACATGGCCTCGGGCGTCCGCCACCTCTTCCTGGATGCAGGCGCGAATTTCGAGTTGCGCGCGAACAAGCGCAGCGCGCTCACCACCTTCGCGGTCAGCATCCTCGCCACTGCGATCTTCTGGGTCGTGCTTCTGGAGAAGGCCCATGGGTAACGGCACCCGGCTCGGTCGCGTCCGCGGCCTCGGCTCCGCGCATGAAGGCGCGGGCGAATGGTGGAAGCACAAGGTTTCCGCCGGATCCAACCTGCTGCTGGTACTGTGGCTGATCGTCTCGATCGCCCTGCTGCCGGCCTATGACTATGCGACGATGCAGGCCTGGATCGCCCAGCCGCTGGTCGCTGTGCCGCTGATCCTCCTGGTGCTCAGCGTCACCTTCCACTTCCGTCACGGCCTGCAGGTCGTGATCGAGGACTATCAGCACGACGAAAGCCGCTTCGTGCTGCTGGTCCTGCTCGAATATTTCACGATCACCGTCCGCGTGCTCGCGATCTTCGCCATCCTGAAGATCGCCTTCACCACCACCGGAGTGGCCGCCTGATGCCCGCCGCCTACAAGATCATCGATCACATCTATGACACCGTCGTCGTCGGCGCGGGCGGCTCGGGCCTCCGCGCGGTGATGGAAGTGGCGCAGTCGGGCCTCAAGACCGCCTGCATCACCAAGGTGTTCCCCACCCGCAGCCACACCGTGGCGGCGCAGGGCGGCATCGCCGCCAGCCTCGGCAACATGGGTCCGGACCACTGGACCTGGCACATGTACGACACCGTCAAGGGCTCCGACTGGCTCGGCGACCAGGACGCGATCGAGTATCTGACCCGCGAGGCCCCGGCCGCGGTTTACGAGCTCGAGCATGCCGGCATGCCGTTCAGCCGCACCGACGAAGGCAAGATCTACCAGCGCCCGTTCGGCGGCATGATGCAGAACATGGGCGAAGGCCCGCCCGCGCAGCGCACCTGCGCTGCGGCGGACCGTACCGGCCATGCGATGCTGCACACGCTCTACCAGCAGAGCCTGAAGTACGACGCGGACTTCTTCATCGAATATTTCGCGCTCGACCTGATCATGGAAAATGGCGAGTGCCGCGGCGTGATCGCGCTGTGCATGGAAGACGGCTCGATCCACCGCTTCCGCAGCCATGCGGTGGTGCTGGCGACCGGCGGCTATGGCCGTGTCTACCAGTCGGCCACCTCGGCGCACACCTGCACCGGCGACGGTAACGCGATGGTGCTCCGCGCCGGCCTGCCGCTGCAGGACATGGAGTTCGTCCAGTTCCACCCGACCGGCATCTACGGCGCGGGCGTGCTGATCACCGAGGGTGCGCGCGGCGAAGGCGGCTATCTCACCAATTCCGAGGGTGAGCGCTTCATGGAGCGCTACGCACCGTCCGCCAAGGATCTCGCCAGCCGCGACGTCGTGTCGCGCTCGATGGCGATGGAGATCCGCGAAGGCCGCGGCGTGGGCAAGGAGAAGGACCATATCTACCTTCACCTGAACCATATCGACCCGAAGATCCTGCACGAGCGCCTGCCCGGCATCACCGAGACCGGCAAGGTCTTCGCCGGCGTCGACCTCACTCGCCAGCCGCTGCCGGTGGTGCCGACCGTCCACTATAATATGGGCGGCATCCCGACCAATTATCACGGCGAAGTCGTCCATCTGAAGGATGGCAATCCGGATGCGGTGGTCCCCGGCCTGTTCGCGGTCGGCGAAGCGGCCTGCGTGTCGGTGCACGGCGCAAACCGCCTCGGCTCCAACTCGCTGATCGACCTCGTCGTGTTCGGTCGCGCGACCGGCAAGCGGATCGTCGACATCCTGAAGCCGAACACCCCGCACCACCCGCTGCCGAAGGATTCGGAAGCGCTGGCGCTGGGCCGTCTGGATCACTTCCGCAATGCGAACGGCGGCACCCGCACGTCGCAGCTGCGCGCCGACATGCAGAAGACGATGCAGCGCCACTGCGCCGTGTTCCGCACCGAGGAGCTGATGGCCGAGGGCGTGGCGCACATGGACCAGGTCTATGCGGGCCTGCAGGACGTCCATGTCAGCGATCGCTCGCTGATCTGGAACACCGATCTCGTCGAGACGCTCGAGCTGGACAACCTGCTCGGCCAGGCGATGGTGACGATCCGCAGCGCGATCAACCGCAAGGAAAGCCGCGGCGCGCACATGCACGAGGACTTCCCCGAGCGCGACGATGCCGGCTGGATGAAGCACACCATCGCGACGTTCGACGGCTGGGGCGGCAAGGGCGGCAAGACCGAGCTCGATTACCGCCCGGTCCACGACTACACGCTCACCGACGCGATCGAGTATATCAAGCCGAAGAAGCGGGTGTATTGATCCGCTGACCCGATGGGTTTCGGAAAGGCCGGGGCGGCGACGCTCCGGCCTTTTTGTTTGCGGATAGTGCGCAGGCACCCCCGAGCCGTCATCCCGACGAAAGTCGGGATCCATTGGGGTCTCCGCTCCGGTCCCTGCTGATAGCAAGAGGCGTCTGGATCCCGGCTTTCGCCGGGATGACGAGCATTGCGAAGGTCCCGCTACCGAACCCCGAACCGTGCACTCGCCAGATGGTGCGCATGGCAGATCGCCACCGCGAGCGCGTCGGCAGCATCGGCGCCGACGATCTTCACCCCCGGCAGCAGCCGCGAGACCATCGCATGGACCTGCTCCTTGTCGGCATTGCCAACCCCGACGACGGACTTCTTGACCGTGCTCGGCTTATACTCGCCCACGTCGATCCCCACCCGCGCCGCGGCGCACAGCACCACCCCGCGCGCCTGGCCGAGCTTGAGCGTCGACTGCGCGTTGGAATTGACGAACACTTCCTCGACCGCCGCCGCCTCGGGGGCATGATCGGCAATCAGCGCGGCGAGCATCGCATCGAGATGGGCGAGCCGGCGGGGGAGCTCTGCCTTGGTGTCGGTAACGAGCTTGCCATGCGCGACATGGCCAAGGCGGTTTCCCTCGGCGCGAATGAGCCCCCAGCCGGTAGTGCCAAGGCCGGGATCGAGGCCGAGGATGATCACGAGCCTAGCCCCTCCCCTTCAGGGGAGGGGTTGGGGTGGGGCATGGCGGACCAGCGATCCGAACGGGTTTTGAGTGCCTCGACGATCACTGCGAGCACGCCGTCGATATTGTCGAAAACCTCGTAGTTCGAGAAATGCAGGGCGAGAAATCCTTGGCTTAGAAGGTAGGCGTCGCGTCGTTCGTCGCGCCCGGGATCATGCGTGTCGCCATCCACTTCGATCGCCAGCCCTTTCGCGGGGCAGAAGAAGTCGCAGATATAGGGGAACACCACCTGCTGCCGGCGGAATTTGTGCCCGAGCTGGGTATTGGAGAGGTGGCGCCACAGGCGCTTCTCCAGCTCGGTTGGATTGCGCCGCATTTCGCGCGCTCGGGCGTATAGCTCGGCTTCGGTGACCATCCCTGCCCTCCCTCGGAGACAGGATGTACCACCAGCGGGCCGCTTGGCTACTCTGCCAGTCCCCACCCCAACCCCTCCCCTGAAGGGGAGGGGCTAGTAGATCGCCAGCTTAGCCCAGCTTCTCCATCACGTCGTCAGGGATCTCGTAATTCCCCCAAACCGTCTGGACGTCGTCGTCGTCATCCAGCGCGTCGAGCAGCTTGAACAGCGTCGCGGCATCGTCCGCGCCCACCGTCACCATCGTCTGCGGCCGCCAGGCGAGCTTCGCGCCCTCGGACTCGCCGAGCACCGGCTCCAGCGCCTTGGCGACTTCGTGCAGCTCGCCCTGGCCGGTCCAGATCTCGTGGCCGTCCTCGCTGCTGGTGACGTCCTCGGCGCCCGCTTCCAGCGCCGCCTCGAACACTTTCTCGGCGTCGCCGGCGCTCGGCGGATAGGAGATCAGGCCCAGGCGATCGAAGCCATGGCTTACCGAACCGGCGGTGCCGAGGTTGCCGCCGTTCTTCGACACCGCAGTGCGCACGTTGGTCGCGGTGCGATTGCGGTTGTCGGTCAGCGCCTCGATGATCAGCGAGACGCCCGCCGGGCCGAAGCCCTCGTAGCGAATCTCTTCGTAGTTATCGCCCTCGCCCTTGCTCGCCTTGTCGATCGCGCGCTGGATATTGTCCTTGGGCATCGACTGCGCCTTGGCGGCGTTGATCGCGGCGCGCAGGCGCGGGTTCATGTCCGGGTCCGCCAGACCCATCTTTGCCGCCACGGTGATTTCGCGGCTGAGCTTGGAGAACATCGCCGAGCGCTTCTTATCCTGCGCGCCCTTGCGGTGCATGATGTTCTTGAATTTGGAATGGCCTGCCATGGTGAACCCGAACTGCCTGCGATTTGGAAGAGGTGGAAGCGCTCGCCTTAGCGCGGATGGCCAGCGAGCGCCATCGGCGCGGGATTAGATGCCCAGCGCCTGCTTGTAGGTTTCGAGCAGCATCTCGGCCTCTTCGCGGTGATGCTTTTCCATCTTCCGCAGGCGGACGATGGTGCGCATCGTCTTCACGTCGAAGCCGGTCGACTTGGCTTCGGCATAGACGTCCTTGATGTCGTCGGCGATGCCCTTCTTCTCCTCTTCGAGACGCTCGACACGCTCGATCAGGAGGCGGAGCTGCTCGGCGGAAATATTGTCGGACATGGGTGTTCTAGCTCCTGAAGCATGGGATCGGACGAGGCACGCCGCGCGAGAGTCGCGCAGGTCGGATCGTCCGAAAGGAAAGGAATCCGGCGGGCCCTGTACGCCAGCCGACGCCCGCGCTCAACCACCGTCCTGCGGGAAGACCTGCCGCTTGCCGCCCAGCTTGTGCACCACGCCGCTTCGGACAACCGTGTCGACATGTTCCAGCACGGTCACGTCCTGCAGCGGATCGCCCGCCACCGCGATCAGGTCCGCTGCCTTGCCCGGTTCGAGCGAACCGAGCTGGTCCTTGCGACCGAGCGCGTCGGCGGCGTCCAGTGTCGCCGCGCGAATCGCCCCCGCCGGGGTCAGCCCCGCGCGGACGAGCAGCGCGAACTCTCTGGCGTTCTCGCCGTGCCGCGACACGCCGGTATCCGTGCCGAACGCGATCTTCACCCCCGCCTTGATCGCTCGGGCATGGCTGGCGGCCGCTGCCGCGGCGGCCGCTTCGGCCTTGGGGATGGTGGCGGGCGGCAGCTTGCCCGCCCGGGCATTGGCGAGCGCGGTCACCGGCGCGATCATTGTCGGGACGAGCCAGGTGCCGTGTGCCTTCATCGCGGCGATCGTCGCATCGTCGAGGAAGCTGCCATGTTCGATCGAATCGGCCCCCGCCTCCACCGCACCGCGCACGCCTTCGGCGGCATGGGCGTGGACCGCGACACGACGGCCAAAGGCGTGCGCCGTGTCGACGATCGCCTTCATCTCCTCGTCGGACATCTGCTTGCCGAGGCCCCCGGCGACGTTGGAAAGCACGCCCCCGGTCGCGGCGAACTTGATCGCCTGTGCGCCCAGCCCGATCTGCTGCCGCACGGCGCGGCGGCAATCATCGGCGCCGTCGCAGGTATTGATCTGGCGGTGTGCCACCGCCTCGGCGAATTCCTCGGCAAGCCCGTTGGTGCCGTCGCCATGCCCGCCCGAGACCGAGATCATCCGCCCGGCATTGACGATTCGCGGTCCCGCGATCGCGCCGCGCTCCACCGCGTCGCGCAGGGCCCGGATCGCGCGGGGATTGCTGCCGAGGTCGCGGACCGTGGTGAAGCCCGCCTCCAGATCGCGCCGCGCATCCTCGATGCCGATGACGAATTCGTCGGCCTCGTCTTCGGTGAGCGCGTTCATCCGCTCCTTCACCGGGTCACCCTCGGAGAAGAGGTGGACGTGCAGGTCGATCAGCCCCGGCAGGACGAACTTGTCGCGCAGATCGACCAGGGTCGCCCCCGCCTCGGGCGCGACAAAGCCGTCGCGCACCTCGGCGACCTTGCCGTCGCGCAGGATCAGCGTACTGGCGCCGCGCGGCGCCTGGCCGGGCCGGTCGAGCAGGCGCCCGGCCTGGACATAGGTGACCTTGGAGGAAGATTGGGCAAGGGCGGGAACGGCCACGGAACAGGACAGCGCGGCCAGCAGCAACGTCTTCAATGCCCGTCTCCCCCTGTCGCCCCCAACTCAGGCGTGGGGGTCGGTCATGCTGGGAGGATCACTGGCCGGGAAGCTCTCGTCAAGCGCCTCGTCGAGCGCATCGTCGCGGCCCTCGTTCTTCTTCAGGCTCTCTTCCATGCGCGCCAATTGCTCGGGCGTCGCCTCGCTCTGGTACTTCGCCTTCCACTCGGATTGCTCCATCCCGTAGACGATTCGCCGCGCGTCGGCCTTGGCGATGCTCGGATCCGCCTCGTGGATCCAGTCGCCCAGGCAGTTCCGACAAAAGCCCGAAAGACCCATCAGATCAATGTTCTGGGCGTCGTGCCGATGCCGCAAATGCCGCACCAGCCGACGGAACGCTTTGGCCGCTGTTGCGTCATCCAGGCGATCTAGTTCATCCATTTGGCACCTCCGCAGTTGATGTTAACGCATTTGGGGCTAGAGGCGGGCACGCACAAGCCGAGGAAGACAACGATGACACAGGCGATCTCCCCCCGCTCGCGCAAGGTGCGCGTACTGGCAACTTTGGGACCCGCCAGCGCGTCCCCCGAAATGATCGAGAAGCTGTTTCGGGCCGGCGCCGATGCGTTCCGCATCAACATGAGCCATGGCGACCAGGCCTCGAAGATTCCGCTGTTCGAGGCGATCCGCGGCATGGAGGCGATCACCGGTCGCCCGACCACGATCCTCGCCGACCTTCAGGGGCCGAAGCTGCGGGTCGGCAAGTTCGCCGACGGCAAGGTCATGCTCGTCACCGGCCACCAGTTCACGCTCGACCGCGATCCCACGCCGGGCGACGCCACCCGCGTCGAGCTGCCGCACCGCGAGATTTTCGAAGCCGCGCACCCCGATGCCCGCCTGCTGCTCGACGATGGCAAGCTGGTGCTGCGCGTGACCGACGTCGCACCCGACCGGCTGACCACGATCGTCGAGGTCGGCGGCCCGCTCTCGAATAACAAGGGCCTCAATGTGCCCGACATGGTGCTGCCGCTCGCTGCGCTGACCGAGAAGGACCGCAGCGACCTCAGCTTCGCGGTCGAGCAGGGCGCGGACTGGATCGCGCTCAGCTTCGTCCAGCGCCCCGAGGATCTGATGGAAGCCCGCCGTCTGATCGGCGGCAAGGCCGCCCTGCTCGCCAAAATCGAGAAGCCGTCGGCCATCGCCCGCCTCGAGGAGATCCTCGAGCAGTGCGACGGCGTGATGGTCGCACGCGGCGATCTCGGCGTTGAGCTGCCGCCGCAGCAGGTGCCGCCGCTGCAGAAGCGCATCGTCGAATCGGCGCGCCGCCTGGGCCGCCCGGTGATCGTCGCGACGCAGATGCTCGAATCGATGATCGAGAGCCCCTCGCCCACCCGCGCCGAAGTGTCGGACGTGGCGACCGCGGTGTATGACGGCGCCGACGCGATCATGCTTTCGGCCGAGAGCGCCGCAGGCAAGTGGCCGGTCGAATCGGTGTCGATGATGAACTCGATCGCCGATGCGGTGGAGCGTGATCCGGCGCATGGCGACCGCGTCCACTTCACCGTCACCAAGCCCGATCCGACGACCGCCGACGCGCTTGCCGAAGCGGCGAAGAACATCGCGGCGACGGTGTCGGCCTCGGCCATTATCTGCTTCACCAGCTCGGGCTCGACCGCGCGGCGCATCGCCCGCGAGCGGCCGCTGGTGCCGATCCTGGTGCTCACCCCGGAACGCGACACGGCGCGCCGACTTGGCCTGCTGTGGGGCACGCATGCGGTGAACACGCGCGATGTCGACTCGTTCGAGGAAATGGTCGCCAAGGCCAAGCGCATGGCGCTCCGCCACGGCCTCGCCAAGGCAGGCGATCGCGTGATCGTCTGCGCCGGCGTGCCGTTCAAGACGCCGGGTTCGACCAACGTGCTGCACGTGGTGACCCTGCTCGGCGACGAGCTGGCCAACTATACCGGCCCGGAAGGGAACTGAGCGACCATAATCTTCCCCCGCCAGGGGGAGGTGTCAGGCGCAGCCTGGCGGAGGGGAGGAAGCACGCCGGCCTATAAGTTCTGGCATCCTCCCCCTCCGTCGCCTTCGGCGCCACCTCCCCCTGGCGGGGGAGGATTGAGCGCTTCCTATCCCCGCCCCATCCGCATCGCAGCGCCCGCCACGAACGGGCAGCCCGCCACCAGCAGCAGGCTGATCGCCGCGAGCAGCTTGATCGCGCCCGGCTCGCCGCCGGTGGCGCCCGCGCCGAAGATCAGCAGCGGCACCGCGAACGGCAGCATCACCAGTCCCGCCAGGGCGCCCGCGCCACGCAATCCCGCCACCAGCGCCGCCGTCGCCACGCCCAGCGCGGCGAGACCCGGCGTGCCGATCGCCAGCCCGATCAGGATCGTCCCCAGCGCCGGACCCGGCACATGCAGGAGCGCCGCGGCCACGCAGGTCGCCGCAAGCAGCGCAGGTCCGAAACCCAGCCAATGGCCCAGCATCTTGGCGGCGGCGATCCCGACGTCCGAGAAGCCACGCACGACCAGCTGATCGAGGACGCCACTATCGGCATCCGGCGTCACCAGCCGCTCCACCGGGAGCAGCGCCGCGAGCAGCGCGGCCGCCCAGATCACGCCGCCGCCGATCCGCGCGAGCAGGCGCCCATCGGGCCCGACCGCGAACGGAAACAGGATCGCGACCAGCAGAAAAAAGGCGATCGGCAGCACCAGCCCGCCGCTGCTCCAGGCGCGCCGCAGCTCGCGCCACACCAGGGCGGTCACAGTTTGATCTCCTGCGCGCCCGGCAGTGCGATAGTCTGGTGCGTCGCGACCAGCACGATGCCGCCGCCTGCACGGTGCGTCGCGATCCGCGCCTCCAGCATAGCGACCGAGGCGGCATCGAGGCCGTTGGCCGGCTCGTCGAGCAGCCATACGGGCGCGCCGCTCGCCAGCACTCGCGCGAACGCCGCCCGCCGGCGCTGGCCCGTGGAGAGCAGCCGCACCGGTACATCAGCGATGTCCGCAAGTCCCACCTGCTCCAGGGCCCCGGCCACCGCCGCCCCGCGCCCGTCGAGCCCGGCCCAGAAACCGAGCGCGCCGGACAGCGTCCGCTCCGCGTCCAGCGCGGCGGTTTCGCTCAGCAGCGCCCGCGCACCCTCCCCCGTCACCCGGCCGCCCAGCGGAGCAAGCAGCCCGGCGGCAATGCGGATCAGGCTCGACTTGCCGACGCCGTTGGGCCCCAGCACCAGCCCGGCCTCCCCGGCGCCCAGCGTGAAGCGCAGCCCCTCGAACAGGAGCCGGCCGCCCCGCAAACAGGTCACGTCTTCAAAGGCGAGGCCGGGGGTCAATCGGCAGCGTCTTCCAGCGCATGCATGTCGTCGTCCGACAGGCCGAAATGATGACCCACCTCGTGCACCACGACATGATGCACCAGCCGCTCCAGCGCCTCGCCCGTCTCCACCCATTCGTCGAGGATGGCACGGCGATACAAATGGATGCGATCCGGCAAGCCGCCGGAATCGAACGCCGATTTTTCGCCGATCGGCCGGCCATGGTACAGGCCGCTAAGGGCGAAGGGGTCATCGATGCCCAGCGTGTCGAGTGTCTCCTCGTCGGCGAACTCCTCGACCAGCAGTACCACATCCGCGAGATGCGCCTGGAACGGCTCGGGAATGCGCGCCAGTGCCGCGCGGGCAAGGCGTTCGATCAGGGCCGCATCGGGGGCGAAGGTTGGCGCTTGCTCCGGCATGGCCGAATGCATAGGCGGAGCGGCAGAGCAGGAGCAAGGAGGGGATACCATGGTAGCGCGTTTGACCGATGGATTGCGGCAGGAATCGCTCGCGGCCTTGCCGGCCTGGAACTACGAACCGGGACGTGACGCGATCACGCGCCGCTTCCTGTTCGCCGATTTCGCCGAGGCATTCGCCTTCATGACCCGTGTCGCGCTGATTGCTGAAAAGGCCGATCACCATCCCGAATGGTCGAATGTGTGGAACCGGGTGGACATCCTGCTGACCACGCATGACGCTGGCGGGCTATCGACCCGCGACCTGCAACTTGCCGCCGCGATCGACGCGCTGGTGCGCGGCTAACCAGCCGCGCGCGCATCCGCCCCCCCCACCCGCACGCAGGAGGGGTTGGGGGGAACGGACGTCTACTCCCCCGCGTCCGGCCGGTCGTACAAATCCCAGCGATGCTCGCCGGTGACGGTGTCGGGATAGGGGCGTCCCGCCGCATCCTTGCTGGGGACATAGCGGAAGCGCTTGCGGATCAGCCGACAGGTCGTTTCGTCCAGATCGCGATTGCCGCTCGATCGGGTGACGGCGCAGTCCGAAACGCGGCCGTCCACGCCCACGACGAAGCGCAACCCCACCACGCCGCTCGCCCCTGCCTCCAGCGCCGCGCGGGGATAGTCGCCATCGGTGATCCGGCCCCCGACCCAGCGCAACGGCACCCCGCCGCCACCGCCTGCGCCGTTACCACGACCACCGCTGCCGGTCCCGTCGCCCTGCCCGCCCGCGCCGGTGCCCGGCCCCGCGACCGGCGCCGCACCGGAGGAGGAATCGCTGGCGGTCGCCGGCTTGGGCGCCGTCACCACGGGCGGCGGCTTGAGCAGCACCGGCGGCGGCGGCGCGACCACTTCGGTGGCCTTGGAGACCCGGTTTGGCGGCGCGGCGGCCCCTTCGGCCTTCGGTGCCGCGCGGCGCTTTGCGGGCTCCGGTGCGGGAGGCGGCGGCGGGGGCGCCACGTCGAAACTCAGCAGGCTGGCGTCGGGATCGGCGCGCAGCACCGTCTGCGCCCGCAAACCGGCGAAAAGCAGCGCCGCCAGCAGCGCCTCCACCGCGATGGCCGCAGCCGCGCCGCGCAGACGGAAGCCACCAGAAATCATCGGCTGCACCCCGATCGCTGCGGGTTCATGCAACCGAAATGTGGCATGGCACATTGATACGCATCGAACACGAACCGAAAGATGGGGTCACACGATGCGTAAGACAATTGCCGCTCTCGCTGCCTTCGCACTGGTCATGCCGGTCGCCATGCCGATCAGCGTCGCCAGCGCTCAGTCGCGCTACGAAGGCAAGTCCAGCCGCGGCTATCGCTATGTGAAGAAGTGCCGCAAGTCCAAGGGCGAGGCCGGCCTGATCGCAGGCGGCGTGGCCGGTGCCGTCGCGGGTCCGGCAATCATCGGCGGCGGCCTGCTGGGTGCGGCAGCCGGCGGTGTCGCCGGTGCACTGGGCGGCCGCGCGATCGATCGCACGATGACCGCGAAGAACCGCTGCTACTACGTCAAGGTCCGCCGCTGAGCGACCAGGAGGGGCGGGCGGGTCCCGCCCCTTTCCAAATCCCCCTGCATCGGCCAGAAACCGGCCATTCCGCGGTGCCCTTCGCGCCGCCTCCGAAGATGCAGGAAATATGCGTATGTCCAGCTATGCCGATCGTCTGAACGCCCTTCGCGCGCAACTTGCGCAGGACGCGCTCGACGGCTTCGTCGTGCCGCTCACCGATGAGCACATGTCCGAATATGTCGGCGCCTATGCCCAACGGCTGGCCTGGCTCACCGGCTTTCAGGGATCGGCCGGCACCGCGGTAGTGCTGCCGCAGGAAGCCGCGATCTTCACCGACGGACGCTATACGCTGCAGGTCCGCCAGCAGGTTTCGGCCGCGCAGTGGGAATATGTGGGTGTTCCCGCCACCAGCGTCGCGGACTGGCTGGGCGCGCATGCACCGAACGGCGGCCGGATCGGCTATGATCCCTGGCTCCACACCCGCGCCTGGGTGGAGGACGCGCGAACGGCGCTTGCGGAGAAGGGCGCCACGCTGGTGCCGGTCACGCGGAACCCGATCGACGCGGTCTGGGCGGATCAGCCCGACGCTTCCGACGCGCCGCTCTCGGTGCTCGACGAGGCGTTTGCCGGCAAGTCCTCCGCCGCCAAGCGCGCCGAGATCGCCGACTGGCTGCAGGCCCGCAACGCCGATGCGGTGGTGATCGCCGCGCTCGATTCGATCGCCTGGACGTTCAACGTGCGCGGCGACGACGTGACGCACACGCCGGTCGCGCTCGCCTATACGGTAATTCATGCCGATGGCACCGCGGATCTGTTCGTTGCGCCCGAAAAAGTGACCGACGCGGTGCGCCAGCATCTCGGTAACGCGGTGCGCATCCAGGATCGCGCTGCCTTTGCGCCGGCGCTGAGCGGCTTCGCGGGCAAGCGCGTGGTCGCGGATCCGGGGACCGCGGTCTCGGCGATCTTCGATGCGCTGGAGGACGGCGGCGCCACCGTCGTTGCGCTGCGCGATCCGACGATCCTCGCCAAGGCGATCAAGAACGCCGCCGAAGTCGCAGGCCACAAGGCCGCGCAGGCGCGCGACGGCGCCGCGCTCAGCCGCTTCCTGAAATGGTTCGAGGAGACCGCGCCGCAGGGCGGCCTCACCGAGATGTCCGCCGCGGACAAGCTGCGTGCATTCCGCGAGGCGACGGGCAAGCTGAAGGACCTGTCCTTCGACACCATTTCCGCCACCGGCCCGAACGGCGCGATCCCGCACTACAAGGTCACCGACGAATCGAGCCTGCCGATCGAGCGGGGCCAGCTGTTCCTGATCGATTCGGGCGGGCAATATGGCGACGGCACCACCGACGTCACCCGCGTGATGCCGGTCGGCGAGGCCAGCCACGAGATGCGGGACCGTTTCACCCGCGTGCTGAAGGGCCATATCGCCATCGCCACCGCGATCTTCCCGGATGGCACCACCGGCGCGCAGATCGACGGCTTCGCCCGGCGGCCGCTCTGGGAGGCAGGGCTCGATTTCGCGCATGGCACCGGCCACGGCGTCGGCGCCTATCTTTCGGTGCACGAGGGACCGCAGCGCATCGCGCCGCCTTCCTATCCCGGCGGCCAGGCGCTGGAGCCGCTGCGCGCGGGCATGTTCCTCTCGAACGAGCCGGGCTATTACAAGGCGGGCGAATACGGCATCCGGATCGAGAACCTCGTCCACATCGTCGAGCGGACGATCCCCGGCGGCGACAAGCCGATGCTGGCGTTCGAAACCCTCACCTTCGCGCCGATCGAGCGCAGCCTGATCCTGGCGGAGCTGCTCACCCCAGCGGAACGCGCCTGGCTGGATGCCTACCATGCCGAAGTGCTGGCGATCGTCGGCCCGCAGCTGGAGGGCGCCGAGCGTGCGTGGCTGGAAGCAAAGTGCGCGCCGATCGGATGACGGGAAGATCCTCCCCGAAACGGGGAGGATCGTTCAATCTGCCGATTCGGGGGGCGTCGCCGCCCCCCGCTCGCCGGCTTCCGTCTTCGCGCCGCGCGCCTGCGCCTTCCGCCGCCGCAGATTTTCGCGCAGCTTTTCGGCCAGCCGGGCCTGCTTATCCACATCCTTCATGCGAAAAGCGATAAACCGGCGCGATGCGGGTTGACAATCACCCGCTGCCCTGCACATAGGCCCCTCCCGCACGGCGCTGATCGCCGCGGTTGGAAAACAGTGCTGCCGTAGCTCAGTGGTAGAGCGCATCCTTGGTAAGGCTGAGGTCGCGAGTTCAATCCTCGCCGGCAGCACCATTTTCCCCTTCGATCGATAGAGACGATCCCCGCCGCCAGGCGTCCCGCCATACCCATATCGCTCCCGTGCCGAGCCCGTTGCGCGCGCCTCGCGATTCTGCGACCACGCGGTACCGCTACCAGAATCGGCAGCAGCGCACTGGCCGCGTCCAGCCACCGCCGCATGCCGTCGCGGAAGAGAGAGGGATGCCCGTGTTCGAAGACCTTACCCGCCGGACGATGCTCACGGCCATGGCTGCCACCGGCGTCGCCGCCGCCGTTCCTGCCCGCGCTGCCGATGCGGACGAGGTGCTTCCGCTCTGGCCGGGTTCTCCCCCTGGCGCCCCCGCCACCCTGCCCAAGCCCAGCTACGAGCAGCGCTCCAAGGATCCTGCCGCGCCCGATCGCTGGATGCGCGGCGTCGACCGCCCCTCGCTGACCGTTCGCCGCCCGGCCACGCCCAACGGCACCGCGGTGATGCTGGTGCCCGGTGGCGGCTATGGCTTCCTCGCCATCGACAATGAGGGTGAGGAACAGGCCCGCTGGCTCAACGCGCTCGGCGTCACCGCCTTCATCCTGCGCTATCGCATTCCCACCGAGGGCTGGGCCAATCGCGCGACCGTGCCCCTGGCCGACGCGCAGCGCGGCCTGCGACTGATACGCGCTTCGGCCAAGCGCTATGCCGTCGATCCCGCGAAGGTGTTGGCGATCGGCTTCTCCGCGGGCGGGCATCTCACCGGCAGCCTGGCGACCCGCCATGCCGAGCGTGCCTACGCCCCTGTCGACGCGGCCGATCAGCTTTCTGCCCGCCCGGATCTGGCAGGGCTGATCTATCCGGTCGTCAGCATGGCCGCGTCCTTCACCCATATCGGGTCGCGCGACAATCTGTTCGGCACCGGCGCTTCGCCCCAGGCGCTTACCGCTGCCTCGGTCGAGACCCGTGTCACTACCGACACGCCGCCGATCTTCCTGACCCATGCGAGCGACGACGGGCTGGTACCGATCGAAAACAGCATCGCCCTCTACCAGGCGCTGCTCGCCGCCAAGCGACCGGGCGAACTCCACGCCTTCGACCAGGGCGGCCATGGCTTCGGCACCCGCCTGCCGAAAACGGTGCCGGCCTCGGCGTGGCCCGCGCTGTTCGCCGCCTATGCGCGCCGACTGGGGGTACTGGCCGGCTGAACGCAACGATCGCGTCGGCGAAGCGTCTGTTGATGGAGAAACCATAACAAGGCGCGCACCATGGACCCGAGACACGAACCTGTCGAAAAACGCGCGCGCAAGGGGCTGGGCGTGGTCGCGTTGATCGTGCTGCTGACCCTCGCCCTATTGTTCGTCGGCTACAACATCTACTACATCGTCACGCCGGGCTGAGGCTATTCCGCACGCGTCCGGGCGCGGCGACGGCGGACCGGGCTGGCGACGGAGAGGCTCGGCACCACCGGCGCCTCCACCCGATCGAACCAGCCTAGCGCCGAGGAGATCGACGTCGCCGTCGTCCGCAACAGCGCCAGCGCCTCGTCGTGCGAAACGTGCGGCGCATCGTCGATCGCGGCAAGGAACGGGATGGTAAGCGCCGCGACGACATGGCCGTCGAACCCGAAGACCGGGCAGCTCATGTCCGACACGCCGGCCATCCGCGCGCTGGGAATCGACTCATATCCCTGGACGCGCACCTCCTCGAGCCGCTCCGCCAGTCCCTTGGGCAGTCCCTTCGGATAGAGCGCCGTGCGCCGATCCTCGTCCATCGCCGAAAGCAGCACATGGCCGGAACAGCTGGTCAGCAAGTCGATCTCGGTGCCGAGCCGCACCGCGAAGCCGGTCTGGCCTGGGCTTTCCTGCCGCGCGACGATCAACCCGCGCGTGCCGTTCGCCACCACCAAATGGCAGGATTGCACCGTCGCGGCCGCCAGGCTGTGCATCAGCGGCGTGGCGACATGGGTGAGCTCCTGCGCCGGTGTCGCGCGGTGGGCGATCTCGAGCACGCGGTAGGTCACCCGGTAGCGGTCGCTGCCGCCATCCTTGTGCAACCATCCGCGGCGATCGAGCACCACGATGATACGGAACAATTCGCTGATCGAGCGGCCCAGCCGCTGCGCGATTTCGCTGATCGTCAGCCCCTGGGGCTCGCTGCCGAGAAGCTCGATCACGTCGATCGCCTTTTCCAGCGCAGGCGCTGCGTAACTCGGGGATTTTTCGGCCGAAGCGGGCGAAACGGTATCGGTCATGCACCCACGCTAGCCAATGCGACGAGCGGTGTCATGCCACTTGCGAAGAACGTCGGCTTACGCATAAGAAGATAAAAGTCATTTTGACCTATGAAAACGTTCTAGAGGAGATGGGGAGGCGATGCGTTTCCGGAACAAGACCGCGCTCGTAACCGCGGCTGGGCACGGCATCGGCCGCGCGACCGCGCTGCGGCTTCGGGATGAGGGCGCCAAGGTGTTCGCGCTTGATCGCGACGGCGCCGCGCTTGCGACGCTGGACGGCGTCGAGCCGGTGGTCCTCGATCTGCTGGACGCGGGCGCCATCGCGGCGCTCCCCGAAAAGATCGGCAGGGTCGACGTGCTCGCCAACATCGCCGGCTTCGTGGCGGCAGGCTCGATCCTCGACGGCACCGACGAGGACTGGATGCTGTCCTTCGACCTCAACGTCCATGCGATGCACCGCATGATCCGCGCGTTCCTGCCCGGCATGCTGGCGAAGGGCGGCGGCGCGATCGTCAACATGTCGTCGATCGCCTCCAGCGTGAAGGGCATCCCCAACCGCCATGCCTACGGCGCCTCCAAGGCCGCGGTGATCGGCCTGACCAAATCGGTCGCGGCGGACTTCGTCGCCAAGGGCATCCGCTGCAACGCGGTCTGCCCCGGCACCGTCGACACGCCCAGCCTTCGCCAGCGCGTCGCCGAACAGGCCGCGCAACAGGGCATCGCGGTGGAGGAAGCACATGCCGCCTTCGTCGCCCGCCAGCCCATGGGCCGGCTCGGCCAGGAAGACGAGATCGCCGCGCTGATCTGCTACCTCGCCAGCGACGAGGCCAGCTTCACCACCGGCGCGGTGCACGTGATCGACGGCGGGTGGGTGAATTGATGACGACGAACGCCCGCATCACCGGCCTGCGCACCGTCGATCTGCGCTTCCCGACCAGTGCCTCGCTCGACGGCTCGGACGCGATGAACCCGGACCCCGATTATTCGGCGGCCTATGTCATCCTGGAGACCGACGTGCCCGGCCTCGAAGGCCATGGCCTCACCTTCACGATCGGCCGCGGCAACGACATCTGCGTCGCGGCGATCGAGGCGATGCGCCACCTCGTCATCGGCCTCGACCTCGCCTGGATCGCCGAGGAGCCCGCGCGGATGTGGCGGCACCTCACCGGCGACAGCCAGCTGCGCTGGATCGGCCCGGACAAGGGCGCGATGCACCTCGCCACCGGCGCGGTGGTCAACGCGATCTGGGATCTCTGGGCCAAGGCCGAGGGCAAGCCGGTGTGGAAGCTGGTGGCGGACATGACGCCCGAGCAGCTCGTCCGCGCGATCGACTTCCGCTACCTCACCGATGCGATCACGCCCGGCCAGGCGCTCGCCTTGCTCACCGAACGCGCAGCCGGCAAGGCCGAGCGCGTCGCCACGCTCGAGGCGAACGGCTATCCCTGCTACACCACGTCAGCCGGTTGGTTGGGCTATCCCGACGAGAAATTGCGCCGCCTCGCGCAGGAAGCGGTCGATGCCGGCTTCCACCATATCAAGCTCAAGGTCGGCCGCGACCTGGAGGACGATATCCGCCGCGTCCGCATCGCCCGCGAGGTGCTCGGGCCCGATCGCAAGCTGATGATCGACGCGAACCAGGTCTGGGACGTCGGTCAGGCGATCGAGTGGGTCAACGCCCTCGCCTTCGCCAAGCCCTGGTTCATCGAGGAGCCGACCAGCCCCGACGACGTGCTCGGCCACAAGGCGATCCGCGACGGCATCGGCCAGGTACAGGTCGCGACCGGCGAGATGTGCCAGAACCGCATCCTGTTCAAACAGTTCATGAGCGTCGGCGCCGTCGATGTGATCCAGCTCGACGCCTGCCGCATCGGCGGGGTGAACGAGGCGCTGGCGGTGCTGCTGCTCGCCGCGCGCTACGGCCTGCCGGTGTGCCCGCATGCCGGCGGCGTGGGGCTGTGCGAATACGTCCAGCACTTGTCGATGATCGACTATCTGTGCTTTGCCGGCACCATGGACGGCAGGGTCATCGAATATGTGGATCATCTCCATGAACATTTCCTGGAGCCCTGCGTGATCCGCGACGCAGCGTACATGCCGCCGCAGCGCCCCGGCTATTCGATCCAGATGAAGCCCGAGACGCTCGTCCAATACCGGTTCGGCGCATGAACCTGGGGCTCGCCGGCAAGGTCGTGATCGTCACCGGCGGTTCGTCGGGGATCGGCGCGGCGATCGTGGCGGGACTGGCGCGCGAAGGCGCGTTCCCCGCCATCGTCTCGCGCGAGCCGCCCCGGCCCGAGCTGGTCGCGCAGTTGGGCGCGGACTGGCTGTTCCACCCCTGCGAGCTGGCGGACGACGATGCGGTGGTCGCCGCGGTGGACGCGGTGGCGGCGCGCTTCGGGCGGATCGACGGACTGGTCAACAATGCCGGGCTCAACGACAATCTCGGCTTCGAAGCGACGCCGGCGCAGTTCCGCGCCTCGCTCGACATCAACCTCGTCCATTATTTCGGCATGGCGCGCGCGGCCCTTCCGCACCTCAAGGCGGCGCAGGGCGCGATCGTCAATATCGGCTCGAAGACCTCGATCACCGGGCAGGGGCACACCAGCGCCTATGCCGCCGCCAAGGGCGCGGTGCTGGCGCTGACCCGCGAATGGGCGGTGGCGCTGCGCGGTGACGGCATCCGCGTCAATGCGATCGTCCCCGCCGAGGTCGAGACCCCCGCTTATGCCGAATGGCTGAAAAGTTTCGACGACCCCGCCGCCAGGCGGCAGGAAATCGAGCGCCGGGTGCCCTTCGGCAATCGCTTCACCACGCCGGAAGAGATTGCCGATACCGCGCTGTTCCTGCTCTCCGGGCGGGCCAGCCACAGCACCGGCCAGTGGCTTTTCGTCGACGGCGGCTACACGCATCTGGACCGCGCCATCGAATGACCCCAACAGGGGCGTCGCACCAAGGAGAGGACACATGGCCAGCAAGGCCGGACGCTACACCCCCGCCATCATCCTGACCGTCTCGTTGTTCTTCCTGTGGGGAATGGCGAACAACCTCAACGACATCCTGATCGCGCATTTCCGCCGCGCCTTCACGCTGAGCGATTTCGAGACGAGCTTCGTCCAGCAGGCCTTCTACATGGGCTATTTCCTGCTGGCGACGCCGGCGGCGATGCTTGCGCGGCGGCGCGGCTACAAGACGGCGATCGTCACCGGGCTCACGCTGTACGCGATCGGCGCGCTGCTCTTCTATCCGGCGACGCATTTCGGCGAGTATCGCTGGTTCCTCGCGGCGCTGTTCGTGATCGCCTGCGGCCTCGCTTTCCTGGAAACCTCGGCCAATCCGCTGATTACCGAGCTCGGCAGCCCCGAGGGCGCCGCCCGCCGGCTCAACTTCGCCCAGGCGGCGAACCCGCTGGGCACGATCTTCGGCGTGCTGGTGGGGAAATATTTCATCCTCTCCAGCTTCGCGCAGGACGATCACGCACTGGCCGCGATGTCCGCCGCCGAGCGGACCGCGACGCTGCGCGGCGAACTCGCCTCGGTGCAGACGCCGTACCTCGTCATCGGCCTCGTCGTGCTCGCCTTCGCGATCGCCGCCGCGCTGATCGCCTTCCCGGACAACCGCCCGTCGGACGACGCGCCGGCGGTGCCTACGGCCAAGGCGCTCGGCACCGTGCTGCGCGACCGGACGCTGGTGTTCGCGGTGGTGGCGCAGTTCTTCTATGTCGGCGCGCAGGTGGGGCTGTGGAGCTACACGATCCGCTACGCCCAGGTGAACCTGCCCGGCCTCACCGAGCAGGGCGCGGCCGATTATCTGTTCGCCAGTCTGGTGCTGTTCGGCGTGGGCCGCTTCGTGGGCGCAGCGTTACTTGGCAAGGTCAAGGCGCCGCAGCTGCTGGTGGTGTTCGCCGGGGTCGCGGCGGCGCTGGCGGCGGTGGCGGTGTTCGTCGGCGGCACGACCGGACTCTACGCGCTGGTGGCGGCGAGCTTCTTCATGTCGATCCAGTTCCCGACGATCTTTGCGATCGGCATCGGCGGCCTGGGCCCCCTCAAGCAGATCGGCGCTTCGTTGATCATCATGGCGATTATCGGCGGCGCAGTGCTGACCGCCGCGATGGGGCACCTGTCCGACCTCGCCGGGATCAACATGGCGCTGCTGGTGCCGGCGGTGGCATTCCTGGTGGTGCTCGCCTTCGGGATGCGCGCGACGGGGACGGCGGGGGACGTGGAGTTCGCAGCGGCGGGGCATTGAGGCGACATTAAAAGCCCCTCCCTTCAGGGGAGGGGTTGGGGTGGGGCAGTGTCTCGAAGAGACCAACCGACGTTCTGGAATCCCTCCACCCCCAACCCCTCCTCCAAGGAGGAGGGGCTTAAGAAGATCACCCCACCAGCACCACATGCAGGAACCGCGGACCATGCGCGCCGCGCACGTACGTGCCTTCGATGTCGGTCGTGCCGCTGACGCCCGTTACCCAGTAATGCGCGCGTGGGGTCGCGCCGCCGGGTGCGGCATCCTCCAGCCAGCGAACCACACCGGCGAGCTCCAGCACGACGATGTGCCGCAGCGCCAGAAAGTTGGGCAGCATCGGCGCGGACGGCGAGGTCTCGAACACCAGCGAGCCCGTCTCCGCCACCCCGGCCCGCGCGAACGCCAGCACCGCGCCGTCGTCGATCGGGCAGTCCGCCAGCCGGGTCAGCCCAGCCCAGTCGAGCCCCGCCACCCGCGCATCGGGCGGCAGCCATAGCGCCGGCGCCGCGCCCTCGGCCGCGAGATAGCCCGCCACCGCCCCCGGCAGCTCCGCCAGCGAGCCGATCCGCACATGCGTCGCCGCGACGCTCGGCAGCGCCAGCTGCGCAAGGAAGCGGGCGACCAGATCCTCTGACCCCGCCGGCCGCTCGCGTTCCTCGCCGGCGAGCAGGCATGCCGCCTCGGCCGCCAGCACCGCCGGGTCGCGGACCGGCCCCAGCCGCGCCAGGATCGCATCGCGCGCGCTCACCGTTCGCCCTTTCGATAGCGGTCCATGAAGCTCTCCGCCGCGGGTGCGGGAAAGTCGCGCCCGCCGGTCCAGCCGCCGGCGAGCGGCAGCCGCGATATCCAGCCCCGCCCGGCCAGCCGCATCGCCCGGATCGCCCAGCGCACCCCTGCCCGATACAGCCACGGCCGCCGCGCCGCCCAGGCCCAGAGGCCGAGCCCCGACCGCAAGGTCATCGGCTCCAGTCCCTCGCGCCAGCTCTTCTCGCGCCAGCCGCGCAGCAAGGTCGGCAGGGGGATCGCGACCGGGCACACCTCCTGGCACTTGCCGTTCATCGTGCACGCGTTCGGCAGATCGCGGTTCGCCGCCAGCCCGTCGAGCGCAGGGGTGAGCACCGATCCCATCGGCCCCGGATAGGTGCCGCCATAGGCATGGCCGCCGATCTGGCGGAACACCACGCAGTGGTTCATGCACGCGCCGCAGCGGATGCAGCGGAGCATCTCCGCCAGCCCCTCGTCGCGCATCGCGCTGCGGCCATTGTCGACCAGCACGATGTGCATCTCCTCCGGCCCGTCGTGGTCCCCTGCCCGCTTCGGCCCGGCATAGAAGGTGGTATATTGCGTCAGCGCCGCGCCGGTCGCCGAGCGGGCGAGCAGCCGCAGCAGATGCACCGCATGGTCCATCGAGGGGACCAGCTTCTCGATCCCGGCGGTGACGATATGGACGCGCGGCGGCACCAGCGAGAGTTCGGCATTGCCCTCGTTGGTGACGGTGCAGATTTGCCCGCTATCGGCGATCAGGAAATTGGCGCCCGAGATGCCGACATCGGCGCCCAGCATCTCGCCGCGCAACTGCCGCCGTGCGCTCGCCGCCATCGCGACGATGCTTTCCTCGACATGCGGCTCGCGGTGGCGGGCGTGGAACAGTTCGGAGACCTGCTCGCGCGTCTTGTGCATCGCCGGCCAGATGATGTGCGAGGGCCGCTCGCCGGCGAGCTGGATGATGTGTTCGGCCAGATCGGTCTCGACCCGGCCGATCCCCGCCGCTTCAAGGGCATGCGGCAGCCCGATCTCCTCGCCGAGCATCGACTTGGAGCGGGCGACGCTCTTCGCCCCCGCCTTGCGGCAGATCTCAACCACGATCGCGCAGGCTTCGTCGGCGGTTTGGGCCCAATGCACCGTCGCCCCCGAAGCGGTCGCCGCCGCCTCGAACTGGACGAGATAGGCGCCGAGATTGGCGATCACATGGTCCTTGATCGCCGCCGCCCGTTCGCGTGCCGCCGCGAAACTGGGCCAGACGCCGATCGCAGCACCCCGCTTGGCCTCGGCGGTGCCGGCGGTGCGCTCGACCGCGATCTTGAGCTGCCGGTCGGCGAGCGCGGCATCGACCCGCGCGTCGAAGGCCCGGCTCATTGCGCTTCCCCGATCGCCGGGCCGTCGGCCATGCCCGCCAGCACCTCGATGGTGTGGAAGGCCCGCACGTCCGATCCGCGCCGATGCAGCTTGCCCGCCATGTTCATCAGGCAGCCGAGATCCCCCGCGAGCAGCAGCCCCGCGCCGCTCGCCTCCACCGCCGCCGCCTTCTCGTCGGCGATCGCGTTGGAGATGGCGGGGTATTTCACGCAGAAGGTGCCGCCGAAGCCGCAGCAGGTCTCCTCGCCCGCCAGCGGCACCAGATCGAGCCCGTCCACCGCGCCCAGCAGCCGCCGCGGCTGCGCCTTGATGCCGAGCTCGCGCAGGCCGGAGCAGCTGTCATGATAGGTCGCGCTCGCCGGCAGCGCCACGCCCGCGGGCCGCCAGCCGCGCGCATCGAGATAGGCAAGCACTTCCCAGGTCTTCGCAGCCACCCCCTCCGCCCGCGCGCTCCATTCCGGGTCCTCGGCGAGCAGCTCGGGATAACGGCACCGCATCGTGCCTGCGCAGCTGCCGGAAGGCACGACGATCGCGTCATAGACCTCCAGCATCGCGACGTTGCGCCGCGCGAAGTCGGTCGCGGTCGCGCGGTCGCCCGAGTTAAGCGCGGGTTGGCCGCAGCAGGTCTGCGCTTGCGGAACCACCACCTCGCAGCCGGCATCGGCTAGCGCCCGAAGCGCTGCAAAGCCTATCCGCGGCCGCATCGCGTCCACCAGGCAGGTGACGAACAGCGCGACGCGAGACGAGGGGACCATGCTCATGCCGCCCCTTCGCATATCAAGGCCGCAGCTTCCAGAATGGCGCGCTCAACTCCCTGCAGCCTCGGCCTGCATTTCGGCGACTTCACGCCGGATCATCTTCAGCACCAGTGCCGCGGCACGATCGGTGTCCTCGGCGGGGCTGAGGAAGCGGTGCTGCATCAGCCCCAGCGCGGTCGCGGTAATCACATCGGCCAGCGCGCAACGCCGATCGGCAAAGGCCTCCCCCGGGATCAGCGACGAGAGCGCCGCGAGCATCGTCCCGCGTACGTCCTCCCGCGTATCCTCGAAGATCACCGCAATGCGTTCGTTGCGCGCCGACTCAGCGACGATCTCCGCAAAAAGCGGATCGGACTCGTCAGGCTCAGGACGGATGAAGTCGCCCAGCCAGTTCCACACAAACTCCGGATCGCCGCTTTTGATACCTGCGCAGAGCGAGTCGGGTGCGAGGAAATCCATGCAGTCCGCCTGCACGATCTCCGCGACGATCGCCTCCTTCGAAGAAAAATCTCGATAAATTTGACCTACCGCAATGCCCGATTCTTTGGCGATCTGGGCTACGCCGGTTGCGTGAAAACCGTTCGCAATGAACAACCTGCGCGCAGCGGACACAATTTTCTCGCGCCGCAACAACGCCTTGTCGCGGTGTGGAACCCCGCCTTCTTCCGTGGTTTCTGCCATCGGGCGTCCCTATAAAACCATCTTGACCGAGTCACTCACTTCGCAGTAGCGGCGAATGTGAGCGAACGTTCACTCACATATAACACAACGGCAGGCTTCCGCATGACTTTTTTCCGTCACACCGCGCCGGCTCTCGCGCTCGTCCTCGCTGCCTGTGGCGGCCAGTCCCAGCAGCAGGGTGCCGGGGGCCCCGGCGGCACCGGTGGCCAAAAGGCGCCGCCGCCGCCCGTCTCCTATGTCGTCGTCCAGCAGCAGGCCGTGCCGCTCACCAGCGAACTGCCCGGCCGGCTGAGCCCCTATGAGAGCTCCGACGTGCGCCCGCAGGTCAACGGCCTGATCCTCGAGCGGCTGTTCACCGAAGGCGACATGGTGCGCCAGGGCCAGCCGCTCTACCGGATCGACCCCGCGCCCTATCGCGCCGCCGTCGCCAGCGCCCGTGCCGCGCTGACCCGCGCCCAAGCCGCGATCGCCTCCAGCGAGGCACTCGCCCGCCGCTACGGCGAACTTGCCAAGATCAACGCGATCTCGAAGCAGGATTACGAAAATGCGGTGACCAGCGCCGCGCAGGCCCGCGCTGATGTCGCCGCGCAGAAGGCCGCGCTCGCGACCGCAGAGATCGACCTCGCCCGCACCACGATCCGCGCGCCGATCAGCGGCAAGATCGGTCGTTCGGTGTTCACCACCGGCGCACTGGTTTCCGCCTCCCAGGCCAACGCGCTGACCACGATCCAGCGGCTCGATCCGATCTATGTCGACATCCAGCAGTCGAGCGCGGACATCCTCAAACTGCGCCAGCAGATCATGGCCGGCAAGGTCGCCCGCGACGGCAACGCCAAGGTCGCCGTGACGCTGGAGGACGGCACCAGCTACGGCCCGCAGGGCACGCTGCGCTTCGCCGACGTCACCGTCGACGAGACGACCGGCAGCCAGGTGATCCGCGCGTTGTTCCCCAACCCCAACAGCCTGTTGCTGCCGGGCATGTTCGTCCGCGCCCATCTCGTTGAGGGTACGCAGCAGAACGCAATGCTGGTACCGCAACGTGCGGTGAGCCGCGACGAGCGCGGCAACCCGATCGTCATGGTCATCGGCGCCGAGAACAAGATCGAGCCGCGCCCGATCCAGACCAGCCGTACCGCCGGCGAAAGCTGGATCGTCACCGGCGGCGTGAAGCCGGGCGACAAGGTAATCGTCGAGGGCGCAATGATGCTGCGTCCGGGCATGCCGGTCACCCCGCAGCCGTGGAACCCCAACGCCAAGCCTGCCGAAGGGCAAGGCCAGGCGGGCGCCAAGCCCGCGCAAGGGGAGTAACCCCCCATGTCGCGCTATTTCATCGATAGGCCCATCTTCGCGTGGGTCATTGCGATCATCATCATGCTCGCGGGCATCCTCGCGATCCGCACGCTGCCGATCGCGCAGTTCCCGGCGATCGCGCCGCCGTCCGTCTCGATCACCGCGACCTATCCGGGCGCGGACGCGAAAACGCTGGAAAACACGACGACGCAGATCATCGAGCAGCAGCTGAAGGGGATCGACCACCTTCTTTACTTCTCGTCCTCGTCCTCGTCGGCAGGCACGGTCACGATCACGCTGACGTTCGAGCAGGGTACCAACCCTGACATCGCCCAGGTGCAGGTACAGAACAAGCTGCAGGCGGCCACCCCGCTCCTGCCGCAGGAAGTGCAGCAGCAAGGCCTGCAGGTCGCCAAGGCCACCAGGAACTTCCTGGTCGTGATCGGCCTTTATTCGGAAGACGGGTCGCACAGCGGCACCGACCTTGCGGACTATGCGGTGTCCAAGCTGCAGGATCCGCTGTCGCGCGTGAACGGCGTCGGCGACACCCAGATCTTCGGCTCGCAATATGCGATGCGTGTCTGGATCGATCCGGTGAAGCTGAACAAATACGCGCTCACCATGGACGATGTGACGAGCGCGATCCGCGCGCAGAACGCGCAGGTCTCGGCCGGCCAGCTGGGCGCGCGCCCGGCGCCCAAGGAGCAGATGCTCAACGCCACTGTCTCGGTGCAATCCCGCCTCACTACGCCGGACCAGTTCGCGCAGATCCGCCTGAAGAGTGCCACCGACGCGTCGGTGGTGCGCCTTGGCGACGTCGCCCGGGTGGAGATCGGCGCCGAGAATTACGGCTTCGATTCCAAGTGGAACGGCAAGCCCGGCGCCGGCATCGGCATCAAGCTCGCCCCTGGCGCGAACGCCCTGACCACGGTCGACGCGGTCAAGGCGCGCGTGAACGAGATCGCCAAGACCTTCCCGCCCGACATCAAGGTGATCTACCCGTACGACACCACCCCGTTCGTCCGCCTGTCGGTCGAGCAGGTGGTCCACACGCTGATCGAAGCGGTGGTGCTCGTCTTCCTCGTGATGTTCCTGTTCCTGCAGAACTTCCGCGCCACGCTGATCCCGACGATCGCCGTGCCGGTGGTGCTGCTCGGCACCTTCGCGGTGATGGCGGCAGCAGGCTACTCGATCAACACGCTCACCCTGTTCGGCATGGTGCTGGCGATCGGCTTGCTCGTCGACGACGCGATCGTCGTCGTCGAAAATGTCGACCGCCTGATCACCACCGAGCATCTCAGCCCGATCGATGCCGCCCGCAAGTCGATGGACGAGATCAGCAGCGCGCTGATCGGCGTCGCCATGGTCCTGTCGGCGGTGTTCCTGCCGATGGCGTTCTTCGGCGGGTCGACCGGCGTGATCTATCGCCAGTTCTCGATCACGATCGTGTCGGCAATGGTGCTGTCGGTAGTCGTCGCACTGGTGCTGACGCCCGCGCTCTGCGCCACCATCCTCAAGCCGCACGACCCGGACAAGCTGGAAGGCAACGGGCCGCTCTCGCGCTTCTTCCGCTGGTTCAATGAAAAGTTTGATCGCGGCCAGGAGAAGTACGAAAGAGGCGTGCGCAGCACCGCCCGCAGCTGGAAGCGCTCCGGGCTGGTCTATCTGCTGATCGTCGGGGGCATGAGCCTGTTGTTCATGCGCCTGCCCAGCGGCTTCCTTCCGGAAGAAGACCAGGGCATCATGATCGCCTTGGTTCAGGGTCCGGCAGGCGCCACCTCGGCGCGTACCGAAAAGGGCCTCGACCTGATCCGCGACCACTTCCTCCAGAAGGAAGGCGGCAACGTGAAGGGCGTGTTCACGATCAACGGCTTCAGCTTCGCTGGTGCCGGCCAGAACAGCGGCCTCGCCTTCATGCCGCTCAAGGACTGGTCGGAGCGCAAGGGCAACGCCAATGTCGCCCAGTCGATCGTCGGCCGTGCCATGGGCGTCTTTGCGCAATATCGTGACGGCCTTATCTTCGCGATCACCCCGCCTGCCGTGCAGGAGCTGGGCAACGCTACCGGCTTCGACCTCCAGCTCGTCGACACCGGCGGCATCGGACATGAGCGCCTGCTCCAGGCTCGCAACATGATGCTGGGCATGGCGATGCAGGACAAGCGCCTGGTCGGCGTGCGCCCGAACTCGCTGGAAGACGCGCCGCAGCTCAAGGTCGACGTCGATCAGGACAAGGCCAAGGCGCTCGGCCTGGATCTGTCTTCGGTCAACAGCACCATCGCCACCGCCTGGGGCGGGTCCTATGTCAACGATTTCATCGACCGCGGCCGCGTCAAACGCGTCTATGTCCAGGCCGACGCACCGTACCGCCTGAAGCCCGAGGACATCGCCAACCTGTTCGTCCGCGGCCCCACGGGAACGATGACGCCCTACACCGCCTTCTCGACGCTTAGCTGGGAGCAAGCGCCGGTGCAGCTCACCCGCTACAACGGCCTGCCTGCGATCGAAATCCTCGGCTCGCCGGCACCCGGCGTGTCGACCGGCGACGCCATGGCGGCGATGGAGGCGATCCACGCCAAGCTGCCGCCGGGCACCCAGCTCGAATGGACCGGCCTGTCGTACGAAGAGCGTCTCTCCGGCGGCCAGGCACCGGCACTCTACGCGCTGTCGCTGCTGATCGTGTTCCTCTGCCTAGCCGCGCTCTACGAAAGCTGGTCGGTGCCGATCTCGGTCATCCTGGTGGTGCCGCTCGGCGTGGTCGGCGCGCTGCTCGCTGCGTGGCTCACCGGGCTGAACAACGACATCTACCTGCAGGTCGGCCTTATCACCACGATCGGCGTGTCGGCGAAGAACGCGATCCTGATCGTGGAATTCGCGGAAGAACGGATGCGCGAAGGCATGAGCGCCTTCGACGCCGCCGTGGAAGCCGCCAAGCTGCGTCTACGCCCGATCCTGATGACCAGCCTCGCCTTCGTCTTCGGCGTGTTGCCGCTGGCGATCTCCACCGGCGCGGGCGCCGGCGGCCAGCACGCCATCGGCCGTTCGGTGGTAGGCGGGATGCTTTCCGCCACGATCCTCGCCATCTTCCTGGTGCCGATGTTCTTCGTGGTGGTGCGCAATCTGTTCGATCGCCGCCGCAACAAGAACCAGACGCCCCCCGCAACCACCCATGACGGCGGCGCCTCGGCGTCGCAGGGAGCCTGACGGCCGTGACCAACCGCTTCCCCCTGCTCCTCGTACTGGCCGCGAGCACCACGCTCGCGGGCTGCAACCTAGCTCCCAAGTATAGCCGGCCGGAGCCGGCGGTGCCGGCGGCGCTGCCCCAGGGCGGCGTCTACCCGGCCGCCGCTACCGACGCGCCGGACATTAGCAAGGTCGGCTGGCGCGACTTCTTCGTCGACGAACGCCTGCGCCGGGTGATCCAGCTGGGCCTGGACAACAACCAGGACCTGCGCCTCGCGGCCGCCAACGTGCTGCAGGCGCGGGCGCAATACCGGGCGCAGCGGGCGGACCTGTTCCCCGCGATCGGCGCGACCGGCACCGGCACCTACACCAACACCGCACAATTCGCGGCGAGCGCCGGCGGCGCGCTGGGCGGTGCCGGCGTGCAGGATGTCCAGAACTTCAGCGTGTCTGCGGGAATCACCTCCTTCGAGGTCGACCTGTTCGGGCGTATCCGGAACCTCAGCCGTGCCGCACAGGAACAATATTTCGCCAGCAGCGAGGCGCAACGCGCCACCCGCGTCTCTCTGATCGGCGAGATCGCCAGCGCTTGGCTCACCCTCGCGTCGGACCGGGAGCAGCTCGCCATCGCGCAGAATACGCTCAAGGCATTCCAACAATCGCTGGAGCTAACCCGTGCCCAGTTCCGCATCGGCACCGCCTCGGAACTGGAGTCGCGTCAGGCCGAGACGAGCTACGAATCCGCCCGCAACGACGTCGCCACCGCGCAGACACGGATCGCACAGGACATCAACGCGCTGCAGTTGCTCACTGGCGCCACCGTGGCACCCGAGCTGCTGCCGGATACGCTGGGCGACGCCAAGGCGACGATCGACGCGCTGCCCGGCAACGTGCCGTCCGAAGTGCTGCTGCGCCGCCCGGACGTACTCCAGGCAGAGCACCAGCTGATCGCGCAAAACGCCAATATCGGCGCCGCGCGTGCGGCTTTCTTCCCGAGGATCTCGCTCACCGCGACGGTCGGCTCGATCGCCTCGACGATCGGCAAGCTCTTCGGATCGAACAGCGATACCTATACGGTGTCGCCCTCCGCCTCGCTGAACATCTTCAACTTCGGCAAGAATCAAGCGAACCTCGATTATTCCAAGGCCTCGCGCGAGGCCGCGGTGGCCACCTACCAGAAGACAATCCAGACCGCCTTCCGCGAAGTCGCCGATGCGCTGGCGCAGCGCGGCACGATCGACGAGCAGCTCCGGGCGCAAAGTGCGCGGGCCAATGCGGCGGAAGTCGCTGCGCGCCTTTCCGATGCGCGCTACCGGGCGGGAGTCGATTCGTTCCTCACCGTGCTCGATTCGCAGCGCAGTGCCTATGCCGCCGAGCAGAGCCTCGTCACCACCCGGCTGACCCGCGCGAGCAATTTGGTAACCCTGTACAGATCCTTAGGCGGCGGACTCGACTAGACGCTTGCCACTTGCGAAAATCGGCATACTCTCTGGATCCAATAGGAGAAGGAGAGGTGTCGTGTCGCTGAACGGAGTGCACCCCACGCAAGATCAGGCCCTGCCCCAGATTCCGGTTCAGGCCGCGGAAGAGTCCATGATCATCCTCGAGAGCCTGTTGTGTGTAATGCGGGAAAAGAACCTGCTCACCCGCCAGGATCTGGAGCTGCTGTGCCAGAAGGTCGATCGCCGCGCGCAGGGGATCAGCAAGAACCCGCTGCCCTGCTGCCCGGACAAGGCGGCGAACGCGCGCAGCTATCTTCACCGCCTCGCCGATTATCTGGGCCAACGCTACGGCGGCAAGCACCTGCGCCGGGTCAGTTGAGCGTTTAGAGGCGCCGGCCCCGCCCCCGGCCACCATCCCGGCGAAAGCCGGGATCCGTCGGGGTCCAGGTGCGGGTGCTCGCCGCGCCCTTGCGGCGTGCGGACCCCGGCTTCTGCCGAGTCGATGGCGATTTACACAAAAGGCGTTACCACTGCCGACAGGGACCCTCCGTTCGTCCCTGCTGCGGTTCCAATAATCTGACAAATCGGCAATTCCCGCTTTGGCAAGCCAGGCATGCGCGCTAGTGCGCAACCGTCTGTCTTTCCTGAATGAGGACACTTGCATGAAGTTGCTTCGCTATGGCCCGCGTGGTGCCGAAAAGCCCGGCATCCTGGATGCTGATGGTCGTATCCGCGACCTGACCGGCCTGGTTCCCGACCTGACCGTGGATGTGATCGAACGGATCCGCGCAGTCGATCCCACCACCCTGCCGCTAGTCGAAGGCGATGTCCGCCTCGGCGTACCGGTGGCGAACATCGGCAAGTTCCTCGCGATCGGTCTCAACTATGCCGATCACGCCCGCGAAGCCGGCCTCGAGCCCCCGCCCGAACCGATCTTTTTCACCAAGGCAATCTCGTGCCTCAGCGGCCCGAACGATCCGGTGATGATCCCGAAGGGCTCGCAGAAGAGCGACTGGGAAGTCGAGCTGGGCGTGATTATCGGCAAGACCTGCCGCCATGTTGAGCAGGCCGATGCGCTGGATCATGTCGCGGGCTTCGTCCTCGCCAACGACGTGTCCGAGCGCGCCTTTCAGAAGGAGCTCGGCAGCCAGTGGGACAAGGGCAAGGGATGCGACACCTTCGGCCCCGTCGGCCCGTGGCTGGTCACGCCGGACGAAGTCGCCGACTGCCAGTCGCTCGACATGTATCTCGACCTCAACGGCAAGCGCATGCAGACCGGCAACACGTCGACGATGATCTTCCCGGTCGCGGAATGCATCGCGTACATGAGCCGCTTCATCACGCTGCATCCGGGCGACCTGCTGATCACCGGCACGCCCCCGGGCGTCGGCGAGGGCCAGAAGCCGGAAAAGATCTTCCTCAAGCCCGGCGACGTGATGGAGCTCGGCATCGCCGGCCTCGGCACCCAGCGGCAGGACGTGATCGCGTTCGATCTGGCGAAGCTGGAAGGGTAAGCCTCGCCCTTCTTTCTAATCCCCCTCCCGCAAGGGGGAGCGGGGCACAGAAGCGGAGAGGTCCGCCCTAGATCGCCTCCACCGCCAGCACCTCGATCGCCTCGGCCTTGCCGCCGAAATCGATCCGCTCGCCTTCCTCCGCCCCGAGCAGCGCATGCGCGAGGGGTGCCTGGAAGGCGAGCCGGCCGGCAGCGGGATCGGCCTCGTCATGGCCGACGATTTCGATCATCCGCTCGCGCCCATTCAGCCGAATCCGCACCCGCGCGCCGATGCCGGCAACGCCGTCTTCGAGCGGGGGTGCAATTTGCGCGGTGGCGGCGCGGGTGTTCCAGTAGCGCAGCTCGCGCTTCAGCCCTTCCTTGGCTTCGGCATCGCCCTCGGCCTCGATCGCCGCTTCCAGCGCCGCGACCTTGCCCGCGATCAACGCCGGGCCCGCCGCAGTGACCAGGTTGGGCCCGGCCGGCAGCGGCAGCTCGAACTTGGGTTCCTTGTGTTCCTCGTCGCTCTCGCGACGGAAGGCGACGCTCATCGTTGCGGCAGATCCTCAAGCGTGGACGATACCTTCCAAAGATCGATCGCGCCTTCGGTTGCATGGGTGTCGATTTCGGCAAGTTCCTCGGCGGTGAAGTCGAGGTTCTTCACCGCATCGAGCGAATCGTCGAGCTGCTGCACCGTCCGCGCGCCGACCAGCGCCGAGGTCACGCGCGGATCGCGCAGCACCCAGGCGATCGCCATCTGCGCCAGCGTCTGGCCGCGCTTCTCGGCGATCGCGTTCAATGCGCGGATGCGGGCGATATTCTCGTCCGACAGCAGCCGCGTGTCGAGCGAGGTGCCGCCCTTCGCCGCGCGTGCATCCTCGGGCACGCCGTTGAGGTATTTCCTGGTCAGCATCCCCTGCGCGAGCGGCGAAAAGGCAATACAGCCGGTGCCGAGATCCTCCAGCGTGTCGAGCAGGCTTTCCTCGATCCAGCGGTTGAGCATCGAATAGCTCGGCTGGTGGATCAGCAGCGGCACCTTGTACTCGGCGAGGATCGCGGCGGCCTTGCGCGTCAGCTCAGGCGAATAGCTCGAAATGCCGACGTACAGCGCCTTGCCCTGACGGTGGATCTGGGCGAGCGCGCCCATCGTCTCCTCCAGCGGCGTCTTCGGGTCGACGCGGTGCGAATAAAAGATGTCGACATAGTCGAGACCCATCCGCTTAAGGCTCTGGTCGCACGAGGCGATGAGATACTTCTTGCTGCCGCCGACATCGCCGTACGGCCCGGGCCACATGTCCCAGCCCGCCTTGGACGAAATGATCAGCTCGTCGCGGTGGCTGGCGAAGTCGGCCGCCAGTACGCGGCCGAAATTTTCCTCCGCCGAGCCATAGGGCGGCCCATAATTGTTCGCGAGATCGAAATGCGTCACGCCGCGGTCGAACGCCCGGCGCAGCATGGCGCGGGCATTTTCGAACACGTCGGTACCGCCGAAATTCTGCCAGAGCCCGAGGCTGATCGCCGGCAGGTCGAGCCCGCTAAGCCCACAGCGGCGATAGGGCATTCGGCCGTCATAGCGATCGGCATCGGCGTGCCAGGGCTGGGGATAGGCCATCGTGTCTCTCCATCGGGAATGCTTGGTCGAACGCGCCTATACGCAGCGCGGGTCCCGCACGGAACACCCTCTGCCCCGAACAATGGAAAGCAGCCCCCAAGGACAGCTATCTTGTCCCGACCGTTACTGCCGGGTAACGCGGCAGGCCATGCAGTATCACAGCACCCGCGGCGCCGCGCCCTTGCTGGGCTTTCGCGACGTCACCCTCACCGGACTCGCCAGCGACGGCGGCCTCTATGTCCCGACCGAATGGCCGAGCTTCTCGGCCGAGGATATCGCCGCGATGCGCGGCCTCTCCTATGTCGAGACGGCAGTGCGCGTCATGCTGCCGTTCGTGACGCCGGACCTGAGCGAAGACGAGCTCCGCGCGCTTTGCACCCAGGCCTATGGCCGCTTCGCCCATGCCGCGGTGACGCCGCTGGTCCAGCTTGATGCGCAACACTGGCTGCTCGAGCTGTTCCACGGCCCTACCCTCGCCTTCAAGGATGTAGCACTCCAGCTGCTCGGCCTGTTGTTCGAGAAGTTTCTGGCCGGCACCAACCAGCACCTCACCATCGTCGGCGCGACCTCGGGCGACACCGGCAGCGCCGCGATCGATGCGGTGGCGGGCCGCATCGGCGTCGACATCTTCATGCTGCACCCGCAGGGCCGCGTATCCGACGTCCAGCGCCGGCAGATGACCACGGTGCTCGCGCCGAACGTCCACAATATCGCGATCGACGGCAGCTTCGACGATGCCCAGGCGCTGGTGAAGGCGATGTTCAACGATCGCGACTTTGCCGGCCGCTTCCAGCTGAGCGCGGTTAACTCGATCAACTGGGCCCGGCTGATGGCGCAGGTGGTCTATTATTTCTACGCCGCCGTCCGCCTAGGCGCGCCCGAGCGTGCAGTGGCCTTCTCGGTACCCACCGGCAATTTCGGCGACGTGTTCGCTGGCTATGTCGCCGCGCGGATGGGGCTGCCGGTGGCGAGGTTGGTGGTGGCTACCAATGTAAACGACATCCTCCACCGCGCGCTTTCGGCGGGCGACTATTCGGCGGGCACCGTCACGCCGACCGCCGCGCCGTCGATGGACATCCAGGTAAGCTCCAACTTCGAGCGACTGCTCGCCGATCTCGCCGGCGGGGCCGTCGCCGAGCAGATGCGCGGCTTCGAATCGAGCCGCGCGATGCGGCTGACGAACCAGCAACGGGAAGGTGCCTCCAAGCTGTTCACCAGCGACGCGATCGATGCCGACGGCATGAACGAGGCGATGCGCTGGGCCTGTGCCGAAGCATGCCAGGTCATCGATCCGCACACCGCGATCGGCCTTGCCGCCGCGCAGCGCGCCGGGCTCGCACCGGACGTACCGGTGGTGACGCTTGCCACCGCCCACCCGGCCAAGTTCCGCGACGCCGTCGAGCGCGCCACCGGCATGCGGCCGCACGTGCCCGGCCGCATCGGCGACCTGTTCGAGCGCCAGGAGCGCTACGACACCCTCCCCGCCGAGTTCGGCGCGATTACCGGCTATATCGCCGAGCGGGCGCACGCCCGGCCGTGAAGCTCGTCACTCTCACCGGCGCGCCCTGGGCGGACTATGGGCTGATCGACTCCGGCCATGGCCGCAAGCTGGAGCGCTACGGCGCCTATCGCTTCATCCGCCCAGAGCCCCAGGCAATGTGGGCACCGGCCTCGGCCGACTGGGACGCGCATGCCGAATTCGTGCCCGGCTCCGACGAAGAGGGCGGCGGCCGCTGGGAGTATCTGAAGCCCACCCCGCGCGAAGGATGGCCGCTGGCGTGGCGGGAAGTGCGTTTTACGGCGCAGACCACCCCCTTCCGCCATCTCGGCTTCTTCCCGGACATGGCGCCGGTGTGGGACTGGATGCGCGGCCGCATCGACGGCATGGCCGAGCCCGAGTGCATGAACCTGTTCGGCTATACCGGGGTCGGATCGCTGGCGCTGGCGGCGGCCGGCGCCAAGGTGACGCACGTCGACGCCTCCAAGAAATCGGTGATGGAGGGCAAGGCCAACGCGCAGCTCTCCGGCATGGCCGACAAGCCGATCCGCTGGATGATCGACGACGCGATGAAGTTCACCGCGCGCGAGGTACGCCGCGGCCGCCGCTATGACGGCATCATCCTCGATCCCCCCAAATGGGGCCGCGGCCCCAATGGCGAGGTGTGGAAGCTGGAGGAAGGCCTGCCCTCGTTGATCGACGACGTGGCGAAGCTGCTCGACGAGAACTCGCGCTTCCTGTTCCTCACCGTCTATGCCGTGCGCATGTCGGCGCTGGCAATCGGCGAGCTGGTGCGCCAGGCCATGGCCGACAAGGGCGGCACGGTCGAAGCAGGCGAGCTGACGGTACGCGAGGAAGCGCGCGGACTGGAATTGCCGACCGCCATCTTCGCGCGGTGGAGCCGCTAGGGCCTTTTACCTAGAGCCGACATAGCCCGAAGGCCACGCGCCACCGCATCGCGCTCCAGCGACTGCGGATCGCCGCAGACGACGGTGCCCGCGCGTTCCGGGCCCCGGACGGCGCGTTCCGCGGCACCCCGGCCCCGCGATGCAGCCGATATGCACACCGCATCCGAATCGCTTCCGGCGGCGGCGATGTTGACGAACAAGCGCCCCGCCGGCGCGGCCGCCGGGGCGCCTGATTGTCCGAGACGTGATTCAGCCGCGGCTGTAGCCGACCCGAACAGACTTGCGAGAGTACCGCAGCGCGCCACCGAGCATAGCGAAGCCGGCGATCATCATCGCCCAGCTCGCCGGTTCCGGCACGGCGGAGTCGAACACAGTCGCGGAGAAGGTGGTGAACCCGCTCCCCTGCGTCGTCAGCGTCAGCACCGCCGGCGTGTTTTCCCAATAATAGGGCGCACGGAACGTACCGTTGATGATGAGCTTCAGGCTGCCGTTGGCGGCATCGGGATCCCGCTGCACCGAGGAGATCGACGCCAAGTCGAAGTACAGGCTGTCGTAGAAATTGAGGAATCCGTTGATCGGACCGCCGGTGAAGGTGGGTAGATCGGCGATCTCGCCGCAGCTCCCGCTCGTGCAGATCGCACCCGCAAAAACACCACTGCTACCGATATAGCTGAGAATGGTGCCGAAGCCTGCCTTGCCGTTATTGTGCAAGAAATCGAGCCCGGTAGCATCGATCAGCTTGGTCGACCCGATCGGCGCAACGAATCCGGTAAAGCTAAGCTCGCCGATGATCTTGGCCGCATGTGCAGGTGTCGATAAGGCAATAAGAGCTGCCGAAGCAGCCAACATGGTTCGTATCTTCATATTCGCTAACCCCCTACTGGAAGAATGTCGCGACTCCGGAACCGATTATTTTCGTTAGGCTATAGTGTGCACTGCATCACGAAAGCCTGCAACCGAGTCATTGGCCCGCGCACGCACCGCGGCGGGCGGGGGAGCAAGGCAGCATCCTACGGGCTGCTTCGGGATTTATGGCGTGATTATGGAAAGTTCGCTGCCGCGACTTTCAATCGGACAACCGAGCGCCCTGAAACTTGCCTGGCAGGCACGCACCTTTTTGACCCATTTCGGGACATGGCGTAGTAAATTTTTTATACGCAGCGCAAACCGCTCGGCCGCCCGCTCAGGCAGCCCGTGCTGCGGCCCGCATCTCGCCACTCAGCTTCGCATAGTGCGCAGCCTCATCCGCAAACCCCAGCACCTTGTAGAAATTCGCCAGATTCTGCGCCGCACGATAGCTCCCGCTGCCCTCGAAGGTCACGGCAAGGCCGGGGCGCTCACCAATCTGCAGGCATTTCAGCCAGGCAGCTTCCACCACCGGCAGCAGTTCCTCCTGCGCGATTTCGAGGTTCAGCGACGCCCATTCCAGGTACAGCTCCGCCACCGCGAAAAAGAAGTCGGGAGCGTGCTCCCAGCGGTCCTGCTCCGCATCGACCAGCGCCAGCGCCTCTTCGTGGCGCTTCGCCAGCCGCAGCAGCAGAACGGTATAGATCACGACCGACAGGCGCTCGATCGAATCCGGAGCGACGAACCGATAGGCGTGCAGCATCGCATCGAGCGCGCCGGCAATGTCGTCATAGGCGAAAAGTTCGCGTCCCAGCTGGTACCACATCGCACCATCTTCCGGGTTCGCTTCCAGCGCCGCGTGGAGCAGGGCCTCGTTGCGGCCCCGCTTGGCGGCGAGCTGGTCCGGCACATAGCCGTCATGGCCGACAACGATATCCAACGGGTGGAGCGGCAGCCCGCTATCCGGCTGTTCATGGACACGCCCCTGGTAGCGCACGCCGCGCGGCAACAGGCGCGGCAGCAGGATGCGCTGGCCCGGATCCTCCTCGCGCCGCCCGGCATTGACGAGATGGACGCAGCCGAGAAATGCCGCCGGCGCGCCCCCCAGCGACGGCAGCGTCGTCGCCCCCAGCGCCGCCGCGCCCGATTCCAACCACTCGTCGGCGTCGAGAATCAGGTTCCAGTCGGCATCGGAATGGTCGAGCGCGGCATTGCGCGCCGCGGCGAAATCGTCGCACCACGGAAAGGCATGGACCTCCGCGCCAAGCCGCTGCGCGATGGCGACGGTATCGTCGGTGGAGCCGGTGTCGAGCACGATCATCCGGTCGACATGGCCGCGCACGCTCTCCAGGCACCGGGCCAGGCACCGCGCCTCGTTCTTGACGATCATCACCAGCGCCAGACGCGTCATCCAGCCGAACTCCCGGTCCCCACGGCACGAACAGGTGCCCATGCCGCAACCACGGCACGCTTCTCTCTCTCGTTATAGACGATACGCACGCGCGGAGGTTACGGCGACGTTCAGCATGTCGCGGACCGGCGCCCCACCGCTCGAAACGGTGCGATCCGGGCGCCTGCGCGCCCCGGAGGGAGGACGGGCCAAAGCGAATGCGGCGAGAGAAAAGGGCCGGCCTCAGCCGGCGAGGACGCCGAGGTGCACGAGCTCGGCCCGGAACGCGCCGGCGCCGATGAATTCCACGCCGTGCATGCCGAAGGCGCGCGCCGTCGCCACGTTCACCGGCATATCGTCGACGAACACCGCATCCGGCCCCTTGAGCCCGAATCGCTCCAGCGCCAGCGCGTAGATGGCGGGATCCGGCTTCACCAGCTTCTCGTCGCCCGACACGACGATGCCCTGGAAACGGCCGAACAGCCATTCCACCTGCGGCATCCAGGCACGCCAGAACTCGCCGGAAAAATTGGTGATGGCGTACAGCGGCACGCCCGCCGAATCGAGATCCTCGATCAGCGTGACCATGTCAGGAAAGGCGGGGCCCAGCTGCTCGCCAAAGCGCGGCCCCCAGAGCGCGATCTTGTCCGCATGCTCCGGATACAGCGCGCTAAGCTCCACCGATGTCTCGGCGAAGGGGCGGCCAGCGTCGTGCTGGAAGTGCCATTCCTTGGTGGCGACCTGCGACAGAAAAGCGTCGAGCGCCTGTTCGTTCGCGAACAGGCGCTCGTACAAACGCCGCGGTTCCCAAGGAAAAAGAACGTTGCCGACGTCGAAGATGACGGCGTGCGGCGCGGTTCCCACCCGGGCGATCAGCCCTGGCGTGCCTTGAAACGCTTCTGCGTCTTGTTGATCACGTAGATCCGGCCACGGCGGCGGATCACGCGGTTGTCGCGGTGCCGCCCCTTGAGCGACTTCAATGAATTCACGATCTTCATGACCGATTCGCTTCTCAAATTATCTGGAATGCCGGAAAGAGCGGCTCGCCTATAAGCGCGGGGCCGGGAAGTCAAGGCCGCGCATGCCGGATGCAGCCGATCGCCGACCTCGAACGTTTCACCCCCGATGTGGCCCGCAAATCCGCTCGACCCGGCCGGCGTTGAGGCGATACACCCGTTGCGCCCACGAAACAGGAGTGCGTGTTCGTGAATCAGTATCTGCGTCTTGCCCTGCTCGCTACCCTCCCCGCGCTGGCGGCGGGATGTACCTCCACCGGCGCCCGTCCGCCGATCGACGTCACGCGCTATCATCTGAACGAGCCGTTCGAGCGTACCACCGTCAGCGTCGTGCCGATGTCCGGCGCGATGGACGTCACGCCGGAGTTCCGCGCCTATGCGGATGCGGTGCAGGCGGAGCTCAGCAAGCAGGGCTATGTCCCCGCCACCAGCGATCGCCCGGCGGGCTATATCGCCTCGGTGTCCTTCACCCGCAGTTCGCGCGGCGTGGTGCGCGAGCAGTCACCGGTGTCGATCGGCCTGGGCGGCGGCAGCTTTGGCGGCGGCCGGGGCGGCGGTGTCGGCCTGGGCGGCGGCATTTCCTTCGGGCTCGGCAAGCGCAAGCAGAACGAAATCCTTGTTTCCCAGCTCTGGGTGCAGCTGCGGCGCCGCGCCGGCGAGAACGTGATCTGGGAAGGCCGCGCCGAGACGACCGGCATCGGCATCAAGGACAACCAGCCCGCCGCCACCGCCCAGCGCCTCGCCACTGCGCTGTTCAAGGACTTCCCCGGCGAGTCCGGGATCACTACGACGGTCAAATGAGCATTCAGATCAACGCCGCGTTCGACAGCGGCAACATCCGCGTGGTCGCCATCGAAGGCGACCGGGTCGACTGCGAGATCGTCCTCGATCACCAGTCGGACTTCTTCCAGTGGTTCCACTTCCGCGTCGCCGGCGCGAAGGGGCGGACGCTGACCTTCCGCATCCTCAATGCGGGCAGTTCGGCCTATCCCTTCGGCTGGCCCGGCTACAAGGCGCGCTGGTCGGCCGACCGCGAATCGTGGCGGATGGCGGAGACCGACTATGCCGGCGGCATCCTCAGCTTCACCCACCATTTCCAGACGGACCTCACCTGGTTCGCCTATTTCGCGCCCTATTCGATGGAGCGGCACCATGATCTCGTCAGCCGCATCGCGCTGCGGGACGGGGTGACGCACCGCGAACTGGGCACGACGCTGGACGGCCAGCCGATCGACTGCCTGACCATGGGCGAGGGTCCGAAGCAGGTCTGGCTCTATGCCCGCCAGCATCCGGGCGAGAGCATGGCCGAATGGTGGATGGAAGGCGCGCTGGAGTTCCTCACCGACGGGGACAATGCGGTAGCGCAGGCGCTCCGCAGCAAGGCGACCTTCCACTGCGTGCCCAACATGAACCCGGACGGATCGCGCCGCGGCCATCTGCGCACCAACGCGGCGGGGGTGAACCTCAACCGCGAATGGCACACCCCCACGCCGGAGCGCAGCCCGGAAGTGCTGGCGGTGCGCAACGCGATGGACGCCACCGGCGTGGACTTCGCCATGGACGTCCATGGCGACGAGGCGATCCCGGCCAATTTCCTCGCCGGGTTCGAGGGCATCCCGAGCTGGACCGACGAACTCGGCGAGAAATTCTACGAATTCGGCCGCCGGCTCGCCGCGCACACGCCGGATTTCCAGACCGAGCTGGGCTATGACAAATCGCCCCCGGGCAAGGCCAATCTGGCGATGTCGACCAACCAGCTCGCCGAGCGCTTCGGCGCGGTGTCGATGACGCTGGAAATGCCGTTCAAGGACCATGACGCGAACGCCGACCCCGAGTTCGGCTGGTCGCCGATCCGCAGCAAGCTGCTCGCCCATGCCTGCCTGGAGACGCTGGCGGGGATGATCGACACGCTGTGATCACGATCCGGGAAGGCGGGCTGGACGATATGCGGGTGCAGGATCTCCTGCGCCTGCACGCCTCGGGCATGCTCGCCAGCTCACCGGCGGAGAGTTGCCACTTTCTCGACCTGTCGGGCCTCCAGGCGGCGGACGTCCGCTTCTGGAGCGCCTGGGAGGGCGAGGACCTGCTCGGCATGGGCGCGCTCAAGCAGCTCGATGCCGTACAGGGCGAAGTGAAGTCGATGCGCACCGTGCCGGCACATCTCGGCAAAGGCGTGGGTGCGGCGATGCTGGAGCATATCCTGGCCACCGCCCGGGCGCGCGGGCTGTCGCGGCTCAGCCTGGAGACGGGCACCGCGCCGGCCTTCGACCCGGCGATCCGGCTCTATACCCGCTACGGCTTCCTTCCCTGCCCACCCTTCGGCGACTACCGCGAGGACCCGCACAGCCGGTTTCTGACGCTGGCGCTGTAGGCCGAAAGCGCCGCCCACCGCGCGGGCAGCGCGTGCCGAGGTGGCGTGGGGGAAGACCCGCCACCCCGACGTAGCAGCGGCGGACCGACGTTAAGGAAGGGAGGCCGTTCGCGCGTTTCGACAGGCCATGCGATCGATCGTCGACGGCATGCAACGTTAGGCGGGTGAAGCTTCGGCGCGCACCTCCCGCCGATACGCAGGTGCAGGCAACTTCGCGCGCAGACCTTTTCGAACAGGATCAAAGAGCGGGCGCCTGCAGGTGGCGGGAACTCAACATGTAAGGAACGTTGCGCCGCTCGCAACACCGCGGCTGCGGTAGCGGGCCCCAGCCGTGATCTTCGTCAATTATTGGTGGAAAGCGGACCGGCAGCTACCGGGAACTCAAGGCTTGATAGCTGCCGTTTACCGTTGAGCAGGCAAAACCTGCGAAAAGCGCATCTCGAGCTTCCCTTCCCTTATTCGGTTGATTGCAGATGGAGTTGGTTCCGCAGCCTTTGCGAGACATATCGCCAAGAATGGCTGATTTAGTCGAAAACGCCCAGTGGCATCTCCTTACATCGTCAGGAATTGGAGCTTATGTCACAGAGGCTCAGATTGAAAAGGAAGGCGTTCGGCTTCGCTTTAGCAGCATTAAGGGCGAGGTAGAATATATCTTATCGCCCTCAGAGGCGAAATATCCTGATATTGATGAAGAATTTTGGTCCGCACATCTGGTAGACGTTTTGCAGTTTATTAGGAAATATCCTTCCGATCATCATGATAGATTTACCTTTGTCTCGCTGCACCTCAAAGAAATAAAGAATTACCTGATATATCAGGCGAGGAAGAGGTTGCCGCGGGTTTATAGGACAATGATCGCTTGCCTGGTGTTTGGGCTTGTCTGGATCTTTGCGAAGCACCTCCTCGTATCCATTGCACATTGAATTGGAAACGACCGGCACGAGCACTGAATAGATGACGGCTTTCAGGCAATTCTCGGCCGCTGCTGAACGACTGCTCTTGGGCGGGAGCCGCCAAGGCGGAATTTTGATTTCGGGTGGAAAGTCGACATGCGAAAAGGACCGGTGGGCGATCTATGGCAACGCCTTCTCCCAGTCCTCGCGCTGTTTGTCCTGCTCTTCTAGCGGGGGAACGCCGCTCGCTTTGCGGACCGCGTCCGGAAGCAGATCCCGTCGATAGGGTTCCTGGGTCCATTTTTGCTTGGGCGGATGCCTGAATTGGGTGCCGTAAATTTGCGGCTGGCCGATGTTTTGCAAATAGCGGTCCAGCGTCGCCGCGGCGATCCAAGTCGCTTCGCTCTTCCCGCGAGCGACCGCAACGATTGCCAGTGCATGGGCCTTAAGAAAGTCCGCAGGATCATCACCATGCTGAAAAACATAGGCGGCGTGATAGAAGTCATCACCGCTGTCCAGCGCCCCCTTCTCGATCAAAAACTGGGTGCGCGCCCTTCTTTCCTTGTCCGCACGATCCAGAGCTTCCCAGTCAATTTTGGCAGGGTTGTCGCGGGCAGCTTGGTCGGCGGTGAAGATGGCGGTCATTTCGGCGTTTGTGGTACGATGCAGATTCTGTCCGGTACCGCTGGCCTTGGCGGGGATCATGCAAATTAGCGCCATCGCTACCAAGTAGACGTTCACCTGCTTCCTCCTTGACGGTGAACGACATGCCGTTTCGGCGACAGCTTGGGAAGAATCTTTCCTCAATATCAAGCTGTGCGAATGCTACCTGAACCGCGCCGTGCTCTCGTAGCCGTCGAGAAAAGCAGCGTGGCCCCAACTGGGAAGAGAACGCCCCTCCCCCAGCATCCCAACAAGAAAGAGACGCCACCGCCCTTCCCTATGCCGGAGACGCAGCCACGCGCGGGCCCGGCCATTCGGGACGGGGCCACTCCCCCACCAATGTCATGCCCACTCCTTCGGTCGCCCGTACCGGCAGCGCCGAGGCATCGAAGTCGTCCAGGCAGAAGACGTTGACGCCATAGTAATCCGGCGCCGCGCGCTTGCGGTGGAACACATAGATGCCGCAGCGCGTGCAGAAATGATGCTTCGCCCGCATCGTGTTCCATTGGTAGGTGGCGAGCAGGTCCTCGCCCGCTTCGATCCGCAGCGCCGCCTCCGGCACTTTCACCATCACGGCATTGCGCTTCACGCACAGCGAGCAGTCGCAGGTCGTCCTTTCTTCCGGATCATGGGCGATGGTGAAGCGCACGCCCCCGCAGTGGCAGGAACCGGCATGCACCGTCACCATCGCGCCACGCCTTCCAGATAGAACAGGCACGCGCCCTCCAGGTCCACGCGATCCCCCCGCAGCCGGCACCACATTTCGCCGCCGCGCGGGGACGCCTGGAACGCATGCAACGCGGTCTTGCCCAGGCGCTCCGCCCAGAAGGGCGTCAGCGCACAATGGGCGCCCCCGGTCACGGGATCTTCCGGGATGCCCCTGGCGGGCGCGAAATAGCGACTGACGCAGTCATAGTCCCCGTCCCCGGCCGCCGTCACGATCACGCCGGCTGCCGGCAAGCGCGCGATCGCGGCAATGTCCGGATCCAGGCGCCGCACCTCGTCCGCCGAAGCGAGGCGAGCGACGAAGTTGAAGCCGTCCCATTCGACTTCCTCGGGTGTCGCGCCCAGCGCATCCGCCAGCCCCTCGGGCGCTGCGCCCGGAGCACAGCGGCGCACCGGAAAGTCCATGACATAGCCGATATCGGAGCGGCGCACCGTCAGGGGGCCGCTGGCCGAGTGGAACACCACCTGCGTGCGCCACGGCGTCAGTCGCTCCAGCACGACGGCGGCGCTCGCAAGCGTGGCATGGCCGCAGAGCGGCACCTCGACCGCGGGCGTAAACCAGCGGATCCGGAAATCCTCGCCTTGCGGCACGAGGAAGGCGGTTTCAGCCAGGTTGTTCTCCGCCGCCAGCGCCTGGCAGAGCGCCGTCGCTGGATCGCTGTCGAACAGCATCACAGCGGCCGGGTTGCCTGCGAAACGCGCCGCGGTGAAGGAGGCGAGCTGAAAAAGACGTGCTTCCATGTGCGGATGCTAGCTGCTCGGCACGCGCCCGGCCAGCACCCACATGATCCTCACGCGAACAGCGATAGCGCTCCGCTCTCCAGCGCTTCGGGAATCGGCAATCGCTCGCCAGCGTCGCGCTGGTGGGTCGTCGGATCGGGTACCAGGTTCCACGGCGTCACCACCGCGTCGCACCATGCCGTGAACAGACCGGACGACCAAGCCCGTATGCTCTCTTCCGCCTCCGGCAGCATGCCCATGGCGAGCTTCGGTTCGCATCGCGTCGTCATCGCTCCCGCTCCCTGTTCGCTAGGTCGATCCCGCACTCCCCCGAGTCCCACTCACCATACCATGCAAACTCCGGGAATGCACGGTACTGCAATCGTTTAGCTTGCGCCCAGACCCGCTGCGAAGGCGATTCGCAGCGCTTCGGAAAGGCTCTTCGCGCCCAGCTTGGCCATCACATTCGCACGATGGACCTCCACCGTCCGCGCGGAGATGCCGAGGTCATAGGCGATCGTCTTGTTCGGAAAGCCCTGCGCCAGTCCTTCCAGCACTTCGCGCTCGCGCACGGTCAGCGCCCCCAGCAGCGTTTCGGCATCAGCCGCACGCGCCTTCACGTCCTCGGCCGCCTCGAGCCGGTCGAAGCCGCGGTTGATCGCGTCGATCAGCGCCTCGCTCTCCATCGGCTTTTCGAGAAAGTCGATTGCGCCGGCCTTCATCGCCCGCACGGCGAGCGACACGTCGCCATGGCCGGTCAGCACGATCACCGGCAGCGCGATGCCACGCGCATGCAGTTCCTGCTGCACTTCCAGCCCGTCCATCTCCGGCATGCGGATATCGAGCAGGATGCAGCCGGGATCGACATGCCGCGCCTCCTTGAGGAACGCCACGCCCGAAGGCCAGGTCTGCACCGCGAATCCCGAGGTCTTGAGCATGAAGCTCGCCGAACGGCGGACGCCATCCTCGTCGTCGACGATATGGACGAGGCGCTTGTCGGTCACGGAAGGGTTCCTTCTACTTGGACGAGGGTAAAGTGGAAGCAGCTGCCGCCGCCCTCGCGCGGCTCCAGCCAGATGCGGCCGCCATTGGCCTCCACGATCGTGCGGCAGATCGAAAGGCCCAGCCCCATGCCGTCGGCCTTGGTGCTGTGGAAGGCGCGGAACAGGTCCTCGACCACCTCGGGCGCGACGCCGGGGCCGGTATCGGCCACCGTCACCCGGACAAATCCGGCCGATTCGGCGCGGCTGGAAACGGTCAGCCGCCGCTCGGGCGAGGCCGCCATCGCCTCGATCGCGTTGCGCATCAGGTTGATCAGCACCTGCTGGATCTGGATCCGATCGACCAGCACGGGCCCGGCGGCGGGATCGAACAGGAATTCCGCCACCACGCCCTTCTCGCGCGCGCCGATCAGCGCGAGCTTGCACGCCTCGTCCACCAGATCCGCGATGTTCTCGACGCTCTTCTCCACCTCGCCGCGGGCGACGAACTCGCGCAAGCGCCGCACGATCGTGCCCGCGCGCAGCGCCTCCTGCGCGGTATCGGCCAGCGCCTCGCGGATCATCGGCAGATCCTCCGGATCGCCGGCGCCGACAAGGTTGGACACGCCGCGCACATAGTTCACCACCGCGGTGATCGGCTGGTTGAGCTCGTGCGCCAGGGTGGAGGCCATGGTGCCCATCGCGCTCACCCGCGCGGCATGGACCAGGCCCGAGCGCAACTCCTCGATGCGCTGCTCGGCACGCTGCTTGTCGCTCAGATCACGGATGAAGCCGGTGAAGACGCGCTCGCCCTCGGTGATCGCCTCGCCCACGGAAAGCTCGATCGGAAACGTCGTGCCGTCGCGGCGGCGGCCGGTGACGGTGCGGCCGGTGCCGATGATCCGCTTCTCGCCGGTGTCCAGATAGCGGCGGATATAGCCGTCGTGCCGCCCACCCTCGCCCGCCGGCATCAACAGGCGGATATTGGCGCCGACCACCTCGTCCTCGGCATAGCCGAACATCCGCTCGGCGGCGGCGCTGAACGAGACGATGTTGCCGCGCTCGTCGATGATCACCATCGCGTCGATCACGGTCGCCAGGATCGAGCGGAGATGGTTGGCGGCGGCGGTTGCCTGGCGTTCGCTGGCACGCTGCTCGGTGATGTCGCGGATCACCTTGCCGAAGCCGCGCAACCGGCCATCGGGTCCGCGCAGCGGCGTGATCAGCACCTGCGCCAGGAACTCGCTGCCGTCCTTGCGCAGCCGCCAATCCTCCTCCTCGACCTTGCCGTCACGCAGCGCGGCCTCGAGATCGGCCTGGGGCTTGCCGGCAGCGACGGCGGAGGACGGGTAGAACAGCGCCATGTCGCGTCCCAGCACATCGTCCTCGCTCCAGCCCTTCAGCCGGCGCGCGCCTTCGTTCCAGAAGGAAATGCGGCCCTTGGGATCGACGGTATAGATCGCATAGCCGACCGCCCCGTCGATCAGCAGGTTCAGCTCGGCGGCGAGTTCGTCGGCGCGGTCCGCGCGGTGGCGCGCATCGGCCTCTTCGGCGCGCAGACGGCGGCGCAGCGCCCGGCTGTACGATGCCAGCAACAGAATCGCCGCCGCCCAGGCCAGCAGGACGCCCACCAGCACATAGCGTTCGCCGCGCGACACGAGCGGCGCCAGCGCCAGGCCGGAGACGAGCAGCAGCAGCGTCGCCAGCGCTTCGGGAATGCGCAACCGCAACCGATCGCCGAGCGTCGGACGCGCGGGCGCCTCGAACTGCGGCAGCGGGAAGTTCATCGCGCCAGCGCGCCGAGAAGCTCAAGTCTGCCGACCGGCTTCTTCACCACGCTGGCGAACCCCGCGGCGCGGGCTTCCTCATCGAGTTCGGCATGGCTCCGCCCGATCAGGATCGCGCGCCCCCGCCACCCCCGCATCGCCAGCTGCCGCAGCAGATGGATCGCATCGCCATCGGAGAGCTCGCGGGAAATCAGCAGGGTGCGGATCTGGTCCAGCGCCGTTTCCGCCAGCGCCGCACCGGCGGAGGCGAAGGCGCGGACGTCCATGCCGCAGCCTTGCAGCAGCAACTGCACGGCACGGCGCGAATCGTCCTGCGAATCGACCAGCAGCACGCGCTCACGCAGGGCCCGGCTCGGTATGGGGACGCCCTCCTTCATACGCGCAGCACGGGCGGCATGAGGACAGGGACGAGGCAGACGCTGAAACGCATGGGCCCAGGATAGGAAGCCTCGAACGCCGGCGTCATGCGGATTGGTACGTATTGGCAGCATGCTCGACGCCAGGTTTCGCGTTGCCGCCCGCGCCCCCCGATTCAGTGCGAATAGCGCTCTTCGGCCCATGGGTCGCCGCGCAGATGGTAGCCGTTCACTTCCCAGAACCCCGGCCGATCGCGGCCGATCACCTCGATGCGGGAAATCCATTTCGCGCTCTTCCAGAAATACAGATGCGGCACCACGAGCCGCGCCGGGCCGCCATGATCGCGGTGGAGCGGCTTGCCCTCCCAGCGATGCGCGATCAGCGCGTCGGGCGCGGCGAAATCGGCGAGCAGCAGGTTGGTGGTATAGCCGTCATAGCCGTGCAGCATCACCGCCTCGGCCTCCGCGCGCGGCTCCACCATCTCCAGCAGCCGCGCCGTCGCCACGCCGGCCCAGCGATTGTCGTAGCGCGACCAGCTGGTGACGCAGTGGATGTCGCTCATCCGCTCATCCGTGGCGAGCGCCTCGAAACCCGGCCAGTCGAGCGTCAGCGGCCGGTCGACCATGCCGTCGATCGTCAGCCGCCAGCGTTCGGGCCGCACCTCGGGCTGGCGGCCGAGGTCGAGTACCGGCCAGTTGGTCACCAGATGCTGCCCGGGCGGCAACCGGTCCGCCTCGGGCCGGGCGGTGCGTCCGGTGAGGAACTTGCCCTGCTCCGCCCAGGCACGCTTGGATCGGGTGAGCTTGCTGTCCTCGTCCATGGGCCTCTTTCCGCGTCAGGCCGGCTTCAGCTCGCCGGCGATCGTAGGCAATAGCTCGGATATGGTCGGATGGATATGCACTGCGTGCGCCAAGTCCTTGGCGGTGCCCTGCTTCACCATCAGATCCAGCACCCCGTGGATCGCCTCGTCGCCGCTCGTGCCCAGGATCGCGCCGCCCAGCAAACGCCCGCTGTCCTTGTCCACGACCACCTTCATGAAGCCGAGCGATTCGTCCTTTTCCACCGCGCGGCCGACCCGCGTCATCGGTCGCCGGCCGACCAGGATGTGGTGGCCCGCCTTCTTCGCCTCCGCCTCGCCCATGCCGACGCGGCCGAGCGGCGGATCGGTATAGAGGGCATAGGCCGGGATACGGTCGGTCACCTTGCGGTCCGCGCCGTCGAGCAGATTGTCGGCGACGATCTCGAAATCGTTATAGGCCGTGTGCGTGAAGGCGCCGCGACCATTGCAATCGCCCATCGCCCAGATGCCCGGCGCGGTGGTGCGCAGATGCTCGTCGACGCGGATATAGCCGCGCGCATCCGTCTCCACGCCCGCAGCCGCAAGCCCCAGATCGTCGGTGTTGGGTCGCCGCCCGACGGCGAGCAGCACATGACTGCCCAGCACTTCGGGACTGCCGTCCTGGCAATCGACGCCGACCAGCACGTCCGGACCCGCCGATGCGAAACGGATGCATTCCGCGCCCGTGCGCACGGCGATCCCCTCCGCCTCGAGAATGTCGCGCACGGTGTCGGAAATCTCGGGATCCTCGCGGCCGATCAGCTTCGGGCCCTTCTCGACGATCGTCACCTCGGCGCCGAAGCGGCGGAACATCTGGCCGAACTCCAGCCCGATATAGCTACCCCCCACCACGACCAGGTGCCGCGGCACCGCGTCCAGCTTGAACATGCTGCTGTTGGTGAGGAACGGCACGTCCTGCACGCCGGGCATGTCCGGCACCATCGCGCGGCCGCCGACATTGAGGAAGATCCGGTCCGCCTCCAGCACCTCGTCCGCCACGCGCACGCGGTGCGGCGATTCGAAGCGGGCATGCCCGAAGAACAGGGTGCAGTTCGCCATGCCATCGATCCACCGGCGCAGCGAGGCGCGGGAATCGACGGTGATCTTCTCTGCGCGGGCCCGCACCTTGGCGAAGTCGATGCCCACCTCGCCGGGGATGGTCACGCCGAAATCGGCGGCGCGACGGGCCATGTGTGCGGCATAGGCGCTGGCGACCCAGGTCTTGGTGGGCTTGCAGCCGGTATTGACGCAGGTGCCGCCGAGCAGATGCCGCTCGACCAGCGCCACCGACATGCCGGCCTCGCTCAGCCGCCCGGCGAGCGGCGTCCCCGCCTGGCCGGCGCCCAGAATGATCGCATCGAACCGGCGGCTCATAGCGAGGCGACCGCAAAGGCACCGATGCCGATCGCCGCGAGATCCTCGATCAGCGCGGCAGGCAGGTCGGTACCGAAGGCGCGGCACAGGCCCATTCGCGCCGCATAGCCGCCCAGCGTGCCGATCACCGCACCGATCAGTGCCGCGAGGATGCAATAGGGCAACGCGCTCGCCGCCAGCCCGATCGCCGCGCCGCACAGCGCGCCGGAAACCAGCCGGGCGATAAACCCCGGCGGCGACTTGCGGCTGGGCGTGGTCGGCTGCTTGTCCGCGACATATTCGCCGATCGCGAGCAGCGTGAAGATCCAGGGCGTGCCCCACCAGCCCAGCCAGCCGAGCCAGGTGCCTTCCAGCGGCAACCAGCCGGCATAGGCGGCCCAGGCGGTGACCATCGGCGCGGTCATGGTGCGCATGCCGGCGACGATGCCGATCAACAGCGCGAGGACGAGGGGCGGCATCAACGGGTCTCCCATAAGCGTTGCGACCCCAGCGCCTTTCGGCCCGGACGCGCAACTGGACTTGGGTATGGTCCCGCCGCCAACGAAACGAACCGCAACGGGTTGCAAGCCGCCACCGATTGAAGGATCAGGCGGGCCGACCAAGCCCTACAGGAGAACCGGCCATGAAGACTCGCGCCGCCGTCGCCTTCGAAGCCAAGAAGCCGCTGGAGATCGTCGAACTCGATCTGGAGGGACCGAAGCCCGGCGAAGTGCTGGTCGAGATCATGGCGACCGGCATCTGCCATACCGATGCCTACACGCTCGACGGGTTCGACAGCGAAGGCATCTTCCCCTCGGTACTCGGCCATGAAGGCGCCGGCATCGTCCGCGAGGTGGGCGCCGGCGTGACCAGCGTGAAGCCCGGCGATCACGTCATCCCGCTCTACACGCCGGAATGCCGCCAGTGTAAGTCGTGCCTCAGCGGCAAGACCAACCTGTGCACCGCGATCCGCGCCACCCAGGGCAAGGGGCTGATGCCCGACGGCACGACCCGGTTCAGCTACAAGGGCCAGCCGATCTTCCATTATATGGGCTGCTCGACCTTTTCGAACTTCACCGTGCTGCCCGAGATCGCAGTGGCGAAGATCCGCGAGGACGCGCCGTTCCAGACCAGCTGCTATATCGGCTGCGGCGTCACCACCGGCGTCGGTGCGGTGGTCAACACCGCCAAGGTGCAGGTGGGCGAGAATGTCGTCGTGTTCGGCCTGGGCGGCATCGGCCTCAACGTCATCCAGGGCGCGAAGCTGGCCGGTGCCGGCCGCATCATCGGCGTCGACATCAACCCGGAGCGCGAGGCCTGGGGCCGGCAGTTCGGCATGACCCACTTCCTCAACTCCAAGGGCCTTTCGCGCGAGGAGACGATCGCCAAGCTGCTGGAACTGACCGACGGCGGCGCCGACTATAGCTTCGACGCGACCGGCAACACCGAGGTGATGCGCACCGCGCTCGAAGCCTGCCATCGCGGCTGGGGCACATCGATCATCATCGGCGTGGCCGAGGCGGGCAAGGAGATTTCGACGCGGCCCTTTCAGCTGGTGACCGGGCGCAACTGGCGCGGCACCGCGTTCGGCGGCGCCAAGGGCCGGACCGACGTGCCGAAGATCGTCGACTGGTACATGGAAGGCAAGATCGCGATCGATCCGATGATCACCCATGTCCTGTCGCTCGAAGAAATCAACAAGGGCTTCGACCTGATGCACGCCGGCGAGAGCATCCGCAGCGTCGTCGTGTACTGAGGAGACGGGACCATGTTCACCCATGTGATGCTCGGCGCCGATGATATCGACGCCGCAAAGGCCTTTTACGACGCGACGCTGACCGTGCTCGGCGTGCCCGCCGGCGTGGTGGATGAGCGCGGGCGCGTGCATTATGCCTATGAAGGCGGCCGCCTGATGATCACCCGTCCGATCAACGGCCAGCCGGCCAGCTGCGCCAATGGCAGCACCATCGGCTTCCATGCGAAGAGCCCCGAAATGGTCGATGCCTGGCAGGCAACGGGCCTGGCGCATGGCGGTACCGCGATCGAGGATCCCCCCGGCATCCGCGAGGCGACCGGCGGCCGCAAGCTCTACCTCGCCTATCTGCGCGATCCGGCGGGCAACAAGCTCTGCGCCGTGCACCCGGTCCGCAGCTGATGGAGACGCTGTCGGCGCACAAGGCGCATGGCGGTATGCAGGGCGTGTATCGCCACGCCTCCACCGCGACGGGCACGCCCATGACCTTCTCGGTCTATGTGCCGCCGCATGCCGAGGATGCGAAGCTGCCGGTGCTCTGGTACCTCTCCGGCCTCACCTGCACCCATGCCAATGTCACCGAAAAGGGCGCGTATCGCCGCGCCTGCGCCGAGGCCGGGGTGATCTTCGTCGCGCCGGATACGTCCCCGCGCGGCGAAGGCGTGATCGATGTGCCGGAATATGACTTCGGCCAGGGCGCCGGCTTTTACGTCGATGCCACCCAGACGCCTTGGGCTGAGCATTTCCACATGCGCAGCTATATCGAGGACGAGTTGCCCACGCTGCTCGCAACCGAGTTCCACATGGCCGACCTGACGCGACAGGGCATTACCGGCCATTCGATGGGCGGCCACGGCGCGCTCACCATCGCCTTACGCAATCCCGAGCGTTTCCGCAGCGTCTCCGCCTTCGCGCCGATCGTCGCGCCTTCCCAGGTCGCCTGGGGGCAGAAGGCGCTTGGCGGCTATCTGGGCGACAACCCTGCGGCCTGGCGCACCCATGACGCGGTCGCGCTGATTGAAGACGGCGCGCGCCTGCCCGATCTCCTGGTCGACCAGGGCGATGCCGACAGCTTCCTTGACGACCAGCTGCGCCCGCAGCTGCTCGCCGATGCCTGCGCCGCCGCCGGCATCCCGCTGACGCTGCGGCTCCAGCCGGGCTATGACCACAGCTATTATTTCGTTTCCACCTTCCTCGCCGAGCATGTCGCGTGGCATGCGGCGCGACTGAAAGCGTGATATAGGAATACCACACCTGCGCGGCGCGGGGCCGCGCGGGTCCATTCGGGGGAGTTTCCGGCGTGAAGTTGAAGTCGCTGTTCGCCGTTGCTGCCGCGCCACTGGCGCTGCTGTTCAGCCCGCCGGCCTGGTGCCAGGCCGCCCCGGCCACCGCACCCGCCGTGCAGAGCCGCCCCGCGGATCCGGCGCTGTGGGTAGTGAAGGACGCGGACACCACCATCTATCTTTTCGGCACTGTCCATGTGCTCAAGCCCGGCCTCAGCTGGTTCGATTCGGCGGTCAAGGCCGCATTCGACAAGAGCGACACGCTGGTGCTGGAACTGATCGAGCCGGATCCTGCCGCGATGCAGGGGCTGCTGGTCAAGACGGCGATGGCCCCGGCCGGATCCAAACCCATTGCCGAGCAACTTCCCGCCGACAAGCGCGATGCGTATCTGAAGGCAATGGCGGACATCGGCGTCCCCCCTGCCGCCTTCGACATGCTCCAGCCGTGGGTCGCGGGAATCACGCTCAGCGTCGCAGGGCTTCCGAAGCTCGGCTATGATCCGGCCAGCGGCGCGGAAAAGGTGCTGACCGCTGCCGCCAAGGCCTCGGGCAAGCCGATCGTGGGCCTGGAAACTGCCGAGCAGCAGCTCGGTTATTTCTCGGGCATGTCGCCGGCGCTGCAGCTCGCCTTCCTGGGCTCGGCAGTGGAGGATTATCCGAAGCTCGGTACTGAACTCGGCAAGATGATCGACCAATGGTCCGCAGGCGATCCCGAGGCACTGGGCGCCACGATGAACGAAGGCATGCGGGACACGCCCGAGCTGGCGAAGATTCTGCTGACCGATCGCAATGCGCGCTGGGCGAAATGGATCGAGGCACGGCTCCAAATGCCGGGAACGGTGTTCTTGGCGGTAGGTGCTGGCCATCTTGCCGGTACCGAGAGTGTCCAGGCGTTCCTTGCCAGGGATCAGGTGCAGGCGGAGCGCGTCCGCTACTGACCCAACCGGCGGGGCGCATCCTTTCTCCGATACGGCGCCCCGCCGCATCCCTTTTGGAGCAATTCGAATGGCATCGAATCCCCGCCCCCTGATTGGCCTTCTCGCAGGCGTTACCGCCGGCCTGGTCGCATCGGCTGCGATGGCCGCCTTCCAGAACCAGGCGAGCAAGCTGATCCCGAAGGAAGACCAGAGCAACGGCGATCCCGCGACGGTGAAGGCAGCGGACATGGTGGTCGAGGCGACAACCGGTGACAAGGTGCCGGAGCCGTATCGCGAAGCCTCTGGCCAGGCCGTGCATTATATCGTCGGCGGCGTGCTCGGCGGCATTTATGGCCTGATCACCGAATACCGGCCCGAAGCGGCATCGGGCTTCGGCGGCGCCTATGGCGTGGTCACGTCCGCGCTGCTTGACGAGGGCGCGGTGCCGGCGCTGGGGCTCGGCAGCGGGCCGGCCGAAACGCCGGCCTCGATTCATGCCTATGGCGCGGCCTCGCACCTCGTCTACGGCATGGTGCTGGAGGGCGTGCGACGGATCATCGCGGGCGCCCGGTAGGCTCCGCGCTTCCCATCCCCCGCCCCGCCTGCTGGCGGCGGCAGGGTGGTAGCCATCGCGCCGGGTGGGTCCCCCTGCCCAATCGCCTTGCGCTAACCCCTTATTGCTATACCCTCCCGCCTTGCGGACGAGACTGGACAGACCCGGCGAGCGCCGCAACCCGCAATAGCAGGGGAGGATGTCACTCTATGACGATCGTCTATTTCGCCATCGTCTGCGGCCTGATCGCCGTGGCCTATGGCTTTATCACCAGCCAGCAGGTGCTGCGTGCGCCGGCCGGCAACGCCAAGATGCAGGATATCGCCGCCGCCATCCAGGAAGGCGCCAAGGCCTATCTGACGCGGCAATATACCGCCATCGCCGTGGTCGGCGTCGTGGTCGGACTCGTGCTGTTCCTTACGCTGGGCTTGATCCCCACCCTCGGCTTCCTGATCGGCGCGATCCTGTCCGGCGTGGCCGGCTTCGTCGGCATGAACATCTCGGTGCGCGCCAATGTGCGCACGGCCGAGGCGGCGCGCGGCAGCCTGCAGGGCGGGCTCACCCTCGCCTTCCGCTCCGGCGCGATCACCGGCATGCTGGTGGCAGGCCTGGGGCTGCTCTCGATCGCCGTGCTGTTCTGGTATCTGGTGGAGGTGGCGCACCGTGCGCCGGGCGATCGCATCGTCGTGCTCACCCTTTCCACGCTCGCCTTCGGCGCCTCGCTGATCTCGATCTTCGCGCGGCTGGGCGGCGGCATCTTCACCAAGGCCGCGGACGTCGGCGCCGATCTGGTCGGCAAGGTGGAAGCCGGCATTCCCGAGGACGATCCCCGCAACCCCGCCGTGATCGCCGACAATGTCGGCGACAATGTCGGCGACTGCGCCGGCATGGCCGCCGATCTGTTCGAGACCTATGTGGTGACGCTCGGCCTCACCATGGTGACGATCGCGCTGTTGATGCGCGGCGTCGATACGGCGCTGCTCACCCGGCTGATGGCGCTGCCGCTGCTGGTCGGCGGCGTGTGCATCATCACCTCGATCCTCGGCACCTATATGGTCCGCCTGGGCGCCAACCAGTCGATCATGGGCGCGCTCTACAAGGGCTTCTGGACCACGGTGATCCTGTCGGTCCCGGCGATCTACGGCGCCACCCATTATGTGCTGGGTGGCCGGATGCAGGACTCGATTTCGTCGCTCGGCGAGCCCTCCGCACTGCTTGACGGCAGTGCGCTCTCGGCCGACGCCGTTGCCGCCGCGGCGGCGATGCCGAACGTCACCGGCATGGGCCTGTTCTGGTGCATGATGATCGGCCTGGTCGTCACCGGCCTGCTGGTGTGGATCACCGAATATTACACCGGCACCAACTTCCGCCCGGTCAAGTCGATCGCCAAGGCCTCGGTCACCGGCCACGGCACCAACGTCATCCAGGGCCTCGCGATCAGCCTCGAATCGACCGCGCTGCCGACGCTGGTGATCGTTATCGCGGTGATCGCCACCTATCAGATCGCCGGCATCCTCGGCGTGGCCTTCGCGGCGACCTCGCTGCTCGCGCTGGCCGGCATGGTGGTCGCGCTCGACGCCTACGGCCCGGTGACCGACAATGCCGGCGGCATCGCCGAAATGGCAGGGCTCGAAGACGAGGTCCGCCACAAGACCGACGCGCTCGACGCGGTAGGCAACACCACCAAGGCGGTGACCAAGGGTTATGCGATCGGCTCGGCGGCGCTGGCGGCACTGGTGCTGTTCGGCGCCTACACCACCGATCTCGACCATTATCACGACGCACTGGGGCTGACCGCGCCGGTCAATTTCTCGCTCTCCAACCCGTACATCATCGTGGGGCTGCTGCTCGGCGCGCTGCTCCCCTATCTGTTCGGCGCGTTCGGCATGACCGCGGTCGGCCGTGCGGCAGGATCGGTGGTGGAGGATGTCCGCGCGCAGTTCCGCGACAATCCTGGCATCATGGCGGGCACCAGCCGGCCCAATTATGCCCGCACCGTCGACATCGTCACCAAGGCGGCGATCCGCGAGATGATCGTCCCCTCGCTGCTGCCGGTGCTGAGCCCGATCCTCGTCTATTTCCTGATCGCCGCGGTGGCGGGCAAGGAACAGGGCTTCGCCACGGTGGGCGCAATGCTGCTCGGCGTGATCGTCTCCGGGCTGTTCGTCGCCATCTCGATGACCAGCGGCGGCGGCGCCTGGGACAATGCGAAGAAATATATCGAGGACGGCAATTACGGCGGCAAGGGCAGCGACGCCCACAAGGCCGCGGTCACCGGCGACACGGTGGGCGATCCGTACAAGGACACGGCGGGCCCGGCGGTGAACCCGATGATCAAGATCACCAACATCGTCGCGCTGCTGCTGCTCGCCGCGCTCGCTGGCGGCGGCGCGCACTGACCTGAAATCCCCCTCCCGCTTGCGGGAGGGGAGATTTGTGCCTCCCTTGCCTTCCCCCTCCCAATGCCCCACATCCCGAAGGAAGACGCGCGCCCGTGCCGCGCCACCTTCCCTTTTTCCTTCCAGCGCTGTAAGGGCGACGCACTTTTACGCGCGCTAATCCCTGAGAGGCATTTTTTGGCCAAAGAAGAACTGCTTGAAATGCGTGGACAGGTTGTGGAGCTTCTCCCCAACGCCATGTTCCGCGTCCGGCTTGAGAACGATCATGAAATTCTCGGCCACACCGCCGGCAAGATGCGCAAGAATCGCATCCGCGTGCTGGTCGGCGACGAGGTGCTCGTCGAGCTGACCCCGTACGACCTGACCAAGGGCCGCATCACCTACCGCTTCAAGTAAGCGGGTGCCGCCCATGCGGCTCGTGCTCGCTTCCACTTCGCCGCGACGGCTCGATCTGCTCACCCGGATCGGCGCCGCGCCCGATCGCGTTGCCGCGCCCGATGTGGACGAGGATGTCCGCCCCGGCGAGTTGCCGCGACCCTATGTGCTGCGCGTCGCCACCGCCAAGGCGCATGCGGTGACGCGTGCCGCGGACGAGATCGTCCTTGCCGGCGACACCACCATCGCAGTCGGCCGCCGCATCCTCGGCAAGCCTGAGGACGAGGCCGATCTGCGCCGCATGCTGGCGCTGCTTTCCGGCCGCCGCCACCACTGCCTCTCCGCGCTCTGCGTGATCGGCCCGGACGGCAAGGCCCGCACCCGCGTCTCCGACACCGTGGTCGCCTTCAAGCGCCTCAGCGACGCCGATATCGACTGGTATGTCGCCAGCGGCGAAGGCATGGGCAAGGCGGGCGGCTATGCCATCCAGGGCAAGGCCGAGGCGTTCGTGCGCTTCCTCTCCGGCAGCCATTCGGGCGTGGTCGGCCTGCCGGTGTTCGAGGCCCGCGCGCTGCTGGCCGGCGCCGGCTATCCCCTTGGCTGAGTGGCTGTACGAGGCGGGGATCGGCGAGAACCGCGCCGCCCTCGTCGCGCGCGGGGTCATCTGGAAGGCGCGAATCGAGCTTTCGGGCACCCGCCCCCAGGTCGGTGCGATCTGCACGGCACGGCTCACCGACAAATCCACCGGCAAGGTGACGCTCGACCAGGGCGGCGAGGCGCTGTGCGATCCCCTCCCCAAGGGCATCACCCAGGGCGCGCCGCTGAAGGTGAAGATCGTCCGCGAGGCGATCCCCGAGCCCGGCCGCGCCAAGCTCCCCAAGGCCGTCCCCGCGCCCGCCGAGGCCCCCGTGGGCGACGGCCCGGACCTGCTCGCCCGCATTACCGCCAGCGACCATCCGGTCCGCCTGCTGCGCCCGCACGAGGCGGACGCGCTGGAAGAGGCGGGCTGGTCCGAACTGCTCGACGAGGCCTATAGCGGCGAGATCGCCTTTCCCGGCGGCGCGCTGCGCATGTCCCCCACCCCCGCCATGACCTTGTTCGACGTCGACGGCAGCGGCCCGCTCGAACCCCTCGCGATCGCCGCCGCGCATGCCGTCGCCCGCGCGATCGAGCGGTTCGGCATCGGCGGCTCGATCGGCATCGATTTCCCGACACTGAGCAGCAAGGGCGCCCGCAATGCCGTGGCCGAGGCGATCGACGCCGCGCTGCCCCAGCCCTTCGAGCGTACCGCGGTGAACGGCTTCGGATTCCTCCAGATCGTCCGCCGCCGCACTCGCCCCTCGCTGCCCGAGCTGCTCCACGCCGATCCGGTGGGCGCGGCGACGCGCGCCGAGCTGCGCCGGCTGGAACGCCTTCCCCCGCCGGTGCCGGCCACCCACATGGTAGACAGCCGAATCGCCCGCCGCCTGGCGCGCGAGCCCGACTGGACCGAGACCCTCGCCCGTCGCATGGGCGGCGCGGTCCAGTTCGTGACCCCCAAGGAGTGACCCGCATGCCCCGCGACGCCTGCCCGATCTGCGGCAAGCCCAGCACCGCCGAGTTCAAGCCCTTCTGCAGCCGCGGCTGCAAGGATCGCGACCTGCTGCAATGGCTGGGCGAGGGCTATCGCGTCCCTGGCGAGCCGGCACAAACAAATGTGCAATCGGGGCTGGACAGCCACGAATTCCCCGACTAACAGGCGCGCTCCCCGGCGGCTCCGCCGGTGTGCCCGGGTAGCTCAGTTGGTAGAGCATGCGACTGAAAATCGCAGTGTCGGCGGTTCGACTCCGTCCCCGGGCACCATCCACCTTCCCGCACAGATCCAAGAACGTCCAAAAATCCGCAGTTTTGCGTGGTTTTTGACGGTATCTGATCCACCCAAATCCGGATCGATCCATTGGAACCCGCGGCACCTGACGGTATATTTGACGGTATCAGCACTGCGCCAGCGGAGGAGATACCGTCATGCTCACCGATGCAGCCGTCCGTCGAATCAAACCGCGCGACAAAGCGTTCAAGACTCAGGACATGCACGGCATGTACCTCCTCGTGCAGCCTAGCGGTGGTCGGTACTGGCGGTGGGACTATCGACATGACGGCAAACGCGGCACCGTCGCCCTGGGCGTCTACCCGGACGTATCCCTCAAGGAGGCGCGTGAGCGCCGGGAGAATGCTCGGAAGCTGCTCGAGAAGGGCATCAATCCCTCCTCCTACGGCAAGCTGACTCGCGGCGTCGGCAGCATTTCGGCCGGAGATACGTTCACCACCGTCGCCGACGAATGGCTGAAGAAGATCGAGGCGGAGGGGCGAGCGGCGAAGACCCTTGAGAAGCTGCGGTGGCTGATCGGTTTCGCCAACCCGCTGATCGGCACTCGGCCGATCGGCGACATCAGCGCGCCCGAACTGCTCACCGTATTGAGGACCGTGGAGGTTCGGGGCCGCTATGAGACGGCACGACGTCTCCGCAGCACCTGTAGCAGCGTCATTCGCTACGCGATCGCCACCGGACGGGCGCAGAGAGATGTGACCGCCGATCTTCAGGGCGCCCTGATCACGCCCAAGGTCAAGCATCATGCCGCAATCATCGAGCCCGACAAGGTCGGCGCGCTCTTGCGCGCCATAGACGGGTACGAGGGCCAGCCATCGGTTGCCTTGGCGCTTAGGATCGCCCCACACGTTTTTGTGCGTCCGGGCGAACTACGCGCTGCAGAGTGGACGGAGTTCGACCTTTCAGCAAAGGTCTGGACCATCCCCGGCGAAAAAATGAAGATGGGCCGCCCGCATCGGGTCCCCCTTTCCAAACAGGTGCTTTCGCTTCTGGCGGAGCTTCGAGGGATGAGCGGCAGGTCGAAACTTCTGTTCCCGAGCGTCCGGTCAGACGCTCGCCCCATCTCCGACAACACCATCAATGCCGCCCTACGCCGGCTGGGGTACGACAAGACGCAGATGACGGGCCACGGCTTCCGCGCGCTGGCCAGCAGCCTCCTCAATGAGAGCAGGAAGTGGCACCCGGATGCGATCGAGCGGCAGCTCGCGCACGTGGAGAACAATGACGTCCGCCGCGCATATCTCCGCGGCGAGCATTGGGACGAGCGGGTTCGGATGATGCAATACTGGTCAGATTATCTCGACCGCTTGAAAGCCAACGGCAACGCCAGAAGGTCGAAACCCGCCTAGCCTTTGGCGGAGGTGAGACGGCTACATTGCTCCGAAGGCAGAGGCCACAGGTTCGAATCCTGTCGGGTGCGCCATTTTTCAATGGCTTAGCTGGATCAGCAGCAAACTTGTCAAATATACGTCAAATATACCTCTCCGGACTCCTGCGGTTGCGGGCGCACGCCTCGGTCCGAATCCGAGCGGTTGCCGCTTTGAACGCACCCAGGACCGTCAGGAAGAGTGGATGAGAGGCGGAGGAATATGCGCTGCCATTCCGGCCTTGGGACGCCGGCATTCGGATGCCGCGAACGGCAATCAGTTCAAATGCGGAAGGGCCGAAAGTGGGATAAACCTGCCGTTTACGGCCATGGTGGCAAATGTCGCTTTTTGGCGCGAGCGGTCATTCAAGAATACCCGCGTTCGGTTCAAAATTCAGCAACCGGAGCATCGTTTGAAAGCAGGGTCCGTCCGATCCGATCTCTGCTCGCGTAGCTCGGTTAACCGCGATGCCACGCGGGTGTCAGAACCAGCGTTGCTATTGGTGCCTAAACAGGGTCCAATCTCGCAGTAGGTTGGGGGATGCATGCGGATTCGGCTAGATCAGATCACGATCAGACACTTCAAACGGATCGAGGCGCTCACCATCGACCTGAAGCCCGTCACAGCGCTAGTCGGGGGAAACACTAGTGGCAAGTCCAGCGCGCTCCAGGCAGCGCAGCTTGGCGTCTCGATCCTACAGGCCGCCCTTCGCGGAATCCGCGGCGACGGCACGCCCGACTTCGCCGGCACCGTGTCGAACGACAGCGTCCTCTTCCGTCCGACCGAACATCTGCTGGACCTGCGCCGGGGCGACCCAGCGACCCAGAAGCTCGGCTACTCCGTCACCTACACCGGTGTGGACCTTCACACGGACGCGGCCAAGGAACTGACGATCGAGGTCCGGCGCGGCAAGAACGCCAACATAGCCATAAACCGGAGCGGCGACGACGACCTGGCAGCGGTGCTCGCAGATCCCGACACGCCGTTCTCAATCCTGACCCCGGGCCTGTCTGGCATTCCGATGCGCGAGGAGTGGCGCACGAAGGGCGCAATGGACGCCGCCGTCATGCACGGCGACGCGAACCTCTACCTCCGCACCGTGCTCGACCACCTGTTCACCCGTGACCTCGACGAGATGGCGCGCGCCGCATGGAGCCATAACCGCGACATCGGCGTGCTGCCCGATAGCAGGTGGAAGACCTTCTGCACCCTGCTCGACCGCTGCTATCCGGGCACCCGCGTCATCGTGGCGCACGATCCGAGGCGCGACCGCTATGTGCGGGTCGACGTCGAGGCGACCGACTCCCGGGTCACGCTCGACATGGCATCGACCGGCATGCTCCAGGTAATCCAGATTATCGCCTACGCCTGCTTCTACGCCCCGCCCCTCCTTCTGCTCGACGAGCCTGACGCCCATTTGCACGCCGACAGCCAGTCACGCCTCTACGAAGCGCTGCGCGGCGTCGCCGCTGAGACCCACACGCGCATCCTGTTCGCAAGCCACTCACCCCAATTGATCCAGCGGCTGATGTATGACGCCGACGCCGCCGTCGTCTGGATGAGCGACGGCGCCCAGGTGCCCGTCGACGATGCGCAGCGGCCGGCGATCCCCATCCTGATGACGCTCGGCGCGTTGTCGGCAGGCGCCGACGCCTTCGACCCCGGGCGTCCCGTCATCCTGATGACCGAGGACAAGAAGACGAAGCCCGTCCTGGCGCTGGCGCTCGCGAACGGCGCGCCCCAGAACCTCGCCGTCATCTCCTACAACGGCTGCGGCAACCTGCCGGCCGCCCGGCTGCTAGCCAGCATGATAACCGAAATGCGGCCCGACGCGCGGATCATCCTCCACCGCGACCGCGACTTCCGCACCCAGCCCGAGATGGACTTCGAGATCGCGACCGCCGCCGCCGAGCGCCAGCGGAACGGCGTCACCCGCGTGACCGAGGTGTTCACGCCTTTCAACGACGTGGAGCACTCGTTCGCTCAGGCGGGTCACCTCGGAGCCAGGTTCGCTCAGCTCGCGCCCGGGCTGGTCGACGCTGCGATCACCGACGTCACAGCCTTCAGACGCGACCAACTCGTCGCCGCGGCCCGCACCGCGCGGGACCAGATCCGCGCGACGGTCTACGACAGCCCGCGAAAGCGCGGGAAACCCGAATGGGCTCAATGCAACATGCCCGCAGATCCGCCGGCAGTCGGCGGCTTCCTTCCCGCCAACGGCCTAATGCCCGTCGCGTTTGAGCATAGTCACGGAAAGATACTGATGGATGGCCTGCGTCCGCGGGTGCATCAACTTGTCGGTGGCGCCACTCAGGATTGCGAGAACAGCATATACACTCCTTCGGATCATCTTCTCACGCCGAACTGGTTAAACGCATTCAATGCTCCACCTGTTTAGAGAAACGAACGAATTCTCAAATTGAACATGAAATAGTAATTGACTCAGGTGTCGAATGTCGGTAGAAGGGTTCATCAGTTAGCGGAATAATTCGCAGGTTGCCGGTTCGAACCCGGTCGGGTCCACCAGTGGGGGCCTGTAGCTCAATCGGGAGAGCAGCGAACTGTTAGCAGACGGGGTGCTCCCTTCGGGTCGAGCGCCCCGTTTCCGTTTATATCAGAATCGTTCTTGCGAAGTGTTCGCCGACCTTCCGGTGCGGACGCACAATATCCATATCCTGGACATGAGCGACACGACCAACGAACCGGAAGAAGCGAAGCGCGACTCGCGCGTGGTGAACGCGGCGATCGAGCGATTCCTTGCCTATTACGTCGATCCCACCCATCCGCTTGACTATGCCGTCCTGATCAGCGGACCATGGGGTTCGGGCAAGACCCATCTCATCAAGAAGTTCCTTGGCGGGACGGGCGCCAAGCCGCTCTACGTCAGCCTCTACGGCATGACGTCGGTGTCGCAGATCGAGGAGGAGTTCTACCGCCAGCTGCACCCCATCCTCTCCCATCCAGGCATGAAGCTCGCCGGTGCGGTTACCAAGGGGTTGCTGAAGGGGGCGTTCAAGATCGACCTGAACGGCGACGGGAAGGACGACGGCACAGTCAGCCCCTCCATTCCCGACCTCGACCTGCGGACCGGCCTGGACGATCCGCGCGGCCGCCTGCTTGTCTTCGACGATCTGGAGCGCTGCCGCATCCCCGTCGGCGAGGTGCTCGGCTTCATCAACTCCTATGTCGAGCACGAGAAGCTCAAGGCCATCATCGTCGCGAACGAGACGAAGGTGATGGAAGGCGACGACACCTATCTGGAAGTCAAAGAGAAGTTGATCGGGCAGACGCTGGAGGTGCTGCCCGAGACCGAGGCCGCGTTCACATCGTTCCTGGCCCTAATCAGCGACCAGCAGACCCGCCGCTTCCTGGAGGCCCATGCCGACGTCGTCCTCGCTGTCCATGCTGAGGGCGGGCGCGGCAACCTGCGCACGCTGAAGCACGCAATGTGGGACTTCGAGAAGCTGTCCAGGCATTTCGAGCAGCGGCACTGGGACGCCCCGGCCAGCATGGCGAAGGTGCTGAAGGGCGTACTGGCGGTATCGATGGAGCGGCGCGCGGGCAAGATGACCGAGGCCGACCTGACGCGGCTGGTCGGCAGCACCTTCCACCGCATCTTCCGCAAGGAGGCGACCGGCCAGACGACTGCGGCGGACGAGATCGACGCCCGCTACAAGCAGATCGACTTCGACGACATCGTCCTGCCCACGGGCGTGATCGCGGGCATGCTCTTCCGCGGCGATGTCGATGGCGACGCGATCCGCGCCGGGCTCGACGCGAGCAGCGATTTCCTCCAGCCGAGCGAGCAGCCGCTGTGGCATCGCGCCCACTTAACCTTCTTCGAGGATGATGACGAGGCCGATACCGTGGCCATGCAGGTCGAGGAGGTGTTTGCCGCGCGAACAGTCAAGGACCGGGGCGAGCTGATGCACCTGTTTGGGATCCGCCTGTGGTTCTCGACGCTCGGGCTGATCGATCGCGACCGCCAGCAGGTCGTCGACGAGGGCATGACCTACATCGCCGCGCTTGAGGAGGCGGGCAACGTTGCCGAGATCGACCGCAACTCCTTCGACCGCGACAACTCCTTCTTCCAGACGCGGGTGATCGACGAGGCGACACCGGAATACCGGACCCTGGCGAACGCCTATGGCGAGGCGTCGCAACGCCTGCGCCGCTCCAAATACCTCTCGATCGCGCATGAGCTCCTGCGCCAACTGCCAGACGAACCCGATGACGTTCTGCTCGACATGGTCGTCAACAATGTGCGCTCGGCGCCATATTGGGACCAGCCGGTCCTCGCCGCCCTGCCGCCGGAATACTTCGTCGAGCGCGTCCTCGGCTGGCCGCCGAAGATCCAATCGCGGGCGCTAGAGATTTTGCACGGCCGGCACGAACTGCGCCATGGCGATATGCTCAGCACCGAGCGCGCATGGGTAACTAGGGTCGAGGAGATTCTGATCGCGGCGCTTCCAGACCAGCGCCCAATGAGCCGTGAACGCCTGCGCGCTGCGATCGCTCGCAACCTAACGCCGCTCCGCCCGGATCTGGGGCTCGACGTGTCAGCAATCGGCCCTGGGTTGGAGAAAGAGGATCTCAGATAATCTCGCGAGAATAGCGCGGCGAATGGCAGATTGCGGTAAAAGCCGACAATCTAACTTTTCATAGAAACGGCTTGTGATGGTCGTGAGCGGTCGTCACGCTGCCCAGCTCGGACGGCAGCTATCGCTTCCCGCTGACCAAAAGCGGTCACGGCAGCTATCCACCCAGAATGCGGGATTCGACACCGACGGCTGCCGACCAGAATGCGCTGTTCGCGGATCGGGCTTTGAACGGCAGCTACGGCCCGAACCTGCCGTTCGCTGAGCACGAAGCTGCCAGACCGCAACGCGCTCGAATTTCGGACCTTCAGGGTTCTGGCGCAGCATCCCGAAAGCGGACTGACAGACTGGTCCTATCGCGAAATTTCACTACAGGTATGAACCCTTAGAAGTTCGCGTCTGGCCTAGCTGTCACGGCTACATTATTGGTGGGGGGGCAACATGGGCGTGCTACGAATCCTCGGCTTTGCAGTGGCATTGCTCGTGTCGGCAATCGCAATTTTTGCACTGTCGTTCTGGGGCTCGCATGTAATTAACGCCGTCCCAGATGGCGCTAAGGGTGATGCTGGTTGGGCGCAGGCTATCGGATCTGTCCTAGCGATATTGGTCGGTTTCGCTGGCGTTCTCTATCAGGTGAGTGTAAGCGTCCGCCCTGACCCGTATTGCGTGGCAACTTCTGCTACGCGAGGCGGGGAGCACTCAGGAGTGTCCTTTCGCACTCCTTAAGGAGAGTGCGGATGGCGCGAATGGAGGTCATCACCCGCGCGGAGCGCCGGCGACGCTATTCAGACGCGGAGCGGGCCGCTGTGCTGGCGCAATGCGACGCGCCGGGGGCGACCATCGTTGGCGTTGCTCGGCAGCTCGGGATGTCGCCCAGCCTGATACATGGCTGGCGCAAGCGGCAGCGCGAAATGGCGCTGCTGACGAGCGAGCCGCTCCAGTTTGTACCATATGGTGAAGTGGCGAGCGGATCTGCTGCGGAGCCCCTCGCGGCGCTCCGGGACACCGAGGTTGCTGCGTCATCCCGTGCCACGGCGCGCGAGACAAGGACGACGCAGGAGGAGCTGATACGGCCGAACCCAGGCTTGCGGCCCGGCGGCATCGACATCGACCTGCCCGGTGGGGTGCGCCTGTCGGTCGATACCTATGTCAACGAGAAGGCACTGGCCCGCGTGCTGCGGGCGCTGCGGGAAACGGCGTGATCTCGCTCGCACCCGGCACCAAGGTGTACCTCGCCAGCAAGCCGGTAAGCATGCGGCTCGGTTTCGATGGCCTGGCGGCGCTGGTGCGGCCGCTGTTCGACCAGGAGCCCTATGGCGGGCACGTCTTCCTCTTCCGCAGCCGCAAGGGCAGCTATCTCAAGGCGCTCTATTGGGACGGCACCGGCCTCTGCCTGTTCTCCAAGCGCCTTGAGCGTCATCGCTTCGTCTGGCCGCCGCTGGTGAATGGCGGCGTTGTGCTGAGCGCGGCGCAGTTCGCCCTGCTGATCGAGGCGATGGACTGGCGTCGCACGGTGGCGCCGGAGGCGCCTCGATTGCCCGTCCAGATATAGCGGAAAGCTGCAGAAAACAGAGCATTTTGCTTGGGCGGGAGTCTCTGTTCTGGTATAAAAAGCCATGTCTTCCGATGCGCTGGACATCCCCGACAATCCTGATGCGGTGAAGGCGCTTTTGGCGGCGATGCAGGCCAAACTCGCAGCCTCCGAGCAGGCGCTGGCGGCGGAGCGATCTGCGCATCAGGAAACCCGGCAGCAGCTCGCCGCAGCCGAAAATGCCATCAAGCTGACCACGCTGCAGATCGAGAAGCTGAAGGTCCAGCTTGCCCGCCTGCGCCGGATGAAGTTCGGCCAGTCTTCGGAACGGCTGTTGCTGCTGGCGGACCAGCTGGAGTTGTCGCTGGAGGATCTGGAGGCCGCGCAGGCGCATGCCACTTGCGTCATCGCCGGCAGGACAGCCAAGGAACCTGCCCCAGAAAGCAGCCAGCCTCGCCGTCAGCCGCTCCCTACGCATCTCCGCCGCGACGAGGTGCTGCATCCGGCGCCGGCAGCGGACGGCTGCACCAGCTGCGGCGGCGCCATGGCGCGGTTGGGCGAAGACGTGACCGAGGTGCTGGAATATGTGCCGGGACGCTTTCACGTCGTGCGGCATGTGCGGCCGAAGCTGGCCTGCAAGCGCTGCGATGCGATCAGCCAGGCACCGGCACCTTCGCTGCCGGTCCCTCGCGGCCGCGCAGGTCCTGGTCTGCTGGCGCATGTGGTGATCTCGAAATTCGCGGACCATCTGCCGCTCTACCGCCAATCGCAGATCTTCGCGCGGGAGGGCGTCGAGATCAGCCGATCGACGCTGGCAGACTGGATGGGCCAGGTCAGCTGGCTTCTCCAGCCACTGGTCGACCGTATAGTCGAGCAGGTGATGGCCAGCCCGAAACTCCACGCCGACGACACGCCTGTTCCGGTGCTGTCGCCGGGTAGCGGCAAGACGGCAACGGGGCGGCTGTGGGTGTACGTGCGCGACAATCGACGATGGCGCCCCAGCGACAAACCCGCGGCGCTCTACCGATACAGCCCAGATCGCAAGGGAGAACGCCCGCGCGAGCACCTCAAGACGTTCGCCGGCTTTCTGCAGGCTGACGCCTATGCCGGGTTCGAGAAGCTCTACGCGGCCGATCGACAGCCGGGGCTGATCAGGCCGGTCGCTTGTTGGGCGCACGTACGTCGCAAGCTGCACGATGTGCTCGACGCAGACGCCCGCTCCGTCGCCCGTGAAGGGCTGGTGCTGATCGGCGACCTCTATGAGGTGGAGCGGCGGATCACCCGGGATCCGCATGATGATCGGCGGAAGGCACGTAAATACTCCAAGCTGAAGGCGCTCGACTTCTTCCAATGGGCAGACGGCGTGCTCGCCCAGGTGTCGGCGCGGTCTCCGCTGGCGGAGGCGCTGCGCTATGCCGTTCGTCTGAAGCCGGCGCTTCTCGCCTATACGGAGGATGGCAGGCTAGAGATCGACAACAACCTGGCCGAGAATGCGCTTCGCGGGATCGCCGTGGGTCGGAAGAACTGGCTCTTTGCCGGTGCCGACTGCGGCGGCGAGCGGGCAGCAGCGATCTACAGCCTGCTCGAGACGGCGAAGCTGAATGGGATCAACCCACAGATCTGGCTCGCCGACGTCCTCGATCGAATTGGCCGAGGTCACCCCATCAACCGTACGGACGAACTGCTGCCCTGGAATTGGGTCGACCCAAAAGCCTCTTCGTCCGAAAATGCGTGAAAAGCGGACCGGCAGCTCGCGCCCCAAATTCAGCCATTCACACAAACGTTCCGAGCGTCGTAATCAGCCGTTCACCCTTCACCTGTAGTCGGCTGAACCATAGTATTCGGGGAGCTGTTTATGCGCGTCGGAATTCTGATCGGGCTTCTCTTTGTAGCGCAAGCCAGCGGTGCAAATGCTACCTCTACGGCCACATATTACGGGCCAATGAAGTCTGGGCAGGGTTACAAAGATCAAACGACGAGCGATGGTTTTTGGCGAATTGAAGGCGCCACGCGAGGGCGCCAGATGCTGGCTATTGATGTCGCTATCTATCGAGCGGCCGAGATGGCCCAAAGCGCGGGGAGTAAATACGTCGAAATCCACGACGCCATAGAGGGCGAAAACCGGATGGGTGATCAGCGTGCGACCTTATTTGCCCGACCAGTTCAGACGCCCACAAACCCTGTGGCATGCCGATCGGGCAAGTCAAACCGCTGCTACACTGCCGACGTCAGCGTGATCATGAAGCGGCTTAGCGGCGCCTCTGGCAATAGGCCGGGAATGGGCGCTCCAAGTTTTATCGACAAATTTGGACGTACGGTAACGCAGAGCGGCTATGGGGTTGGCGCGGTGACACCGCTTATACCAGTGCACTGATCGGCGGTAAGCAAGTGGCCATTGATAGCTACTGGGCTTCCTAAAGCGGGGAGGAGCGACGGCTTTCCACCGATTGTTGCCGCCGAGAAGGTTCGCGCTAGAAGCGGCCGTTGGCCTGAGGCCAGCGCCGAATGACGGCTTTCGGCCCGACCGCTAGGCTGAGTAACCGAGAGTAGTGGTTACCGGTCTTTGGTGACCGGCAGGAACAGGCTCCACGTTACGATCACAACCGCCAGCCAGACCATCGATGTGTAGAACAATTGATCGATGAGCTTGAAGGGACCCCACGACCCGCCTCGCCAGAGCTCTCCATCCCGTACAGCTGGGACCACTACACCTGTCATGAAATCTTGTGACAGCCAGTGGCTCATGCAGAACGGAACAATCCAGCCTGCTGAAAACAACGCTAGGAGAGCACGTTTCAAAAGCCTCATTGTTATAATTTAGCAGCATGAAGGATTTCCGCAACTGGTAGACGTTCAACCTCAACCAGCCTGCCGGTGAGATCATCGCCCTCATAGTCCCCATTAGGTGGGCCCATAGTGGCGCCAGGACGGACAGGCCACTTCTTCCTCAGACGGTCCTGGACGGACGCTTACGGTGAGTCGTTCGAAGGCTCATGCACTTGAGCAAACAGCGGAGCGCGGCCGCGCTGCCCATCTACTGGCTTACGACGCCCTCGAAACGTTGACGGAACGCCTTGTGGCCATCCTCAAGCCTAGTCGAGCTTATCCTACCCATCGGCTGCGCGGGGAGCGGACAAATGAAATGGTCGCGGCAATGCGAGAAATAGATACATCGACTCTTCCCGCAACAATGCTCGCTGACTTCATACGTCTCCGCAGCCGAGTGTACGCGATCAATCAACGCATTTCAGAGATTTATCGCTCCGAAGACAAAGTGACGAACGACAGTACGGGTCGGGATAAATCAGAGCGCCTCAAGCGTCTTAATAGTGCCGTTCAAGTCTGGAAGGAGGCAGTCCTTTACTTTGAGCGACTTGAATCTACCGCCGCCTTGCTCGGTGGAACTGCCCAATCACTAACGAAACCAGTTGAAATCACTAACTACGTATATCCGGCCGACAGCTAAGCGCCTAAATGTCGGTCATCGCGGTTCGCCCGCCGATTGCCTGAAAGCGCACGGCGTCTCCAGACGGCTTAGGCGGCCGGGTCTGGGACAAAGCGGTCATGGGCACGCGACCTGCGGAACGGCAGCTTCTGTGACAAGAGGACGTTCAGCCTACACCCCCAACCAAGTCATAGACCGAAAGGAACTGAGCCGATAACTGAGTGGCAACTTTTGGTCGACCAGCCCGCAAAGCTGGACATCGCAGCGCATCGGAACCGCTTTGCCGCCTCCGCAATCGCTATTATGCGATGCTGGGGGATAGCGGCGCTTCTAACCTGAGGTCGGAACAACGCTAATGATGGTCGGTCGGCGACAGAAGCCATTCTTTGAAATGATACGGCTGCTCCGCGCGATTGAAGCCGATCGCGACGATTTCGCTTCGATCAAAGCCTTAAACCTCCTCGTCTTGAAGGAGGTCATTCGCGCAGAGCGTAAGCAGGACGAGCATCGCGCTGCGCACAGGGAACTGAACCGGCAGTTGAAAACAGGCCGGGGATCGAAGGAAATCAGCAAGGCGCTCAAGATAAAGATCAAGCGCACGGCGGGGTTCATCGACCGATACGCCAAGCAGATTTATATCTGGAAATGCTGTGGGGACGCGCTCGCGTTCCTCTATCTCGACAAGTTTGCTATCAAGCACGCTTACTATGACACCGACCGCTTTGCTATAAAACCTGATGCCGGGATGATCCGTGGCAAAGAGGGATTGGCTGGCGAGTTGACGTGCCTATTCAGTGCCCTTGAGCATCAGGTGCCATCAGTCCTTTCCGACATTACCAATACCATTCGCTATGGCGATGTTTGTCTGCTCGGTGCTTCCGATCCCGTGCCTATCGAGGTGAAAAGCAGCCCGAAACAAAGTAGTCGGGGTAGGCGGCAGGCCGAGAAGATGGAAAAGCTGCGCAGCTTCTTGGAGACTGATCGTGCGGTCGGCTACCGAGGGGCGCCTGGTGAGACGATGCGGCAAGCGGTCACCCTCCCTGAACGCACTAATGTCGACGCGCTGAACGAGTGCATCGCTGAAGCCAAAAGGACAGGGTTCGCGATTTCTCGACCGGAACCGGGCATTGCTTTCGCGGCAATAGCTGGTGGGCGGCCCGACTACGCAGCGATCTTTGAGCCGCTCGCTCACGAGCGGTGCGTGTTTTGGACTCTGAACGGCGACAAGAACGACTTTGCGTGGGCGCCCTACACACCCTTCATCCTGACCATCCGCGAGCCCCAGCATCTCTTAGATTTTATCGAGGGCAACATCTTCATCATCGTCGGGGCGAGCATGGACGAACTGTGCAGGCAGATGGCCGCGCCCGGTTGGCAAATCGAATTCGCCCCCTCGAGCGACTATGCTCTTCATTGCGTTCACGAATCGGGGGTCGTGATTGGCATCGCCCAGCAGTTGGTCGCGCGTGTTGCGTATGAGTTCGTATCGTTGTCGTGGATCGCCGACAGCCAGCGAGAGGGTTTGGAGTCATCCCGTGCGATGATGATGGACACCTACGGCCCGTTCCAGGAGGTCGATGTCAAGCAGATGCATAATTATATGTTTGGCGAGCGTCGTTGGCTTCGCAGCGATTCCGAGGTGCTGTTCGTACATGATTCGTCATCTAACTAGGGTATTACGCCCAGCACGCGGACAAGCCCTAGTCGTCGAGAAACTTCTTCATTCTTCGGGCAAGCTCATCAAACCGCAGGGCGTCAGTAACCATGATCTCGGCATTGTGAGCAGCGCGGTTGCGTAGGTTCCGCATTTCCGAAATGGTCTTCAACGCCTTTACCGTCAGGTGGCCCTTGGGTAATCAACTGCTTTTCAATCATCGGACGAGAATGCATACTGACCTTGGAACTCACCCCGAGACGACCATCATTGCGGTGCCAGCATAAATAAAGTGGCTGGCCCGCGTCGAATCGATATGACGCGTTGAGAATGGAAGTCTACAATGGGTGACCAGAACACCCGATACGATGGATGCATGGTGTTCCTCCCGGACGTCTCGCTGCTGCGCCCGGGTGACATCATCCTAACTTCGACCCTGGAGTCGCAAGACGAACGCGCGCTCGAAATATCGCGACGCGTGCGCGAGGCCGCCGGAAGCCGCTTCAGCCACGTGTTGATTTGCACGAGCCCGCCGACGTTCGCCGAAGCCGGAAACGAAGGCGTGAGCTCACTCTCGCTGGCCAACTGCTTCGTCCACGCAATCGAAAACCTTAGGGTGCTCCGCCATCCGGACGAGTCCGTCGCAAGAAGGGCGGCGTCCCACGCGCAGAAAGGCGTAGGACGCGAGTATTCGCTTCGACAAGCGCGGCAAAGCGTCCTCCCGCTCGGAACAGGAAAGGCGTCGGCAGGCGACGATGGCACGTTCTGCTCGGCCTACGTCGCGGAGGCATTTGCCCTGGCTGGTGCTGCGGAGTTCACGGTAGTGCCTATCGAACGGACGACTCCCGCCACCATCGAAAACATTGGGCGCCTGATCGACATCACGGACGTCATCTTCGAACCCGCGCTTGCCCCGCGCAACGTGGAAGCCATGACAGCCCTGGACGGGGACTACGCCCCCACGCCCTCCTCACCGCAAACGGAGACGTTCCAGCGCTACGCGAAGGCTGCGCTGCCCCAAGCCGAACGGCTCGTCAGCATGTTCCCGGAAGCCGGCCTTGAGCGGCAGACCACCTACTTCAGCATGCTACTCCTGATCCTGGACGCGGACGCCTCCGCGCCGAGGATCGACGAAGGCAGACGCTCCGACTTCCTGCGAGCGATTACCGAACTCGACAACGCCATCGCTGCGCAGCAGGCCGACGGCGCGATCGAGGAACTCTACACCGACATCGTCGCGAGCGACAGCCGCCAGATGGAACGCAACCTGCTGGAATCGTGCTCGGCGACTCCCGACATCGACATCCAGGCCCTCCGCAGCCAATACGAGGCGAGGGAGCGCAGCCTTGCCGAACGGTATCGTGCGCTGATGTCGATGAAGGTGGGACGGATGCGGCGGTCGATCGACTTCCATTGCAAGATGCAGGAGGAGAGCATCGCCTTTGCCTCACGCATGCAGCAGGCACTAAGGGAAATCCTGACGCGGCTCGGTGATGCCGGCTCACACCTCGGCTAGGGAACACACTTAGACGCTCGTCGCAGGTTCGTTGTCGTCCGGATTCGGCGCAGTCGCACGTTCACAGTCGCTTCGTTGGACGGCTATTTCGTTCCAAAAAGCGCAGGTCGATGTTTCCGGCAGCAGTCGACCAGCTCAAGCCATTCAGTGTCGTTGACCTAAGCGGCGGCTCTTCCTGAAATCCGCCATTCGTGTTTCGCAAACCAGCCGGTCGGCTTTGCGCCCCATCCTCAAACATTTCAGCTTCAAACCAGAACGCCTAAAAGCGGCCGTTCGTCCATGATCGTGATGATGACCGCTCCGCTCACAAGAAGGGGCTTTTTCCTTGCGACGATCGGCGCCACCAATAGCCGACGTGCCTTTTTTGATCAGTCTCTGCGGATAGCCTTCGCGGTTTGCGCGCTGGCACCCGCGCTTGGTTGCCTTAAAGTGGCGTGATGCTGGATTTCGGCCCCCATCACGATCATTGGCAGCTCCTCACGCCCGAGAATGTGGCGGCGCGACGGCTTTGGGCCTGGGGCTATTCCATCCAGCAGCAGGTGAGCGCCGGGGAGCCGCGACCGCGAGACGCCGGCGAGCTGCTGATCGCTTCGGACTTCGGCGGCGAGCATGCGGGGTCCAGTCACCTCGTCTATTGCTATCTCGTAATCCGGGGCGGGTTTGCCGACTGGTCCGAGGTAATACGGGACGCGCGCGCCAAATTCCTGCGCGATGGCCGGACGATGTCTTACAAGAAGCTCGGCGACCCGATGCGCCAGCAGGCTTTGATATCCTTCCTGGCCGCTGCCGCCAACCTTGATGGCCATCTAGTGGCAGTCGCAGTCGACAAGAAGAAGAAATGGCTGTCGACGGCGCCAGACGTGGCCGACGACTTTCGCCAGTCGCTCGGCTTGAGGGCCAACTGGAATCCGCGCGCCTTCGAAGCGATGGCACGCAAAGTTCATCTTGCCGGCATCCTGATCTCGCTTTGGGCGCGTCCTTATACTAATGTCACCTGGATCACCGACGAGGATGCGTTCGTCGCCAACGAGGTCCGACATGACGACGCCTTGCTGGCGGCGGCACGCTTTTCGTCTTTCTACTCGCCATTTCCGATGGGCGTATATCGATTGAACACAACCGGCCAAGATCCGGCGTTCCGGGACTATGAGGATCTGTGCGCCATCCCAGATCTTGCCGCCGGCATGCTTTCGGAAATTTCGACCCGGCTGAGCAAGGTGGCGGTTTGGGAGGATCGCATGCGGCGCGTGCTAGACGGCGGCCTGCCGACCAAGACCGAGATCATCGCTGACTGGTTCTGGGACGTAAATATGCCGCTTCGAAAGTCGCTGATATCTATCGATGTCGAGGGCGAACGCTACGGTGTCCGGAAGATCTGGATGGTCGAAGCTCAAGAAGACACCGCCCCCGGGGAGACATCTCCCAGCCGAGACGGCTGAACATCGAGCGCTCGCGTGGGAGGATCAATTCCTCCACTCTGGTACATCGATACCCTCGGGGGCGTCCACCCTATCAGCTTCGCGCTCCAATATCGCCGTTGAGACCGAAGTGGCGAGATCCTGAAAATCGTCGTCCGTTCATCCGGCGGCAATCGGGGTCAGGGAAGATTGACGGTAGGATTTTGCTGCCGTTTCCAAGCGGAGCGTCGACCGGGTGAGCGTGCCGCACGCTCGCTGAATTGATTATCCGCGTAGTGGGGCTGATATTTCGGGAGACCGTTTTTTCGCGAGTTTGAATTCGAGTTAGGCGACCTGCTGATCGAAAATTGAGAACAAGCCTGGTTGCCGGGAAAGCGATATCTCATCGTCCCAAGTGAATTGCCTCACCGAGCGCCGCAATGCACCGTCAGGAGCCTTTATCACGACATCCTTTGCGGCACGGAGCTCTACGAGCGCAGCATCGACGATGCTCGCTACAACCGGAGCTTCGTTGCAGTGGGAGGCGAAGAGCAGCTTCTTCGTTAGAGGACCCTCGCCCGCGACCGCCCGGGCGTGAAGCATCCTGGCCAGCTGCTCAACGACCGCCGCTTCGGAACGGGTGCGAGCGTTGTCGTTGAACCCGAATTCAAGCATGTCGGCGCGCACGTCCTGCCCCGGCACGAAGCCCAGCGAGTTGAAGCCGGCCCGGCCGAAGTGCTCGAAGGTGTTCTCCATCATCCAGTGGATCTTCCCCATCTCCTCGCGGGCTTGGTGATGCTTGGAGAGATGCAGCAGCCAATAGTCCCGGTTCGACGTGCCATCGGGGTGGATGAAGAAGGGAGTGTAGTAATCGGCGCCGGTATTCCGCTGGATGTGCTCGTAGAGCGTGTTCTGAATGAAACGCTTCCAGCCACGCATCTGCTTCATCTCGAGCATGTCGCGAACGTCGCTGCGGTTGAGGTCGATGGCGGCCAGCCCGGCGGTGTCGATCATGCGGTCGTTGAGCAGGTTGACCAAATGGTCGACCATGAAGGTCAGGACCACCTCGGGGTTCTGCAGCTGCGCCATGATCTTCCGGATTGTCTCGAAGGTGACGGCGCTCCAGCCGTACTGATCGAGGAAGAAGAGCGAGCGGTGCGCTCGGCCCTTAGACTTGATGCGTGCGATGATGTCGCCGGCAGCCTCCTCGAACTTCGAGCCGACGATGTGGATGTCGCGGCCAATGCGCGCGCTGTGTCCCTCCTGTCGAAGCAGTTCGTGAAGAAACTCGATGTGCCTAGGATTGGCGTCGACGAAGACGAAGTCAACGTTGATGGCGATCCCGCGCGTACGCACGGCGGTGATCTCCGCCTGCACCCGCTGCACGGACGCGAGCATTCGAAGAGGTGATCCGTCCACCTCCACCCCGTCGAGAGTATATCGGCCGCCGCCGCAAAAGCCGTCGACTATGGTCAGGTTCAGAGCGCGGGTAAGGTGGCTCTTCGTCAGCGTCCTGATGTATGCCTCGACATAGCGGTCGAAGATCTCGTGCTTCGCGACACTATGCCGGCCGAGCGTCGGAAGCTCGCCGCCAAGGATCCAGTCGTAGCCGAGCCCGTTCGCCATCTGTCGATTGCCCCCGCGGGGACTACCCCGTTGGTTGCAGAATATGAATTGCATTTGATTCGCCTGTCCAGCCGAAAGCGAGTCTGCTTGCTGGATTTTCGTTTGATCAGGACGCAAATCCGTTGCGCGGCGAATCGTGATATGCGAGATTCATGATTCGTTCTAGATCGGGGCGGGTAACCATGGCGGATGGCAGTGCGATAGAGTGGACGGATGCGACGTGGAACCCGGTCACGGGTTGCACGAAGATCACGGCCGGCTGCGACAACTGCTATGCGGAAAGGTTCTCCGAACGCTGGCGCGGCGTGCCCGGACATCCGTTCGAGAACGGGTTCGACCTCACGCTCCGTCCGGAGAGACTGGCGCAGCCGCTGGCATGGAAGCGGTCGCGGATGATCTTCGTGAACTCGATGAGCGACCTATTTCACAAGAAGGTGCCGCGCACCTTCATCGACAGTGTCTTCGATACGATGGAGAAGGCGGACTGGCACGTCTTCCAGGTGCTGACCAAGCGCAGCTCGGTGATGCGCGATTATCTGAAGCGTCGCTATCGCGACTTGGCGCCGCCAGCCCACATCTGGCTCGGGGTGTCGGTAGAGGATTCGCGTTCTCGGGCGCGCATCGAGCATCTCCGCCGGGCGCCCGCAGGCGTTCGCTTCCTTTCCGTCGAACCGCTGATCGGCTCGGTCGGGCAGGTCGATCTGTCGGGCATCCACTGGGTCATCGCGGGCGGCGAGAGCGGTCCCGGCGCCCGTCCGATGGCGATCGAGTGGGCGCGCGAGATTCGTGACATGTGCGCTGCGCAGGGTGTCGCCTTCTTCTTCAAGCAGTGGGGCGGGATTCGCCCGAAGACGGGCGGACGCGATCTCGACGGGCGAGAGTGGAATGAGCTTCCGGTCGCTATCGCGTCGCGGGCAGCCTGATGAGGCCCGATCTTGCCAACTACGCTGGCCGCGAGCAGGCATACGTCAAGCATCACTTCCTCGCCGACTATGTGGAGCGGCTCGTCTTCAAAGTGGCCAGCGCATACCAAGAGGTCGTCTACGTCGACGGCTACTCGGGGCCTTGGAAGGATCAGGGCGAGAACTTCGAGGACACGTCGTTCGGCATCGCGCTGGAGGCCCTTCGGCGGGCGAAGGAGGCGTGGGCCAAGCTCGGCCGCACTGACGTGCGCATGACGGCGCTGCTCGTCGAACGGAATGCGGCGGCGTATGCGCGCCTTCAGGAGATCATCCCACTCTACCCCGACATCGCAATCAAGACCTTCAACGGCGATTTCGTCCAGGCGATTCCCGACCTTCTCCGTGCCATCCCGCAGCGGGCGTTCTCGTTCGTGCTGATGGATCCCAAGGGCTGGAAGATCGATTTGAAGGCCGTTGGCCCACTCCTGCGTCGTCCGAATTCCGAGGTCGTGTTCAACTTCATGTTCACGATGATCAATTGGTCGGCCTCGATGAGCAGCCCGGCAATTCAGGCCAGTCTCGACGCCCTCATGCCGGGGACTGACTGGAAGGGACGCCTCGGGGCGGTGGCGGTCGACGGCGAGGACGCCGCGGAGGCGCGCAAGGAGATCCTCGTCTCGTGCATCAATGATGTCATCGGTGGCCTCGGCAACTTTCCCTACGTCATGGAGACGCCGGTCCTGTTCCCCCTGAAGGACAGGACCTACTATTCGCTGATCTACGCGACGCGCAGCACCAAGGGCGTCGAAGTGTTCCGGGACTGCCAGCACGATGCCCTGAAGGCGCAGGACGTGGTGCGTGCGGCGTTGCAGACCAGCAGGCGCGACGAGGCCTTCGGCACGACGGACATGTTCGGTCCCACCCTGGGCAGCAACGAATTCGCGGCCCGGTGGATGGCGAAGCAAGAGGCGGGGGCGGTGTCCGCGGTCCTGGACATCGTGCCGGCCGACCCCGCCGTCATCACCTACGGTAAGCTGTGGCCGCAGATTCTTGCGAAGCATGGCGTCCGAAAGGTGAAGCTCGGAAGGATGGCGGCCGAACTGAAGGCGGCGGGTCGAATTCGCTTTCTCGACTGGGCGCCGAGGAAGCAGGTTCCGGACGAGAGCTACCGGGTCACGCGCTGAGCCGTCACCACGTCCGGCCCGTCGTCGTTGGGAATTCGCTCAGAACAGCACCATCAGCGCGTGGATCCACACGGTCAGCGTGTGCTGAATGACGTCGACGAGATGGTGCAGCATTGGCATCTGCTGCCAGACATGTTCGCCGGCGCCCTTTCCCAAACCTCCAAGGACACCGAGCGCCAGAGCGCCGGTGGACATCTTGCCCCATTTTGCGAGCGTCGAGGACAGCTTCGACAGGCGAGTCTGCGCCAATTGGGTTGTTGTAGGGTCTGCGGTCGTGATCGCTTTCGGCCTAACAGCCTGCGCGCGCAATTCGTCGAGACTTGCCCGGATCTCGCCGATTTCCAGATCGGTGAGGGTGAACCGATGCTCCTCCGGGGGCTAATTGTGGCCGATCCGAGGCTGCAGGTCCGCGAACTGTCCGAGGATTTGATCGAGCGCATCAATCTGCGCAGGCAGCTGCCTGCGCAGAGCCGGAAGATCCGGCTCGTCGTCTTTGGGTGGCTCGTCCTCGTCGGGCTCGTGACGCAGGCCATATTCGATGTCTTCGAGAATGGTGTGCCGACCGATCTCGGTTTCGGTCATATTCTCGATGCCGACCGGATATTCCCAGAGACCCCAGGTCAAAGTGCCTAGCTCCGGATGCTCAAGTTCCGCCTGGTGATGGATCTCGGGACCCATGCTCCGTTCATCGGCGCCGATCGCCTCGAAGTCGAGTTCGTCGGCATCAATCTCGAACACCTCCCTGGTGTCGGCATGCTGGATGCGTGCGGTGCCCGATGCGGCGACGTAGGTCATGTCGCCTTGCTGCCGCAGCACGCTTATCAGGACAAGACATGTAATCGCCGCTGCTAAGATGTCATCTGCTGCGCGCCTTCGGAGAGGCGAAGCATCTCATCAGGGGTAAGTGCCAAGTCGGCGGCTGTGATGGCCGTCGTAATCTGTTTCGGGCTTCGCGCGCCAGGGATGGGCACGACGTTACTGCCGGCATTAAGTGTCCACGCCAAGGCGACGGCCGCCCGCGAGGTCGCATGCTTCGCGGCGATCTCGTCCACGACGGCAAGACGCTCCAAGTTCGCCTTCTCGGCATCGTCTTGAAACTGAGGCATCCGTTCGCGGAGGTCGCCCGGCACCGAAAGGTCCCTGAACCTGCCGGTGAGCAGCCCGCGTCCCAGCGGAGCATACGCCATGAACATCGCACCAGCTTGATCGAGGATCGCGGGCTCGTTCTGCCGCTCCGGACTCGCAAGGGAGAGTTCGTTCTGCATCGCCGCTACGGGAATGGCCCGTCCGAACTCCTCCGCGCGCTCCGGCGCGCTTCCCGAGAGACCGAATGCGGCGATCTTGCCTTCTCGCATTAGATCGGCTGCGACACCTGCGACGACTGCATCGTCTGTCCTTGGATCCGGTCGATGCTGGAGAAGCAGGTCGATCCGCTCCTTGCGAAGTCTCTGCAGCGATGCGTCCACGGATGCGCGCATCGCTGCCGGGGTGCTGTCGCGGACCAGGGTGCCATTGCCGCCGGCGGCTAGTCCGAACTTCGTGACGACGAAAACGTCGTCGCGGTCACCGATCGTTCGTCCCAGCAGCTCCTCATTGGAACCGTCGGCATAGAGGGCCGCGGTGTCGAAGACCCGTATGCCTAAATCGAGCGCCGCGTGGATGGTGGCCTGGGCCACATCCCGGTCAATGGCGCCGTAGATGCCGGTGAGTGCCATGCAGCCCAGACCGATCCTGGTGGGGCCGGCTGCGGATGCGGCCACGTCGGTGCCTTTGCCGTACGGATTCACGCTCCGCTCCGATGCCGTTCGGCGAACGATATCGCGAGCGCGAGGGCGTCGTCTGCATCGTGTGCCCCGAGCACCTTTGCGTGCGGTGCGACCCGGCTCAGGATGCGGGAGACGGCGACGCCTGCCGCGATGCGGAACTCGTGATCGTCGTCGCGGCCAGGGCCGATGGGGATGTCTTGGTCCAGCTGAGTCACGAACGTGAGGTCGTACTCGCCCATCCAGCCTGTGCACATAGTTTCGAGACGCTCTAGGCGTCCGGGCGCCAGGCTTCGGCCAGTCACCTCAAGCGCGGCGACGAGATAACCCAGTGCGTCGGGCACCGGCCTGTCAACGAGGATGACGTCGGCGGAGAGGGAGGCGACCGTCTCCAGCCGGATCGCCTCGGCCATGATCCACGCGGTGCTCTCGAAGGTGTGATCCCTGAGGATCGGAAAGCCGAGGTCACGGGCGTTGACCGCGCTATCGTGAACGTATCCGGGCGAGAATCCCCGGTGGGCGAGCTCATCCTCAAGCCGGCGCAGGAAGGTCGTCTTGCCTGTCGAGTGCGTACCGGCAACTGCGATCTTGCATGGGCGGGATGTCACAGGAGTGAGCCCTGCTGGACGCGGAGGATGTCGGCGTCGTCCATGACGACTTGGCGCTCGGCTTCGGATAGCGGTGCGAGAAGATGTTCGAGCAGGATTGCCGAGAGGGCTGCGTCGAACGGGGCGGAGTGAGAACCCCCACCCGTTGCGGTACCTGCTGCGTCGAGCAACCCTAGCGTGCTTCCGAGGTGCTCAAGGCCGTGCTTCTTCTCGTTGGGCAGCAGTCGGCGCGCGATACGGAGCGTGTCGAAGGCGGCCGAAGGTTGCCAGTCCCCCATCGCCCTCCCGATGGTCTCAAGTTCGACGCGGACGTTGTGTCCGACGATGGGGGTATCCTCTAGCCATTCGCGAACGTCGTCGATGACGTCCTCGATCTCCGGTGCGTCCGCAACGTCGCGCTCCCAGATGCCGTGGATCCGCGAAACGACGGGGGTGATCCCGCCCTTCGGCTTGAACCGCCACTGCTTGTGGCGGCCTGTCAGTCGCAGCCCCTCCATCTCCACGATAGCGAGTTCGACGATCTCGGGCGGCGATCCGCCGTTGCCCTCCACGTCGACCGCCCACATGCGCTTATTCATTCCCATCCCTCCTCGGCGCGTCCATGCCTTCCCGGCAGGTGCGGGTGCGACCTGTCGTGCACCTGGAAGCCGGTGGCGTGCTGGATGAAGTAGCGCTGCTGCTCAGTGCTGTCGTCGACGAGGATGCGCCCGTTCGCGATCTCGATCGTTCCCGTGGCGAGCCCGGCTTCGCGCGCCAGAGCGGCGATCCGCTCTCGCGACGGTTCTGCATGTGCGGCCGCGCAGATGTCGACCTGTCGCTTCGGACAGATGTCGCAGATGCTCTCGATCCCGAGGTGGCCGTTGTAGTCGGCGATACCGTGCGCAAAGGCTACGGCGCACGACGTCTTCCGGAAGATCGGCTGATCGCCGAACCCGTCGAGGATATTCCGCTCGACGAGACGCGGCATGATCTTGCGCCTGGGCGCGCTGTCGTAGAGGTCGGGCACACCGATCGAACGCATGTGCGCCCTGATCTGGTCCCTGTGAAAGAGGCCGGTGAACACAGTGGCATCGGCAAGCCGGGCGAGTTCACGGGCTCGTCCGATTACGTCGTCGCAATCGTTGATGCCGGCGATGATCGGACGCCAGTAGAGGATCCGCTTCGTTCTGACCGCGTCGGTGGCGAGCGTCGCGAGCGACTTCTCCGCCACAGCGCCATCGATCGGCTCAATGCGATCGTCGTCGATGCCCGACCAGGTGACGAGGACGGTCAGCTTAAGGCTGGTGAGGCGCTCCATGCGCTTCACGTCCTCGCGATCGACCCGCCACCGGCTGATGACCAGCACGGGGTTTGTCAGGCCCTGGCCGTCGAGAAGCTCGAGCGTCCTGTGGAGATGTTCCTTGACGCGCGGGAGGAAGGGATCCGTCGCCCTATTGAAGATCTGGATAGGCGTTCGATGCGGTCGGAACGCCCAGTGAGTTGTGAGGGCGGCGACCGCAGCCTCATCGTCCATGACGAGGTGGGGTCTCTTCATATCGTAGTTGTCGAACACGTGACGTATGCAATAGGCACAGTCTAGCGGGCAGCCGACCACATGATTTAGGCTCAGGCCCGACTTTCGATACTCGACCACTTCGCGCAGCGTTGCCGGCAAATCCGCCGGCGCCATCCGCAGCGCTTCTATGCTCAGTGACATTAGTCTCATCACCCCACTAGCGTCAGGCATCCGACGCGATCAATCGAAGTAATACAGGCGTCGGTTTTATATCGCGAAGCGACTTCGGACTTGCGAACTTACTTTCCGCGATCGCACGGCGGCTTTCAACGTTTTTTGCCCTAAAGTCGTCAGTCGCCTTACGGATCAGCTTTAGTCGTAACGCCACGCCGCACAGACAAGCGCTGAACGTCAGCATCCGACAAGAGCCGGCGATCAACCTGCGGCATCGGAACGACGGCCTTACCCCAAATTCAGTCTGTCTAGCCGGCACCTTTTAGGAATGCTCCAAAGCTCCGACCCGAGCCAAAGCTAGGACAGCAAAACGACATAAAGCTGTATCAACGATCCCCGCCGGACTGGCCGTCTCGATCATAGAGCGCCAAAATCATGCGCTCGACAACGCCGTCTTCCGCTTTCCCTCGGCTTCCCTCGTCCGGCGACGAAAGATCGCGCCGAACCGCCTCGGGGGTCGAGGCAAGGCTCGCCGTCAAAATGGCGTTGGCCAGGAACGGGTGCATCACCTCGGCTAAGGTTGGCCGGACGGCGTCGCCCGCGGTGGGGCTGTCACGCTGAAGCAACGCGTCGATGCTGGTCATCGGCACGAGCGTGATCGCGCCTACCTTGATCACCCCGATCTCGCCGGCCTTGATCAACTCGTAGAACTTCGACCGGCCGATGCCGGTGATGCGGCAGGCATCAGCAATCCGCAGCGTGATGGGCGACAGGTCGGTGTTCGGCTTGCTCAGCGTAGGACGCATGGGACGCTCCTTCATCTGTCCCTCCCCAGTTCTGGGGATTGACGGTTGGCGATGCGGTTGTTCGTGTCGCCCCGGGCGATTGCGCGGCCGACGAGTTCGATGAAGGCGTCGTAGCGAAGCCGCCCGAGGCGCTGCGTCTCGGTATCAAAGGCCGGCTGGTGCGCCGTGAGGGTAAGCTGGTGGCGGACGAAGAGCCCGAGGGCTTCGGTCAGATAGTCGAGCTTCTGCTCCATCCGGTCGGCGACGCGGTTCTGGCGGTCGAGCCGCGCGCCGAAGCGCTGGTCGAGTTCATGACCGGCACGGCGATCGAACCAGGCGATCAGCGCGTCGGTCAGGATCGCGGTCTTCGACGATCCCGGCTGCGCGGCCATCGCGTCGAGCTTCGCCGACAGTTCGTCGGGAAGATAGAATTGGTGGCGGGTCTTTCGCGTCTGCATGACGTGCAGAATCCGCCTGTTCCCGCTTCCGATACAGGGCCTCGCTGGGGAATCCAGGTACCTCTTCGGGGCATCTCAGAACCCGCCGATCTCCGGCCCCGTACGCTGGCGACCGAATGTCCAGCTGATCGTACCGCCGCGATCGATGCCGGAAACGGTGCGACCGATCTGCTTCTCCAGCACTGGCCGCCACGGCACGAGCGTGAATTCGGGCGATTTCTCGATCAACGCGTATTTCGCTGCGCCCACCTGCACCGCCTTGCGATAGATACCCTCGATCGCGCCGCCGCGATGCTCGGCATAGCCGAGACCCATCTCTTTCGAGAGCTGATCCGCCACTTGGCGCAGTTCGCGACGGCGCAGTTCGGTCAGCAAATTGGCGCGAAAGCGGACGGTATCGCCGTCGCGCCAGGCGAGGTCCTCCTCGATCAGCCACTGGCGGCGAAGCACCAATGCCTGCCGTACCTGTGCCCCGAACCCGCCGCCCAGCACTTCCGGTTCCTTCGCGACATGCTGCTCGTCGAGCCAGGTCACGCCGTTGTGGCGGACCAGTTCCAGGACCGGGCGCTCGGCAAGCGTTTCGATCTCAACGGGCCGTGCCGCAGCCGCCCTTCGCTCGAAGGCCAGCACCTTGTCGAGATGGTCGGCGTCGATCTTCCAGCTGCCATCCGGCATGCGTTCAACCTCGCCCCCTCCCCGTCGCATCGCTTCCAGCCGCCGGACATGGGCTTCGGCGAAACGCTGGCTGGCGCTGGCGTCATGGCGCAGGTGCCTGTCGACGCTGTAGATGCCGCTATTGGCGGCAGCGACCTCGGCCACCGTCCGGTCGACATCACGGATGCCTGCGACGACCGGCGTCACCCGCACCATTTCGGCGCGATCGCTCCCTTCCGAGAGCGACCAGTTGCCCAGTTCGACATAGTGGCTGCGCCCGTCGGTCCCCGCGACGATCAGATAGTGGCGGTCGCGATGCTCATCGGCCAGTCCGGCGGCCACTACGCGGCCGATGAGTGGATTGCCCACGGCCGGGTCATAGATCGCATAGTCCTGCGGATGCACCTCGGGCGCCCGCGCCTTCAGTTGCGCGTGCATGGTCGCGATGATGTCGCCACGTCGGCCCATGTCACGCAGCGTTGCTTCCAGATCGTCGGCGAGCTGGTAGCGCCCTTTCACCTCCTCGGTTGCTAGTCCCATCCGCGCTAGCGTGCCCAGGCGCGCTGCGCGCAGCCCCTGCTCGATGCTGTCACCATGCCAGGAGGGCACCAGCCCGTCGGCCTCGCGCGCGATCAGCAACCTGCGGTCGATGGTGGTGAATCGCTCCTGGCCGACCTCGCGCTGACGCCCCTCGAAAATCTCTCGGTCAGTACGCGGCCCAAGATCGAGATTGACCAGCTCCGCCGCCCGCGCGGCGAGCCCGCGGCTGATATATTCGCGGGCGATGATCAGATCCTGGCCACGATCGTCGACCCCGCGCACCAGCACATGGGCATGCGGATGACCGGTGTTGAAATGGTCGACAGCCACCCAGTCGAGCTTCGTGCCGAGGTCCTGCTCGACCTGCGCCATCCAGCGCCGCACCAGCGGTTTCAGGTCGTCATATTGCGCGCCGTCTTCGGGTGCGACGATGAAGCGAAACTGGTGCCGGTCACAAGCACCGCGTTCGAGGAACGCCTTGCCGTCAGCAACATCGTGATCAGCAGCATAGAGCGTGCCGCGCTCACCCTCGCGGGTGGTGCCATCACGCTGCAGATAGCGAAGGTGCGCAGCAGCGCCCTTCGCCCCCTTCCCTGCCAGCTTCACGAAGCGGGCCTTTACGACGACGCGGCGCGCGCGAATTCCTGCAAACCGATCGGAAGACCCAAGCACCCGGCCGACGCCCGAACCGCGCCCTATCCTGCTGCCATCGAAATGCCGGGCGCGCGCCGCCGAAGATCGTCCCGCGCTGCCCGCCAGATTAGTCGCCTTGCGGAGCTGGTGCGCGAACGGGCGATCCGTGCCGACCCGCCCCAACCATAGCTCGAATGGATCCTCGGCCATGACGCTGTCCCATGCTGGAAAGCGCCAGATGAGGGTGCGCCAGCGCAGCCCTTCAAGGGCCTCCATTCGGGGGAGCCGGAGAGCCGCAGAAATGCTGGCATTCAGGCGACCGCGCCTTCCCGATGGAGGCATCACCGTGGGTATGCCTCCATCAAAAACGACGTGCAGACGCCACTTCCGGGGCCGCTTGGAGGCACCGCTTTTATCTTGCCATCCCTTCTATCTCCCCTCGTAACCGTCCGGTGTTCGCA
>NZ_LXVY01000028.1:46190-65126 GCF_001650735.1 Sphingomonas sp. TDK1 | reverse complement strand
TCAACTGCGATGTCGCTGTGCAGGAATAGAGCCGCTCGCAGCCGGCTTGCTTGTCAAACGGCGTTCAAAAGGGACCCCCGATCGGCGTCGAAGAGGGACCCCCTTTTCAGATAATATGATGCTGGTTTGTTGAAGATGGCCTTGCGCTGCGTGCGGCGGAGGGCGGGCGTAGCCCGACCGGAGGCGCGCGCAGCGCAAGATAGATTTTTGAAGGCGCCGAAGGTGGCTGTCAGCTGCGGTTTTTGAAGCGCCAGCTGTCGTTGCCCGTCTCGACGATATCGCAGTGGTGGGTGACGCGGTCGAGCAGCGCCGTGGTCATCTTGGGATCGCCGAACACGGTCGGCCATTCGCCGAAGGCGAGGTTCGTGGTGATGATGACGCTGGTCCGCTCATAAAGCTTGCTGATGAGGTGGAACAGCAACTGCCCTCCCGAGCGGGCGAACGGCAGATAACCGAGCTCGTCGAGAACGATCAGGTCGAGCCGCGACAGCTGCGCCGCCAGGGTCCCGCCTTTGCCGATCCGGGTCTCCTCTTCGAGGCGTGTCACCAGACCACGCTGACCACGGCACGGACTGATGAACTCGCCATCATTGATCAGGTTCTGCAGGGCGAGATCCACCTGCCCCCCCATGCATGCACCGTTGTTCAGGTCCAAGCCCTGCCGCGCCTGTCGAACGGCAAATATGATTTTAAGGCGATGGACGGTCTCGCGCCATCCCGCGAAAAAGCGCCGTCATTCGAGGCGATGTTCGAAGGGTTCAACAACGAACCGTTCAGCCTCCGTAAGCTAACCGCCTTCCTGGGCCTCGCCTCGCGACGGATTGCGCACCATTGCGCGGACATTCTCCTTCTCGACGTCGCGGCCACCAGCATCTTCGAAATCTTCGAGGAGTTTGGCACGGAGAGCCCAGATAGGATCGGGCGAGAGACAAGGTTTATCGACATCTCAACGGACTCGCTCTCGTTCGTTAATGCCAGCATCGCACTGGAAGGATATCTCGGCTTCATCCCCCCGCGCTGGGATCAACTCTCGCTTGCCGAACTGGAGGAACTCAAACATGTCGCCCATGTTTAAGACGCGGCGCATGGAGGCAGGAGTCGTCCTGCGTGCGGCGGCGATATCCCTCGTGGCGCTGAACCATGCCAACCCCGATATCGACCAGGTTTTGGGATTTAACTTCTCGGGTGGCATGAGCGTCCTGATGGCGCTCTCCGGCTATTTTTTTGCGAAGTTCGTGCTTGACGCTCCCTCGCTCCCACAGATGCGGCATCGATTGATCGGCTTCGGGCGATCCATCCTGCTACCCAGCTTCTTCATGGTCTTATTCTTCTTCATCATCTTACGTAAATTCGATGTTTTAGAATTATTGTTTATCCGAAACCTCTTCACGGACGGTCGAATATCCAAGTTTCCGACCTGGTATCCGCAGGTCATGATGCAGATCCTGATCGTCGTCTACATCCTGTCCTACATCGGTCTCATCCGGAATTTCGGTCGGAAGCTACTCCCTTATTCCGTCGTTTTGCTGTTTGTCGCATCCGTGTTGCTACGATTTTATCTGGACAACTATTCAGATGGTCTGGACCATCCTACACTGCCCTACTCCCGGTTCTGGAATTTTTGCCTCGGCTGGTGCTTCTACTTCTTTGCCGATCCCTCAAGGACTCCGAAAGGAAACAGGGTCGCGATGGCTGCCCTGGCGATTGCCAGCAGCTTCCTCGTTTACGGGGCCGCCAAACTACCTGCCTACTGCCTCATTGCGGGGACCCTTATTTTCCTCTTTGTAAGGGACATCGCAGTCCCCGCCATCCTGCACAAGCTCATCACGATCGTCGCCATGGCAAACCTCCATATCTTTCTCTGGCACCGCTTCTTCTTCGAGATTTACGAGGACATCATGCATGTCACCGCCCAAGGTGGGTTCGGCATGTGGCTATTCGGAATGTCGGCAAGCGTCGTTCTGTGGATTGGGTGGGAGGCGGCAGTCCGAACGGCGAGGGAGTTCGCATTGGCATCAACCTCCCTGAAATCGAAAGTTATTCCTTCCGTCCGAAGCCATACTCTCCCGGCAAGCTAGGGCAGGAATTAAGTGAAATGCGACCAAATTTAACAAATGATTGCTGAGATGTTTTTCTTTTGATACAAAGAACATGAATGCACCTTGGCAGAAGGTACGCGTCTCATGACAGACGGGAATTTTGATGTACCTGTTACAGGAACGCCCGTCATTCTATACGAGCTAAATGAGGTATCCTGGCAAGTTGTTGATTGGTACATTGGAAGAAATCCTCATGGGAACTTCGCGAATATTTTAGGCATGTCGAGATCCTACACCACTGTTACGACAGATGTGGGGGAACTTCATCCCTGGGTAACGTGGCCGACATTGCATCGGGGGGTGGACAATCGCAGCCATGGAATTGAGTTCCTTAATCAGGATCTGACGAGAGCGAGCGAATTCCCGCCTGTGTGGGAGACCGCCGCCAAAGCCGGGAAGCGGGTCGGTGTTTTTGCAAGCCTGCAATCCTATCCTCCCCCGCCCGACGACGCGTACGCCTTCTACATCCCCGACACTTTCGCGCCGCAGCCGGGCACGATCCCGCCCGAATGCAGGCCGTTCCAGATGCTCAACCTTCGCCAGACAGCACTGGATGGGGGGATCGTCTCCGACGTGAAACCGAGCAGAGAGCTCGCAACACTGATGCTCGGCCTGGTTCGGATCGGCTTGTCTTTGTCGACCGTTCTCGCTCTCGCGCGGCAGGTCATTCTTGAAAAGATCAATCCACTTTACAAGTCGCGTCGCTCGATCATGCAGGCGCCGATCGCCTTTGATGTCTTTAAGCATCTTCTGCATCGGACCAAACCGGAGTTCACGACGTTCTTCACCAATCATGTCGCGGGCATGATGCATCGATATTGGAAGCATGCTTTCCCGGAGGAATTCCAATACACTTTGACCTCCGATGAAGACAGGTTGAAGGCGAAGAATATACAGCGGGCGATGGATGTCGCGGATTATCAGCTAGGTTATCTGCTTGACTATATCACCCGGACTGATGGAACCTTGATCGTCGCGAGCAGCATGGGACAGGAAGCCGTTTTCCGCTCCGGCGGCGATCAGGCCCGCATCATCGACGTTCCAGCCTTCGTCCGGGCAATCGGGTTTAGCGGAGATTATCGTTCGAACCTCGCAATGCACCCGGATTTCAATTTCGAGTTCGACACGCCGGAGGATGCGGGGCGTTTCGCGTCGCTGGTGGAAGCTGCGACATTCGCCGGAGGAAGACGCCTCTGTTACAAGGTCAACCTTGTAAACAGGACCCTGAATTTCGGATTGGCGCAGCCGCCGGAAGGCATGGACAATTATGTGGAACGCCCCTCCGGCGGCGGCGTGAAGGAGAGGATTTCCTTTGCGGAGGCCGGGATCAAGCGATTCAAGCGCGACGTCGGCACGGGATATCACCAGCCCCGCGGCATCCTCCTTTGGCACCGGCCGGGAGAGGCGAGCGACGCTTCGAGGGAAGTCATCCAGAGTACTGCTGTGCGGGCCATGATCCTTTCCGCTCTCGGCATCGCTGTGGAGCCAAAGTCTCCGCTTCCCTCCGATAGAAACCCCACCCGCAACGAGGCCGAACAAGTGGATGCGTCCTGACCGTCCGCTCTGACAATGAGATGCGATGTGGATGTCATCATTGGTCCTTGCATCTTGTCAGCCGACCATGGGACGGTCTCAACGCTGGAAGCCGCATGGTCCCGGATCCACGGTTCATACGAAAATGTCGAACAGCGATAAGGGCAGCGGCGCTATACGGCCTGCGCGCTGCGGGTAATGCACCCAGCTTGCGCGCCATGGCTTAGCGCTCCAAATGGCTTTCAACCGGAAGTCCAGCGCACGATGTCCGCCTTCTCTATCTCCAAGGCATCAGGCAGGATCCGTGGATCGGTGATGGTCAATTTATTTCGATACCGTGATGATATGACTCTTAGAACCGCCTTCCGCGCGTGAAGGTGCCTCCGACCGTGCGTTCAGCGGGGCTGTTCATCAGCCAGTCCGCACACTGATAAAAAGGGGCTTGGCAAAGGGCGAGATCGCGATGTGCAAGTCGGCACCGCCGTCTACGCATCAGGCTTCATCCATCGCAGGTCTGCGACCGTAGTCACTCAGACGTCATGGTCCCGGTCTAACGGCGCACCGCGGTGCAGCGTAAATGCGCGCGCCATTTCCCTTCAGATTTCGCATTCTGAGGAGTGCATCGTGCGTACCACCGTCAGAGCTCGCTATGAGCTGGCCCAGGAAGATGACATCCGCGATGGGTTGACCCGCTTTGTCGCCCGGCGACTGCGCAATGGCAATGACGAAGAAGATATCGTGCAGGAGACATATCTGCGCATCTACCGGTACCGGCAGACCGGCACGATCGCCAATCTCAAGGCTTTTTGTTTTTCTGTCGCGCAGAACCTGATCAACGATCATTTCCGCCGTCTTTCGCGCATGCCTGCCACTTGCCCCATAGAGGAAGATTTTATCTGCCCCATGCCGCGCATTGATGAGGCCTTGCTTCATCGCGAGCGGGTGGAGGCGATCGTCGCCATCCTGAAGAACATGCCGCCGCTCAGACGGGAAATCTTCCTCCGCCGTCGACTGGACGATCATCCACCCGCGGTTATCGCCACCGACCTAGACATGCGGCAATCGGCGGTGGAAAAGCATGTCTTCCGTGCGCACAGCGACATAAGACAGGGTCTCGCCAAGCGGAAACTGACCGGTTGGAGCAGGATCTAGCCATGCGTGACGACAGCCTATCGCGAAGCGACGCCCCCATCGATGAATTGGCGCTCAAGGAAGCGCTAACGCGCGTCCATGACGGCGGGCGCCTGTCCAATGATGATATCCGCAAGATGCGCGCCAGCCGGAAGGCAGCCATAGCGGGCGGCCTCGGCGCGGTCGTTCTGGCCATCACCGGCCTCACCATCTTTCGGTCGCCGGTCAATACGGCCGCGGAGTTCAGCACGAAGCCCGGAGAGCGGCGTGACGTCCGGCTGGAAGACGGGTCGTTCGTGCAACTCAGCGGCGCAAGCCATCTGACTGTCACCATAACGAGCCGGGGCCGCTACGCCCGTCTGATCGCAGGGGAAGCGCGGTTCGACATCGCGCACGATGCCAGCCGCCCCTTCATCGCCCATGCCGGCCGAGCCGAGGCGCAGGTGCTGGGACGGTGTTCGACCTTAACGTAACATCCGCCAGCACCAGTCTCGCCGTGGCGCGCGGAGCGGTTCTGTTGAAGCCGGTCGGGTCGCCCCAGGCGGTCACTGTGCGTGCCGGTTGGCAGAGCCTCGTCCACGACACCACCGTCGACCGCCCCAAGCCGTTCGACGCCTCCCGTCCCGACTGGCGGGAAGGATGGATCGATACTGACGGCATGACGCTCGGCACGCTGGTCGAAATTCTGAACCGGCAGGGCGGGATCGTCATCAGTGCTCCGCCAGCGGCGCTGGCGGCGATCCCGATCATGGGGCGCTTTCGAACGGATCGGCCGGCCGCACTCCTCTCCGTCATCGGCAAGGCGAACGGCTTCGATGTACGGGCCGATCAGGGAATCTTGCGCTTCCACAAGGCATTATAAGAAAATTCTGCCTGCCAGACTATGGGCTGAAAAAACAGTGTCCGGCTTTGGCGATCCCCGCGTCTTTCGAAGGAGAGCACATGATGGTGCTCGCAAGGGGATACGACATGGGGTCTCACATTTCTCACCGTGCATTGCACGTCGCCATCGCCATTGCCGCCACGGCGGCGCCCTGTTCAGCGCATGCGGAAGCGGGGAGCTTTGCCAAAAGCTTCCAGTTCGCCATTCCGCCCGGAAATCTGTCCGCCGCCCTGTCGGCGTTTTCCGCAACGACCGGGCTTCAGGTCGTCGCCTCGTCCGGGGACGTCGGCTCCCATATGAGCGCCGGCATATCGGGCAAGTACAAGGCGTCCGATGCCATCGCCCGCCTCCTCGCCAAGTCGGGCTACACCGCCAGCCTGGTCGGCGACATGGTCGTTCTGCAGCAGGCCACGGCGTCGCCGCGCGCGATGCCGATCGCCCTGCAGAGCGCCGGCGGCGCCGGCACGTCCCGCCCCGACGCTGACGAGAGCGAAGCGGCGGAAGGCGATCGGGACATCATCGTCACGGCGGAGCGTCGCGAGCAGCGCCTGGTCGACGTCCCCGTCGCCCTGTCGGCCTTCGGCGGCGAGCAGCTCCGCAATCGCGGCGCCGACCGCCTTGTCGACCTGGCGAGCCAGACGCCCGGCGTCCTCGCCACGGTGCAGGTGTCGGGTGGTGACATGCCGACCTTCACCATCCGCGGCGTTGGCTTTGACGATTTGCGCCCCAACGGCAATCCTGCAACTTCGCTCAACATCGACGGCATCTACCAGGGGTCGGCCATCCTCGCGACCGGCCAATTTTTCGATATCGAGCGGGTGGAGATCCTGAAGGGGCCGCAGGGAACCCTCTATGGACAGAATTCGACCGCAGGTGCGATCAACATCCTGTCCCGCCGTCCGGGCGACAAGCTGAACGGCTATGTCAGCACCGAACTGGCGACCTTCGGCACGGCCCGCATGGAGGGCGCGGTCGGCGGCCCGATCTCGCCGATCGTCAGCGCCCGTATCGCCGCGCTATACACCAGGACGGACGGCTACATGACGGACATCGGCAATGCCAATGCCGTCGCGACCTTCAGGCCGCCTGCCGGCATCCCGCCGCTGCCCGTTACCGGCATGAACCGTGACGTCGCACGATCCGAAAGCATCGCCGGCCGCGCCATCATAGAGATCAACCCGTCCGACCGGACCGAAATATTCCTGAAGGTCAACGGTACGAAGCAGACCGGCGGGGCATTGCAGCCCAGCCGCAACGTCACCCAGAACGGCTTCGCCCCGAACGCGCGATATGAAGTCGATTCGGACGTGCCGACAAAGCTGAACGTTTCCGGCTATGGTATCACCGGCAGTCTGCAGCAGAGCGTCGGTGACGATTACACCTTCGTCCTGACAGGCGGATACAGCCATGTCTCGCACCTCGCGATCTACAATGGGGACGGGGTGCCTATCCGTTTGATCAATATCCTCTACGGCGACAAAGACGATCAGGAATATGCCGAGATTCGGTTCCAGAAGAACGACACGTCGCGGTTCAGCTGGATCGTGGGCGCGACGGCATTTCACGACGACGTTCGCATCGACCAGACCTTTACGATGCTCGACACGACGCGCGGCATCATCCAGGGCGATTACACGCAAAAGCGGACAAGCTTCGGCGTCTTCGGGGATGGAACCTGGGCGTTCGACTCCGGATTCAAGATCGGCGGCGGCCTCCGCTACACGCATGACAAGGTCGACTTCAATGGCCTGACGCAGGGCCTCGATCCCTATGGCGTATCGCTTCTCCCGGCCATCTTCCCGCTTTTGCCCTATAAGTTCGATCGTAACATCCGAAAGTCCCAGGTGTCCGGCCGTATCTACGGCAGCAAGAATTTCGGCCCTTCCTCGTCGATCTATGCGTCCATCAGGCGCGGGTATAAGGGCGGTGGCTTCGATGCCACCACGCCCAGCAACGACCTCGAATCCGCGCCGTTCGGTGCCGAGACGGTCTGGTCCTATGAGCTGGGCTTCAAGATCCTTCCCCGCCGTGCCTTCCTTCAGCTTGAAGGTGCGATCTTCTTCAACGACTACAAGGATATTCAGACGACGGCGGTCACGCAGATCACCACTGCCGCGGGCGTCCTGTCCGGCGGCACGCGTGTCAATGCGGGCGACGCCCAGAGCTGGGGCGCGGAACTGTCCGCGACCATCAGGCCGACCGACGATCTGAAGCTGGAAATCTCCGGCGCCTATCTCGGCAATGAGATCAAGAAGGTCATCTCGACCAATCCCGTCGAACGCCTGCGTCGTGCGGATGCGCGGCTTCCGTTCACACCGGGCGTTAGCCTGAACGGTGCTTTCGAATATACCATCCATGCCTCGGATACGATGGATGTCATCCTCGCGTCCGACGGTCAGTATCTGTCCAAATATTATTTCGACATCGACAACTTCGCCGTGACCAAGTCGCGCTTCATAGGCAATGCGCGCGTAGAACTACGGTATCAGAACAATATCTCCGCCACGGCCTGGGTCCGCAACCTGACCGACACATACTATCCGCTCTCCCGATTCAACTCCGCCACGACCAGCACCGACCTCCCGGCGGCCCCGCGCACCTATGGCATCACGCTTGGATACAAGTTCTGAACCCAGCGCAATGTGGGTGCGGTGAATCTGATTTCACGACCGATATCAAAGCCCATTCATCAAACACCACCTTCATCAGGAGATCTTATGGTTAAGCATAGAAACTTCCGCGCAATGGTTTCCGCTCTCGCTATGCTCGCAGGGCTGTTCACCGCCGGAGAAGCTTCCGCCGAGTTCGTGACGCAATCCGATCAGCGGCCGCCGTCGCCCGCGCGTCTGATCTTCCCCGATACGAAGGACGGACATCATATTTTCGCCGGCGACCTGCACCTGCACACCGTATTCTCGGACGGCTCGGCCTGGCCGACGCTTCGCCTCGCAGAAGCGGCGCATGACGGGCTTAAGTTCGTGTCCTTCACGGAACATGACATCATCACGCCAAAGATCCGCGACACCGGCACCAACAAGAACCGCAGCTATGAAATCGGCCGCGCGTTCATCTCTTCGGGCATGCTTGGCCTCGGCGGCATGAAACTCTCGCTCGGGTCGGAGATCACGCGCGCGATCGGGCATTTCAATTGTCACTTCCTCAAGGATGCAAATGCGCTGAACCCGGGGAAAGTCCATTACAGCACCTTCAAGCAGACGGGCGGGCAGCTCCGGGTCGACTGGAACCGGACCAGCGCGGACGAGAAAGATCTGGAAGCACGGTTCCGCGAAGCGAAGCGGCAGGGCGCCATCTGCCAGTGGAATCATCCGACCATCCCCTCCTCCTCCCCTGGTGAGGCAGTGGTGACGCCGTTCCTCGAACGGATGTTTTCAGAGGGTCTGCTGTCGGGGATTGAGGTTGCGCAAAGCGATTTCATCCACCCCAGCGCGATGGACGTGGCCCTGAAATATAACCTCTATATCGCGGCGACTACGGACGCTCATCTCGGGACCGCGTTGGAGCAGGAGGCGGCGGGGATGGATCACCGCGTCGCCACCCTGTTCCTGACGCAGGGAGAGGATGAAGCGGCCTTCAAGGATGCGCTGGAAAAGCGTCGTACGGTCGGCCTCTTCCGCGACACTTTCTTCGGCACGCGCGAGAATGTTCAAACGGTGATGAACGCGGTCCTGAAGATGTCGTTCACCAAATATTCGCCGTCAGAGTTTCTGATCGGAAACTCAGGCGAGATGGAGATCGCGAATGCTGGCCCGATCGACGTCGAGCTTGAGATCGTTCAGCCGGACTTTCGCCTGCTGAACTATCCGCGCTTCGTGAAGATACCGCATGGATCGAAAGTCACGCTGAAGGCGCTGCGCATCGACGGCCCGAACTTCAAAGGCCTGAAAGTCCGCGTGATCAATTCGCTTGTGACATCGCGTGACCAGCTGGAATTTTTCCTGGAGGCGCAGCCGTTCGATCTGAACGCCATCACCGGCAAGGGTACGCTGAGCAACATCCCCGACGATCTCGACGGCTGGATGTAAGACGGCTGAATGTTCGGCGGCCATGGGTCTTCGGATCCATGGCCGTTTGCATGTCATGCAAGCTCGCGCACCGCTTGCTGCCTCTTCTCATGCCGCGCAAACTCGCCGAGGGCATCCGCAAGAGACGGCAGGTGCGCCCCGCGCCCCGTCGCGAGCGGTACGCGGGAGGGGCGTGGCGCCATTTGGTTCAGGCGGGCGCCCGGCACGGCGCGGATCAGATGCCGGGGCAGGTTCAGGCTGTCCGCGACGGCTTCCGCGAACTCTGCCCATGATAGCTCCGTCTCATTGGTGAGGTGCCAGAGGCCCTGCTCACCGTCGATCAGGAGGTCGAGCGCGACCCTGACGAGATGCGGCACATAGGTCGGCGTGATCCGCTGGTCCGCCGCGGCCTCGAACGGCTGCCCCGCCGTCAGGGCGCGAGCGACCGCGACGGCAAAGTTGAACTCGTCATGGGGAGAGAAGAAGGCTGCGGTGCGAACGATGAGATGCGTCCCCGCCAGGGCGAGAAGTCCCTCCTCCATGCGCGCCTTGCTCTCGCCATAGACGTTGCGCGGGTCGGGCGCGTCGGTTTCGACATAGGCCCCTTCCGCCTTGCCCCCGAAGACGAGGTCGCTTGAGACATTGAGGGTGGCAAGCCCCCGCTCCTCCGCCATCCGCGCAAGGCGGACCGGGCCGTCGCTGTTCGCCGCAAAACAACGGGCGGCATGGCTTTCCGCCTCGTCGACCCGTACCCAGCCGGCGGCGTTCACCACTGCCCAGGGATCGTGCCGGTCCAGCGCAGCCCCGATGCTGGCCTCGCTGGTGATGTCGAGCGCGTGCCGCGCCGTCAGCACATGCGGTATGTTGCGGAGCGTACAGGCCCGCGCGAACGCTTGCCCCAGGGTTCCTGTCGCGCCCATGATCAGGAGGGGCCGACCCATGGGCGCACGCTCCCTGCAACTGTCCGCCCGGTGCTGCACGGCCGGGGCAGGACGGCGGACGGCGGGATATTCAAGCCGGATCGGCCGACGCCACCAGCCCGGCTGCGCTGCAAGCGGATGCCGTGCAGCGCCAGTGGCCAGAGCCGTGCCGAGCGCTGCGAGAGCGGTCGCGCGCGGCGTTCCGCTACTGACGTCGAATATGCCCGGCTCATAGATGCCGGGGGCGGTCAGCAGCGTGTTCCATCCGCTACTGCCGAGCAGCGACCAGAGCGTGATCGCTCGCACGTCCACGCCCTCATTGCGCAGATCCTCGGCGCAATCCCACGCCTCCGCCAGCCAGCGCAGCTGCTCCTCGCGCGTGCAGCCATTATGGACTTCGGTGACCGCGATCGGGGTCGCATAGCGGTCCCACGCCTCCTCTATCACGCCCCTCAGACCGGGCGGGGGCGGCTCCAGCACCCGGATCGCCTCGACATCGGCATAGCGCTGCCCGTCATTGCCGCCATGCGCATGGGCGGGATAGCGCTGCATGCGATGGTCGAGGAACCGCTCGCTGGTCAGATAATGGTTGATGCCGATGATGTCTGGCGGACAGGGATCGGCCGCAATGGCCTCCAGCCTGTGCTCCAGCCCGTGCGCGGCCATGCGCCGCCACAGCGGATGACCGCGCCGTACGCGCCCGAACAGCAGGTCCCATGTCGCCCAGCGCCGGATATTCTCGAACGCAGCCTGCTCGCGCAACTCGGCAGTGGCGAAGGTGCGGCCGAGATCCTCCGTCTGAACGAGCCGCGCGGCGGGATTGACCCTGCGAATGGCCTGCATCGCGAGCCGGGTTCCGTCGATCTGGTTGAGGAGCGCGCGCCAGAACGCGCCCTCGTCGCGGACATGCGGATACCAATGGCCATAAAGCGCCGAAAAGCGCGCCGTGGTGAGCGGCTCATTGACCGGCGTCCACTGGTTGATCCAGGAATAGCGCTCCGCAACGCGGGCCGCGAAATCAGCGAGACCCCGCGCGAAACCGTCATCGTCGAGGAGATGCGTGTAGGAGGGACCGCTGCCGTGATGGACAAGCCCGGCAATGACGTCGATGCCATGTGCGCGCAGCCGGTCGATCCGCGCATCCACGCCCTGCCAGAGATGCTGTCCGGGCCGATCAGGCGCAATGCATTCCCATAATATAGGATAACGGATCGTCGTTATGCCGATGTCGGCAAATAGATTCAGATCGTCGATCCGATCATAGTGGCCGCATCGCTCGAACTGATCCTGATATGTATCCCGAACCCTGTTGATGGTGCACTCCGGCCCACCCCATAATTCCAGATGCCTCTTCATCGTACATATCTCCCAGACCTTCGCCAGAACGACTGACATGGATCAGGTTTCCGCTCTCGACTTGATATCTTGTGTTATCTCTTTGAACTTGGGCCGGTTTGTACAGGAACCGGAGCGATGAACGGCGTGTTGCCGATGTTCATCATTCAGCAAGGTTCCAGACATGAGCGGCATTCCAAGCGACGTCGACGCCATCAACCCCGACAGCCCGACGGAGGGCGGCGGCACGCTCATCTGCTTCAGTCACCTGCGCTGGAACTTCGTCTATCAGCGGCCGCAACATCTGATGAGCCGCTTCGCCCGGGACCGGAAGGTCATCGTTTGGGAAGAGCCGATCCACGATGCGCCAAGTGCGACGTTGGACACCCATGTCTGCGACTGTTCCGGCGTCACCATCCTCACCCCGCACCTCCCCGCCGGCCTCAGCCGGCATGAGGAGACGGAAACATTGCGCGCCCTGCTCGACGGCGCGATCACCCGCGATCCGGCGCGACCGCTCATCTGCTGGTACTATACGCCGATGATGCTGCCCTTCTCCGACCATCTGGCGGCGGACTGCATCGTCTATGACTGCATGGACGAGCTGGCGAACTTCAAGGGCGCGCCGTCAGAGCTTCTCCCGCTTGAGCAGCGGCTGCTCGACAGCTGCGACCTCGTCTTCACCGGCGGGCACAGTCTCTACGAGGCAAAGGCCGCGCGCCATCCTTCGGTCCATGCCTTTCCATCCAGCGTCGACGCCACCCACTTCTCGACCGCCCGCGCCGCTGGTCCGGAGCCGGAGGATCAGGCGGAGCTCCCCTCCCCGCGCCTCGGTTTTTATGGCGTCGTGGACGAACGGATGGACCTCGCGCTGCTGGAAGGTTTGGCGGACGCGCGGCCCGAATGGTCCATCGTCATCGTGGGGCCAGTGGTGAAGATCAGCGACGCCGACCTGCCCCGCCGCCCCAACCTCCATTATCTGGGCGGCAAGGGCTATGCCGAACTGCCCGACTATCTACGCGGCTGGGACGTCGCCCTGATGCCCTTCGCCATCAACGAGGCGACACGCTTCATCAGTCCCACGAAGACACCCGAATATCTCGCCGCGGGCTGCCCCGTCGTCTCTACCCCGGTGCGTGACGTCGTGCGCGGCTATGGCGATGTCGAGGCGGTGCGCATCGCGGACGGGCGGGACGCTTTCGTCGCCGCCTGCGACGCGGCGCTTACCCTCTCCCGCACAAACGGCTGGCTGGCCGCCGTCGACGCGCGGCTCGCAGGGGAGAGCTGGGATCTCACGCAATGCGCGATGAGCAACCTCATTGACGAAGCGGTGCAACGCAGCAGCCACGTCTATCCCGTGGTGTCGCCTATTGGCGCAGACGGAGACCGCCCGCAATCCTATGACGTCATGGTCGTCGGGGCAGGCTTTGCCGGCGCGATCATGGCGGAACGGCTCGCACGCGACGCGGGCAAGCGGGTGCTGGTCGTGGACAAGCGGCCGCACGTCGCCGGCAACGCCTATGACCGACTGGACGATGCCGGCATCCTCATCCACCAATATGGCCCCCATATCTTCCACACCAATTCGGCCGACATCTTCGAGTATCTCTCGCAGTTCACCGAATGGCGTGGCTATGAGCACCGCGTGCTCGCGGCTGTCGGCGACCGCCTGGTACCGATGCCAATCAACCGCACGACGGTGAACAGCCTCTACCATCTTGATCTGCGGACGGAGGAGGAGGCCGCCGCCTTCCTGGCCTCCCGCGCAGAGCCCGTGGATATCGTCCGCACGTCGGAGGATGTCGTCATCTCGGCGGTGGGACGCGAACTCTACGAGACTTTCTTCCAGGGTTACACCCGCAAGCAATGGGGAATGGACCCGTCGGAACTGGACAAGTCGGTGACCTCACGCGTGCCGACGCGAACCAACACCGACGACCGTTATTTCACCGACACCTACCAGGCCATGCCGAGAGACGGCTTCACCCATATGTTCGAACGGATGCTCGACCATCCGAACATCGACCTGCTGCTCGGCGTCGATTTTACCGAAGTGCGGCAGGCCTATCCGCATCAGCACCTCGTCTTCACGGGACCCATCGACGAATATTTCGGCTATTGCTACGGCAAGCTTCCCTACCGCTCCCTGCACTTCCGGCACGAAACGGTGGATCAGGAACAATTTCAGCCCGTGGCCGTGGTGAACTATCCGTCAGAGGACGTTCCGCACACCCGCATTACCGAATATAAGCATTTGACCGGCCAGACCGCGCCGCGCACCAGCATCACCTATGAATATCCGAGCGGTGAGGGCGATCCCTACTATCCCATTCCACGCGCCGAGAACCAGGCGCTGTTCAAGCGCTACGAAGCGCTGGCGCTCGCCCAGCCCGATGTGAGCTTTGTCGGCCGGCTGGCGACCTATCGCTATTATAACATGGATCAGGTGGCCGGTCAGGCGCTTGCTACCTATCGCCGCCTGAAGCAGCGCTGGGATGCCGACCGCCAGCCCGCAGCCACCGGCGCGCGCGCCGGAACGACCGTCGTTGCCGACGCATGATATTGATCCGGCTCCCTTTTCCGTCTCGCGCGTTGTGAGCCGGACCTTTCACGAGCCAGATGGACGTCACGCGTGCTGGAACCGCAGGATGAGGTGTCCGAACGGGAGGTACAGCAGGGCCTGAGGGCCTTGCTGGTCGACGCCTCCTTCGCCACCGCCATAGGCGCCCTTAACAGCGGCGTGGTGCTCCTTGCGCTCGCGCTGCATGTCGGCGTGAGTACGGTCCAGATCGGCATATTGGCCGCCATCCCCCTGTTCACCCAGATCTTGCAGGCACCCGCAGTTTCGCTGGTGGAGCGGTTGCGCACGCGCCGCCGCATCTCCGTCATCAGTGTTTTTCTCGCGCGGCTCGCCCTGCCCATCTACGCCGTCGTGCCGTTCATCCCCGACCGTAATGTCGCCGCCGCATCCCTGATGGCGGCGGCCCTGTTGCACTACGGCCTCAACGCGGTGGGTGCGTGTAGCTGGAACAGCTGGATGCGCGACCTCGTGCCGGAGGAGGAGCTTGGGCGTTTCTTTGCCCGGCGGACCCTGTTCGGCACGGCGGTTAGCGCGGTCGCTACTATTGTCGGAGCCTACGCGCTCCAGCAGGCTGGGACGGACCGGGCTTTCGGCAACAGCATCTTCTGCGGCCTCTACCTTTTCGGCTTCGCTTGCGGTCTCGTCAGCACGGTCGCGCTCGCCCGCGTGCCGGAGCCACGTATGCCCCCCGGCAGTGACGATGTGCCGATCCGGCGGTTGCTGACCGGGCCGCTGCGCGACAGGAACTTCCGGCAGATGCTGCGCTATCTTGCAAGCTGGCAATTCGCCGTGAACCTCGCAACGCCGTTCTTCACCGTCTATTTCGTGCGCGAACTCGGCTTCGGCATGGGGTTCGTGCTGATCTTCAGCTTCATCAGCCAGATCGCGAACCTCGCCGTCATCCGGGGATGGGGCCGCCTGAGCGATCATTTCTCCAACAAGTCGGTGCTGAGCGTGGCCACGCCACTGTTCATCTTCTCCATCGTCGCCATGGCCTTTGCCAGCGATGTGGACGGCATGACAGCCCGGTCCGCCTATCTCGTCATGCTGCACATCATCATGGGCGCGGCGGCGGCGGGCGTGGGGCTGGCTTCCGGCAATATCGTGCTGAAGCTCAGCCCCGGCGGCGCGGCGACCGGCTATCTCGCCTCCAACGCCATTATCGGCGCAATCGCCGCCGGCATGGCGCCCATCATCGGCGGCTGGGCCAGCGACTTCTTCGCCGCGCGCAAGCTCACCCTTGCCGTGCGATGGACCAGCCCTGAGGGCGCGGCCGAACTCGGCGTCATGTTCACGCACTGGGAATTCTTCTTCCTCGTATCGGCCGTGATTGGCCTCTATGCCCTCCATCGCCTGAGCCTCGTTCAGGAAAGCGGCTTCACCGGCCGCAGGGAGGTGGTGTCCCACATCGTCTACTCTGCCCGCCGCAACCTCGGCAACATCTCCTCAGTGACGGGACTTCGCGAAGCGATGAGCTTCCCCGCCGGTGAACTCATCAAGCTGCGCGAGCGCAAGATGGCGATCATCCAGGGCCTGCAGGAGCGGCTGCGGAGCAGCCTCAGCCTCAGCACCAGGCGGCAAGTCACGGGATGGGTGCTGGAGGCGGGCTATGCGGTGCCCCCGCCTGATCCTTCGCTGGACGATCTGCTCGACAGGATTGCATGACGGAGGGAAGCTGCCCGCCGGCGCGACGTGGCCGAACCCGCATGGCACGGAGGATCGCAGCATGACCGTCACTGACATCGCGACACGCACCTACAACCATAATTTCCGGCTCGACCCTATCGTCCGCAGCCTGCTCGACACGGATTTCTACAAGCTCCTCATGCTCCAGATGATCCGGCACATTCATCCGGATGTGGAGGCGACATTCTCCGTCATCAACCGCACCCGCTCGGTCCGTCTCGCCGACATCATCGACGAGGAGGAGCTGCGCGCCCAGCTCGACCATGCGCGGGAGGTCCGCTTCGCCAAAAAGGAGCTGATATGGCTGACCGGCAACAGCTTCTATGGGCGGCAGCAGATGTTCAGCCCGGAATTCATTGCCTGGCTCGCCGATTTCCGCCTGCCCGACTATCGGCTGCGCAAGGTGGACGGTCAGTATGAACTCTGCTTCGAGGGTCCATGGACGCACACGACCATGTGGGAGATTCCCGCGCTCGCCATCCTCAACGAACTGAAATCGCGCGCGGCCATGCGCAACAAGGGCAGGTTCGCGCTCGACATCCTCTATGCGCGCGCCAAGACCAGGCTGTGGGAGAAGGTGGAGCGGCTGAAGCTGCTGCCCGATCTCGTCCTCTCGGACTTCGGCACCCGGCGGCGGCACGGCTTCCTGTGGCAGCGCTGGTGTGTCGAGGCGCTGAAGGAAGGGTTGAGCGACCGCTTCATCGGCACGTCTAACGTCCTCCTTGCCATGGACAGCGATCTGGAGGCCATCGGCACCAACGCGCATGAATTGCCCATGGTCGCCGCCGCGCTGGCCGGGGACGATGCATCGCTCGCCCGCGCGCCCTATCAGGTGCTGGAGGCGTGGCGACGGCATTATAACGGCAATCTGCTTATAGCCCTGCCCGACGCCTTCGGCACCACCGCCTTTCTGCGCGATGCGCCCGGCTGGCTTGCGGACTGGACCGGCTTCCGCCCCGACAGCGCCCCGCCCATCGAAGGCGGCGAGCAGATCATCCGCTGGTGGCAGGATCAGGGCGTCGATCCGCGCACCAGGCTGCTGATCTTCTCCGACGGCATGGATGTCGATACGATCGAGGCGACATACAGGCACTTCAACGGGCGTGTGCGGACAAGCTTCGGCTGGGGCACCAACCTCACCAATGATTTTCGCGGCTGCGATCCCGACGGTGACGAAGGGCTGGAGCCGATTTCCCTCGTCTGCAAGGTCACAAGCGCGAACGGACGTCCGGCGGTGAAGCTGTCCGACAATCCCGCCAAGGCGACCGGCGATCCCGCCGAGATCGAGCGCTATCTGCGGGTCTTCGGATCCGCTGGCCATGCCCCCTCGCCGGTCGTGGTTTAGCGGCGGATTTCCGTTCGCTGTCTGCGACCGGACGTGGCGCCATCAGGAATGAGGGAGGGCAGCCCCCTCCTTCCTTTTACCCGACGCTTTTCCGTCGGTACCGGAAGTACCAGACCTCAGAGCGAGAACCGGTATATCGACTTGAATTATAATAGGAAAATATGGAATTTTTCCCTTCAGTTTCGGGCATGGTAATCACCGGGCAATCACCATTCACATCGCGCTCGCGCACCATAGTGCGCGGTAGGATCGACTCTGCGCATAAGCTATCGGAAAATGCATCTACACGCGCATGGCGCGACCTCCAAAATCAGAGCGACCATGCCGTCTCCTACGATCGATTTTCGCACCATCCGACCACATCACGGAAGCCAGCATAGCGGTTTTGAGGAGGCGATTTGTCAACTCGCCGCGTTAGAAACCGCTCCTGACGCGCCATTCCACCGTAAGGGCGCTGGGGCTGACGCTGGCCTCGAATGCTACCGCGTCGAGGCAGATGGATCGGAGACTGGCTGGCAGGCGAAGTATTTCTTCGAGTTCGGCAGCAGCGAAGCGTCGCAGCTCACCGAATCGCTAAGCCAAGCGATCGCACGCCACCCCCAGCTTGGGCGCTTCATTGTCGGCTTACCCTTCAACCTATCGGACGGGCGAGTGGGCAATCGGATTTCCGAAAGGGATCGCTGGAACCGCTGGGTGCAAGCTCGCGCCGACGCAATCCTTCCGCGTGTCGTTACGATTGAGCTTTGGGATGAGACCCAGCTCATCGAGCGCTTCTCTCGAAATGAGCCGCAGTACGCGGGTCGACGGCACTATTGGTTCGATCTGCTGCATTTCACGCCCGACTGGTTTCAAACGCGCTTCGCGATCACTCGCAAGGCGCTGGGTACGCGCTACACACCCGAACTCAACATTGAACTCCCGATCCGCCGCGGGCTGCTCGCGATCGCTCGTGATCCTGCCTTCATTGAGAGTTTGACGCGCCTCGCTGATGAACTCGACGAGGCGCGGCATCGCACGACCGATAGCGTTGCGAGGATTCTGGCAAGTGGCCCCGCCGCGACGCAAGCTGCGGACCTGGATGTTCGATTTCGGGCGATCAGCAGTTTGATCCGGACGGCGTCGATCAGCCCAGCCGATCCAGTTCCATTTGATCCGTGGGTAAGGGCTCTCGATGAGGCGAGTGAAACGTTAGGTGTTTGTTCGGCAGCGATCTGGGACTTGCGTACTCAGCAAGGCGGTGATCGCGACGAGGTGCGGCGTGTCCAATTTTTCGTCGAACACCTCTATGAAGCAATCGAGAAGGTCTCCGGGATCATCAAGCGGCCAGTCAGCCGGCTGGCGAACGAACATCGGTTGCTTGTGACCGGTGAGGCGGGGACTGTCAAACGGCGTTCAAAAGGG
>NZ_LXVY01000028.1:26978-45801 GCF_001650735.1 Sphingomonas sp. TDK1 | reverse complement strand
CTCTTCGAGGCGTGTCACCAGATCGACGGTGTTGAAGTAGCGGGCGCGAGCGCCCCTTCGCACGACATTGGCGGTGATCGCGATGGCGAGGTGGGTCTTGCCTGTCCCCGTGCCGCCGACCAGCACGATATTGCGGCGAGGCGGGAGGAAGGAGCCATCGTGAAGGGAGCGGATCATCTCCTCATTGATCGGTGTGCCCTCGAAGCTGAACCGCTCCAGGTCCTTCACCACGGGCAGCCTCGCAGCCGTCATCCGATAGCGGATGGAGGCTGCATCCCGGTGGGTCGCCTCAGCACGGAGCAGGTCGGTCAGTATCTCCATGGTGGTGCGCTTGCGCTGGAGGCCGGTGGTGACCGCCTCGTCGAACGCCGCCGCCATGCCCTTGAGTCCGAGGCCGCGCATCGTGTCGATCATATCATGCCGCTGCATCATAGCCTCGCAGCAGATCATAGCGGGCACAGTCGGCGAGCGGAGGATGCTGCAGCATCCGGTCTTCCGAAGTGACGATGCTGTGGGGTGTCGCCGGCTCGCGGCGCCGGGAGAGGATGTTGAGGATCAGCTCGTCGCTGGCCGTTCCGTTCGCCAACGCTTCGCGCACGGCAGCCTCTACCGGCTCCAGGCCATCGGTGAGCACCGCCGAGAGGACCCGCACGAACCTGCGATCGGCCTCGTCCCCGGTGCCGAGCCTTCGCCGTAATCGGTGCAGGGCGGGCGGCAGATCCCAGTCCTGGAACGGTGCGCCGTTACGCAGCGCGCCGGGCTTGTGCGCGAGGACCGGCAGATAATGCCAGGGATCGTATATCGTGCGGTTCCGACCGAAGTGGCGCTCATGCTCCCCGACGATCGCATCGCCGCAGCGTATGACGATGCGATCGGCATAGGAGCGCACCTGAACGGTCCGGCGTGCGGCCGTCGACATGACCGAGTAGCGGTTGCGATCGAAGCTGATGAGGCAGGTGCCGGTGACGGCATGCTCGCTCTCATGGAAGCCGTCGAACGGTGCCAGGATCGGCTGCAGGGCCGGTCGCTCCATATCCAGCGCCTCGGCGACGGTAATATCCCCGCGTTCGGGATGGGCATGATGCTCGGCCCAGCGCCGGCACTCGGCCTCCAGCCACCCGTTGAGCTCGGCCAGGCTGGCGAACCGGAGCCGCGGCTGGAAGAAGCGGCCTCGGATTGTCTGGACCTGCTGCTCGACCTGGCCCTTCTCCCATCCCGCCGCCGGCGAGCAGGCGGTCGGCTCGACCATGTAATGATCGGTCATGATCAGGAAGCGGCGGTTGAACACACGCTCCTTGCCGGTGAACACGGCCGTCACCGCCGTCTTCATATTATCGTAGATACCGCGTCGCGGCACACCGCCGAAGAACGCGAACGCCCGGGCATGGGCATCGAACAGCATCTCCTGGCCCTCGCGCGGATAGGCCCGGACATAGGGTGCGCGCGAGTCGCAGAGACGCATATGCGCCACCTTCACCCGCATCGGCTTGCCGGCGATCTCCACATCCTCGTGGCTCCAGTCGAACTGGTAGGCCTCACCCGGCTGGAAGGTCATCGGGATGAACGCCGGTGCGCCTTCGCCAGCATCCTTCCGCCGCGCAGCACGCCAGCGCGCCGCATAGCGGCGCACCGCATCATAGGATCCATCGAACCCCTCGCGCACCAGCAGGTCATGGATACGCGTCATCCGTAGCCGATCGCGGCGGCCGCGACCTTCGTTCTCCTCAAGCAGCGCATCGAGACGATCCTGATAAGGACCGATCCGCGGCAGCGGCTGGACTTTGCGCTGATAGTTGAACGCCGCCTCCGGCGACCGGATCGCTTTGCGGACGACCTTCCGCGACAAACGAAGGTCACGAGCGATCGCCTTGATCGCCTTACCCGCTGCATGCTCACGCCGAATCCGAACCACTGTCTCCACGATCAACATCCCGTTCTCGCCAACTGATCAAAACCAGTCGGCCGACTAAATCCCCGGGATGAAGGGGTCCTTTTTGCACGCCGATCACCCCACGAAGGGGGTGCCTATTGCACGCTGATCCTCAGTGCTGAACTACGGTCTGCGCGAAGATCAGGGGATCGAGATCGTCGGCCGGGCGGGCCAGTACTACGCGGGTGACGGCGAGAGCTACCAGATCGCCGGCAACGCCGGCCTCAAAGGCACTTGGGGCTTCATCAGCGCAACCGCCGAATACGTCGACGAGGGCCAGACCAGCCGCGGTGTCACGCGACCGTCGGCGGCCAATTTCGCGCAGAACTTCCCCGCGCTCGCGTCGCAACTGCCGAACTTTCCCGGACCGGTGCAGATCTGGGGCAATTCGCCCATGCACGGGTTCAAATCGGTGGTGAACGCCGCGATCAACGTCACCGACAACAGCAAGCTCTACGCGTTCGGCAATTACGCCGAGAGTAAGGGCAACCAGAGCTTCAACTACCGCGCTCCCGTATCGAGCACCGCGGTCGACACCAATGGCGTGGTGCGCAACCAGGGCGCGAACGGCGCCTTCAACAACACCTTCTTCCTGACGCCGTGTCCAACCGGCAACGCTACTTGCCCTGCAGGCGGCTTCGTGCGCGACACCAACACCTTCCGTTTCGCCAACCTCTATCCGGCAGGCTTCACGCCGCGCTTCGTCGGCAAGTCGCAAGAGATCTACGGCGTAGTCGGCTACAAGGGGACGAGCGGCGACTTCAGCTACGACTTGTCGGGCACCTGGGCGCGAAACAAGCTGGCGCTGTCGATGTACAGCTCGGCCAACTTCTCCTTCGGTCCCGCGACCCAGACCAGTTTCGACTTCGGCGATCTGATCCAGAAGGAAGTGAACGCCAACGCCGACTTCACCTATGCCGCTGACCTCGGGCTCGCAGCGCCACTGACGATCTCGTTCGGTGGTGAATTCCGCAAGGAAACCTACGAGCAGACTGCCGGAGACGAGCAATCCTATGCCGCCGGTCCTTACGCGGTCGCGCAGCGGCTCTACACGCAGACCGCGCCCGGCGTGTACGCCTTCTCCGGCACGACCGCCGCGCAGGGTGTCGGTGCGAGCGGCTATGCCGGCACCAGCCCGCAGACAGCGGGCAAGTTCAGCCAGAAAGCCTATGGCCTGTACGTCGGGCTCGAGACCGATCTGACCGAAGCGCTGACGGTCGGTGCAGCCGGCCGCTACGAGCATTATAACACCTTCGGCGACGCCTGGGTCGGTAAGGTCAACGCGCTCTACAAATTCGCTGACGCCTTCTCTGTCCGCGGCAGCATCGGCACCGGCTTCCACGCGCCTTCGCCCGGTCAATCCAACGTCTCGATTGTGACGACCTCGTTCAACAACGGCGTCGCATTCCAGAGCGGCACCTACCCGACCAACACCGCAGTGGCGCAATATTACGGCGCGAGCGATCTGACGCCGGAGAAGTCGACCAACTACGGCGCTGGCTTCATCCTGGAACCGGTCGCCAACATGACGATCACGGTTGACGGCTATCAGATCGATCTGCGCAACCGCATCGGCCTCACCTCGCCGTTCATCGTCACCGCGGCCGATCTCGCCGCGCAGCCCGCTCTGCTCCCAGTCGGCGTCGGCGGGCAGGTGCAATATTTCACCAACGGGTTCAAGACGCGCACCCGCGGCATCGATGTCGTCGGCACCTGGCGCACGACGCTGAGCGAAGCACTGCTCAACTTTTCGATCGCGTACAATTACAATGATACCAAGGTCGTCGACTACAACACGCGGATCATCAGCGCGGCGCAGCTGATCGATGCCGAGAATTTAGCACCCAAGCACCGTGTGGTATTCAATGGCAATTGGTCGCTCGACAACCTGAGCTTCAACGTGCGCGAGAACTATTATAGCTCGTTCACCAGTGCGCAGGATTACGGTCAGACCAACGGCGTGCCTAATCAGCGTTTCGGCGGCAAGTTCACCACCGACCTCGAGCTGAGCTATACCTTTGCCGACCATTTCACGCTGGCAGTCGGTGCGCAGAATTTCACCGACGAACGGCCCGATCGGCTCGCTCCGACCGCGACCGTGCAGATCTATCCGCTAACCGGCGGGACCTCTGATGGTCAGGTATACCCGCGAAATGGCGGCCCCTTCGGATTCAACGGCGGCTTCTACTATACGCGTCTGCGCGTGAAGTACTGACAAGCAGCGGTGAGGCGGATCGGTCCGTCTCACCGCTTCTCATGGGACAAGACGTGAAGCTTACTCCACGCACCGCCACGATCGACGATCTGGACGCCCTCAAGATCACGATCCGCCGCGCCATCGACCAGCTGCAATCAGGTTTTCTGACACCTGATCAGATCCGTGCCAGCCATCAGGTAATGGGTTTGGACACGCAACTGCTGCGGGATGGTACCTACTTCATGCTGCTCGACGGGGACACGATCGCGGGCTGTGGCGGGTGGAGTTACCGCAAGACGCTGTTCGGAGGAGACGCGAGCATCGTGGCCCGAGAGCCCGAACGCCTCGATCCGGCGATCGATGCGGCGCGGATCCGTGCGATGTACACTGACCCTGGCTATGTTCGGCGCGGCCTCGGCCGCATGATCTTAGACTTGTGCGAGAGCGCCGCGCGCACCGCCGGTTTCGTTCGCTCAGAGATGATGGCTACGCTGGCGGGGGAGCCGCTCTACACGGCGTGCGGATACCGGCGACTGGAGGCGCCGATCGCTGCAGCAGCAGCAGATGGCGTGTCGGTACCGCTAGTCCGGATGGGCAAGTCACTGCAGTGATGTCGCAAAATAGCGACATACGAGACGCTCGGAACTCAGGACTTTGGTGTGGCTTTCAGCGGTAAATGTCACGAATGTCAGCACTAGGTGACGCCGATGACGAGGGTGCTGCGGGCGGCTTCCACGACATCCTCGCTGATGGTTGCGAGGCCGTTGATCTTCAGCACGCGCTCGATCTGCACGAACAGGCGGTGCAGTAGCCGGAAATTGCCACCTGTGATCCGAACGATGGCCGCGACCGCTTGCGCGTCGGTGAAATCGGCGTCGTCGAGGGCAAGGCCGAGGTCGCGCCAGCGGCGGGTCAGCACGAAGGTCAGCTCCGCATCCTGCAACGGCCGATATTGGTGGGCGAAGCCGACCCGGCTGAAGAGCTGGGGATAGCGCGCCATGCGCTTTTCGATACCGGGCATCCCGATCAGGATGAGCCCGATCCCCTGCCGATCGAACACGTCACGCATGTATTCCAGCGCCGTCGTCGACAGGCGCTCGGCTTCATCGACGATCACCATTTCGACGTAGCGGGTATGACGACTGACATAACGGACCTGTCCGACTTTCTGAGGCCGGACGTGTTCGTCGATGCAATGGTCCACTCGGTCGAGCAGCCGGGGCAGATCCTGCCGCAGTTCGCGCAACGTGCTGCCGACCGAAGGTGTGTAGAAAACCGCACGTGCCTGAGCGAGGTGGGCATAGATTTCCAGGTCGGATGGATCGCGTGGTCCCCAAACGGTGAGCAGGGGCGCAGCCTTGTGCCATCGGGCATACCGGCAGGCCGAGAGCGTTTTGCCGACGCCCGCTGGGCCATGACACAGGCCGATGTAGCGATGCTTCCGAACGGCGTCGGCGAACTCGATGAAGCGGCGGTGCTCTTGGGTCGAGATGAAGCTGGTCGCGCGCGTACTGCCGGCGGTCATCAGTCGCCCTCATAATAGGTGCGTAGCTTCGGCCGGCTTGGTGGCGGCGCCGGAGTCGCTGCGGAGACCGGCGCCAATTCAGGCAATCGCGCCGGTTTCGCGATCGGAGCCGGAGTGCGCAGGATCGCTGGAAGATAGTCTATAACGCTCGATTGCTTCTCCCTGATCTCCTGCCGCAGGCGACGCCGATGCGCGATCCGCGCCGCCTGGATGTCCTTTAGGGTGACACTGTTCGCGGCATGATCCGCATCGATCGCCCGGCACAGGAACACGTTGCGATGGAACACGCGGACTTCGCCCATGTCGCGGGGGTCGTAGCGGATCGTCACCGGCTCGCCGACGTAGGCTGCCAGCGTCGGATCGAAGTAGCGCAATCCCTCGAAGCGGATGCCGTCGCGGTGAACGGTGCGGGGCTTGGCGACCATGACCAGCAGCATGTCCAGTTCGGCAAGCGTCTCCGGCATCCGGGGCAACCAGCCATCGCCCCGCCATGCGGCTATCGGTGCCGCCCCGATCGAACGGTGGGGACGCGCATTATAGGTCGAGATGATCCAGGCGCCGATCGCCGCGTCCAGTTCGGCCAGTGAAAGGGCCGGTGGGGATACCGTCTTGCCGGCGCGCAGGTTGCCGGGGAGTTCGGCCAGCAGTTCGGTGTTGATGGTCCGGAACAGCCGCTCGATCTTGCCACGCCCCTGCGGACGGGCGACGGCTGAGTAGATCAGCCTGATACGCAGATCGGCCGCGGCCTGTTCGAGGTGGAGGCTGGTGAAGTCCGATCCGTGATCGACGTGCAGCACATCGGGAATGCCGCACACCGGCCATGCCGGATCGGCCTTGCGCCAGATGGCCTGGCGCAGCGCGAGCGACGTATTGAGCGCGGATGGCGCGCCGAGAAACACCATGTAGCCTGCGATCACGCGGGAATGATCGTCCACCACCGTCGTCAGCCACGGCCGTGTCGGCCTGCCACGAGCATCGAGGATGAGGATGTCGAGTTCGGTGTGGTCGGCCTGCCAGATCGCGTTCGGGCGATCGGCGCGATGACGATGGACCATCTCGTATTTGTCGCGGAAAGCGGCAGCGCCCTCATGCGCGAGCGTCAGCATCGCAGGATCGATCCGGCGCACGATATCGCGAACGCTGCCGTAGGACGGCGTGTGCCATCCATATTCGCTAGCGACATGCACAACGCGACGATGGATGGTTGCGATCGAGGCCGGCGGCTTCGTCAGCGCCATGCCCTGGATCAGTTGGACCAGACCCTCCGGGAACGTCCGTGTGCCAGCTTCCGGACGAAGCGGCCGCGCGAGGCCCATTGGACCGTTGGCGGTATAGCGAGCGAGCCATCGCTGGACGGTGCGCAGCGAAACACCGGCATCGGCCGCGACTTTGGCCAGCGACGCGCCACCATGCAGATGGGCGCGAAGTGCCGCCATTCGCCGCGCCACCTCCGCGCCTCCTGTCTCCGATCTTCGACCATCCGCCATGGTGATCGCCCCCTGTCCGATAGAGGATCGTTCAGCGGACTCGGCCGGTCGATCTCCAACAGCACGGAAAGCGGCCGAAAGCCGAGTCTCACATAGATGGTACCATATGTTTTGCGGTGATGGGGCCTTATACGTTACACTCCGGCTATGACGCACACGCTGATCGGCTATGCCCGCTGCTCGACCGACAAACAGGACCTTGCCGCCCAGCATGACGCGCTGCTCAAGCTCGGGGTGGCGGCCGATCGCATCTACACCGACAAGGGGCTCACCGGCACGAACCGGGATCGCCCCGGCCTCGACCAAGCACTAGCCGCAGTACGAAGCGGCGACACGCTGGTAGTGCCCAAGCTTGACCGGCTCGCGCGATCAGTTCCGGACGCGCGCGCGATCGGGGACGGCCTTGCTGCCCGTGGGGTGAAGCTACAGCTTGGTGCCAGCGTCCACGATCCGGCTGACCCGATGGGTAAGCTGTTCTTCAACATCCTTGCCACCTTTGCCGAGTTCGAGGCGGACCTCATCAAGCTCCGCACCCGCGAGGGCATGGCGGTCGCCCGCGCTAAGGGGAAGCTGCGTGGGAAGAAGCCCAAGCTGTCCGATCGGCAGCAGAAGGAGCTTCGTCGCATGTACGATACCGACGACTACTCGATCAGCGACCTCGCCGAGCTGTTCTCGATTTCCCGGCCGACCGTTTATCGAACGCTCGGCAGGCATGCTGCCACAGCGGCGGCAGCGGCATGAATCTCACCGAACAACAAGATGCGAGTAGTGCTCGCCGCTTCGACTTCATCCTTCGCCAAGGGCTGTGGCTGGTTTCACTTCTAGCATCCATCACGCTGCCCGTTGTTTACTTTTCACGTCCGTTTGCGCCGGTTACACCCGGCCTCACCAGTATTCTCGGTTGGGGTAGCCTCTTAGGCGTGATAGCTGGCTTGGGGTCTGCGGCTTTTTATGTTCCTCTGATGCGGCGTCAGTCTACCATTGGCCGCATCGGTTATTGGCTTACCTCGGCCATGATGGGTGCTTTCGCCGGTTGGGCAGCACTGGGTCTGCTGAATGACCGTGGTGGCACCCCTCTCGGAGATGTCGAACTGCCGATCGCCCGCGTCGAGCAGGCAGGTGATCAGTTCAGCATTTATACTATGCTACCTTCCTCACCCTCAAATATTATGCGGATATCATCGACCGAAATCATTGGCCTTCCTGTTGCCGGCCAATGCCTGTTCGGCAGATTGCGACGTGGTCTGTTCGCGGCTTCCTGGCTGTCGCGCCTTTCGGTTACGTCATGTTCGGCAAAGCGAGGTGAAGCAGGAACGAACGTGCTGATGCCGATAAATCGATGGATGGACTGGCGCTGGCACAAACCACGATCCTTCAGGCTGGACGGATCTCACCAAGCCTATGATGAGGCCCTTCCTCAGAGCGCAACGTGCCGGACCGAGCGGGAAAGCTGGCTTTATCAGTGCTTCCCCAAAGGAGCAGGCCGCAGGAGGCGACAATCAGTGATGTCACTTCGTGACATTTACCGCTGAAAGCTACAAAGTGCCCTCCCTCACCTTCTGTGATCCTGGCTGGGGTTCGTTTTCGGGAACGGCTGGAAGCGCCCATGATCGACCGCGCAACAGCGAACCGATGGTCGGGAGCTAACGGTCGAGAGTTGACGCTGGATCAGGTTGATGGCTTTTGGACTTGCCCCGCTTAAGTGGAGAGGCATTTGCTCAGCGTGACGCGGTTCGTTCGAACTGCGCGGGGCTGATGTAGTCGAGCGCGGAGTGACGCCGGATCGGGTTGTAGAATCCATCGATATAGCGGGCAATGGCCTGCTTGGCCTGGTCACGGGTGTAGAAGACCGTCCGCCAGACGAGTTCGGATTTGATCGTCTTGAAGAACGTCTCGACCATCGCGTTATCGTAGCAATTCCCCTTGCCGGACATGGAGATGCGGATGCCGTGGCGACGCAGCTCGGCCTGGTACTCCACGGAACAATATTGGCTGCCGCGGTCCGAATGATGAATGAGCCCTTGGGGCGGACGCCGCAGGACGAGGGCCTTGCGCAGCGCCGCCAGCGCGAGATCGCGGTGCAGCCGGTCGCCGACAGCCCAGCCGACGACGCGACGGGAGAACAGGTCGATGACCACGGCCAGATAGAGCCACCCCTCTCTGGTCCAGACATACGAGATGTCGACGCCCCACTTCTGGTTGGGCGCGGTCGCGGTGAAATCCTGGTCGATGATGTTCGGCGCGATCGGCCAGGCGTGTTCGCTGTCGGTCGTCCGTTTGAACCGGCGCTTCTGCCGGGCGCGCAGGCCGTTCTCGCGCATCAGCCGCGCCGTGCGACGCCGCCCGATGGCAAAGCCATCATCCTGCAACTCGCGCGTCATGCGTGGACTGCCGTACGTGCCGTTCGACAGCGCGAACCCCGAGCGGACATGCGCCAGCATCACCATGTCGTCGCGCTGGCGCCGACTGGCCGGGCGATCCTTCCAGGCGAAATAGCCGCTCTGGCTGACGCCGAGTACCTGGCAGAGGCGGTGGACCGGGAAATCCTTTCTCGCCCGATCGATGAGCGTGAACTTCATCGACTTCCCTCCCGGGCGAAAAAAGCGGTCGCCCGCTTCAGTATGTCACGCTCCTGCCGGAGGATCTCGTTCTCCCGCCGAAGCCGCTTCAACTCGGCAGCCATATCTGCCTGCGGCGCTTGACCGGGTGCCTCCACCAAACGATCCCGGCTGCGGCCGATCCAGCGCACCAGCGTCGATAGCCCGACACCCAGATCCTCCGCTATCTCCCGTTGCGTGCGTCCACTGGTCGCCACCAGTCGGACCGCTTCCTCCTCGAATTCCTTCGTGAAACGTCGCTGCTTCGTCATCGAGTTCGCCTTTCACCTCAAGGGAACTCTCCACTTTTCCGGGGCAAGTCCATTTTCGCTTCCAACGAACCGAGATCAACATCAAATTGATTGAGCGCTTTCACAAACTTGGTGCTTCGAACAACATCGCTCGGGGTGCATTGCTTCAGCGGCACCACATCGAAGCCTGGATCACTTCCGAGGACCGAGGCTTCCTTTTGCTTCAACGCCTCGATCCGCTTCTCAAACCGACGACGAAATATACGACCTTGCTGTTTCGCGACCTGTCGGTCGCAGGAGTAGGCACCCCGCTGGTATGGGTCGAGGTAGTAGAGTTCTTCGCTAATCCGGCGAGGCTTCGCGACATCGGCGCCGCTCACCGTTTGCATTGCCAAAGCGAGTGTTAGCTCAAATATCAATTCAACCTCGCGCAAAGCTCATTCCGCACTAGCACAGAACCGTAAACGACCGCTTTCCTGTCAAACTCGGACATTCCCAAAAGACCATCCCATGCGAGACGGGATCGCTATGCGTTGGGGTGTCATTCCGCCCCCAACCGGACCCGGCCACCAGCGGCGCATTTTTCAACAGCCCCTACCGTTTCGCGCATCGTGGCCGCGCACCGCCAGCAGCAAGGAGAGTGAGTATGAAGCGCGGCCATGACCTGTCCGGCATCATGAAGTTCGCCACATCGCCCGCCTGGGCCGACCATTTGCGCGATGCCCTGGACGATCATCTTGGACCGGCGATGGAGGAATTCGAGTTCGAGTTCGAAGACCTTGTCGAGATCGTCAGCGACCATTGGGCCGGCGTACTGTGGGGATGCGCGTTCGAAGATCTCCTGACGCGGACCGTCGAACCCGGCGCGCTGAACCTCGTCGACGATTATATCCGACGTCGCGGCTGGAATGAGGCCGGCCCCGCCAAGCTCTATATGCGTGCGCTGCAATCTTCGGTCATGAGCCTCTACGAGGTCAGCGACGTCGAGGCTGGCAGCGGATTTCTTGTTCGTGATCTCATCCGGGGCGGTGACGCGGTCCGCGTCACCGAACGCAGCGCCTCGCAGACGCTCAAACAATGGGACAGGATCGGTACGCGGGTCGTCATTGTGGGCGGAAAGCATCTCCTATCGGGTGGGGTGCTATCGTTCACGATGGAGGCAACCGACGCTCTCATGGCCGATCTTCGGCGCGTGGAGGGAAAGCGCAGTCCGTGCAGCCAGCTGGCGCTCACCGACGCCAAGCTGCGCGCGCTTCCTTCACTCCTCAGTACGGCATGGCTGTTCGACGTCGTGCCCCGGGCAATGGGTGCGATGACCGTACCGACGCTGCACAACGGCGATGGTGAGGAAGTGGTGTTCCACCGCGTCCGGTTCCCCTTTGCGCGGGGCGCAACCCATGCGCTGATCGGCGACCAGCTCGATCTTTTGCCAGCCATGCAGCGCGAAACTTCGCATGTCTGGAACTGGCTTGGCGAAAAAACGACATCGACCCGGAAGGGCACAGGCCACATGGCCTGGGGTGTGACGATGATGGACGGCACGCCGGTGCTGGGCAATATCGAGCTGAAAGGGCGCGCGCTGATCCTGGCCGTTACCTCCGCCGAGCGTGCGGCACGCGGCACGGCCCTCCTGGCAGACACATTGGGCGACTTGGTCGGCACGCCGCTTAGCACGATCGAGACTGTCGAACAGGCCATGACCGCACATCGTGAAAACCGGCCTGAGCCGGCACCAGCCATCGCGCCTGAGGTGGCAACCCCACTCGTCCATGCCATGCTCGATCGTCAGTATCGCGCTACGCTGGACGAGCCCGTCGGCATGCTAGGCGACATCACGCCGCGCGCTGCAGCCCGGACCGCAGCGGGCCGCCAACGTCTTTCGGCATGGCTGAAGCATCTGGAGAACCGCAGCGGCAGTCAGCCGGATCCGAATGATCCGATGGCCACTTACGATTTCACCTGGATGTGGCGAGAACTCGGTATCGAGAAGCTGCGCAAATAGCGCTTCGATCCCCGCAAAAACTGGCAGGCACCAGCCGGTGTCGGCCTACCGTGAGTCTGTGTCCAAATAATGCACAGGGGCCATCTGGCGGGTCTGATTTAACACGGACGAGAACCTGAGGTCTTGTCCAGTCGCGAGGTGCGCCATTGCAGTGGGACATTTGCGAATGTCGGCCTCTAGCCACTCCAGTCCCGCCTTATCGAGCAAACGGAGCAGGGCATCATCGCTTTGCGGCGGTGACTTTGCGATCATGGCAAATAGTCGCTGCCCGCGGACTCGCGCCCTTGGCGGTTTGCCTACGTAGGGTGAACGGACCATCCGGGCTATCAGGCGATCTCCGCATGTCCGGCGTGCCTCGCCTAGGTCGGCATCGGTGCAGCCCCTACGGACTGCGATCGCGTAAACCGGAAAGCCGTAATCGTCTCCCAGGTAGCGGACCGCCATTGCCGGTTCGGACCGTTCGGGAAAGAAGCGGACCGGGTCGAATGCAAGTGCGCGAGTCCGTTCCTGGAAATCGTATGCCCGCGGAGCGTCCTGTGCCGCCAAGGGCGCGGCTTGGCCGAGGACGAGCGCAGCGGCGATGCAGGCAGATCGGATCATGCTCATACATCACACGGCCTGTCCGGGCTGCATAGCCAGTTTCGCTGGCGTCGCGAATGCCGCCTACCCCCAACCCAGTCAGTCCACTTAGGGTGTCATTTCGCCCTCAGCCGGAACCGACCCCAGTAAGTTTTTATTATTACAAATATATTCAGCTTTTTCTACTAAGCAGAATTGGAGCTCCTGATTATTAGCTTTATTAGTATTTTGCTTTCCCTAACCATAGCTCTGCTTGTAGATTTACTCTGGCGAGCAGAAGCGAGAGCTGGCAAAATATTGTTAACAGCCGTTACGATGGCTACACTGATCGTCGCAATTGGGTTCGCTCAGGTAGGCTCATCCGAACAAACGGACCCTTTAGTTCCTTGGATTGCCATCTTGTCAGCGACGCTCCTGTTAAAGTGGCTTCATACCATATTCCGGGAAACGGACGGAAAATGACGCAATTCCTCTGCTTGGGGGGACCCGGATACCGTCTAAGGTTATTAGGGGCCGGACCGCTTTTTCGGGATGCGCTGTCTTACGTTGAGCAGACCTACATATTCATCTAGCATCGCGATACGCCCTGCCTGCCGACACACGGTGCCGGCGATGGGGGTCAGCAAGGTTTTCAGCGCCGTTGACCCTTGAAACGCTAAACGCTCCGGTCCGTTAAGGCCGCGCTTCTCTCTGCCCGTCGCCTCGAAACAATGTTGAGCGCTTCGACCGCAGCAGAAAATGCCATCGCGGCGTAAATGTAGCCTTGTCAGCGATTGAGGCCGGGTTAGGAGTATCAGTTCTGCCGATCAGCACGACGGGGGCACATGCCGTTCGCACCAGCCCCATCTTCGCTGCAGAAGCACCACTAGTACTGTCTGTCTATGCGTGGGAAGCTGGAGGAGCGACGGGCGAACTGGTTGCCGCGATGACCGATGTCATATCCGAGCGAGACTGTTGAAAAACGCGTGCTTGCGACGGCGATGGAGGCGTGATTCACTCTTGGCAGACGGCAAGGGATCACGGACATGATGGGACGGCAGGTGGCACAGGGCGCGCTGTTCTACGGCTTCCGGCTTGATGAGCATGTGCCGGTTGACCACCTGCTCCGACGCATCGACGGCGTGTTGGACTTCGGCTTCGTGCGCGAGGCACTGGCGTCGAGCTACAGCGCGAGTGGGCGACCCTCGATCGACCCGGAGCTGATGCTCAGGATGCTGCTGGTTGGCTATCTGTTCGGCATCCGCTCGGAACGGCGTTTGTGCGAGGAGGTGCACCTCAACCTCGCCTATCGTTGGTTCTGCCGGCTTGATCTGGCCGACCGGGTGCCCGACCACTCCACCTTCTCCAAGAACCGGCACGGCCGCTTCCGCACCTGCGACCTGCATCGCCTGCTGTTCGAGCAGGTGGTCGCACGATGCGCCGTGGCCGGGCTAGTGGCGGGGCGCGACGTGGCGGTGGACGGCAGCACGATCATGGCCGACGCCAGCCGCGAGAAGAAGCTGAAGGGGGCCGACGCCGCAGACGAGCTTCGTGGCAGGGAAAGCATATCGCGACCCGTCGCCGAATACCTGGCGGCGCTCGATGCCGCGTTGCCGCCGGGCCCCGACGAACCGGCGCCCGTCGATCCGACCAGCATATCGCCGACCGACCCGCAGGCGGCGCTCACCTGCAAGCACGGACCGGCGCGATACGCATACGCCATCAACCCCCTGCTTGACCTCGACACCGACTGCATCCTCGACGTGGAGGCCACGCCCGCCCGCTTCGCAGCCGAGGTGGCGGCGACCCGGACGCTGGTGTCACGCGCCGGCATCAGGCTGGGCATCGAACCCGCCAGTCTCTCGGCCGACAAGGCGTATGGTAGCGGTCCGCTGCTCCGCTGGCTGATCGACCGGAACATCACGCCATACATCCCGGTCATCGACCGGACCCGCCAGCGGGACGCCTTCTTCACCCGGGATGCCTTCCGCTACGACCGGGAAGCGGATGCCTACCGCTGTCCGGCGGACAAGCTGCTCGGCTATTGCGGCACCAACCGGACCAAGCAGGTGCGCGTCTACCGAAGCCGGCCGGCCGATTGCGCCGCCTGCGAGCTGAAGCCGCAATGCACCATCGGTCCGAAGCGGGGTGTCACCCGGCTCGTCAGCGAGGAAGCCCGCGATACCGTGCGCGCCCTTGCCGGCACCAAGGCCTATGTGCACGCACGGCGTCGAAGACAGCGGATCGAGCGCGTGTTCGGCCATCTGAAACGCAACCTGGGGCTACGAACGCTCAAGCTGCGGGGCCTGTCAGGAGCCGCCGAGGAGTTCACCATGGCTGCCGCGGCATACAACCTTCAGTTGCTCGCCCGGCAGGCCGCGGCGGCCTGATACGCGGCGTATCCCCGGTGGCCGGCGTCACCAGCCATCCGCCACGCCGATTTCGCGCAAGCCTTTTTCAACGGTCTCGAGCGCTAACGAGAGCTAAGCCTCAAGCCAGGCATGCTCTCAAAAACCGAGCGTATATCTGGGTCCGTTCTATGTACCGACCCCTTTATTGCAGTTCCAGGCGATCATCATTGCGAGCCGCTACATCTATCGATCCGTTCAGAAGCCGTTAACCATTCCAGTCGGTCCAGGTTCCCGTATTCGTTAGCGGTTGAGGTTGAAGGGCATAAAGATTGACCATGGCCTTAGATCGACGACAGATGCTGCAACTCGGGACCCTGATTGCCGGTGGATGGGCCGTCAGCTCAGTCCTGAAACGAACTGCACCGATCGGCCGGGATGTCGCTAATCCCGAGGCACTGGCGGCTATCTTCGACGACCGAAGATCTCCTGCGAGTGGCCCGCCTACAGCGTCGCTCCGTTTGGCGGCCTTTACCGACTATCGATGCCCTGCGTGCAGGCGTGCATTCCCGGCCATGGAGGAAGCGATCCTGAGCGACGGAGATGTCCGCGTCATCTACAAGGACTGGCCAATTTTCGGACCGCCCTCGGAGCGCGCTGCGCAAGTTGCGCTCGCAAGTGCCGAGCAGGGTATTTACCCGGCGGTTCACAAGCAGCTCATGATCGACAGCAGAACCATCAGCGACAGCGTTTTGCAAGATATCGTCGAAAAAGCAGGCGGTAATTGGAAGCGTATAAGTGCTTACCTAGTATCACACGACCAGCAGATCATGGCGCAGCTGCGTGCCAATGGGGCGCAGGCTCTCACCCTCGGGCTGGCGGGGACACCGGGCTACCTTGCCGGATCGGTGCTGGTAGTGGGCGCTATCGACAAAGCTGATTTCCTTAGGCTGTTCGCGCGCGCACGCAGTTCGAGGAAATGATATTGGACTGCACACCTACCGATCTGGTTTTTGTTAAATTGCCATGCTCATTATGTCTTTGTACGCTGAGAGAACCTTATTGCGCACTTGCAGCGTCGCCTCAAACCCGATTGAAGCCGCTTGCCGGGCAAGCATAACCTTTGCGATATCGGTGGTTTCGCCCCGTTCATAGGCGACCGTCAACGCCCCGGCCTTTGCACCTGTTTCGTTTACTTTTAGCACCTGTTCTACAATTGTCGATGCGAAGCTGCTATTCGCTCCAGTAGCCGAGCCAACTGAGCCAGGGCCTTCAACTTTTTGCAGCACTTGGCTCATGGCCGCATCAAACGTAGGCCTTGCAATCCCGCCAGCGCTTGCCGGCGACGCCGCACTGCTGTTGACGACATTTCGGAGGGCGGAATTCCGGTCGAGAACCGCACTTCGCAAGGCCATGACATCACTGACCGAAATATTGCTCACAACAATCTCCCAAGCGAAACGGTAGCTGGGAAGCGTTACGAGATGGTTAAAAAACCTTAGGACAGATTGCCGATGTTTTAAGGGGACCGGCGCAGCCGCGTTGCTCGGGGCGAAGAGGCTTGCCGGTCTGCTCGTGTGCGCCTCTGGAACGTGCACCGCCGAAGAACCCTGAGGGGTAAGCTTCGCCGTCGCGTAAAATAAGATGCGGCCTGTCATGTTCAGACAACCTTGGGGTCGGCCCGCGGTTGGGGATCACGAGATGGCCTGTGTTGCAACGCATCGCGCCGAACGAACGGCGGAAGAGCGATCACGGTCCTTTCATATCCTCAACGTTCTACGCGGTCTCGCCGCTATGAGCGTCATCACCTTGCATTATCCGCAAGCCTTTGCGCCTTTCGTAGCGAGCGGAGCATACCTTGCCGTTGACCTGTTTTTTGTCATGAGCGGCTTCGTGCTCGCCCGCGCTTACGATGTAAGGCTTCAAGACGGAATGGGTGGCAGAGCGTTCATCGTCACTCGGCTGATACGCCTTTACCCATTCTATATCCTGGCCCTGGCGCTGGGCACCGTTGAATTAGCATACTATTATCGAAACGATCATCTCGCAGCAGAGATAATACTGTCCAGCGTCTTCAACTTCGTGATGTTGCCATCGCCGCCTGTGGGCATCCCCTACCAACCGCTGTTTCCTGCCAACTTCGTAGCTTGGACTCTTTCATTCGAGCTGTTCGCGAACGCTGCTTACGGCTTTGGTTTTGGGGTTCTAACTCACAAACGACTGGGAGTGATCGTTGGTATATCGGGTTTGATGCTTTTGGCATTGGCGCTCGTTCGCGGCAATCTCAATGGAGGAGCATATTGGCCTGATGCTCATCTTGCCGCAATCAGGGTCACCTTTTCATTCTTTGTCGGAGTTTTGATTCATCGCGCGCGGGAGACAGGAAAACTAGCACCGCTATTTTCCGTGAATTTACCCCAAATCATCATCATCGCAATCACGGTCGGTGCCCTTGGTTCACCCATATCACCTGTTTTGCGGGGGTTATTCGATGCGGCCTGCGTGCTGCTCGTCTTTCCACTGATTGTAGCCGCTTCGATTGGACGCAACCCTGTACCAAGCCGAGGAATGTGCGCTTTCCTCGGGGAAATTTCTTATCCCATCTATGTCTTGCAAATCCCCGTCTTCAGGATTGGGGTAATGGGCCTGCCCAAACTTCTACCAGGTCTGCCGCAATTACCCGCTCCCTGGTCCGGGATTCTCCTGCTGGCTGCACTCTGCACCGCGTCCTGGTTCATGGCCACGCGCATCGATATCCCGCTGAGGCGCCGGTTGAACGCTGCGGTACTGCGGCATCTCCAACCTGGGTAGAGGCTTAACCCCACTATTCATGAGGCCACCGCTCTGGGTTCGTCCGAGCATGATTTGTCGGTCGCCGGGTGATCAGGGCAAGCGCCTCCGGCGGCGTTTTTTCACCGCGTCAGGATCAATGGGCTTTTCGAGGTTGAAGGACGAGGGCTTGGGCTTTCGGCGGCACTGCCGGGCTAGTTATGTGGGTGCCGGCCGGAGGCCGGTGGCAATGGCTCTGAACAGGCTGGCATCGGGGCAGGCTGACGCGAAGGCGACGCGGATGCGCGTAGCGGTTTCGATGACGCGGGCGGCGACCTTGAGCAATCGCAGGCGCAGCGTTGCGAACTCGGCAACGGCGAGCGGGGCAGCCTTCGGGATTTCCTGCTGGATGCGCCACACGAGCCAGTAGGCGGCGGTGTGCAGGATGATGCGCATCTGGTTGGCGTTGGCAGATCGGCACGAGGTACGATCGCTGGCGAGCTGGGTCTTGTGGCGCTTGATCAGGTTCTCGGCGTTGCCGCGAGCGCAGTAGAGGGTGTCGTAGATTTGCTCAGCCGAGCCTTCGGCCAGCGAGGTGACGACATAGCGGATATCCATGCCCAGCGTGCTGGCCTCGATCCGGGCGACGACGCGGCGCTGGCACTTCCAGCTCTTCGCGCCGTAGCGGGTCTCGGCATAGTTGCGCAGGACCGGGTATTGGCGCTGAGCCCGCTTAACCGCGCAGGCATCAGCGGCAGCGACGATTTCGGGATCAGCACGCAGCGCGGCGTTGGTTGGCAGGCCGAACACGTAATCGACGCCGGCCGGCTCGCAAAAGGCCATGACCTCGGGTCGGCCATAGTGCCCGTCGCCGCGGATGGTGATGTGCGTTTCGGGCCAGTGCCGGCGCAGATGGCGCACCAGGCGCCGGATGTGGCCGGCAGCTTCGGCGCCCGACGGTGTCTTGCCGGTGCGCAGTAGCATCGCCACCGGTCGGCCGGTGGCAGTGTCGTAGACATGGATCGGCAGGAAGCAGCGCTCGCCATGATGCCCGTTCCAGAAGGAGAGCTGCTGATAGCCATGAACAACATCACAGGTGTCATCGATATCCAGCGTCACCGCCGCCGGCGCGGCAGGGTAACTGGCGCAGTAGATGTCG
>NZ_LXVY01000028.1:23318-26558 GCF_001650735.1 Sphingomonas sp. TDK1 | reverse complement strand
ACCCGATGAATAAGCCGGGTTAATGATTCCACGAGGATCCGCTTTGATGGCCAAGCCCGCCCATTCACATACCGCAATTCGAGAAAGCCAGACATGATCCAGCGCGCTAAGCTCCGTTTTCCTCATGTGACGCTACGGCCCGACCCGTCGCGTACCCTGGTCAGGCCGTTTGAGCCCGGCTATCCGCGAGGTTTCGACGCTGGCACGACCCGCACTCAGGAAACGGTCAATCTGATCCTGTCGCTCGGCGAGGCGGAGCTGACCCGTCAGCTGGAGGGCGTCACCGCGTCCCTGGATGAGAACCACCGCGACGTCGACACGATGCTGCGGCGGCGTTTTGACGAGGTCGCCGATCACTTCGACGGCGCCGATCGCTGCGACGATGCGCGACGCCGACTGATCGGAGCCTATTTCAGTCAGGAATACGCCTATGAGAGCGCGGCGTTGTTCAATCCCAGCGCCGTGCTGCATCCCGACCAAAGCGACGTTGGCGATGGCGAGGTTCGGTTTATCCTCTCGCTGCGCGGGATCGGCGAGGGCCATCTGTCTTCAGTTACCTTCCGTACGGGGCGGTGGAAGCCGGGCGGCACGCTGGTTGTGGACGATCCCAGCTCGGTGTCGATGCAGCCCATTATCGAGCGTGCCGATACAGACGACCTCGCCCGGCTTCGGTATGACGGCAGCGAGACCTTGTCGGAAACTGTGCTGTTTCCCGTGCTGCCTAGCCAACGCCAGGGGATCGAGGATCTCAGGCTGGTCCGCTTTGACGAAGGCGACGGCACATTCGCCTACCATGGTACATACACTGCGTTCAGCGGCGCGGAGGCGCGATCGGAGCTGCTGACCACGACCGACTTCAGAACGTTCGAGATGCGCGCGCTTACCGGCGATGCCTCATTGGGCAAGGGGATGGCGCTTTTTCCCCGTCGGATCGATGGCCTGTTCGCGATGCTCGGTCGCCAGGACAACAAGAACATCTGGCTACTGAGATCGGACGACATCCTCCACTGGGGCGGTGGCGCCAAGCTGATCGAGCCGCGGTATCCGTGGGAGTTTGTCCAGATGGGCAATTGCGGCTCACCGATCGAGGTGGACGAGGGCTGGCTCGTCTTGACGCACGGGGTTGGCACGGTGCGCAACTACTGCATCGGCGCCTGCCTGCTCGACAAAAACGACCCCTCGAAGCTTTTGGCGCGGACGCCTCGCCCGGTTCTGGCTCCCAGCCCTAAACAGCGCGACGGCTATGTTCCTAATGTCGTCTACAGCTGCGGCGCGCTCGTCGTCGGCCGCGATCTACTGCTCCCCTACGCAGTGGCGGACAGCTTCACCGCGTTCGCGACCACGACGGTCGACGATCTGCTCGCAGTGATGGAGTGATTGGGCGGCGTGCCTTGAGGGATTTCACCGCCGATTGCGTATTTAATAATATGAGCGGTTCTGGTGCGCCTGGTCAGTCGGTGGTTCCGGCCAGCGCCTGGATCCGCAGCAGCGTTTGAGGCGGTGCATGCGCCTTGCAGCCTTGGCGACTATCGTGATCCAGGCCCAAGCGATGGAGGCTTTCGCATGTCACCGCAGATTCTGAAGCTTTCGGCACTTTCCGGACTCGCAGCGGCGCTCGGCGGGTGCGCGACCTATGGGCCGCCCAGCCGTAACATCGCCTATTTCGCAGTGCCGTGTAATACGCCGGGAGCTTTCGTAGCGCAGCCCTTGTCAGCGCCGGACGCGCCTCCAGCCACGCCCGGTCCCGGGGGACCCGGCGGCCCAGCCGCGCAAAATGTGCAAGCTTGCATGATCGCGGTGCCCGCCCAAAATTTGGGATATAATGCGCGCTATCGGGGGGGCGGGGGCTATTACGATCCCTATTATGGCTATCCCGGCTATGGGTCGCCCTTCTATGGTTCGATTGGGATCGGCTTCGGACTTCACGGCGGTGGTTATGGACACGGTGGCAGCTTTGGCCATCGCGGCGGCTTCGGTCATGGTGGGGGCGGCGGTCATGGCGGCCACTGACGCGCCGATCTGTTCGAGCTTGTTCGTACGGGAAGCGTAGCCGCAGCGACACCATCCGACTTTGCTTGGATGACGACTGCCGGGCGTATTCGGGACAGGAATCATCCTACGCGACACCCGGCGTGTGAGGGACGAACGCCGTGCGCACGTAAATGTGAATAGAGCGCGCGCTAGAGCCGGCTTGGGAGAATGGCTTTATGCGTACAGCAGCTGACACGTCGACGTCGCAGGAAAACGTGGATTGCATCATCATCGGCGGTGGCCCCGCCGGACTGACGGCCGCGACCTATCTCGGGCGCTTTCTACGCAACTGTGTCGTCATCGACGCGGGAGCGGGGCGTGCGAGTTCGATTCCGCGGTCACACAATTTGCCGGGCTTTCCAGACGGGATTGGTGGTGCTGATCTGCTATCGCGGATGAAACGGCAAGCACAGGCTTACGGCGCGACGATCGAGCAGGGCAAGGTGGTTCGCCTGGCGATCGTCGAGGACGGGTTCTCCGTCGCGACGGAAACGACAAGCTGGCAAGGCCGTACCGTGATCTTGGCGACCGGCGTCCGAAATCACCGGCCTTCAATGCCTCAGGCGTCGCACGATGCTGCATTGGCGCGCGGCCTGATCCGCTATTGCCCGGTGTGCGACGCTTACGAAGCGAAGGGCGCCAATATCGCTGTGCTGGGCTGTGACGATCATGGTGCTGCCGAGGCCGAGTTCCTCCGCCCCTATGGCGCGCGGGTGACGCTGCTGGCGCAGCGCTCGCCCGAACTCTCCTGGCCGGATGAGGCGCGGCTTATTAGGCTCGGTGTCGACGTCATCAAGGAAGCGGTGAACCAGATATCGATCGAAGGCGATCAGATCGCGGTTCGACTGGCAGATGGGCGTCGCCTCTCGTTTGATACCCTGTATCCGGCACTTGGCTCCTCGCCGCATACGCAACTCGTCGCCGGGATCGGCGTGAAGCTTGGCGAAGGCGGCTGCGTTGTCACCGACGCCCATCAACAGACCTCGGTTAGCGGTTTGTACGCGGCTGGCGATGTCGTCGAAAGTCTCGATCAGATCAGCGTTGCAATGGGTCAGGCCGCGCAGGCAGCGACGGCGATTCACAACTCGCTCCGCGCCAGCGAGGACAAGTAAGCCGGTTGGAGCATCGACCGAAAATATAACATAAGTGCTCGCATCCCGATCCGGTTAAGTCTCGGGATGCGAACCTAACCCGGCTTATTCATCGGGT
>NZ_LXVY01000028.1:0-22893 GCF_001650735.1 Sphingomonas sp. TDK1 | reverse complement strand
CGACATCTACTGCGCCAGTTACGATTGCAAGCGCCTACAGATACAGGCGGTTGTAGAGGTGATGAACACTTCGACCGTACCTTTCGCGCTCGCGGTCGATGACGTCCCGATCATCCTGATGGACATGACGCTGATCCTGGAGGACGCCGGCTTTCGCTGTCATGAGGCGATGGACGGCGATACCGCGATCGTGCTGCTGGAGGAGCAGGCCGACAACACCATCCTGCTGTTCTCCGATGTCGAGATGCCGGGATCGATCAACGGCTTTGCGCTGGCGCGTCATGTCGCACAGCACTGGCCCTGGATCGAGATCGTGATCGCCAGCGGCAATATCCGTCCCAATCCGGGTGACATGCCCGAGAAGGCGACGTTCATCCCGAAGCCCTTCTCGGCTGCGATCGTCCACGAGCACCTCCGCAGGACGCTGCCTGACGGCAAGAAGCCCGCGCCGCTGAAGAATGCGGTGACGACGCCGGTTCAGCCGGGAGCCTGAGCCACCCCTGCCGAGGCGAGCAACTGCGCGTCGGTCGCGTCGCGGTTGTCGATCCACCATTTGGCGTCCGCGATGCCGAGCAGCGCCGCGCCGGTTTCGACGCTATCGAGAGGTTGATCCTTGCGCAGCAAGGCGATCCGTTTCGCGCGAATGGTCGTTGCCCAGCTGACCTGTCGTTCCGAGCCGTTGAGCGGCGCCAGCGACAGATGGGCAACGGCTTGTTGCGAGGCCGCGGCGTCGCGCTCGTTCTCTTCCTGGCGCTGCTTGCGGTAGCACGCGCCGCAGACCGTCGTGCGCAGCCAGGTGGCCTTGCGCTCCTGCTGCGACGCGAACCCGGCAATGAAATGGGTTTGCTCATGGCCGCAGGTGTGGGTGATGCGATGGTCCATGACGTTCAGCCTGTCATATGGGCCGGATTTGTTCCAGCGGGATTGAGTCGAGCCGTTCGGTTCCGGCGACCGATGCTCGCGGCATGAAGATGGCGATCACGACCCGAGTGGGCTGCTCATCACCAGCACGGTCGCGCGCGCGATCGGCGCCGGCGCTACGCCGGCTCTGAAGGGGGCGACCGCCCCCCACCGCAGCGACTTGGCGACGGGGCGATAGCTGACCGGATGGATGCCATCCCGGCTCGGTTGCGCCCGCAGCGGGATGACGGTGTCGCCGAAACGTGCCGCGATCGACGTGACAATGGATGACGCGCGCAGGTCGTAGGGGGCAAGCCAGGCCACCTTGACGGCGGTGGTTCGCCGCCTGAGCGCAAGAAGGTTGGTTGGGAGCGCCGGACTGGCGGCATCGTTCGACCCGAGTGCGATGAGGGCGACGGTGGCGGCCGAAGCGCCCCTCACCCGCCGCTCGATCTCGGCCGAACCGGCACCCACGCGCGCATGAACCTCGCAGCGTATGCCCTGTGCTGCCAATGCCTGCGCCGTGCCGACCGCGGTGCTGTCGCCCAGGATCAGGCAGAAGGGAATCATGGCCGACCAGCCTGATGGGCAAGCGGTTTTCGTGGAGTGGTCATGTCGCCGTAGGCAAGTAGCCCGAAGATGGCGACAGCACAGCCGGCGATGCCGAACGCTGCGCGTGCCAGCCCGATCAGCCGCGCCTTGCGACCCTTGCGAAGGTGGTTCCACCCTCGATCGAGCGAGGTACGCCAGGACAGCCAGCCATCGCCGATATCGCTCGCGCCGAACATCGCGATGGGGATCGCGACGGCCAGCATGATATGCCGGATGTCGGCGCGGGCGATCACGATGGCGAGAAAGGTCGCGACCAGAATGAACAGCGCGATGGCGTTGATGACGCTGTAGAGCGGGCGCAGCCGAAAGATCCGACGCGAGGGCGCAGCGAGGTAGCGCACGATCGGACGGCGGCAGGTGTCGCAGACCAGCATGTGCTGCCCCAGCGGCCAGCGGCGCATCGCCTCATGGCAATACGGGCATTCGGGCCGGGGCAGGCTGATCATATTCATGCGACGTGGCCGACCCTGATCGCATCGGGAAGTGCAGCCCGGATCACGTCGGCGACGTCGGGCACGCAGATCCAGTTGGAGAATCTCGGGTTCCAGATCGCCTTGCCCTTGCACAACGCGGAAAGAACCTCCCTGCCGATCTCATCGTCGCGCGCGGCCCTGAATGCGATGCGGCCATCTGGCAGTGTCCGCTCGACGATCCCGGCGCATACCTCGATAGGTGCGCCCGCCTTGACGGGAACCGCCTTGGCAGGGGGCGATACCTCCAAAACGGTGCATTCAACCGCTACCGATGTGGAGGGACTTTGCGCCGGATGAACAGTGACAGGCTCTGCCTCGACGTACGGCGGCAATTCCGGCACAGACGCGGCCTGGACGATGGGCATGTTGATCGGCCCAGACGGGTCGCCGGTATGAGACGTATCGGCGGCGTCCGTGCTGTCAGGAACGATGCCGAGGCGGGTATAGATATCGCCCTCCTGGACATGGTCGGCGATGAGCTGGTCGGCGATCTCGACCATCTGCGCGGCGGTGACGCCGGTCGAAAACATTCGTCCCAGGGGCGATGACCCGCCGAACGGCACCCAGGCTTTGTAAAGGTTGTCGCATTTGTAGATCGGCTCGTCGCTGCCGATTTTGGAACGGTCGATCATCGCGGTGGGCGGAACGGACACGAATACGCCGACCTCCGCGAACGCCCTGTCATGCCCTTTTCGCTTCAGCCACGCCTGCAGCACCTTGCGTTGTCGTTTGGCCTGTTCGACCGGATTGGGGATGTTCTGCGGCTGACGTTGCGAGCGATACCAGACCATCCATTCGCCATGCTCGTTCTTCGAGATCCGGCCAGAGTAGTTCTTGGATTCGAAGATCGAGGCGGTGCGCGACGCCCGCGACAGCAGGATATGATCGAACTGCGCGAACCCGCCCTGCCCGTCCGGCAGGCGCAGATCGTGGATAAGCAGGTTGCGGTCGTTGTCAGGCCCGAATTGGTGATCGAGCATATAGGCGGTCTCGCGCTCGCCCCGCATCCCCTGGCGATGGTTCCGCACCGTCGATCGCACGCGCTCGGGGAGAGCCGCGAACTCGTCGGACGCCATCACTTCGTCGGCAAATGCGATCTCGGCCGCGCGGGTCGATTTCTTGCGGATCATCGTTTCGGCGTTCCCGGATTTGGCTGCGGCAGCGGTTGAACCGCCTGCGCCGGTAGCGGCGCGGAGGCGGGAGGCACCATTGCGGGCGGCTTGGCCGGCACCAGCCTCGCCTCGAGCCGTGGCCGTGCATCCTCGATCAGCTTGCGGAACGCATCGAGCGTCGCCAGCGTGGTGATCTTGCCGATGTCGGTCGAGGCGTAGCTTCCACCGAGCGCACCCACGCCAAGGCCGAGCAACAGCCCACCGCCCACGACGCCGATATCCTTCTTGCGCGCCGACCCGCTGGCGACCGCTTCCTGGATGCCGGTGTTCACGTCGACCAGCGTCATCAGCACCTGGCTTTCGAGTGTCTTCGACTTGAGCCCGACCGCCCCGCCGAACACACCGCCGACCCCGCCCCCGCTCTCACGCGACTTGGCGTCGGAATAGACCACCTTCACCTCGATCAGATAATCCGCCTTGGTGACAGGCCGGGTTGTGGCAGTCCCGCCATTGATCGCGCGTTCGCGTTCGAGCGCGCTGAACGCCTCGCCGCGATCGGCGACGCGGAAGCAATTGGATCGCGCGATCATCAGCTTGACCAGTGGCAGCGCGTCGACGCGCGCGGTCGAACCGCCGTTCTGCATCTCCGCCATGCGCATGAGCGCCTGCAGTTGCGGCGACAGGCCATCGGCCGGGTTGGCGGCCTTCTCCTCAACCAGCGCGGCAACGCCGAGCGGCACCTGGCATTGCGGCACGGCGGTCGTCTCGTCGACGCCGGTGCCGCCCTGCCCCAGCTTCTGGGCGTGGGCCATTGAAGGTGTGACGGCCGCGAGCGCGGCCGTCACGACGAGCATGCGGGTGCGATCAAGCACCGGCGCCCGCCTTCTTCGCATGCGCTGCGGGATCGCAGATCCCGGCACGCTCCTCGTCCGCCGCAACTTTCTTCGCGGCTTCGTCACAGTCCTTGCAGTCGGGACAGTCCGCGCAGTCCTTGCATTTGCCGTTGTGAAGCGCGTGCGCGCGATAGCGCGCCTTCTTCGCCTCGACCTCGCGCGCGGCATCGGTGCCGGCATGACTTCCGGCGAAGCTCGCCATCGCGAGCAGGACCGGCGCCGACGACTGCGCGCTGGCGGCCGACGGCAAGGCCACGGAGAGGGCGGCAAGCCCCAGCGCGGCGATCATCTTCAGTTTCATCGTGTGTACTCCTTCCCTGGCCGTTTTCAGAAGAAACCGTTGCGTCGGCCGTCGCGACGGTCATCGTGGCGGGCGCTGCTGTCGCCCAGCGCCGAGCGCCGGACCTCCAGCTCAACCCCGTCCCCCTTGCGGCGAATGCGGACATCCTGCGGGGCGATGTTGTTGCGCTTCGCCCAGCGGTCTGCGTCGGCATCCGAGCCGAACTCGCCCATTTCCTCGAAATCCCAGTTGCTCATGTCTCCTGTCCCGGTTGATCGCCGTGCCGGCGCGCGGGGGCCGGTCCTGGCGGTGCGATGCGAAATCCCCGCGCGTGGATGAAGGACAGTGTCACTGGATCGAGGCCGGTTTGGCGGCGATGCGCCGGACCACGAGATTGCTGTCGGCCCCCAGACGAAGATCGAGCGTGTGCCCGACCCGTCGCGTGAACAGCATCACGCCGGCAACCTCGTCGTGCAGCGTGCCCTTGCCGAAGAAGGTCCGAGAATCTGCCCATTCGCGGCCGTGGATGAAGCGGACGCGATATTGGCCGAGCGGGGCTGGCACGGTGACACGCTCGAAGGCGCGGACATAGACCGACAGCCGGTTCTTCGCCGTCGCCGGATCGAGCAGCTGGACGATGCTATTGTCTGCCGCACCCTGAATGGTCAGGTGGCTTCTGACGGTTCGCAGGTCGACGCTGGAGGAGACGGCGACCGTTCCCGATTCCGGAAAACCGGTGTTCGTCCCCACGATTGACGCGAACAGGCTGGAGGTTGCGCGCTTGATCTGGCCCTGCCCGGCCCAGGCCGCAAGGACCAGTGCGATGGCAACACCGACGCCCAGCGCCTGCCAGTAAGGGGCCGGCGTGAAGCGCGGGCGGGGCCGCCATCGACCGCGCTGATAATCGTGGCCCCTGTTCCTGGCTTCGAACCACGACCCTTTCGATCCGCCAGATATCCAGCTCGCGCTCCCCAGCGGCACCGATTTCCTGAACCCGAAGCGGTTCAGCTCGACCCGTGCCTTGCGATCGTTCCATTGCGTCGCACCGGGATCGAGCCCCTGCCGCTTGCGGTAGCGATCGCGCATATAGTCGCGATCATCGATGCCCATCGACCACCTCCATCGACTGCGAGGGGAGAGCCAGGGGAAACACGTCCATTCTGGACAGCATCGCGTGATCGCGCAGCGAGGCCTCGACGGCGACAACCTCGCTCGAAGTCAGTCCAGGTTCGCGTCGTACGAACAGGATGGTCGACGCCGATCCTGCCAGCCAGCGCGCGATGGAGATCCTGGGCATCAGCCGGTCGTGGTCGGCGAAAGCGTGGGTCGCTCGTCGCACGCCGGCCAGCACGGTCATTCCCCAACGCAGGGCGTGACCGTTTCCAGAATCGTGTCCCGCCGCCTCTGCGACGGCTTCCGGCGGGAGATCCCGTATCAGATCGCGGACGGCCGAAAGGGTCGCACCAGGTTCATCGCCGGCATGCTGGATCGCGCGGAGCAGCACATAGCGCGAAGCGCAGGTGTAGCCCGAGCAAACGTCAGGATCGTCGGGAAGGAACGCTTCGATCGCGGACGAGCGTGCATAGTCGCTCGGATGGTCTGCGAAGAAGTCCCAGTTGCCGCGCGCGGGGTCGATCAGCTGGTCGCGGACCTGGTCGGCGAGTTCGGCGATCGCGTCGCCATCGCCGAATACCGCGAGCCGGCCCCCGTCACCGGCGCGGACCGCTTCAAGCGCCGCTTCCGTCAGATCCGCGGTTTCGGCGATCGTGAGGGTCGCGTGCGTCGGCTCGGGTTGGCGCCGGAAGCGAAAAGGGAAACTACCGTCCACCGGGCGTACCTTGGGTTGCGGGCGGAACGAAAATTCCACCATCGGTGTGAAGCGACGCGCTGACGATTCCGCATCCGACCGCCCAGGCGAAGGTGAAAGCCGCCACCGCGGCCGCCAGGAGTCCCGCCTGACGCAACCGGCGCGTCAGCGGGACGATCATGCGTGGTGCGGTTGACCGTGGCTCCACGGGCTTCCTGCGGGCCTGATGGCCATACTCGGCCGTTCCCTCGATCGCGTCGCAGGGCGGCGTGTCGAGCCGCGAGGTCCGACCGATGCGGGGAGGCCCGTGCATATAGTCGCGGTCGGCGAGGCTCATCGTGCTGGCTCGGACCGGACCCGGAGGGCACGCAGCGCGCGGGTGAGCGGCAGGAGTAAGACGTAGGTCAGGCCGAAAATCGCGGCCATCGCAAGCGTTTCGCCGCCCCAGTCGAGCGCATCGTCGCGCCGCGCGAGCTGGCTGCATTGCGTGAGCGTATGAGTGTCGAGGTCGCAGGCGTGCCAGTGCTTGGTGGCGATCACCTGGTCCCAGGTCGGTGGTGATGTGGTCATGCTCATAGCTCCAGTCCGATGTCCTTTTCGGGGTAGGGAAGTTCAGGCCCTTTGGGCTCGACCGGGACGCTGAACCGGGAGAGGTCGAGCGAGGGATCGGTACGGATGTCGATCTTGCCGCCGGTCGAGGGGCGGGCTGTATCTGCGCTCGGCTCGCCTCCGACTTTCTCCGGTCCGCGATCGAGGTCGGGCGGCAGCGAAGGGTTGAACGTCTCGCCCGCGCCGGCTTTCGTGGCTGCGCCGGCAGCGCCGCGATCGGGGTCGATCGACAGCGCGCCGGTGGTCTCGAGCGCCGAGGTCTTGTTGCCCTCGTTGCGCTCGATCGCGGCGGTCAGCTTCTCGCGGTCGTCGGTGAACAGCTGGATGTCGTCGCGGACGCGCGTGACGGTGACGTTGAACAGCCGCTGGTTGGAGAGGTTCGATTCCCTGTGGCTCATCACCGCGATCGCGGTGTCGGTGGTGATGCCCTGCGCCGCGTGCATGTTGAGCGCGTAGGCGAGGCTGATCCGCTCCATCATCGGATCGCCCGCCTTCAGCTCGTGGAGGGTGCCGTCGCTCGCCTCCACCTTGATCCCCGACGGGTCGGCCGAGACGACGCGGGCGATATCGTTGTTGTTGAGGCCGCGGTCCTTGTCGTTCTGGGTCCAGCGGATCTTGTCGCCCTCATGCAGCTTGATCTGCTCGCGCTGGGCGAGCTGCATCGCGTCGGTCTTGTCGACCGGCGATATCTTCTGCGGATCGAAGGTCCGTACCCGGTTGCCGATCTGGACCTGAACGCGCCCCTTCGCGTCGACGCCGAGCACGTCATAGGTGCCGGGGCTGAGGCCGAGCTCGCGCATGGCATGGCGCAGGTCGATCACCTGGCCGGGCTTATAGGTATGCGCGTAGCGGAGTTCCTCGCGCGTGACGTTGACCTTGTCGAGGACCGGGGTGACGACGCCGTCCCCTTTCAACGTGCCCTCCGCGGCGAGGCCGTCCTGGATGCGCACGTTGAGCTCTGCGCGCGCGACGCGGCCCGACGAGAACATCGCGGTGGTCTCGCGCTGTTCGGGGGTTAGGCCCAGCCAGTGTTCGGCCGCGGCCTTCACATGCTCGGGGTTGGCGGTGACCTTGTCGCCGAGCATCGCCATCGCCTCGCGCACCTCGCCGCGGTTGGTCAGCGCGGCGACGGTGCGCAGCTGCTCGGTGCGCTGGCGCAGATTCTCGTCCATCCGCGCCAGCGTGATCCCGCCGGCCTGCGCGAGCGCGAACGCCTTGCCGGCGTCGACCGCGGTGATCTGCTGGCGATCGCCGATCATCAGGAAGCGATCGACGCCGAGCGCATTGGCGATGCCGACCAGGTGCTTCATCTGCTCCGAGCCGACCATCGAGGCTTCGTCGAGGATGAGCGTGGTGCCGGCGAGCGCGTCTCGCGCGCCGTCATAGCCCGCGCCCTTCCCAGCGAGCGCGTGGCGGGCATAGCTGTGGACGAACGAGGACACGGTGCGGCTCTCGATGCCGGCTTCGGCGCCGAGACGATCGGCGGTCGCCTTCATGAGCGCGAGACCGACCACCTTGCCGCCTTCCTGCTCGACATTGCGCGCGACGCTCGCCAGCATGGTCGACTTGCCGGCGCCCGAGACGCCCTGGACCGCGACGATGCGATCGGCGGAAGTGAGCGCCATCGTCGCGGCCGCCATCTGCCCTGCATTGAGTTCCTTGTCGCCCGATGCGGCGTTGATCCGCTCGATAACGGTGTCGGCGGAGACGATCACCCGCCCCTCCCCCTTGCCGCGCTCGATCTCTGCAAGGATGCCGCGCTCCGTCGCGAGCGCCTCGGGCGTCGTGACATGGGTGACGACGCTGTCGATCCGGTCATCCTTGCCCGGAATCAGCTTCTCGTTGCGGATGAGCTCGGAGACGCGCGCGTCGACATGCGCGGCGGTGACACCCTTCAGCCCGAGGTCGAGCGCGGTCCTGGTGATGTCCGGCACCGCGAACGCGGCTTCGCGTTGGGCATGGATGCGGATCGCGGAGGCGACGGCGTGCTGGGCGCGCAGATCCACCGGCGCGATGCGCAGCCGGTCGAGGCCGCTGGCGACGAGCGGATCGGCGGGTCGGAATAACTCGCCCAGGCTTTCGCGGAGATTGGCCAGGACGTCACCGAGGCGCTCCATCGGTCGTGGCTGGGCATCGAGGCCGCTGGCGCCAGCACGCTCGCGCGCGGCATCGACCAGTGCCTTGCCGTCGAATCCGAGCGCGGCCGCCCGGTCACGCCATTCCTGGCGCAGGGCATCGCGATCCTCGACGTTCAGCTTGGCGTCGCGGGTATTGTTGGTCACCTTGCGCAACGCCTCGGCGGAGGTGACACCGAGCTCGCCGGCTTTCGCCAGGATATCGGCGCGCCGCTGGCTGAAGGTGTCGATCACCTCCTTAGGCACGCCGGCGATCTCGAACTGGCCGTGCTTGCCGGTGACGCTTGTTTCGTAGCCGATCTTTGCCAGCTCGGCGCGAAACTGGGCGTGATAGGCCGCGCCGATCGTGGTGTTGTTCTTCCAGAGCTGCTGGTTGTGGAGCGCCTGCCATGCCCCGTTCGCCATCTTGGTCATGTTGGCGATAAGGACGTGGATGTGGCCCTGCGGATCGAGAGCGCGGCTCGTGTCGTGCTGGAACAGCGCATAGACGAGGTTGCCGGTTCGCACCGCATCCCCTGACCTGGACTGATCGTAGGTGCGGCCTTCGGCGAAGGTCTTCTCGACCCATCCCATCGTCGCCTTTACGGCGTTCATATGCGCGGTGAGGACACGGGTGTCGCAAGCGACATAGGCCATTACGCTGGCGGACTTCGGCATCGAGAAGGTCAGGTCGACACCGAGCCTGCGACCCTCGACCTGCCCGACCTTTTCGCCATCGGGCATCTCGCCGTTGAGGATCTTCTCGAAGTCTTCCTTGGTCACCTCGCCCTTGAGGCCAAGGTCGGCCGCGCCCACCCCGCCCCAGGCGGTCGCCTCGGACGAATGCTCGGCGGTGTAGTAATCGTCCTTGGCGAAATACTGCGCCGCGCCGGAGGCGGACTTGACGGAAGCGACCGACAGCATCGGCTACATCCCCATGTCCATGTCGTCATCGATCTCCGGCGAATGATCCGGGCCGTGATGACGATGGTGGTGATCGGGGTCGCGCTGCGTCGCAAACCCATCGCGCAATTCGCGGGTCGCCTGGTCCTCGTGGCGATCGGCATCACCGCGATCGGACCGGCTTTCCGGGGCATGGCGTGACGCCTCGCCGCGCGTCGGATCCACCCCGCTCTGCGGACCCGCACGGTTCTCGATCGGGGACATGCCCATGCCGCCGAGTTGGGCATCCAGACTGGATGAACCTCCCGTCACAGGCTTGGAAGGTTCGCCCCCGACCCTCGTTGCGGCATCCGACGCGCGGACGGCATCGACGCCGGTCGGGCTGCTGGCGACGCCCTTGCCGGTTATCTGATCGATCACCACCGGCAGCGACCCGGTGACCTCCATCGCCGCAGCCGCCTTTTCAGCCTCGCTACGCGGCTTCTCGGGCTGCGAGGCGGTCAGGTCCGGCTCTTGCCTTTCCTTCGCCTCCACGCCCCCCACAGGCCGTGTGGGGGTATGCTCGCGGCCACCCTCACCCCCCTCATCCGCGCCATTGTTCCGGGTGTTCTGACGACGCCGGTCTTCCGGCGAGACGTATTCGGTAGGCTTGAAGTTCTTGCGGGGCACCGCCCCCGGCGCGACCTCGGCATAGGAGCGGTATTTGAGTTCGATCCGCGCAGCAGGAAATCCATCGGGAAACTTCACGAAGCCGTGGAGCGACGGCAGGTTGTTGATGTCGTCGGGGATGACCAGCGGCTCGATCGCCGTGCGAGGCGTGAGGGTCGAGGCGTCGCGGGTGTTGTTGTAGCCGTAGCTGTAGGCCTCATCCATCTGGCGGACCTCGCGGCTGCCGATGAACTCGGAGCACTTTTCGGCTGTGGTTCGATCGGCGGTGGCGAGGATCAGCTTGGTGCGCGCAAGTCCGGTGAGCGCGGTCGCGTTCTGCAAGCCATAGGTCGCGACCAGCTTGTCGAACGAGTGGATCCCAAGGACGAACGCACCGCCGAAGTTGCGGGCCGACTGGAGGCCATGCTCGATACCAGGAAGCGCGTGAAGCGCATGGACTTCGTCAAACAGATACCAGGTCCGCAGGTCACGGGTCTTGGGCAGGCGCATGAGGTTGTTGACGGCCAGATCGATCCACAGCGTGAACAGACCGCGGGTCATCTCGAGGTCGTTGTACGAGCCGGTGATGAACATGATCGAGCCGTCGCGATTGTCGGTCGCGATCCAGTCGCGGATCGAGAAGGCGGGCGGGCCGCCCGGGACAGGGTCCGGCATGAAGCGTAGCGCCTGTCCGTTGACGTTCAGAACCGAGCGGATCGATTCCGCCATGCGGGCGGCTTTCTCGGTCGTCAGCGGGGCGGCGATGGTGTCATCGAGCTTGGCGTTGATCGACTTCAGATCGGCCTGCATCAGGTGGTGCGCGATCGCGGCGTTGTTCGCCTCACCCATCTCTTGAAGCTTCAGGCACATCTCGATGAAGAGCATCCGCGCGGCGTTCTGCCAGAACGGTTCCTTGTCGTCGGGATGCGAGGGAATGAGGGCCGATGCGGCCGAAACGAAGTCGGCATAGTTGCGGCATTCGTCGAACAGCGTCCACGGCGCGCAACGCTCGTCCATAGGGTTGAGAATGACGTCGGTTTCTGGGTTGTAGAACGTCTCCACGAACACGCCGGTCAGGTCAAAGATGACCGCGCGGTGACCGCGCGCGCGAAGCTGCGAGACGTGGCTGCGCAGCTGGGTCGTCTTGCCGGTGCCGGTGGTGCCGATGAGCATGGTATGGCTCTGTTCGAGCCGCCACGGATAGGGGATGCCGGCGATCGTGTATGGAACGTGGATGCCCCGGTCGATCCGATCGAGGATCGGAGCCTTGGCGACGAGTTCGGGGACGTACGGCGGATCGTGTTCGGCGCACTCGGTGCGGAACTTGCGCCGGTTGTGGCCGCTGACAGTTTTGACGAGCACGTCACGCTCGACCAACAGGGCGCCGCGGTTGTGGCGTTCCTGGAGCATGTCGCTGCCGCGCTTGTTTGCCCACATGATGAACCACATGATGATCGGTGCTGCGATGAAGGCCGACATGACGAGTGTCGTCAGGAAGATCTTGACCGTCTTCGCCCAGGCATGAACGACATGGGGTTCGTAGGGGACGTAGCCGATCGGAACCTTGGTCACGATGCCGTTTGGCAAGGTCAGGTTGATGAGGTGGAATTTGTCCCCGCCGACCCACGTCCAGATGGCGGAATAGAGCTTCATCAGGTCGAGCTGGAACTCATGCTCGGCGAGGCCCAGCCAGACGAAGATATTGAACAGGACGATGAACGTCCCCAGCCATATCCAGATGGGCACCTGGAGGCCCGCCCAGGTCATCTTGTACTGACTGGCGAGAAGCTGCGAACCGCGGGTGAAATTGCCCGAGTTGCGGGTGATTCGCCCCCGCGCGGAATGGTGCTTTACGGTCGCCGCCTGACCGTTGAACCGGATGTCGCCGCTACGCATGGAACGTCGCCAGGCGCTCCTTCGCGGCTTCGCGAAGCTGGGGTACGACGTCGCCGTGATCGCGTGTGATAATCACGTCGATCGCCGCCTGCATGTACTCGAGAACGAGGACCGCACGGGTGATGTTGAAAGTATGCTCGGCCTCAGCGAAACGGATACCGAACATAAGCGCAGTGCGCGCGGCCTCAGACCGGGAGCACGACCGTTTCGCGGCTACACGATCAAGTGCCGCAATCTCTTCAGACGAAAGTCTGAAGGCTATCGTCGAGTTAGACATTCACCACCCACTTGAAAGTGGCTGGTGGGGTTTTCGGAGAGTGGAAAATACTACAGCCTGGTCCCGAGGTATAGAGTGAAAACGCATTCACTCTGCAAACAGGGATTTTCGCGCGTTCTCAAGCGCTTAGGGGAGAACCACCAAGGCGTTTGCAGGGGCAAACATGTTTGCCCCTGCAAACACCGGAAATTACAGACACTTAACCTGCGGCGTGCCGCGTACGGTGTGCAAATCCTTAGGGACTGTCGCGGTGGTGGTGGCATCATGGCTGGATGTCCGATCATTGGACTGGGTTCCGGGAGAGTAAGCGCCGCAGGCAGGCGACCACCGGACTGGACCGAAGGGTATTGGGCGGAGCAATCCCGCCCGACGACGGACCTGGCCGAAGGTCAGTGTCCGTCGCCTCATGCTGGTCCGGTAAAGCCGGACCAGCGAGCGATTATGAGTGTCGCTATTGTGCCGGTGGAGCGGTGCTGGCATCGTGGGAAATGGAGGCCGATCCACGATCAGAAAAGGCAGGTCATATGGCACGGAGTATCGAGCAGGAACGGGCACAGCTTGAGGCGGACGAACAGCGGCTCAACGAACGCCGCAAGCAACTGGCCGATCGTGAGCGTTCGGAGCTGCTGAAGGAGGTGGAACGGTCGGGGTTGATGAAGGCCGATCCTGCCCAGTTCAGCGCGATCATTGGAGCGATCAAGAAACTCGGGATCGCCGAGACCGTGAAGCGCCTGACCGCGTAAGCGGGTCAGCGCGAAAGCGGGCTCAAGCCCATCATGCAAATAGAAGGGGAGCTGCCGTTAGGCGCTCCCCTTTTCAATGCTTGGGCCGAGTTGGCGAAGCTTCGGTCCATTCAGGCATAAGAATGGGGAGCATCGAGGCGAAGCCCGATGCTCCCCGACGCGATGGCGACTGGAGGGAGGCTATCCCCAGACCATGCGTATCCCTTCACTGGTGTCGGCCTGAGCAGCGAGGGTGTCGAAGCGTTCGAGGTAACGACCATCGAGGCGACCAAGGTCGCGGCGAACATAGGGCTGGCCGAGTGTTTCGCGTAGTTGCCCGATGGGCATGCTGCCGCAATTATCGTCCGAAAGTCGTAGCGCGTCGAGGACGTGGAAGGCGTTGCCGTTCGCGAGATTGATCTCCGCTGCGCCGTCCGGGGTGCTGGCGACGCGCATCGTGATCGTGCGGGTCGCGTCATCGTGCCAGAAGCGCACGTTGAGGCCACGGAACTGGGCTTCCTCGACCACGGCGATGACACCCACATCGTGATCGAAGATCGCGCAGATCGACGCGAGCGACCAGGGGCAGACGCGAGCTTCGAACGAGCACGACACGAGCGGGTCATCATCCTCGTCTTCGAGCAGCTGGCCACGTTCGCGGGCGAAGGCGCGGAACGCGGCAAGCTGGCGGGCGGTGATGACGGCGGGCGCGGCGTCGGCTTTGCGATCGACGCTGAGGAAGAAGGTGATCGACATGGTCTGTCTCCCATTGGAACCATCATCTCCGGTTCCCCTCCCCTTCCGATCCGTCAGGATCGGCATGGCCGATCACGGGGTCATGGGTCGGTCCGCAGGACCGGGTGCCCGAGCGATGCGTAGCTGGTGCTCGCAATGCGCAGGCATTGCGGCACCGCGAGCGAGCCGGGCTTCGGTCGGACTGCGCCGGTCGATGCGTAGCGAGCGCGACACGCGCAGGCGTGGCCGCGATGCGAGCGAGACGGGCGCGGTCGATAAGCGGGTGCGATCGGCACGAGCGAGGCGTAGCGAACCGGCGATCCGAAGGGATCGCCGTGAAGCGAGCGAGCCGTGCCGGTCAGCTCCTGCGCGATGGCATCGGCACGGTGCGATGCGCAGCGGCAGCGCAGGCGATGCGACGGCATCGCCGCGCCCGCCAGCGAGCCGTGCCGATGCGGCAAGCGACATGCCGGGTGAGACGCGCCGGTCGATGCGTAGCGAGCGCGACATGCGCAGGCGTGGCCGCGATGCGAGCGAGACGGCGTGGCCGATCAATGGGTGCGATCGGCACGGCGCGATGCGCAGCGGCAGTGCAGGCGATGCGACGGCATCGCCGCGCCCGCCAGCGAGCCGTGCTGATGCCGCAAGCGTGACGCCGGTTGAACCGCGCCGGTCGATGCGTAGCGAGCGTGACACGCGCAGGCGTGGCCGCGATGCGAGCGAGACGGCGCGGTCGATAAGCCAACGCGATCGGCACGGCGATGCGTAGCGAACCGGCGATCCGAAGGGATCGCCGTGAAGCAAGCGAGGCGTGCCGATTGGTGTTCAACGACGATCGCCAGTCGTATCGGCCGAGGCGTAGCGCGCTGGTCATCGCATTCAGCGATGACCGCAAAGCGAGCGAGGCGATGCGACGGGTGTCGGTATCGACCCCGGCACCGGCGAGGCGTAGCTGGCAGTGGCAATGCGACGGCATTGCCCTGCCGCGAGCGAGCCGTGCCGAGCGGGCAACGTGGCGTGATCGACCGATAGGTCAGTCCCACGCGGCGCGATGGGGCTCGATGCCCCGGAGCGCCGCCCAGGGCGACGTAAAAAAGGGGAAGGACTCCGGTTGCCCGGAGCCCTTCCGTGGGTGCGTCAGGCGCGGCGGCTGCGCTGGCTCGGCTGCACCGGTGCCTGTCCGTCCTTGCGGAAGACGTGGAGCGGTACGCCGGCGGTACGCAACTTGCGAGCGAAGTCGATCTGGACGCCCGATCCTTCGCAGACGATCGCTTCGACGGGACGCAGCGAGGCGATGCGGTCGTTGCGGAGGAACCCGCCCCGGTTGCCGTGGCGCTTGTCGAGGAACATGCGCACCAGCTTGACCTCGCGCGAGGCCGCCCACGACGCTGCGATGGCGTCGGCACCCTTGTTCATGGCGGTGGTCATCAGGACCATCGACGGGATGCGACGCTTGATCTGGTCGAGGCGTTCGAAGAGCTGCTCGTGGTCGTGCCATTCCATGCCGCCCGAGAAGGCGACAATCGGGCCGCTCGGGTTGTGCTCGTCCCGACGCTTTGCCGCGCGTGCCGCCAGATAGTCGGCACCGTCGATCATCGAGGCGGTCAGCTTGGACGACACCCTGCTGCCGCGGACGGTCGAGAAGGGCCGTCCGGTCTCGACGCGATACACGTTCCCGGCGTGGTCCCGCATGCAGCGCATCGCCTCGGCGCAATTCTCGAGGGTCTGGCAGAGCAGCTGGGTCTCTTCGAGCTCCACCGCGTAGATCTCCGAGGGGTCGTAGCTGCGCACCAGGTCGCCAAGTTTCTTGGCGGCGTCATCCTCACGGCCCTCGATGCGCTTGGCCACCATGTGGAAGCTGTTGACGAAGCCCCATGCGAGGTCGGCGGCGAACTCCTCCATGCGAGTGTCGCGGAACACGTCGAACATCGTCGCCAGCATCTGCTCGACGGCGTGTGCGGCCTGCTCCGGGTCGGGCATGTCCAGCTTCTCGGCTTCGCTGACGATGGAAAGCTTCGCCATCTCGCTCGCCTCGATGAACGCCCCCTGATAGGTCTCGGTGGTGTGCTCGTCGGCGCGGCGCTCGTTGATCGCGCGGCCCATGTCGTTGAAGTTGCTGTACTTGGTCATGATAGCCTCCATGAGTTGAAAATCTCACCTTCTCTCGGTGAGGAATCTCATCCGGCATGCGGCGGTCAGGGCGGTCAGGGACGTTAACCGGGAAGCCGCGGCCCGCAGGGTCGCGGACCCCGGTTAACGCTCGCGCGCGGGGGAGCCGATTTTCTCGTGCCCTGGAGGCGGAGCGAAGCGGAGACGGAAGGGTGCGTGAAAATTGGGGGGACCGCGCGTCCTTGACGGCCCGCCAACCCCGCATGCCAGACTTCCTCATCACAGAGAGAGAAAATATTATGTTGTGGTGGGCACGCCGGGTCGGACCGAGCACGGGCGGCGGTGATGCGCCGGCACGGCGCAGCGCCGCAAAGGCAGCGCCAGTGAGCCCGGGAGGGCGAGCCAGCTGCCGCCGCCCGCGCGCAGGACGCCCGGCGCCGGCATAGGGATCGTCACCCGCAGGGCGGAGACCCCGCCAGGGGGCTCCGTGAGGCCCGCCAGGGCCGAATAGAGCCCGGTCCCGCCCACAAGGCGGGACGCCCCGCCCTGCCCCTCTACGGCCGTCCCACAGCCAGCACAGCAGGATCAGCAGGATCAGTCCCATTCATACTCGCCACCGTCATCCCCGGCATCGTAATCCGGCATCTCCTGGATTCCCGGGTCGTCTGGATCGCGGTTGGCATCGGGGTCCTCGCCGTGCGGGTCGGTCTGGATATCCGGTTCGGTTGCGAACCGGATATCTTCACCGATCCGGTCAGCAATGTCCGGCTCGACCGCGCTGTCATCGTCTAGCCAGCAGGAACGCGGACACTGGAGCAGCTGGTGACCACGATGGACGAAGGGCTGGCCGTTCATCAGGATGGGTCGCTCGGCGAGACGCCGGCAGGGTTCATTGCGACGGTTGCGGAAGCCGCACGGCACCGCCAGCGGGGCGAGCGCGACGGCATTGCCGTCGTGGTCGCCGCCGGCGGGTGCCGGCTCGTCGACCCGAGCGACCGGGTCCGGTGCCGCAGGTATCGGCTCGGGCGCGAACGGGTCGCCGTCGAACATGTCGCGCTGGACGGTCATGGTGCCGGACCTTTCAGGTGAGCGCGCGCTGGCGCAAGGCCGCGGTGCGAAGCACCGTGGGCGAGGCGTCCTGCGCGGGCGATGATGAAGCATGCGCGAAGGGCGACGCCCGCAGGCGCCGCCCGGTTCGCTGGCCGGTCAGTAGAACTCGGCGCGATCGGCGATGATCTCGCAGCCGTAGCGGTCGTTGCCGTCGCTGTCCTGCCAGCGGGTGTAGTGCAGGCGTCCCTCGATGGCGATGAGGTCGCCCTTCTTGCGGTTGCCGGCGATCGCCTTGGCGAGGCCGTTGAAGCAGGTGACCTTGTGGTATTCGGTCTCCTTGACGGTGAAGCCGTCGTCGCCTTTGTAGGTGTGGCCGTCCTTGTTGAGCTTCGGGCGATCGGTCGCCACGAAGATGGTCGCGACGCTGGTGGCGCGATTGACTTCGCGCAGTTCGGGGGTGCGGGTCAGGCGGCCGACGAGGTTCACGTTGTTCATGGCATTGCCTCCTTGGGTTGGTCGGCGGTCCGTCCGCCGGTGTCACCTGAAGGGCGTCGCGGTTCGGGGCGTCGCACCGGAGGGCGAGCTGGGCCGGCGCGCAGGCGGCGGGCCTGGTCGACCGGAGGGGAACCCCTTTTGCAGGGGTGGTGCGGGCAGCCGCGCGAAGCGCGGCAACACGGCCCTGCCAAAGGGGTTGCGAGGCCCCGGGGCGCGGCGCAGGTGACACGAAACGGCGGATGGGCCGTCGATCAGCCCAAGGTTCCCGCAGGCATTGCCATGGACAAACCTCGTGAACCGCTCATGTCGGTCGCCTGACCCGTACCCCCGAACGACCCGGCGCGAAGGCAGGCGTGCCGCCAGCGTCGCTCGCTGACCGACGTGGTGCCGCTCCGAAGCTCGACAAGGACGGCCGCGCCCGGGCGACGACGCACCGGCAAGGAGACCGGATGCCGCAAGGTCGCCCGACGGCCGACCCTCGCCAGGGCGATCGCCGGCAACCGCATCGGACCTGGGCGTCCTCATCGCCATAGGGGGCAAACGCCTGCCGATACCCGCTGGCAGAACAGCGACGGCTTTACGCGCCGCCCGGCTGCGGGATCATCGCCGATCGTGATGATCTTTCCACTCGGCCAGCGAACCGGGCTGTGTCTGCGGGCGCCGCCCTTCGGGTTGGCGAGGATCGATCGCCTACTCGGTTCGCCGGGTGGGGGTGATCCGATGCTCGACGATCAGCGCCGCGACACGTTGTACGATGCGGCTCGGCACCTCGGCGATGATGGTGCTACCGTCGTTACCGGCGCGAACGTCGGGTCCGACCCATGCGAAATCGTTCACGTCGTCCCACACGATGCGTGATCGGTCATCGAGGCCGAAGGCCTCAATGAATCGCGGCGGCAGAGGGATGGATGCAGCCGGTGAATAATCGCGCGTCGTCAGTGGCACCATCAGGACACGGAGCCTTCCGGCTGAGCGATAGCTGCCAACCACCATGCAGGGGCGGAGTTTCGAGCCGTCCTCGTCGCCCCGGTTATGTTCATGCCGCCAGAGGTAGAAATACCAGATCAGGTCACCGGCTTGCGGTTCAATCGACGTACTGATCGTTCTGGACGGACCCGGCGCTGGGCGTCGCGGTCCTGATGGCGTGGATGGCTTCATCGCTCAACTCCTGCGGCGAGAGCGCGAGGTGATCGAGGCGGGACAAGCGTTCGAACTCGGAGGCGGGTAGCATGACCACGCGGGCAGCGCCGTTGCGCTCGATTGCGATCGGATGCGTCATCGCCTCGTCGTAATAGAAGCCGAACCGCTTCGACACGTCGGTCGATCTGGCCTTTTCGATTGTAGGGGTCATGGTTTCCCTCATCTTTCGTTACGCGGCCGGGGATCGATTAAGCCCTGCGTCCCTCCAGGATGGGACCCTCATCTGGTCCTGCCAATGTTGTAACGGCCATCTTTCTGTTACATGGGAATCCGTATCTTCCGTAAAACGGAAGACAATCCGTACACCACGGACCGCGCGGCTGCAACAGGCACTAACGGCAACAGGGACCGCTTCGGCGATGAAGCGATCCCCGTCGAGGTGGCGATACGGGCGACGCGTCAGCGCCGCCCGATGCCGGTCAGACCCTCTCGTCGACCGGCGCGGTGCTGGCACCCAGCCCGTCTCCGGTGTCATCGCCTGCGCCCGAGGTCGCCACGTCACGGCCATCGGCGGTGAAAGGCAGCGCGGGTTCGCCATCGTCCGCCTTGACCCCGAGCGCGGCACCGACGTCGCGGCGCTTCTGGGCGCGCTGCCACACGACGTTGTACGAGCCGTCGTCCTGGCGGAAGGCCGAGACCTGGAGCGGCGCGGCGAGCGACGGATCGTCGATGCGGCCGTTGAGGAACGCCTCGCCGGTGTTGTTGGAGGTGAGTTCAAAGAACGCGCCGACCTGCACCCACGTCCGGCCCGGGGTGAGCGCATGGATCTCGTAGCGCGGGGCGCGCGGATTGGACGACTGGACCGGCTTCAGCGCGATCGTCATCGCGACCGCGAGGGTGGAAATGCGGCCCATGAAGATGCCCGCGTCGTTCTGCTTGATCTGACCGATGTTCATGACGTGTCTCCTGATGTCGTGCTGGACCCCATGTCCTCGACACCGATCTTCAATCCTCCTCCCCTCCCCGGCCCTTCGGCCGGGCAGGGCGCGATGAGCGCCCCTCACCGACCGCGTTCTTCACGCGGACGGTGGTGCGTGCGGGACGCGGATCGGGCTAGGTCAGGAGGATGTGCCGATGGCGCTGTTAGCTATCGGTCTCAGGCTTTCCCGGGACGATGGAGAGCGCAGGCGGTTTGAAGCCACCCAACCGGAAGTGCTCACCGATCGCGGCGAGGTCACCTAGAGCATTGTATTCCTGAAGCGTCAGCACGACGCTTTCGTTGTCGTCGGCCGAGAATATCGCGCGCGGACCATGACCTGGCCAGACCCGAACCTCGGGCGAGAACGACCCGGGCGAGCCTCCCGACCACGTCCTGAACGGAAGGTCGTTGGTGCAGCAGAAGTCCTCGATATCCTCGATATTGCCGTTCTGGACCTCGTGAGCATGGAGGCGCAGGGGTTCGCCGGATGTAACGGATTCAAGCGGTTCTCCCCCCCATTCGGTCGAGAGGCCGTAGAAATCGGCGAGTTTGTACAGTTCGGGCAGTCGATCGGCGGGAAGTTTCCCCCCGATCGTAATGGAGACGGAGACGCGGTCGGCCATGTCGGGACCTCGTGATGAAGTGGACGTGCCGGTCCCGCGAGCGGTGTCATCACCATTCGCCCGGCTATCCATTCATCACCCCCTTCCCTTGAGCGTGGCCCAGGTTCGAACTGCGATATCCTGTGCTTATACGGCGATAAAGCGAAGGAATAGCTAAATTATCGATCCGATACGGTGTTGAATCGGGACTGGAGCCCATGAAGCAAAAAAAGGGCGACGCCGTGTGCCGGCGTTGCCCCGAGTTTCGGCGTGCGGGAGCGAAAGGGGGCGCGCCCGTGCGCCATGCGGTGCCGTGAGGGAGTGCACGGCACCGGGGGTGGATCAGGCGTCCTCGGCGACGCGCTGGCGGCGACCGCGGCCCTTGCCGACCGGCTCCTCGACCGGGGCGGTGGTTTCGCCCAGGCCGTTGTCGGTGGTGCCCGCATCGTGATCGGGGCCGTTGCCGACCGGGCCGCCATCGGCGCCGAACGGCGGCGACAGATCGTCATCCGCCTTGACGCCGAGCGCGGCACCGACATCGCGGCGCTTCTGGGCGCGCTGCCACACGACGTTGTACGAGCCGTCGTCCTGGCGGAAGGCCGAGACCTGCAGCGGCGCGGCGAGCGACGGATCGTCGATGCGGCCGTTCAGGAACGCCTCGCCGGTGTTGTTCGAGGTGAGTTCGAAGAACGCCCCGACCTGCACCCACGTCCGGCCCGGGGTGAGCGCGTGGATCTCGTAGCGCGGCGCGCGCGGGTTGGACGACTGGACCGGCTTGAGCGCGATCGTCATCGCGACGGCGAGGGTGGAAATGCGGCCCATGAAAATGCCCGCGTCGTTCTGCTTGATCTGACCGATGTTCATGACGTGTCTCCTGTGATGTCGTGCTGGACCCCATGTCCTCGACACCGATCTTCAATCCTCCTCCCCTCCCCGGCCCTTCGGCCGGGCAGGGCGCGATGAGCGCCCCTCACCGACCGCGTCTTCACGCGGACGGTGGATCGTGCGGCAGGCGGACGATGTCGGTGCTCAGTGGGCGAGCTGGTCGGTGAGCGCGGTGCCGATATCGGCGTGCGCCGCGGCGAGCGCGCCGATCGCGCGGCTGACGACGTCGGTCGCCTCGTCGCTCGGATCGATGCACCAGCATTTGCCGGCGTGGCGGATGTCGATCAGCCGGTCGGACTTGTTGTCGATCCCGAACGTGTAGCCTTGACGCTGGTCGAAGCCGGCGACGGTGACGTCGGTCGTTTTGGCCTTGATCGTGACGACGGGCGCGACCGCGGGGGTCAGCAGCACGGTATCGCGCGGCGTTTGCGCCTGTGGGACCAGCGCGGGTGCGGGCGGCTTGCCGAGCGTCGGCATCTTCGGGATCGGCACGAGGCCGTTCACCGCGTCCTGCGCCATGTCGGCCGCCATTGCGGTCGCCATGAAGATGGCGGTGCGCGCGAGATCCTGGGCGATGGCTTCGCGGTGCGGCTCGGTCAGCGTGGGCAGGAGGTGGCAGAGTTTGGTGTCGAGCGCGAAGGCGACGGGCTCGGCGTTGGGATCGATGCACATGATCGTGACCTTTCGGCAAAATGCCCGGACCCCATGTCCAGGATGCCGATCCGGTCCCTCTCTCCTTCCGGCGCAGCCGGTGCCGGCATCGTCGCGAGGCGATGCCGTGCCGTTCAGCGAGGCGGTCGCGGATGTCGCATGAGGCGCTTCCGGGCGGCCGACAGATGATCGATCGAGCGTTGCAGGAAGAAGGCGTGCGCGCTGTCGGATTCGAGTGTCCCCAACCGGCGTTCGAGCGCCGTGATACGGTGGTGGATCGCATCGATCGTCAGCATGATATCGTCGAACGAGAGCGCGACGACGGTCTGCGGATAGGGATAGGGCAGCGCCGGCGCGACGAAGGCGAGGAAATGGGGCTGCACGGGCAAATGGTGCAGGAGGGCGGTCGCGACCGCGCGGCGGATCTGGGAGGCGCCGTGGACGAGTTCTGCTAGCAGCACGTCCATCGCCATCGGGCGGACGATGCGCAGTGCGCCGGGGTCGAGGGTGACGGCGATCGGATCGGTCGAGGCGAGACCGATGACGCCCTCCGACAGGATGGCGAGAACGTCGCCTTCCTCGATGCAGGGACCGTCATCGAGACAGGCGTCATGCGCGGCTTCGCTGGTGTCGAAATAATGGACGCGATACATGGGCTGGTCCCTTTCTGCTGGGTCAGGAATATTCCGGGCGACGTGCGGGAAACCGCGTGGGCGGGAGGCCGGAGAAGCTGAAGGCGCGGAAGCGTCCGCCGGTGTAGGCAGCCGAATCCACCGGCGGGCGATGCCGCTGCAGGCGCTCGAGCAGCCGGTTGGCGCGGCGCATCGCCGCGACCGCGGCCTCGTCGTGGTAATGGAGGGCGATCACGCGGACGAAGGTGCCGGTGTCGTACCGTAGGGTAGGCAGGGTGGCGTCTACGAGAGAACACCCCACTGCCCCCCTCCGAACCGGACGTGCAACTTTCACTGCATCCGGCTCTCCGCTCCGGGCACTGTAGAACG